>DASZOZ010000001.1:0-3033 GCA_035550515.1 Allostellaceae bacterium
CATCCACACCGGCACGAAGATGATCCAGGCCTTGAAGCTCATCCGGCCGATCAGCGAGCCGGCCATGATGATCACGGTGATCGCGGCGAAGACGAACTGGAAGAACACCAGCGTCGCCATCGGGAAGGCGAAGGGCGGCAGACCCGCGGAATCGCCGTCCGTCGCGATCGACGGGATTTTCGCCTGTCCCAGCAGGAAATCGGCGGAAAGCGCCGGTGCCGGCTTGCCGAGAAACGCCCAGGAATCAAACCACTGATCGCCGAACGCCATGTTGTAGGCCCACAGCACCCAGACGACCATCACCGCGGCGAACGCGTAGACCGCCATGAAGGCGGAATTCACTGCCCACTTTCTCTTGACGATGCCCCCGTAGAGGATCACCAGCCCCGGGATGCTCTGCAGGCCGACGAACGTCGCCGCCGCCATCTGCCAGGCATTCGAGCCGGTATCCAACCACTTTGGTGATGCGACTAGCATTCTCTCACCTCGCAGCGTTTATTCCCGACCCATGCCGAAATCCCCGCCAAGAGCCGGTTTCGACAAGCGCGCCGATCGGTTTGACCCGTTGGCAAGATTCATGCCTGTCGCCCGGGCAGTCGCCACGTCGGTCCGAGAGCGTTGATAATGTTCGACAAGTTTTTTTCGCGTGGTGCGCGGGTCCGCCTGCGTCGCGGGCTCTTGCTTCTGGCCGCAATCGGGATGCCGGTCTCGGGCGAGGCCGCGGCCGAAGGCGGGCTGCTCCGCCTGCGCTGCACCAATCCGGTCGGCGGCGCGAACTGGCCCGTCGTCGTCGATCTCGATCGACGCCTGGTCGATGCACGTCCGGCGACCATCAGCGGCGACTGGATCAAATGGACCGACGGGAAGGGCGGCATCTACGAGCTCGAACGGGCCACCGGAAAGCTGCAATTGCGCGCCGCATCGACGACCGGCGGCTATTTTCTCCATTACACCTGCAAGCCGGAGTGACCTCCCGCCGCCACTGCCCAAAAAAGCGGCGATATCACCACCACACAGGCGCCTAATGTTTAGCCACGGCGCGGAACGGGACTGGGACCGACGACATGGCCTTGGTTGAACCCAGCCTCAAAGCGAGCGCCGGCTTTGCCTCGCGGACCGGGCCGCGGCGCGACAACCAGGATTTCGCCGGCGCGCTGATGGGCTGGGAGCTGCCCCAGCCGCGCCAGGAGGTGATCGCCGCGATCGCCGATGGGATCGGCGGCGCGAAAGGTGGCCGAGTCGCCGCGGAGACCGCGGTGCGCGGCTTTCTCGACGGGTTCTGCGACCTGCCGGAGACGATGGAGGTGCAGCGCGCCGGCGCGCGGATCGTCAGCGCGCTCAACGGCTGGATCAATGCGATCGGGCGGCAGGACCCGAGCCTTACCGGCCTCGGCTGCACCTTTACCGGGCTGGTGCTGCGCGGGCGGATCGCGCATGTCCTGCATGTCGGCGACACGCGCGCCTATCGGCTGAGCGGCGACCGGCTGAGCTGCCTGACGACCGATCACGTCCATGCCGTCGGAGCCGGTCGCTCGCATGCGCTGGTGCGGGCGCTGGGGGTCGAGACCGAAATCCGGCTGGACTATGCGACCCAGCCGGTGGCCCTGCACGACCGGTTCCTGTTGTGCAGCGATGGGGTCCATGGCGCGCTGGTCGACGAGGCGATCGCCGATATCCTGCGCGACCGCGCGGCGCCGGACGAGACCGCCAATGCCCTGGTGACCGCGGCGCTCAAGGCGGCGAGCACCGACAACTGCACTGCGCTGGTGCTCGACGTGGTGGCGCTGCCGGCGGCCGGGTCGGCCGATATCGGCGGCGCCATCGCGCAGCTGCCGATCGCCCTGGTGCCGAGCGGCGGCGAGTCGATCGACGGGTTCGTGCTCAAGGCGCTGCTCTCCGACGGGCGGTACACACGGCTGTTCGGCGCCGAGGACGAGGTCGAGGGCGGGGCCGTCGCGCTCAAATTCCCCAAGCCGCAGGTCGCCAGCGTCGCGGCCTACCGCGCCGCCTTCGTGCGCGAGGCCTGGGTCGGGGCGCGGGTGCACCACCCCTCGCTGGGGCGCGTCATCGAGCTGCCGCCCGGCCGCCAGACCCGGCTCTACACGGTGATGCCGCTCTATCAGGGCGAGCTGCTGGAAGCGCGGCTGGCGCGGTCGCCGCGGATCGGCTTGGAGGAGGGGCGCAACATCGCGATCCGTCTGGCGCGCGCGGTCGCGGCGCTGCATCGGGCCGGCATCATCCACCGCGACATCAAGCCCGACAATGTCATCCTCGAAGACGGAGGGTCGCTGAAGCTGATCGATCTCGGGGTGGTGCGGGTGCCGGGCCTCGAGGAGTTCCCGGCGGAGGCGATCCCCGGCACGCTCGCCTATAGGGCGCCGGAAATGGCGGAGGGCGAGCCGGGCAGCGAGGCGACCGACCTGTATGCGCTGGGCGTGACGATGTTCCGCGCGTTCACCGGCGAGTACCCCTACGCCAATGCCGACGCGATGAGCCCGCCGCGGCGCAGCCGGCCGCAGCGCTTCTCGACGCTGCGGCCGGATCTGCCGTCCTGGCTGGAAAGCACGATCGGCCGCGCGATCGCCGCCGATCCGGCGCAGCGGCACCGCGACATGGGCGAATTCGCCACCGAGCTGGAGGCCGGCCCGGCCCGCGCGGCCGGCGGGATCGGCCGGCAGCGCACGCTCTACGAACGCGCCCCGGTGCGGGTGTGGCAGGGCATCGCGGCGCTGCTGGCGCTGGCCCTGCTGGCGTCACTGTTGATGCACCGGCCGTAGCGGTGGTCACACGGAGTAGTACATCTGGAACTCGATGGGGTGGGGTGTGTGCTCGAAGGCGTAGACCTCCTCCCATTTGAGTTCGAGGTAGCTCTCGACCTGGTCGCGGGTGAACACCTCGCCCTTGAGGAGGAAGGCGTGGTCGGCCTCGAGCGCGCCGAGCGCCTCGCGCAAGGAGCCGCAGACGGTGGGGACGTCCTTCAGTTCCTCGGGGGGCAGGTCGTAGAGGTTCTTGTCCATCGGGTCGCCGGGATGG
>DASZOZ010000002.1:0-2176 GCA_035550515.1 Allostellaceae bacterium
TTTATCGTGCGCGACGGCGGCGGCAAGGATGTGTTCGTGCACGCCTCCGCCTTGCAGCGGGCCGGCCTGATGAGCCTCAACGAGGGCCAGCGCGTGGTCGTCGACATCGCCGAGGGCCGCAAGGGTCCGGAAGCGGTCGGCATAACACTGGCATAGCCGGCCGGGGCGCTTTGCGCGTCACCCCGGCACAGGCCGGGGCCCGGCCTTGCCGTGGCGACCATAGACGCATCATAAATCCCCGCTGATGAGCACGTCCTCTTTCGCTGAGCGGCGGTGGGCCGGTCGTGCCACCGTCGAGCACCGCGGTTCCTGGGTGGTCTGCCTGACCGCGCTGGGTATTGCCGCAACCTCGTTCGGGGCCAACGCGATCCCGGTTGTCGCACTCACCTCGGTCGCCGCCGATCTGGGCGGCGAGCGGTCGGTGCCGGCGCTCGCCTATTCCTTTGCCTGGTTCGGTGCCTCAATCGGCGGGATCCCGATGGGGCGGATCGCCGAACGCTTCGGCATCCGTTCGACGGTGATCGGCGGTGCGGTGATGATCGCGCTCGGCCTGGTGATCGCGCAGAGCGGCGGGCGGGTGGGGCTGCTCGTCGGCTACGGGGTGTTTGTCGGCCTGTTCGGCAATGCCGGGATCAACGCCCCGCTCTACATCTACGTCTCGCGCTGGTTCGACCGGCGGCGCGGCACCGCGCTCGCCCTGTTGGGCAGCGGCTCATCGGTGTCCGCGGCGATCTGGGCACCGATCTTCGCGGTCGCGACCGCGAAGATCGGCTGGCGCGATACGATGCTGGCCTTCGCGGCCATCGAACTGGTGCTGATCCTGCCCACGGCGGTTCTCGTCCTCGGGCCGGCGCCGGAGGCCGTCGGCGCCGAAGGCGGCGGTCGCGGTCTGCGTTCCGGCGCCCGGGTACTGGGCCTGCGGCCGAATGCGGCGCTGGCCGGGCTGTGCTGCGCCGGGTTTCTGTGCTGTGTGCCGATGGCGATGCCGCAAAGCCATATCGTCGCCTTCTGCAGCGATGTCGGCATCCCGGCGTCGCAGGGTGCCGCGATGCTGTCGGTGCTGCTCGGCTGCGCCTTTGTCAGCCGGCAATTCTGGGGCGTGGTCGCCGACCGGATCGGCGGGCTGCGCACGATCCTGGCGGGTTCGGTGTGCCAGATCACCGCGATGATCGGCTTCCTGCTGACCCAGAACGAGGCTGGGTTGTTCGCGGTCGCGGCATGGTTCGGTCTCGGCTTCAGCGGCATCATCCCCGCCTATGTGCTGGCGGTGCGCGAGCTGTTCCCCGCCGCCGAGGCCTCGTGGCGGGTGCCGACCGTGCTGCTGTTCAGCGGCTCGGGGATGGCCTTTGGCGGCTGGTTCGCCGGCGCGATCTACGACCGCGTCGGCTTTTATGCCGCGGCGTTCGCCGCCGGCATCGTCTTCAACGCGCTGCATCTCGTCGTCATCGGCACGCTGGTCTGGCGCCGGCGTTATGCGCGAGCCGCCTGACCGCTCCGACGGGGCTTGCAACGCGCCCGGCCAAGGCTGACATTCGAGGCTCGTCATGAGCCCGAATTTCCACTTTCACCCTGCGGTCGACGCTTGGTTCACCCGCAATTTTGCCGCGCCGACGGCCGCGCAGGCGCAAGCCTGGCCGGCGATCCAAGACGGCCGCCATGTGCTGATCGCCGCGCCGACCGGCTCGGGCAAGACCCTCGCGGCGTTTCTCGCCGCGATCGATGCGCTGGTGCGCCAAGGCATCGAGCAGGGCGGCCTCGAAGACGCGACGCAGATCGTCTATGTCTCGCCGCTCAAGGCGCTGTCGAACGACATCCGGAAAAACCTGGCCGTGCCGCTGGCCGGCATCGCGGAGGAATTGGCGGTGCGCGGTCTGCCGGCGGTCGGCATCCGCAGCTGGGTGCGCACCGGCGACACGCCTTCCGGCGAGCGCCAGAAAATGGCGAAAAAACCGCCGCACATCATCGTGACGACACCGGAGTCGCTTTATCTGCTGCTCGGCTCGGAATCGGGACGGCGCATGCTGGCGACGACGCGGACGGTGATCGTCGACGAGATCCACGCGCTGGCCTCGAACAAGCGCGGCACGCATCTCGCGGTGTCGCTGGAACGCCTGCAATCGCTGTGCGGCGGCAGGTTGCAGCGCATCGGCCTGTCGGCGACGCAGAAACCGATCGA
>DASZOZ010000003.1:0-22250 GCA_035550515.1 Allostellaceae bacterium
CGGTGCGTCTTGGATCGAGACGTTCGGCTTCAGGCATCGCGACCTCCTGGTAACGGCTTCAAAGGCGCGCGGCACGGATCACGGCGACCGGCGATGATCTGCCCGATCCCGTGGTGCATACGCGACCCGGATGGGCCATGCGCACAGGAACGCGACCTTAACGCGGCGGGCGCGCCGATTCCATGGCCGCTCGCCACCTCGGCCGTGCGTCGGGAAGTCCGGTTGACGGACTCAAAATCAAATGGATAGGTTAATCAGATGGCAGAGATCGGGCCGAATCCCGATCGCGAGTGCCGCGCGCCAGCCTCGACCGGGGGCGGCTCGCCACCGGGAGGAGAAACATGGCCGAGCAGACATCCGAAGCCCTGCTGGCGCAGTACGACGATGCGCCGCTCAATGCGCGCTACTGGGTGAGTTTCGCGATCGCGTCGGGTGTTCTCATCCTCGACTTTTTCGACTTCTTTCTGATCGCGTTCGTGATGTCGGCGATCGGGCCGGAATGGCATCTCACCTACGGCCAAGGCGCGCTCATCCTCTACGGTGCGGGCGTCGGCGCGATCGTCGGCTCGCTGGTTTCCGGTGCGCTCGGCGACGTCTTCGGGCGCAAGCAGCTCACCGTCATCGGCACCTTCATCTGCGGCGTCTGCGCCGGCTGCATCGGATTCCTGCCGCAGGGTGCGTGGCTCGGGCTCGCGGCGCTGCGCTTTCTGGTCGGTTTCGGCCTCGCGGCCGGCGTCACGCCGATCCTGCCGATGGTCGTCGAGCAGACCCCGACGCGCTGGCGCACCGGCATCACCAGCTTTTTTGTCGTGTTCGCCAGCGCCGGCACGTTTCTGGCGACTTTCACCTCGGCGATCCTGCTGCACACCTTTGGCTGGCGCGGCGTCGCGATGACCGGGTTCATCGCCATCGTCGTCGGCCTGCTGGTCTGGGCCTTTGTGCCGGAATCGGCGCGCTGGCTGGCGGCGAAGGGACGCTTTGCCGAGGCGCGCGACGAAGTGGCGCGGGCGCTCGGCCGCCCGGCGGGCAGCCTGCCGCTGCCGACCGTCCGCCCCGCCGTACAGCCGCGGGCAAATCTCGCCGAGCTCTACCAAAATCCGGCGCTCTTCTGGCAGACGCTGATCATCTGGGGCGGCTCGGCCTCGGCGGTTTACGGCTACATCCTGTGGGGCCCGACGATCATCGCGTTGGCCTTGCAGGTCGAGCCGGCGCAGGCCGCCAAGTATTTCCTCATCATCTCGGCCGCGGGCGTGACGGGAAAGGTCCTCGTCTCGTTTATCGCCCCGGTGATGGGACGGCGGACGCTCGGCGTGGTGTTCGGCCTGCTCTCGGCGATCGGGCTGACGCTGGCGGGCTACTACAACAGCGTGCTGGTCAGCGGCTTTCCGCTGTTCGTGATCCTGACCGCGACCGCGGCCTTTTTTGCGGAGGGCGGGTTCTCGAACCTCGCGCCCTACACGGTCGAGCAGTACGGCGTCAGCCTCGGCTCGCGCTCGTCGGGCCTCGGCCAGGCGGCGAACGGCGTCGGCAAGATCCTCGGGCCGCTGGCGCTGGCGATCCTCGCCGGCAGCGACAACATCATCGCGCCCAAGGCGACCGCCGAAGCCGTGTTCCCGGCTTTCGTGTTCCTCGGCGTGACGATGTTGATCGTCGGGTTGGCGTTCCTCTTCCTCGGGGTCGAGACGCACGGCCGGCAGATCGCGCTGCACCACGGCGCGGGCGCCGATTGACCCGACGCGCCGCCCTGTGGATAGCGGGGATAAGAATAAAAACAGAACATCCGACTGGCATTGCCGGGCCGGCCTGATAATATGACGGCCTGAAATTCACACCCGGAAGGCCCCCATGGCAGGCAGCATCAACAAGGTGATCCTCGTCGGCAATCTCGGCCGCGACCCGGAAATCCGCTCGACCGGCGAGGGGATGCGCATCGCCAACCTGGCGCTCGCGACCTCCGAGAGCTGGCGCGACCGCAATTCGGGCGAGCGCAAGGAGCGCACCGAATGGCACCGCGTGGTGATCTTCAACGAGCGCCTCGTCGAGATCGCCGAGAAATACCTGCGCAAGGGCTCGAAAATCTATGTCGAGGGCGCCTTGCAAACCCGCAAATGGACCGACAACCAGGGGATGGAGCGGTTCTCGACCGAAATTGTGCTGCAGCGCTTCCGCGGTGAGCTGACGATGCTCGACGGCGGCCGCGGCGGCGGGGCGATGGAAGGCGGCGGCGATTACGACGATTCCTATATGGGCGGCGACCAGCAGCGCTATGGCGGCGCCGGGTCGAGCGGGTCCGGCGGCGGCTATGGCGCGGGCGGCGGTGGTGGTGGCGGCAGCCGCAGCCGCACCCCGGTCGCCGCGGATATCGACGACGAGATCCCGTTTTAAGGACATCTTCGGTTGCATGGAACGGAGCCGCGCGCCACTCTTTGCGCGAACAGCGGAAGGCGCGCCATCGCCTGACGCGATCGGCGAGAGACGGGAGGCGAAGCCGTGCCGCATTTTCATCACAACAGCGCCTGTGCCTGCTGTTCCCCGCCGACCACGCGGCTGGGCCGGCGCGGTCTGCTGCTCGGGGCCGGGGCACTGGCGTTGCTGCCGCGCTTTGCCGCTGCGGCGTCCGGCAAATACGAGGCGATGATCCTTGGCTGCATCGATCCGCGCATGCAGGAGCCGGTGCGCGACTACGCGGTCAAACACGGCCTGATCGGCAAATACAGCCAGTTCACGATCGCCGGGGCGGCGATCGGCGCCGTCGCCCCCGCCTTCGAGAAATGGCACCAGGCGTTCTGGGACAATCTTGCGGCGACCATCCAGCTGCACAGCATCGCGACGGTGATCGCGATCGACCATCGCGACTGCGGCGCGGCCAAGATCGCCTATGGCGACGACTCGATCGCGACCCCGCAAAAGGAAGACGCCACGCACAAGGCCGCGCTGGCCGAATTCCGCAAGCAGGTCGGCCAGCGTCAGCCCAAGCTCAAGGTCGAGACGCTGCTGATGGCGCTCGACGGCTCGTCCATCTCGCTGGGGTAGCCCTCGGACACGCCCGTCGTCATGGCCACACCCGTCGTCATGGCCGGGCTTGACCCGGCCGTCTCTCGCCGAGATCGCCGGGTCGAGCCCGGCGATGACGAGATAAGCGGTCGCAGCCCATAGGGCCGAACCCGGAACCCATGAACACGGGCTTATCCTAAGGTGGCGTTGGAGCGGCCACGCCCGCCCGCTATTGCGGCAGCGTATAGCTCGACCGGCTGCGGTCGACCGTCGGTTTCTGTCCCGGGTCGCGGGTCCGCGTCACGGTGCGGCTGGTGACGTCGTCGCCGTCGATGGTGGTCCGGGTGCGGCTGAGCGTCCGGTCACCGTTGGGCAGGCGCGAGCGCGAGACCGTCACGCTGCGCAAATCGTCGCCCTTGTCCATGACCCGGGTGCGTGACCGCGCCGCGTCGCCGCCGTCGCGCGCGCCGTAGACCGAATAGTCGACCGTCCGGTCGCCGCGCGTCCGCGTGCCGCTGCGGTCGAAGGTCTTGCCGCCGTCCGGCGCCGAGGCCGCCCCGCCGGTCGAGAGGCTGTCGCTCGTGCCGGACCGGCGGGTGGTGATGCTGCCGGTGCCGAGGCTCGATGCCGAGACATCGCCCGCCGCCGCGGAACCGGCGGTGCCGACCGCCGCGCCGCTGCCGGCGGGGGCGGTCGACAGCGCGCCGGCGCCCACTGTCGACGCCGCGCCGCCGCCAGCCGCGGCGCTGCCCGCGGTCTCGGCGGTGGCGCTGCCGGCAGCGGCGGGGCAGGCGAAGGGCACCGCCAGCAACAGCGCGGCGCACAGCATTGTCGGCTGAAGCCGTCTCATCGTCCTCTCCTTCTTGCCGCCGCGCTCCGGAAAGCGCTGGCTTTGCCGGCCAACACCCGCGGCCGGCCCGGCGTTCAGTCGCGCCGCTTCGCGGTGACGCAAGCCGCTCGATCGTTGTCAACCGCCCGGGCGCGTTCCATCTTATCGGGCAATCAGCGCGAACAGCGCCGGACAGGGAGGGGCAGCATGCCGGAATCCGCGACGCGGCCGCCGTTTCGGGCCGACCATGTCGGCAGCTTGCTGCGGCCACCCGAGCTGTTGAAAGCGCGGGCGGAGCACGCCGCTGGCCGCATTCCGGCGGCGGCACTGCGCGCCGCCGAGGACCGGGCGATCCGCGCCGGCGTCAAGCTGCAGCGCGATCTCGGGCTCCAGGGCGTGACCGACGGCGAGATGCGCCGCGGCTCCTGGCACATGGATTTCCTCTACCAGATCGGCGGTGTCGTCCACGGCAGCCAGAAGCTGCATCTCGCGTTCACGAACGCCGCGGGCACGGTCGAATTCAGCCCGACCGCGCATCGCGTCAACGCCAAGCTCGGTCTCGAAAAGGTCATTTTCGGCGAGGATTTCGCGTTCCTGAAATCGGTGGCCGGGGCGGGGGTGACGCCCAAGCTGACGATCCCCTCGCCGTCGATGCTGCATTACCGCGGCGGGCGGGCCGCGATCGACCGGGCCGCCTATCCCGAGATGGAGGCGTTCTGGCACGACCTTGCCGCGGTTTACGCCGAGGAAATCGCCGGTCTCGCGGCGCTCGGCTGCCGCTATCTGCAACTCGACGACACCAGCCTGGCCTATCTCAACGACCCGGCGCAGCGCGCCTATGTCGACAGCATCGGCGGCGACGGCGCGCGCCAGCACCTCGTCAACATCCGGCTGATCAACCAGGCGCTCGCCGACCGGCCGCCGGGCATGACGATCTGCACCCATATGTGCCGCGGCAATTTCCGCTCGTCGTGGATGGCGTCGGGCGGCTACGACCATGTCGCCGAGGCGCTGTTCGGCGAGCTCAAGGTCGACGGCTTCTTCCTCGAATACGACGACGCCCGCTCGGGCGGGTTCGAGCCGCTGCGCTTTGTGCCCAGAAACGGATCGGGTGGCGGGCCGCGCGTCGTGCTCGGCCTGGTGACGTCGAAACGCGCGGCGCTCGAAAGCAAGGACGCGCTGAAGCGGCGGGTCGACGAGGCGGCGAAATACGTGCCGCTGGAGCAGCTTTGCCTGTCGCCGCAATGCGGCTTCTCGTCGACCGTCGACGGCAACGCGCTGACCGTCGAGGAGCAGGCCGCAAAGCTGCGGCTGGTGGTCGAGACGGCGCGCGAGATCTGGGGTGAATGAGCCCCCGCGCCGCTGCGTTTGTCATTGAACCGTAATGACAAACCGGGTTTACCGAATGATTCACAATGCCACAGCGTCGCCACAAAATCGGGCCGCCGATCGCGTATCTTGCGTTCGGCCGTTGGCAGGGAGGCTGACGCGTTCTTCGGCGTAACGGCGCTGAATCAGCACGTTTGCGATGTTCTTTTTTACCACCAGCCCGAGCGTGGAAGGCGCGTGCCGCCCTCCTGCCGCGTGCGGCCATTGGATTCATCTTGCGGGGAAGAGTCATGAGCTATCGAGTCATCTATAACGAGCCGCCGATGCTCCGACCGAATACCGCGTGGCGCCATGGCGCGGTATCGACCGAGGAGTTCTCGACCGAGCATCAGGCGCTCGGCCGCGCCCGCCAGCTATTGGAGACGGGCGAGCACCACCGCGTCGCCATGCGCGATCACATCGGCAACGAGCTGTACGGCGTCCGGCTGCAGTGGCGGCTCGGCGGTTTCTCGGGCGACTAAGGGCGGCAGCACTCTACGGCGGCGCGATTCGACTCTCGTCGCCGCTGCCTATCTCGTGCCCTGCCGCCGGAGCGCGGCGGCAGGGCAGGCTTGCGGCCCGCGGCGTTGTTAGCAGCTGCGAAAACCGGTAATCTTTCCTACATAAAGGCAATCGCGGCGGTGCTCTGGGCGCGGCCGCGATTTTTGTTAAAACGCAACGCCGGAGCCGCCTTTGGCCGTCACCGCCGTCCCGCCGGGCCAGCCGCCGATCGGGCCCGACATCGGTCAGATCACCATCGAAGAGGAGATGCGCCGCTCGTATCTCGATTACGCGATGAGCGTGATCGTGGCGCGGGCGCTGCCCGACGTGCGCGACGGGCTGAAGCCGGTGCACCGCCGCATCCTCTACTCGATGAAAGTCAACGGCAACGAGTGGAACCGCGGCTACCGTAAATCGGCGCGCATCGTCGGCGACGTGATCGGCAAGTACCACCCGCACGGCGAGCTGGCGATCTACGACGCGATGGTGCGCATGGCGCAGGATTTCTCCATGCGCCTCAAGCTGATCGACGGCCAGGGCAATTTCGGCTCGATGGACGGCGACTCGCCGGCGGCCTATCGCTACACCGAGGCGCGGCTGGCGCGGGTCGCCAACACGCTGCTCGACGACCTCGACAACCAGACCGTCGATTTCCAGCCCAATTACGACGACACCGAGGAGGAACCCAAGGTCCTCCCGGCGGGCTACCCGAACCTGCTGGTCAACGGCGCGCAGGGGATCGCGGTCGGCATGGCGACCAACATCCCGACGCATAATCTCGGCGAGGTCATCGACGCCTGCTGCGCCTATCTCGACAACCGGGCGATCACCGTCGAAGAGCTCATGGAACACGTGCCGGCGCCGGACTTCCCGACCGGCGGCATCATCGTCGGCCGCGCCGGCTCGCACGCCGCCTACAAGACCGGGCGCGGCGCGGTGGTGCTGCGCGGCAAGCACCACATGGAGGAGATCCACGGCCGCGAGGCGATCGTCTTTACCGAGATCCCCTACCAGGTCAACAAATCGAAGCTGGTCGAGCGCATCGCCGAGACGGTGCACGAGAAGACCGTCGAGGGCATCGCCGCTTTGCGCGACGAGAGCGACCGCGAAGGGCTGCGCGTCGTCATCGAGCTGAAGCGCGAGGCCGACCCCGACATCGTGCTGAACCAGCTCTACCGCCATACCGCGCTGCAGACCAGCTTTGGCGTCAACATGCTGGCGATCAACGGCGGCCGGCCGGAGCTGCTGTCGCTGCGCGACATCGTCGTCGCGTTTGTCGGCTTCCGCGAGGAGGTCGTCACCCGCCGCACCACCTATCTGCTCAACAAGGCGCGCGAGCGGGCGCATATCCTGGTCGGCCTGCTGATCGCGGTCGGCAGCATCGACGCGATCATCGCGCTGATCCGCGCCGCCGCCGACCCGGCGGAGGCGCGCGCCGGGCTGATCGGCCGGCGCTGGCCGGTGCACGATGTCGGCCCGCTGCTGGCGCTGGTCGGCGAAGAAGCCGCGGCCGACGCCGACGGCAACTACCAGCTCTCCGACGCCCAGGCGCGGGCGATCCTCGACCTGCGGCTGCAACGCCTGACCGGGCTGGAGCGCGACAAGATCGCCGACGAGCTGCGCGAGCTGGTCGGCGAGATCGCCGGCCATCTCGACATCCTCCGCTCGCCGGAGCGCTTGATCGAGGTGGTGCGCGGCGAGCTGGTCGCGATCAGGGAGCAGTTCGCGACGCCGCGCCAGACGCAGATCGAGGATGTCGAGTTCGAGGCCGATATCGAGGCGCTGATCCAGCGCGAGGACATGGTCGTCACGGTCAGCCATGCCGGCTACATCAAGCGCGTGCCGCTGTCGACCTATCGCGCGCAGCGCCGCGGCGGGCGCGGCCGGGCGGGCATGGCGATCCGCGAGGAGGATTTCCTCAGCCAGGTCTTTGTCGCCTCGACGCTCGACCCCATCCTGTTCTTCACCTCGACCGGCCGGGTCTACAAGCTCAAGGTCTATCGCCTGCCGCTCGGCACGCCGCAGGCGCGCGGCCGGCCGATGATCAACCTGCTGCCGCTGTCCGAAGGCGAGCGGATTTCCGCCGTCATGCCGCTTCCCGAGAACGAGGCGGACTGGGCGGCGCTCACCGTCATGTTCGCGACGGTCAACGGCTACGTCCGGCGCAATGCGCTCAGCGACTTTGTCGACATCCGCGCCAACGGCAAGATCGCGATGAAGTTCGAGGGTGAGGACGCCGACGACCGGCTGATCGGGGTGGCGCCGTGCAGCGACGCCAACGACGTGCTGCTGACGACGCGCAACGGCAAGGCGATCCGCTTCCCGGTCGAGGATGTGCGGGTGTTTGCCGGCCGTTCGTCGGTCGGCGTGCGCGGCATCCGCCTGCTCGGCGATGACCGGGTGATCTCGATGTCGATCCTGCGCCATGACAAGATCGACCCCGAGACGCGCGACGCCTACCTGAAGCTGGCCGCCGAACGCCGTCGCCAGAACGACGAGGACGAGCCCTCGCTCGACGCGGAGGACGGCGAAAACGGCAACGGCGCGGCCGGTGACGCGGCGATCTCCGACGAGCAGTTCGCCGACCTCGCGGCGCGCGAGGAGTGCCTCCTCAGCGTCACCGAGAAGGGCTACGGCGTGCGCAGCTCGGCGTACGGCTACCGGATCACCGGGCGCGGCGGTCAGGGCATCACCAACATGAACCTGAGCCTGCGCCACGACGCGGTCGTCGCGGTGTTCCCGATCGGCGACAAGGACCAGATCATGCTGGTCACCGACGGCGGCATGGTGATCCGCACCTCGGTCGAAGAGGTCCGCATCGCCCGCCGCGGCAGCGCCGGCGTGATGATTTTCCGAGTCGCCGACGGTGAACGCGTGGTATCGGTGGCGCGGCTGCCCGAAGTCGCCTCGGACGAAAACGGCGACGGGGCAGGGGGAGAGACCGAAGAGGGGAATGGCAAGTGAGCAATTTGCGGGTCGGAATCTATCCCGGAACCTTTGACCCGATCACCAACGGCCACCTCGACATCATCCGTCGCGCCGCGAAGATCGTCGACCGGCTGGTGATCGGCGTGGCGCGCAACGACGGCAAGGGGCCGCTGTTCTCGACCGACGACCGGGTCGAGATCGTGCGCGCCGACATCGCCAAGCAGCTCGCCCCCGAGACCGCCCAGCGCATCGAGGTGCGGGCGTTCGAGACGCTGCTGATGAAATTCGCCGAGTCGGCGGGCGCGAGCGTCATCATCCGCGGCCTGCGGGCGGTGTCGGATTTCGAATACGAGTTCCAGATGGCGGGGATGAACGCGCGGCTCAACGACAAGATCGAGACCGTGTTCCTGATGTCGTCGGACCGCTACCAGTTCATCTCGTCGCGCTTCGTCAAGGAGATCGGCGCGCTGGGGGGCGACATCACCCATTTCGTCAGCAACCATGTCGCCGAGCGGCTGAAGGCGCAATTCGCCAAACGGGCGAAAGAGCAATCGCGCTCCTGAACTTCAGATTCAGGCGGGGCGGGCTTGGCTCGGCCAGGCCGGCATTCTACAAATAGCTTGCATTATTGGCGGAAGGCCGCTCTAAGCTCGGCCGACGACGAGGTACGAGCCGCGAGCAACCCATGGCGATTGCGCTGAGCGCCGCAACCTTTGTGATGACGCTGCTCGGCGGTCTGCTCGCCTTGCGGCTGCAGGACCGGCTGCATCTGATCCTCGGCTTCAGCGCCGGCGCGGTGATCGGCGTCGCCTTCTTCGATCTCATCCCCGAGGCGGCCGCGCTGCTGGGGCCGAACCGGTCGACCGGGTTTGTCTGCCTGCTGGTCGCGGTCGGGTTTGTCGCCTACATGATCCTCGACCGCACGGTCGCGCCGCACGGCCACAAGGGCGAGCGCACCGAGCGGCTGTGGCGGCGCGGTGCGCTCGGCGCGGCCAGCCTGTGCCTGCACAGCTTTCTCGACGGGTTCGCGATCGGCCTGGCGTTCCAGGTCTCGCCCTCGGTCGGCGCGATCGTCGCCGCCGCGGTGCTGGCGCATGATTTTTCCGACGGCATCAACACCGTCGGGATGGTGCTCAACCGCCGCGGCGGCAACCGCGCGGCGTTCGGCTGGCTGATCGTCGATGCCGTCGCGCCGGTGATCGGCGCCGCCTCGACCCTGCTGCTGCGCTTGCAGGAGAATGTGCTGGGCTGGGCCCTGGCGCTGTTCGCCGGGTTCTTCATCTACATCTCGGCCAGCGACCTCCTGCCGGAGAGCTACCACGACCACCCGACGGTCTGGACGACGGCCATGACCATCCTCGGCATGGCGGTCGTCTATGTCGCGGTGAACCTCGCGCAGATCTGACAGCCGGTGGCTCATACCGGTGCAATTTATACCGGGATAAGTTCGCTTCTTCCCCGGTACTCGCGGCCGCGTAGCCTCCGCGGCGGACGTAACGGCGCATATCGACGGCGGCAATGGACGCAATTTCCTGGGCCTGGGTGCCGATCACCCTGGGGGCGGCGCTGGCGCAGACGCTGCGCAACGCGGCGCAGCGGCATCTGACCGCGGACCTGGGGGCGCTGGGCGCGACCCTGGTGCGGTTCCTTTACGGGCTGCCGTTCGCGGTGCTGTGGCTCGGCGTCGCCTGGGCCGGCTTTGCCAGCGCCGGGAAATGGCCGGCGGTCACCGCGGCGTTCCTGCTGTGGACGGTGGTCGCGGCGCTCAGCCAGATCGCGGCGACCGCATTGCTGCTGCGCAACATGGAGGAGCGCAATTTCGCGATCGGCGTCGCCTATTCGAAAAGCGAGATCATCCAGGTGGCGCTGTTCGGGCTGGTGCTGCTGGGCGACCGCGTGTCGGCGGTCGCCGTCGCCTCGATCGTGATCGCCAGCGTCGCGGTGATGCTGTTGTCGCTGCCCGCGGGCAGCCGCTCGCTGAGGGCCATCGCGCGCGGCTGGGCGTCGCGCTCGGCGATGCTGGGGCTGGGCTCGGGGGCGGCGTTCGGCATGGCGGCGGTGGGCTATCGCGGCGCCGCGTTGGCGCTGGTGACGCCGTCGGTGGTCTTCGCGGCGGCGGAAAGCCTGGTCTGGGCGCAGACGTTTCAGACGCTGCTGCTCGGCGGTTATCTCGCCTGGCGCCGCCGCGCGGTGGTGATCGAGGTGATGCGCGCATGGCGGGTCTCGATGCTCGCCGGCGCGATGGGCGCCATCGGCTCGGCCTGCTGGTTTACCGCGATGGCGATGCAGCCGGTCGCCCGCGTCCGCACGCTGGGGCTGATCGAGCTGTATTTCAGCTATGTCGTGTCGCGCCGCATTTTCCGCGAACGGCTGGGCGGCGCCGAACTCGGCGGCCTGATCCTGCTCGCGCTTGGCTTGGTCGGCATCGTCGGGCTGCGGTGACCGGCGTTTTGCATCGGCCGGCGCGGAATGCGTTGCAATTTGCAAAGACGTTGCAGGCGATTGCCCCATTCTTTCGGAAAAATCAACGATTGTAGGTGATTAGCATAACGTTAACCGTGGCATGAGGATTGAGTTCGGCGGCTACCGAGGGCGGAGCGACGCCCGACCGGAGCCGAGACCATGCCGACCAACGAGACCGAGATCGAACTTCTGGCGAGAGCGATGATCGACCGCCACGGCGCGGATGCGGCACGGGCCGCGGTCGTGCGGCTCAATCAGATGATCGACGGCGGCGATTGGGAAGGTCGCGACCGCTGGGCCTGCGTCGTCCATATGATCCACGACCGCCAAGGGATCGGCATGGCCCACCTGTCGCGCCATCAGGGGACCCGGCGGGAAACCCGGCTGCCGCAGTAATCGCATCGCTGGCGATGCCGGCGGATTTTGTTACTCGCACGGGAAATTCGCGCAACGCAGAGTGCGGCTTAATCGCTGGTTAACCATGCCGTCCTAAACCTTGACGTGCCGCGCGCGTGCTCGGTGCGGAGGAGTAGGATTGGCCATGGGCGACGAGTTGCTCTCCAGTCGGTTGCTGATCATCGACGATGACGAAGCTTTCGTGCGTTTTGTTCGCCGGGTCGCCGTCTCGCTCGGCTTCGAGGTCGCCACGACGACCGATGCCGACGAATTCCGCATGCTGGCGAAATCGTGGTGCCCGACGCTGATCGTGCTCGACCTCAACATGCCCGGTTGCGACGGCGTGGAGCTGCTGCGCCATCTCGCGCTGGCGCATTGCGGTGCGCATGTCGTCATCGCCAGCGGGCTCGACGACCGCACATTGGAAACCACGCTGCGGCTGGGGGCGGAGCGCGGCCTGAAGATGGGCGGCGCGCTGGCAAAGCCGGCGGCGCTACAGACGCTGCGCGACTTGTTGACGCGGTTCGTCATGGTCGACGAACGCGCGCTGATCGACGAGCTCGACGCGGCGATCAAGGGCGACCAGCTGTTCCTGCAATATCAGCCCAAGCTCGACTGCCATGCCGGGCGGATGACCGGCGTCGAGGCGCTGGTGCGCTGGCGCCATCCGACCCGCGGCACCATCCCGCCCGACCAGTTTATCGCGCTCGCCGAAACGCACGGCATGATCGACCGGCTGACCGACTGGGTCGTTTCCCGCGCCGCGTGCCAGGCGGCCGAATGGTTGCAGCAGGGGCTGCCGCTCGAAATCGCGATCAACATCTCGGCGAAGAACACGCAGGACATCGATCTGCCGGACCGGCTGGTCGAGCTGTGCCGCGCCGGTGGGACCAACCCCGCGAGCATCATCCTCGAGCTCACCGAAACCAGCGCGATGCGCGACGCGGTGCAGATGATGGACGTGCTGACCCGGCTGCGGGTCAAGGGCTTCCGCCTGTCGATCGACGATTTCGGCACCGGCTATTCGTCGCTCGTCCAGCTGCAGCGCATGCCGTTCTCCGAGCTCAAGGTCGATCGCTCGTTCGTCATGCAGATGAACAAGTCGAGGGACTGCCGGGTGATCGTCGAGATCGTCATCGACCTCGCGCGCAAGCTCGGCCTCAAGAGCGTCGCCGAGGGCGTGGAAAGCCAGGGCATTCTCGACGAGCTGCTGCGGCTCGATTGCGACGCGGCCCAGGGATACCACCTCAGCCGCCCGATCGACGCCGCCCGCATTCCCGAGACCGTCCAAGGCTACGCCGCGGCGGCGGCCGAAATCGCCGCCTGAGGGCATAAAGGATCGTCATGGCCGGGCGGCCGCAGGCCGAGACCCGGGCATCGGGGCTTCCCGCAGTAAAAGATGGCCGGGTCGAGCCTGGCCATGACGATACCCGGGTTGGTCTTTGTCGAACCTTGGGTCAGCATGATGAAGGGATCAGCCATGCCAGTCGCTCGGCTCGCTCGCCTCGATGATCTCCCGTCTCTCCTTGGTCTATTCAAGGCGCTACACGAGAAATCGGAGGTCAGTGCGCTCGCCGAACCGCGCGAGCGGGCCGAGAGCATCTGGCGGCGCACCCTAACGCAACCGGGCGTCCGCGTGTTTGTGTCCGAAGACCAAAACAGAATTGCGGCGACCTGCATGCTCGTTGTTGCACCGAACCTGCTGCGCGGAGGAAGAAGCCACGGGTTCTTGGAAAACGTCGTCACGCATCCTGAGATACGAGGTCGCGGGCATGGGAAAGCTGTGGTTCAAGCCGCGCTGGCTCAGGCGTGGGCGGAAGACTGCCATCACGTGCTCATGCAAAGTGGTCGCGCCGATCCGCGCGTGCATCGGTTCTACGAGGGATTGGGTTTTCGGCCTGGGATTCGGGTTGGCTATGCAGCGAGGCGACCGGTCAGCGGATGACCCCTTTGAAGTCGCGTTCACTAAAGACCTTTGGAAAAATTGTCGTTTTGTCTGGAAACTTCAATGAATTGCTCCATCTCTTCGTAAGACGTGCGAGCACTGGAGCGAATGCGTCGATGTCGGTTCTCCGATGAAAGCCGATTTCGCGGCGCCGCTGGCGGTCGCCGGGTTGCTCTTGGCCCAGGCCACGGTGCCCGGAACCTATAATCTCGGCGTGCCGACCGTGCCGGGGACGCGCGTGCCCGAAAGCAATCCGGGGACGGCGGTGCAAATGCCGCCAGCTGCGGCGCCGAGCGCGCCGTCGCCGCCGGCGGCGAGCGCCGCGCCGCCGGCAAGCTCGAACAGCGGTCCGGCCTATTCCTTCGGCGCCGCGCCGGCCCCGACGACCGGGTCGAGCCGATAGCGACGGGCTGCTATGCGGCTGCGGCGTACGACCTATGCGAGAGTTGTGGTGGGGGAGGGGGGATAGAGCGATCGGCCGAGACGTAAATAAGCCGATGGCCGATCTCGCATTAGTATTCCGCGACTGCCTGCAAGGCGAAGAGTGGCGCGTCGAGTGGGTCGGCGACGACAACGCGGCGGAGGTCGCGGTCTTTTGGGGACCGGGCGCCCATCGGCGCGCCATCCACTACGCCAACTGCCAATACGGTCAATTCGAGGAAATCGACCCGCCGCCGAGCGCCGGATGACGTCTGGCCGGCGGTGCGGTCAGGGAGGCGTGGGGCGAGTGATGGGATTCGAACCCACGACATCCAGATCCACAATCTGGCGCTCTAACCGACTGAGCTACACCCGCCGTCGCGGGTGGAGGTAGCGAATCGGGGTCGCAAGGTCAAGCGCCCGGCCACACCCCGCAGCCGCGCGTTCGACGAATACACTGCGGACGCAAAGCCGCCTTTTCGCCGCCGCGTTTCGCCTCCATTTTGTCGCGATGGGTCCTTCATCCACAGGCTGGGCGCGGCATGCGCTGTTGACGCCAAGGCAGATGGGCGAGGCCGATCGGCTGACCATTGCCGGCGGGGTCGGCGGCACCGTGCTGATGGAGAATGCCGGCCGCGCCGTCGCCGACGCGATCGGCCGGCGCTTTGCGCCGCGGCCGGCCGCGGTGCTGTGCGGGCCGGGCAATAACGGCGGCGACGGGTTTGTCGCGGCGCGCGTGCTGGCCGAGCGCGGCTGGCCGGTGCGGGTTTTTTTGCTTGGTGAGCGGGCGGCGCTGAAGGGCGACGCGGCCTGGGCGGCCGCGGGCTGGAAAGGTGTGGTGGCGCCGCTCTCGGCGGCGCAGACCGGGGCGGCGACCGGCGTCGCGGAACTGGTGGTCGACGCGCTGTTCGGCGCCGGGTTGGCGCGGCCGATCGAGGGGGTCGCGGCCGAGGTGATCGCCGCGCTGAACGAGCGATCCGTGCCGGTGGTGGCGGTCGACGTGCCGAGCGGCGTCGACGGCGACAGCGGCGAGGTTCGCGGCGTCGCGCCGCAGGCCGCGCTGACCGTGACGTTTTTTCGCGAGAAGCCGGGGCATTTGCTGCTGCCGGGCCGGCTGCACTGCGGCGAGACGCTGCTGGCGCAAATCGGCATCGCTGCCGAGGTGCTGGATACGATCGCGCCGGATACCGCCACCAACCGGCCGGATTGGTGGCTCGGCGATTTTCCGCGGGCCGGCGCGACCGGGCACAAATACAGCCGCGGTTATGTGCTGGTGGCCGGCGGCGCGGTGATGACCGGCGCGGCGCGGCTCGCCGCGCGGGCGGCGGCGCGGGCCGGCGCGGGGCTCGTCACCGTGGCCGTGCCCGAGCCGGCTTTTCCGATCTACGCCGGGGCGCTGACCGGGGTGATCGTCGCGCCGATCGCCGGGCTCGACGATTTCGCCCGCCTGCTCGCCGACAAGCGGCGCAACGCCGTGCTGATCGGGCCGGGGGCGGGCGCCGCGCCGGAGACGCGCGACAAGGTGCTGGCCACGCTAGGCGCCGGGAAAAGCACGGTGCTCGACGCGGATGCGCTGACGGTTTTTGCCGATCAGCCATCCGATTTGTTCAGCGCTGTTGCCGGTCCCTGCGTGTTCACCCCGCATGAAGGTGAATTTGCGCGGCTGTTCGACACCGCCGGGAGCAAGCTGGAGCGCGCCCGCCGCGCCGCCCGGACGAGCGGGGCGGTAATCGTGCTCAAGGGCGCCGACACGGTGATCGCCGCGCCGGACGGGCGTGCCGCGATCAACGACAACGCGCCGCCGACGCTGGCGACCGCGGGGTCGGGCGACGTGCTGGCCGGTCTTGTCGCGGGGCTGCTCGGCCAGGGCATGCCGGCCTTCGCGGCGGCGGCGGCGGCGGTGTGGCTGCACGGCGCGGCGGCGCATGCGTTTGGCGCAGGTCTGGTCGCCGAGGACCTGATCGAGACGCTCCCGGCGGTTCTCGCGCGTTTGCAGCAAATGTCGCACAATGCGAGCCCTTTCCGCACGGACCCGGTATGAGCGAGCGCGCTTCCCTCGGTTTCTACGACACGGTGGTCGACCGCACATTGGGCAAGCTGCGCAATGTCTGGCGCGAGATCGCGACCTCGACGCGCGGCGTGCTCAGCGGGACGGCGCGGCCCGACCTGCCCGAGGACGATGCGCAGCGCTTGCGGCAGCAGATGCAGAGCTGCCTCGACGGCTCCGGCGGCGAAGTGTCCGCGCGCGCCCGCGCCGCCGAGCTGGGCCGCACCTATCTGGGGCTGAACCGGGCCGGCCGCGAGCGTTTCTTGCACGTCATGGCCGAGGAGTTCGACATCGACCGCGCGGCAGTCGATCGCTGGTGCGCCCGGCTGGCGGCGGCCAAGACACCGGGCGAGCGGTCGCCGGCGGAGCGTGGCCTGCGCGCGGCGCTGACCGGCCCGCGGGTCCGGCTGCTGCGCCAGTTCAACGCGCTGCCCGAGGGGGTGAAGTTCCTCGTCGACCGGCGCGAGGAGCTGATCGCGCTGGCCAAGGGCGACGCGGTGCTGCACGGCCTCGCGGAGGATTTGCGCGAGCTGCTGGCGGACTGGTTCGATATCGGCTTTCTCGAACTGAAGCGGATCAGCTGGGAGGATTCGCCGGCGGCGCTGCTCGAAAAACTGATCGCCTACGAGGCCGTGCACGAAATCCGCGGCTGGACCGACCTCAAGAACCGGCTCGAGGCCGATCGCCGCTGCTTTGCGTTCTTCCACCCGCGCATGCCGGACGAGCCGCTGATCTTTGTCGAGGTGGCGCTGGTCAACGGCATGGCCGGCAACATCCACGCGCTGCTCGACGAGAGCGCACCGCTGGGCGACCCCAACGCGGCCGACGCGGCGATCTTCTACTCGATCTCGAACTGCCAGCGCGGTCTCAACGGCATCAGCTTCGGCGATTTCCTGATCAAGCGGGTGGTCGAGGTGCTGGCCGCCGAACTGCCGCGGCTCAAGACCTTTTCGACGCTGTCGCCGGTCCCCGGTTTCCGCGCCTGGCTGGCGCGCGAGGGGCAGCGGCCCGACCTGCTGTTGCCGCCGGAGGCCAAGGCCGTGGCCGCCGTGGTCGGCAACGGCGCGGCGCCCGACCTGGCGCAGCTGCTCGACCGGCCGGGCTGGCACGACAACCCCGAGCTCGG
This sequence comes from Allostellaceae bacterium, assembly GCA_035550515.1. GTDB lineage: Bacteria > Pseudomonadota > Alphaproteobacteria > ATCC43930 > CGMCC-115725 > DATARH01. Next base: position 17,018 of record DASZOZ010000003.1, read on the forward strand.
CGCGGCGCTGCACGACCCGCTGCTGCGGCTGTGCGCGCAGTATCTGGTGCTGGAAAAAGGCCGCGGCGGCCGCGCCGCCGACCCGGTCGCGCATTTCCACCTGACCAACGGCGCCCGCGTCGAGCGGCTGAACTGGCTGGGCGACACGTCGGAGAAGGGCTTGCAGCAATCCGCCGGCATCATGGTCAACTACCTCTACCGGCTCGACCATATCGAAACCAATCACGAGGCGTATCGCGGCGAGGGCAAGGTCGCGGCCTCGTCGGCGGTGCGCCACCTGCTGCGCAACCGTTGAGAGGCCGGCCACCGGCCTCTTATGTTAGCCTGTCCGACTGTGTTAGAACGCCAGCCGCGTCCTCCGGACCGGTGCGGCGTCTCATGGCGCAAGGCGGCGGGCGTGGCGGAATTGGTAGACGCACTGGATTTAGGTTCCAGCGATGCAAATCGTGGGGGTTCAAATCCCTCCGCCCGCACCAGCGCCGCCTCGCCGTGTCCGACGTTTCCCCTGAAAAGCACGAGTGTCATGCAATGCAAGTGACCGAGACCAGCGCCGACGGCTTGAAGCGCGAATACAAGATCGTCATCCCGGCCGGCGAGGTCGAAGACCAGATCAGCACCCGCCTGACCCAGCTCGGCCGGCAAATCCGCCTGCCCGGGTTCCGCCCCGGCAAGGTGCCGCAAAACCTGCTGCGCCAGCGCTACGGCAACGCCGTGCGCGGCGAGGTGCTGGAGCATGCGGTGCAGGAAAGCTCGGCCGAGGCGATGCGTGAGCAGAACCTGCGGCCGGCGCTGCCGCCGAAGGTCGAGATCGTCTCGGCCGCCGAGGGCGGGGATTTCGAATACACCATGTCGGTCGAGCTGCTGCCCGAGATGCCGGCGCCGGATTTCAACGCGCTGGGTCTGGAAAAGCTGACCGTCGACATCCCCGACGAGGATGTCGCCAAGGCGGTCGAGCGGATCGCCGAGCAGTATCGCAAGTCCGAACCGGTCGAGCGCCCGGCGGCGAACGGCGACATCGTCGTCATCGATTTTGTCGGCAAGATCGGCGACACCGAGTTTCCCGGCGGCAAGGGGGACAATTTCTCGCTCGAGCTGGGCTCCGGCCAGTTCGTGCCCGGCTATGAGGACCAGCTGATCGGGGCGACGGCCGGTGAAGACCGCACGGTCAACGTCACCTTCCCCGAAGGCTACGGCGGCCCGGAGTTGTCCGGCAAGGACGCGACCTTCGCGGTCACGGTCAAGGAGGTGCGCGAAAAGCAGCCGGCGAAGATCGACGATTCGCTCGCCGCCGAGGTCGGGCTGGAGACGCTCGACGAGCTGAAGCAGGAAGTGCGCGAGCGGATGGCCCGCGACTACAGCATGGTCACGCGCCAGCGGCTGAAGCGGCAGCTGCTCGACAAGCTGGCGGAGAGCTATTCGTTCCCGGTGCCGCCGGGCATGGTCGAGATCGAGTTCGACAATATCTGGCGCCAGCACCAGGCCGAGAAGACCTACACCGCCGCGGCGCAGACGCCCGCGGACGGCCCCGCGGAGGGCACGGGCGAAGCGGAGGCCGAAACCGCGCCGGAGACGCCGGCGCAAGCCGCGGCCGAAACCCCGGCGGCGACCCCGGCCGAGAGCGAAGACGACGAAAAACTCAGGGCCGAATACCGGACCCTGGCGGAGCGTCGGGTGCGTCTCGGGTTGCTGCTTGCCGAAGTCGGGCGCAATGCCAATATCACCGTCTCGCAGGACGAGCTGAACCAGGCCCTGATCCGGGAGGCCCAGCGCTTTCCCGGCTCGGAGCGGCAAGTCCTCGACTATTACCGCAAGAACCCCGAGGCGGCCGGCAATCTGCGGGCGCCGATCTTCGAGGAGAAGGTGGTCGACTACATCGTCGAGCTGGCGAAGCCGGCCGAGCGCAAGGTCAGTCCCCGGGAGCTGCTGGCGATGACCGAGGCCGATGACGGCGAGGAGGAAAAAGCCGAGGCCGAACAACCGCCGGCCTAAAGCGATCGCGGAGACAAACCGGCGCGCGCCGCGCCGGCCGAAGGAGAGACAGCCAAGGCGCCAGCCGAAGGAGAGACAGATGAGCGACCCCTACGAATATTACATGAACAACCTGGTGCCGATGGTGGTCGAGCAGACCAACCGCGGCGAGCGTGCCTACGACATCTATTCGCGGTTGCTGAGGGAGCGGATCATCTTCCTGGTCGGGCCGATCCACGACGCGGTCGCCAGCCTGATCTGCGCCCAGCTGCTGTTTCTCGAAGCCGAGAACCCGACCAAGGACATCGCGTTCTACATCAACTCGCCGGGCGGCGTGGTGACCTCCAGCCTGGCGATGTACGACACGATGCAATACATCCGCTCGCCGGTCTCGACCGTATGCATCGGCCAGGCGGCGTCGGCCGGCTCGCTGCTGCTGTGCGCCGGTGCCCCGGGCAAGCGGTTCTCGCTGCCCAATTCGCGCATCATGATCCATCAGCCGTCGGGCGGCGCGCAGGGCCAGGCGACCGACATCGAGATCCAGGCGCGCGAAATCCTCGCATTGCGGGCACGGCTGAACGAAATCTACGTTAAACACACTGGGCAGCCGCTCGACGTGGTGCAAAATGCGGTGGAGCGCGACAAGTTCCTGTCGCCGCTCGAAGCCAGGGAGTTCGGGTTGATCGACGAGGTGGTCGAGGCGCGTCCCAGCACCGGCGACGAACGGGCGCGGGCCTAAAGGCCCGAACCCGGGTCGCTTGGCCGCGCTCGTGGAGGATTTAACCAGTTGTTGATCGATCAGGAGCACTTATACTCATACGGCTGGGATAGGGTGTCTTGCGGCACCTTGTCCCCGCGCCGGTTCGGCGGTTCCTACCGCCCTGCCCGTGCATGTGAAGCGACGGAGCGGCGATGACCAAGTCCAGCAGCGGTGATTCGAAAAATACGCTGTACTGCTCCTTTTGCGGCAAGAGCCAGCACGAGGTCCGAAAGCTCATCGCCGGCCCGACCGTGTTCATCTGCGACGAGTGCGTCGAGCTCTGCATGGACATCATCCGTGAGGAGCACAAGACGACGCTGGTCAAGTCGCGCGACGGCGTGCCCGGCCCGCGTGATATATGCCGGGTTCTTGACGATTATGTGATCGGCCAGAGCCACGCCAAGCGGGTGCTGTCGGTCGCGGTGCACAACCACTACAAGCGCCTCGCGCACGGCGCGAAGAACAACGACGTCGAGCTGGCGAAGTCGAACATCCTGCTGGTCGGGCCGACCGGCTCGGGCAAGACGCTGCTGGCGCAGACCCTGGCGCGGATCATCGACGTGCCGTTCACCATGGCCGACGCGACGACGCTGACCGAAGCCGGCTATGTCGGCGAGGATGTCGAGAACATCATCCTCAAGCTGCTGCAAGCCGCCGATTACAACGTCGAGCGCGCGCAGCGCGGCATCGTCTATATCGACGAGGTCGACAAGATCTCGCGCAAGTCCGACAACCCCTCGATCACCCGCGACGTGTCGGGCGAGGGCGTGCAGCAGGCCCTGCTGAAGATCATGGAGGGCACGATCGCCTCGGTCCCGCCGCAGGGCGGCCGCAAGCATCCGCAGCAGGAATTCCTCCAGGTCGACACGACCAACATCCTGTTCGTCTGCGGCGGCGCGTTCTCCGGGCTGGAAAAGATCATCGCCCAGCGCGGGCAGGGCACCTCGATCGGCTTCGGCGCCGAGGTGCGCGGCCCCGACGAGCGCAAGACCGGCGAAATCCTGCGCAACCTCGAACCGGAAGACCTGCTCAAATTCGGGCTGATCCCCGAGTTTGTCGGCCGCCTGCCGGTCGTCGCGACGCTCGACGACCTCGACGAGGACGCGCTGGTCGACATCCTGACCAAGCCGAAGAACGCGCTGGTCAAGCAGTACCAGCGGTTGTTCGAGATGGAGGACGTCCGCCTCGAACTGACCGACGAGGCGCTGCGCGGCATCTCCCAGAAGGCGATCGCGCGCAAGACGGGCGCGCGCGGCCTGCGCTCGATCATGGAGTCGATCCTGCTCGATTCGATGTTCGAGCTGCCGAGCCTCGCCGGCGTCTCGGAGATCGTGATCAACCGCGAGGTCGTCGAGGGGCGGACCCAGCCGCTCCACATCTATTCCGACCGCCGGGGTGAGAGCGGTACCGCCGACTGATCTGCGTCATGTCGCGGGTTTCCGGGCTGTCGCATGATGACGGCACCGCTTGACGGCGGGTCATCGAAGGCCAAACTAATCACGGCCTAGCACGTGCCGGCCGCTGTCCGGGTGGCCGGCCCTCGAAGAAAAGAGGGCTTATGTCAGAATCACGCGTCGCGCTTTACCCTGTCCTGCCGCTCCGCGACATCGTCGTCTTTCCGCACATGATCGTGCCGCTGTTTGTCGGCCGCGAGAAATCGGTGCGGGCGCTCGAAGACGTGATGAAGGACGACAAGCAAATCCTGCTCGTCACCCAGAAGAACGCCGCGCAGGACGATCCCACCACCTCCGACATCTTCATGGTCGGCACGATCGGCACCGTGCTGCAGCTGCTGAAGCTGCCGGACGGCACCGTCAAGGTGCTGGTCGAAGGCGGGCAGCGCGCGCGCATTCAGCGCTTTGCCGAGAACGAGGCGTTCTTCCAGGCCTATGCCGAGGGGCTCGGTGACGGCGCCGGCTCGCAGCAGGAGACCGAGGCGCTGGCCCGTACCGTGGTCGCGCAGTTCGAGCAGTACATCAAGCTCAACAAGAAGATCCCGCCCGAGGTGCTGGTCTCGATCAACCAGATCGAGGATCCGAGCAAGCTTGCCGACACGGTCGCCTCGCACCTGACGCTGAAGATCCCCGAGAAGCAGGAGCTGCTCGAGACCGTCCCGGTGTCGGAGCGGCTGGAGAAGGTCTTCGGCTACATGGAAGGCGAGATCGGCGTCCTCCAGGTCGAGAAGCGCATCCGCAACCGCGTCAAGCGGCAGATGGAGAAGACCCAGCGCGAGTACTACCTCAACGAGCAATTGAAGGCGATCCAGAAGGAGCTCGGCGAGGGCGAGGACGGCAAGGACGAGATGGCCGAACTCGAAGCCAAGATCGCCAAGACCAAATTCTCTAAGGAAGCACGCGACAAAGTCTTGGCGGAGCTGAAAAAGCTGCGCAGCATGAGCCCGATGTCGGCGGAAGCGACGGTGGTGCGCAACTACCTCGACTGGATGCTGTCGATCCCGTGGAACCAGCGCAGCAAGATCAAGCGCGACATCGCCGGCGCCGAGAA
>DASZOZ010000004.1:0-8594 GCA_035550515.1 Allostellaceae bacterium
CCTTCTCGAACGACACGCCGGTCAACTTGCCGTTGTCATGCAGGAATTCGAGCGGGACGAGCATGTTGAGGATCGGGATGCCCTCGTGCATCGCATCCTCCTTCTCCCACGGGCTCGCCTTCATCTCCTCGAAGCCGGAACGGACGACGACCGTGACCTGCTCGCCGCCGAGGCGGCGCGACGAGCGGCAGCAATCCATCGCCGTGTTGCCGCCGCCGAGCACGACGACGCGCTTGCCGATCCTGTCGATATGGCCGAACGACACCGAGCTCAGCCAATCGATGCCGATATGGATGTGCTCGGCCGCTTCCTTGCGGCCGGGGATGTCGAGCTCGCGGCCGCGCGGCGCGCCCGAGCCGACAAAGATCGCGTCCCAGTCCTCGGCGAGCATCGCCTTGAGGCTCGGCACGAAATGGCCGAAGCGGGTCTCGACGCCGAGCTCGACAATGCGGTCGACCTCCTCGTCGGTCACCGCTTCCGGCAGGCGGAAGCGCGGGATCTGCGTCCGCATCATGCCGCCGCCCTTGCTGTCGCCGTCGAACAGCACGCAATGGTAGCCGAGCGGCACGAGGTCCCGCGCCACGGTCAGCGACGCCGGGCCGGCGCCGATCAGCGCGATGCGCTTGCCGTTTTTCGGCTGCAATTGCGGCAGGAAGCGGCTGATGTCGCCCTTGTTGTCAGCGGCGACGCGCTTGAGCCGGCAGATCGCCACCGGCTCCTTCTTGTCGTCGATGCGGCCGCGCCGGCAGGCGGGCTCGCACGGACGGTCGCAGGTGCGGCCGAGGATGCCGGGAAAGACGTTCGACTCCCAGTTGACCGCCCAGGCTTCGCTGTAGCGGCGCGCCGCGATCAACCGGATGTACTCGGGCACCGGCGTATGCGCCGGACACGCCCATTGGCAGTCGACAACCTTGTGGAAATAGTCGGGATTACTGATGTCGGTGGGCTGCAACAATGATCTCCCGCCGGGCCATGCCCCGCCGGCCCGATTGTCCCCTAGCGCCTCCGCGCTGCCGCTGCGCGCCGGGGATGCGGCGCAACGGCACAGCGGGCGCTTATACCCCTACCGGCCATGGCCGTCATCTTCCTTCGCATATCCGAGCGCGGCGCGCGGAATCTGCCGTAACGCCGACAGCCGTGCAATGTCTCCAACAGCATGGCTGCGGCGCGCCGCTTATATGGGAATGGCCTCTAGGCGCGCACAAGCGGCATAGCGGCGCACCTCACGCACCGGTGAGATGCGCGACCTTGGGCATGACCTCCTCGGCCAGCAGCCGCATCGAATCGTGCCACGCCTCGGGGTTCTCGCTGTAGTCGAAGCAGAACAGCAGCAGCGCGCCGAAGCCGCCCACCTCCGCGTACATCCGCTCGATCTTCTCGACCACCGTCGACGGCGAGCCGATCAGCCAGTTGTGGGTCGCGCAGTATTCCGGCGTCACATCGCTGTCGGCGACGCTTTCGTCGTGCTTGAGGAACTGGATGACGCCGACATCGGTCAGCAGCGGCAGGAAATACTCGCGCATCATGCGCCCCATCTGCGCGCCGACCGACAGCTTCCAGGCGGCCGCGTCGGTCTCGGCGACAAAGATTTCCCGCACCAGCCGCCAGTCCTGCCGGCGCGGGGTCCGGCCGCTGCGCCGCGCGCCTTCCTCGACCGAGTCCCAATGGCTCGCGACGTAACCCGGATTGAGGTTGAGGCTCATCGGCAGGAAACCGTGCTCGCCGGCCAGCTTCAGCGTCTCCGAGCCCTTGCTGACACCGGCGACGCCGATCGGCGGGTAGGGTTTCTGAAACGGCCTGATATGGGCGCGCAGCGTCCGCAGCTGCGGCTCGATCAGCGAGACCTGCCAGTATTTCCCGGCATAATCGAACGGCTCCTCCGCGGTCCACAGCTTGAGGATGATGTCGAGCGCCTCGCGCGTCATCTCGCGGTGCTGGCCGGAATTGCCGTCGACATGGAACATGTTCCAGTCGCTCGGCAATCCGCTCGCCGCGACCCCGAAATTGAGCCGCCCTTGCGCCATGTGGTCGAGCATCGCGACGCGGTTGGCCAGCTCGGCGGGATGGTGATAGGGCAGCAGGAAGCCTCCCGGCGCCAGGCGGATGCGGCTGGTTTCCATCAGCGCCTGGGCGATCAGCAGGTCGGGCGAGGGATGCGGCTCCCACGGCGCGGTGTGATGCTCGCCGATCCACGCTTCCCGGAAGCCCAGCGCGTCGGCCCAGCGCAGCGTCTGCAGGTCCCACCGGTGGCCGTCGTAAAGGCTCCGCTCCGGCGGATGCGAGGGCATCGTGAACAGACCGTACTGCATCGCAATCCTCCCGCCTTGCCGCTGTGGATGAACCGTGTCGCGGCTGTGGATGAACTTGTGGACCGACAGTCTATCCTGCGCGAGCGGTGTTGGTTAGCCCCCGATCGTACGGTAACCGACATGTAACGGGATGTATCGGAAGCGTAAACCTGCCCGGCAAATGGGCAGTTTCGGATTTTTTTGGTTGCTTTATTAGCAAACCGGTTGCTTCGGATTCAAAGCGATCTTATTAAGGCGGCCACCGCAGGGGCGAGCCCCCCAAATCGCCCCATCGGAGGGAGGTCCCCATGACCGCACGGCGCAGCGTCGAAGCGCGTTTCCGGAAGTGGCATGTCAGTGAAGAAGCGACCATCGAACACCTGGTCCGGTCGCTTGCCCCCGAAGCACCTCATTTCGATACACGGGTCCATGATGCGATGACCCATACGGGACTTTGCGTCGAAGCCCAGGTCCGCAAGACCTGGAACAACCCGGTCATCGGCCTCGCGATCTTCTGATCCCGAGCCTTTGATTTTATGAAGGCCCGGCGGCAACGGCGTTGCCGCGCTACTATGGCGCGCGCCCGTTGAATTGACCGGCACCCCACCCTTACATAGGGTTCGCCGCCGCGAGCGGGCGTCCTTGCCTGCCGCCGAGCCTTATGCAGAAGGGAAGGGGCCATGAAGCCGACGCGGCGTCCGGCCAATCCGTGTTTTTCGTCCGGTCCTTGCGCCAAGCGGCCGGGCTGGTCGCCGCAGGCGTTGTCGGCGGCCTTGGTCGGCCGGTCCCATCGATCGGCGCCGGGCCTGGCGCAATGCGTCGAGGTCATCGAGCGGTCGCGCGGGCTGCTGCAAATCCCGGCGGACTACAAGGTCGCGATCGTTCCGGCCTCCGATACCGGGGCGATCGAGATGGCGATGTGGTCGCTGCTCGGGGCGCGCGGCGTCGATGTCCTGTCCTGGGAGAATTTCAGCGAGACCTGGGTCGACGATGTCGTGCGGCATCTGAAGCTCTCGGATGTCCGGCATTTCGCCGCGCCCTACGGCAAGATCGCCGATCTCGCCGCGGTGTCGCCGGAGCGCGACGCGGTCTTCGTCTGGAACGGCACGACGTCGGGCGTGCGGGTGCCGGACGGCGACTGGATCGCCGCCGGCCGCCAGGGGCTGACGATCTGCGACGCGACCTCGGCGGCTTTCGCGATGCGGCTGCCGTGGGACAAGCTCGATGTCGTGACCTGGTCCTGGCAAAAGGCGCTGGGCGGCGAGGCGGGGCATGGCATGATCGCGCTCAGCCCGCGCGCGGTCGAGCGGCTGGAGAGCTACACGCCGCCATGGCCGCTGCCGAAAATCTTCCGCATGACGTCCAAGGGCAAGCTGATGGAAGGCTTGTTCCACGGCGAGACGATCAATACGCCGTCGATGCTGTGCATCGAGGATGCGCTCGACTCGCTCAAATGGGCCGAGAGCGTCGGCGGCCTCGCAGGCTGCACGGCGCGCGCCGAAGCCAATCTCGCCGTGGTCGCCGATTGGGTCGCCCGGACCCCTTGGGTCGCGTTTCTTGCCGAGGATCGGGCGACGCTCTCCTGCACCTCGCCGTGCATCATGATCACCGACCCGTGGTTCCGCAGTCTCGATCCCGAGACGCGGTTCACCACCAACCGGCGGATGCTGGCGCGGCTCGACAAGGAAGGGGTGGGCTACGATCTGGCGACGCATCGCGCGTCGCCGCCCGGCATCCGCATCTGGACCGGTGCCACGGTCGAGAAAGCCGATGTCGAAGCGCTGATGCCCTGGCTCGACTGGGCCTGGGAACAGGAACGCGGCGCGGCGAAGGCCGCTTAGTTTCACACCGAGACGGTGAGGCGGTGAGGACAGGGGCGTAACGCGCCCCGAAATTACCCATTGTGCACATGCCGAGGTCCGGATGCCGAACGTGTTGATTGCCGACGAGCTGAGCCCGCGCGCGGTCGCGATTTTTGCCGAGCGCGGGATCGCGGCGGATGTCGCGACCGGCCTCAAGCCGGACGCGCTGGCGGCCCGCATCGGCGATTATGACGGGCTCGCCGTGCGCTCGGCGACCAAGGTGACGGCCGACCTGCTCAAGCAGGCGGTCCGGCTCAAGGTCGTCGGTCGCGCCGGGATCGGCGTCGACAATATCGACGTCCCGGCCGCGACCCAGCGCGGCATCGTCGTGATGAACACGCCCTACGGCAACGCGATCACCGCGGCCGAGCACGCGATCGCGATGATGTTCGCGCTGGCGCGGCAGATCCCCGCCGCCGACCGGTCGACGCAAGCCGGGAAGTGGGAGAAAGCGCGTTTTATGGGCGTCGAGCTGTCGGGCAAGACGCTCGGCATCATCGGCTGCGGCAATATCGGCGCGATCGTCGCCGACCGCGCGCTCGGCCTCAAGATGCGGGTGGTCGGCTATGACCCGTTCCTGTCCGAGGAACGCGCGGTCGATCTCGGGATCGAGCGCGTCGGCCTCGACGAATTGCTGGCCCGCGCGGATTTCGTCACCCTGCACACGCCGATGACCGAGGCGACGCGCGGCATGCTCGACGCCAAGGCCCTGGCCAGGCTCAAGCCCGGCGCGCGGCTGATCAACTGCGCGCGCGGCGGGCTGATCGTCGAGGAAGACCTCGCCCGGGCGCTTGACGCCGGCCAGGTCGCCGGCGCGGCGATCGATGTTTTTGTCGAGGAGCCGGCGCGGGCCAACCCGCTGTTCGGGCGCGACAATGTCGTCGCGACGCCGCATCTCGGCGCGGCGACGGCCGAGGCGCAGGAAAACGTCGCGGTGCAGATCGCCGAGCAGATGGCCGATTTCCTGCTGAGCGGCGCGGTCGCCAACGCGGTCAACATGCCCTCGCTCTCCGCCGAGGACGCCCGGCGGTTAAGGCCCTACATCAAGCTCGCCGAGCAGATCGGCAGCTTCGCCGGCCAACTGACCGACAGCGGCATCAAGTCGGTCGCGATCGAATATGAAGGCGCCATCGCCGGGCTGAACGTCAAACCGCTCACCGCCACCGCGCTTGCCGGATTGCTGGCGCCGCAGCTCGCTTCGGTTAACATCGTCAACGCGCCGGTTCTTTGCCGTGAGCGCGACATCCGGGTCAGCGAGACCCTCCAGCCCGACTCCGGCGACTACCAGATGCTGATGCGCCTCACGGTGACCGCGGAGGACGGGGCGCGCTCGATCGCTGGCACCGTCTTTGCCGGCGACAAGCCGCGCCTCGTATCGGTCGAGGGCATGAACCTCGAGGCCGAACTCGGCGACCATGTGCTGTTCGTGCGCAATCTCGACAAGCCGGGATTTATCGGTGCGCTCGGCACCGCGCTCGCCGCCGCTTCAATCAACATCGCGACATTCCATCTCGGCCGGGTCGCCGCCGGGAAAGAGGCCATTTGTCTTGTCGAGATCGACCAGCCGTTGACCCCGGCGCTGCTCGACATCGTTCGCGGACTGCCGAACGTCATCCAGGTCAAGTCCATGAAATTCTAGGGATCCGGACATGCGAAACCCCGGCCGGGGGTGGGCCGGGGTTTCGAGTTCCGTCGACGTAGGCGGAACTGGGCTTGCACCGTCGAGGGTGGGGGAAGTGACGATGCAGGCCGCATACTGTAAGCTTTCTCAAAAAGATGCAATGCTTATCCCTCAATTCAACTGTATTATCGTAGTTAAAGAAGTTTGACCCGCTCCGTTCGCCCTGGGCGATAGCCCGACGATTGGTTGGCGCCCACCAAGTTCTCTGCGGTTAGTTGCGGCGGCGAGGCGCAAGGACCTGATCCGCCGGGTCGATCCCGCCGGCTGCGGCGTTTTCCGCCGCGCGGGCAATCGCTTTCTTCAAGGACTCGGGGCAATATCGCAGGATGAACGACGCGCCGCATGCCGCCCTGTTGCCGACCGGGCTTTACGACCTGCTGCCGCCGGTGGCCGAACGCGAGGCCGAGGTCACCGCACGGCTGATGGCCGTGCTCGCCTCGCACGGCTACGAGCGGGTCAAGCCGCCGCTCGTCGAATTCGAGGAGACGCTGCTGTCGGGCGCCGGCGCGACGATCGGGGCCGACAGCTTTCGCACGATGGACCCGACCTCGCACCGCATGGTCGCGGTGCGCGCCGACATGACGCCGCAAGTGGCGCGCATCGCCGCGACCCGGCTCGGTCACCGGCCGCGTCCGCTGCGCCTCAGCTATGCCGGTCAGGTGCTGCGGGTAAAGGGCTCGGAGGTGCGGCCGGAGCGGCAATTCGGCCAGGCGGGCGCGGAGCTGATCGGCGCCGAGGGGCCGGCCGCCGATGTCGAGGTGATCGCCATCGCCGCCGAGGCGTTGCTCGGGGTCGGGGTGCCGAACCTGTCGGTCGATCTGACCCTGCCGACGCTGGTGGCGGCGATTGCGGAGGAGTTCGCGATCCCGGCCGGCAAACGGGCGGCCCTGCGCGCCGCCCTCGACCACAAGGACACCGCGGCGGTCGCCGCGCTCGCCGGCGCGGCGGGGGAGCTGCTGACGCGGCTGATCGCCGCCTCCGGGGGCGCCGCGCAGGTATGGCCGGCGCTGCGCGAACTCGACCTGCCCGAGCGGGCGCGGGCGGAGCGCGAGCGGCTCGGCGCGGTGCTGGAGGGGCTGGCCGCGGCCATGCCGACGCTGATGGTCACCATCGACCCGGTGGAAAACCGCGGCTTCGAGTACCATACCGGCATCAGCTTTACGTTTTTCGCGCGCGCCGACCGGCAGCGCGGCGCGCTGGGCGAACTCGGCCGCGGCGGCCGTTACGAAGCCGGCGACCCGGCCGATCCCGAGCCGGCGACGGGTTTCACGCTCTACACCGACATGATCCTGTCGACGCTGCCGGAGGCGCGGCCGCGGCGGCGTCTGCTGCTGCCGCCCGACGCCGACCCGGCGCTGGCGGCGGCGCTGCGCGACCAGGGCTGGATCACCGTCACCGCGCTCGTGCCGGCCGGCGACTGGCATGGCGAGGCGGGGCGGCTCGGCTGCGGGCATCTGCTTGAAGGCGGCAAGCCGGTGCCGGTTCGGGCGCGGGCCTAGCGCCGCAGGAGAACGAGATGGCGAATGTCGCGGTGGTCGGCGCCCAGTGGGGCGACGAGGGCAAGGGAAAGATCGTCGACTGGCTGTCGGAGCGCGCCGCGATCGTCGTGCGCTTCCAGGGCGGCCACAACGCCGGTCACACGCTCGTCGTCGGCAATGTCGAATACAAGCTGAGCCTGCTCCCGTCGGGAGTGGTGCGCGGCAAGCTGTCGATCATCGGCAACGGGGTCGTCGTCGACCCCTGGGCGCTGCTCGCCGAGATCGACACGATGCGCGGCAAGGGGCTCGACATCTCGCCCAAGACCCTCAAGCTGGCCGACAATGCGGCGCTGATCCTGCCGTCGCACGGCGCGCTCGACCGCGCGCGCGAGGAGCGGCGCGGCGACAAGAAGATCGGCACGACCGGCCGCGGCATCGGCCCGGCCTACGAGGACAAGGTCGGGCGGCGGGCGATCCGCGTGTGCGACCTCGCCGACCCCCGGGCGCTCGAAGACCGGGTCGACGAGGTGCTGCTGCATCATAACGCGCTGCTGCGCGGGCTCGACGCGCCGGAAGTAAAGCGCGACGACCTGCTCGCGCTGCTGCGCGAGGTGGGTCCGCGCATCCTGCCCTACGCCGACGCCTGCTGGCGCACGCTCGATGCGGCGCGCCGGGCCGGGCGCCGCATCCTGTTCGAAGGCGCCCAGGCGGCCATGCTCGACGTCGATCACGGCACCTATCCCTATGTGACCTCGTCCAACACCCTGGCCGGGCAGGCGGCGGCCGGCGCCGGCATCGCGCCCTCGGCGATCGGCTTTGTGCTCGGGATCACCAAGGCCTACACGACGCGCGTCGGCAGCGGCCCGTTCCCGACCGAGCTCAAGGACGATATCGGCCAGCTGCTCGGCGACCGCGGCCGGGAATTCGGCACGGTTACCGGACGGCGGCGGCGCTGCGGCTGGTTCGATGCGGTGATGGTGCGCCAGGCGATCAAGATGGGCGGCATCGACGGCATCGCCCTCACCAAGCTCGACGTGCTCGACGGCTTCGACGAGATCAAGCTCTGCACCGCCTATCGCCGCGGCGGCGAGACCTATGACCATTTGCCCGCCGGCGTGACCGCCCAGGCGGAGATCGCGCCGGTCTACGAGACGCTGGAAGGCTGGCGCGAGAGCACCCGCGGCGCGCGCTCCTGGGTCGACCTGCCGGCCAACGCGATCAAGTACATCCGCCGCGTCGAGGAGCTGATCGGCGCACCGGTGACCATGCTCTCCACCAGCCCCGA
>DASZOZ010000005.1:0-75595 GCA_035550515.1 Allostellaceae bacterium
GAACCGTTCGAACAATTACGCCTTGAACCGCGAAGTGCAGCGCACCGAAAGCGATACCGGCATCGACGGGATCAACCAGCAGGACCGCGCGCTGCAGGAAAGCATGGGGCCGATCGTCGACCGCTCGAAAGAACATTTGGGGCCGGGCGACAAGGCCATCGGCCAGACCCGGCGCATGCTGGGGCAGGCGGTCAGGGCGGTCCAGGCGGGCGGCGTCCCCGCCGGCACCGGCACCAGCTACTATCAAATCCGCGCCGGCGAAGAGGTGTTGCCGCGCGATGCCGACTGGCACGCGATCCTGGCGCCGGACATCACCAAGGACAAAATCCTGCAGACTGTGTAGGAACACCCGCGCGGCAACGCGACGGGCGTGGTCCCGGCGGAGGCCGGGACCTACGCTCCGGCCGCTGAAACGATGAGGAGCAATTGACGATGGCAGCGCAGCCGTTTGCCGGGGTTCTGGTCCCGGTCCTGACCCCGTTCACCGCTGCGGGCGAGCCCGATGCCGGGCGGTTTGTCGCGTTCTGCCGCTGGCTGCTCGACGAGGGCGCCGACGGGCTGGCGATCTTCGGCACGACCAGCGAGGCCAATTCGATGGCCGCGAGCGAGCGGATGGCGCTGCTCGACCGGCTGGTGGCGTCCGGCATCCCGACGGCGAAGCTGATGCCAGGCGCCGGCGCATGCTCGATCACCGAGGCGTCGATGCTGATCAAGCATGCGGTGGCGCATGGCTGCGGCGGCGTGTTGATGCTGCCGCCGTTCTACTACAAGGGGATGTCCGATCAGGGCGTCTACGACTTCATCGCGGCGGTGATCGACCGCGTCGCCTCGCCCGCGCTCAAGATGTACCTCTATCACATCCCGCCGCAGACGATGATCCCGTTCGGGGTCGAGCTGGTCGGGCGGCTGATCAAGGCCCATCCCGGTACGGTCGTCGGCCTCAAGGACAGCTCGGGCGATTGGAGTAACACCAAGGCGCTGTGCGACGCCTATGCCGCCGAGGGTTTCGCGATCTTCCCCGGCTCCGAGGTGTTCCTGCTCGACGGGCTGCGCGCCGGCGGGGTGGGCTGCATCACCGCGTCGGGCAACGTCAACGTGCCGGGCATCCGCAAGGTCTACGAGAACTGGAAGACGCCGCAGGCCGACCAGTTGCAGGCCGACATCACCCGGGTGCGCATGACCATCCAGAAATACCCGATGGTGCCGGCGCTGAAGCGCATCGTCGCGCATTTCCACAATGACGAAGCGTGGGCCGCGGTGCGCCCGCCAATGGAGCGCCTGTCGGGCGCCCAGTCGCAGGCGCTGATCGCCGACCTCGAAAAGATCGGCTACAGCCTCGGCGGGGGCCGCCGGGAAGCCGCCGAGTAGCTTCATAACGCGTCATTCCGGGGCGCCGCGCGGCGCCCCGGAATGCATGAACGCCGGCGACCGCTTGCCATGCAACGACGATCGTGCCCGACATCTGGTGTCCGTGTTCATGGGTTCCGGGTCCGGCCGTCCCGGCCATCCCGGAACGATGCGAGGGAGTGAGGCATGGCCACCGAACACGCACCCGCCCGCACCCCCGAGCGCCAGGCGTTCTATGACAAAATTGCGCCGGCCAACCTGGCGCCGCTGTGGGAGCAGCTGCACAGCCTGGTGACCCCGGCGCCGGTGCCGAAATGCCTACCGGCGGTGTGGCGCTACCGCGACGTGCGGCCGTTCCTGATGCAATCGGGCAGCCTCATCTCGGCGCAGGAGGCGACGCGCCGCGTGCTGATGCTGATGAACCCCGGCCTTGGCGGCCAGGCCTCGATCACCGGCTCGCTGTTCGCCGGCTTGCAGCTGATCATGCCGGGCGAGATCGCCCCGGCGCACCGCCATACGCAGTCGGCGCTGCGCTTCATCATCGAGGGGCACGGCGCCTATACCGCGGTCGACGGCGAGCGCACGGCGATGGAGCCGGGCGACTTCGTCATCACCCCGTCCTGGACCTGGCACGACCACGGCAACGATACGCCGGAGCCGATGGTGTGGCTCGACGGGCTCGACATCCAGATCGTCAACCTGCTGAACGCCAGCTTCGCCGAAGGCTACCCGGACGATACGCAGCCGGTGTCGCGCGCCGAAGGCGACAGCCTCGCGCGCTACGGCAACAATCTACTGCCGGTCGATTGGCAACCCCAGGTCAAGACCTCACCGGTGTTCAACTATCCCTACGCCCGTACCCGCGAGGCGCTGGCGGCGCTCGCCCGCAACGGCGCGCCCGACCCGTTTCACGGCCACAAGCTGCGCTATGTGAACCCGGCCTCGGGCGAGTTCGCGATGCCGACGATCGCGACCTTTGTGCAGCTGTTGCCGGCGGGGTTCGCGTCGCTGCCCTATCGCATGACCGACGGGACGGTCTTTGTCTGTGTCGAAGGGGAGGGGGAGACCCGCGTCGGCGACACGGTGCTGCGCTGGGAACAGCACGACATCATCGTCGTGCCGAGCTGGGCGTCGCACACCCATCATGCCAGGGCGGAGTCGGTGCTGTTCAGCTTCTCCGACCGGGCGGTCCAGGAGAAGCTCGGTCTGTGGCGCGAGGCACGCGGCAACGCCTGACAGACAGCGGCGGCTGGGGTTATCTTGACCATGCTGCGGCAAACGGTGACGGCATGGGTAGCAAGACAAAGCATGGCGCTGGCGCCGTTCATCCGGTGATCCTGTCGGGCGGGTCGGGAACACGGCTGTGGCCGATGTCGCGCACGCTCTACCCGAAGCAGATATTGCCGCTGGTCGGCGAGCACAGCCTGCTGCAGCAGGCGGCGCTGCGGGTCGACGGGTTGGCGGCCTTCGCCGCGCCGCTCGTCGTCGCCAACGAAGAACATCGTTTTATCGTCGCCGAGCAGCTGCGCGAGCTTGGTCTCGGGCCGCAGGCCCTGCTGCTCGAGCCGGTCGGCCGCAACACCGCGCCGGCGGCTTGCGTCAGCGCGCTGTCGCTGATCGACGCCGATCCCGACGCGCTGATGCTGGTGATGCCGTCCGACCATTTGATCGAGGATCGCGGCGCGTTCCTGGCCGCGGTCGAACGCGCCGCGGCGGCGGCGCGCACCGGCTGTCTCGTCACCTTCGGCATCCACCCGGAACGCGCCGAGACCGGGTTCGGCTATATCGAGCGCGGCGCCAAGCTGCCCGGCGCCGACGGTTCGTTCCGAGTGGCGCGGTTTGTCGAAAAGCCCGATGCGGCGACCGCCGAACAATACGTCGCCTCGGGCGATTATTTCTGGAACAGCGGCATCTTCCTGTTCCCGGCGTCGCTGTATCTCAGCGAGCTGGAGCGGCTGCGCCCGGACATGGTCGCGGCCTGCCGCGCGGCGCTGGGCGGCGCCAAGCGCGACGACGACTTCGTCCGCCTCGACAACCAGGCGTTTGCCGCCTGTCCGGCGGATTCGATCGACTATGCGGTCATGGAGCACACCGAGCGCGCCGCGGTTGTCCCGGTGGCGATGGGGTGGAGCGATCTCGGCTCGTGGGACGCGCTCTGGGAACTCGCCGAGAAGGACGACGCGGGCAACGCCTTGCTCGGCAACGTCATCGCCGAGGATGCCGCGAATTGCTACCTGCGGTCGGAGAGCGGGCTGATCGCGGCGCTCGGGGTCGAAGACCTGATCGTCGTCGCCACCGACGACGCGGTGATGCTGGCGCCGCGCGACCGCGCGCAGGACGTGCGCCGGCTGGTCGCGCGGCTCGGCGCCGAGGGGCGCCCCGAGGCCGACACGCTGCCGCGCGTCCACCGCCCTTGGGGCTCGTACGAGACGCTGCATCACGGCACGCGCGTGCAGGTCAAGCACATCGTCGTCAAACCCGGCGGCAAGCTGTCGCTGCAGATGCACCACCATCGCGCCGAGCATTGGGTCGTCGTCCAAGGGACCGCAAGGGTGCGGCGCGGCGACGAGGAGATCATCCTGACCGAGGACCAGTCGACCTATATCCCGCTCGGCACCGCGCACCGGCTGGAGAACCCCGGTAAGATCCCGCTGCACCTGATCGAGGTGCAATCCGGCGCCTATCTCGGCGAAGACGACATCGTCCGCTTCGAGGACCATTACGGCCGGGCCTGACGGCCCTTTCACACCTCGGTCTTCGCGCCGGTGCGTTCGGTGATCAGCCGGTAATGCTCGACGCGCCGGTGCTTGTCGAAGGCGAAGACCGAGCGGCGCAGATAAGCGCCCAGCTCCAGGTCCAGGTTGACGCCGATGACCTCGTCGTCCTCGGTCTGGGCGAGCGCGGCGATCTCGCCGGTCGGCGCGACGATCGCCGAGCCGCCGATCATCCCGAACCCGTCCTCGGCGCCGCATTTCGCCGCCGCCAGCACCCAGGCCGCATTCTGGTAGGCGCCGGCCTGCAAGGACAGCAGGTGGTGGAACATCCGCAGATGCTCGGGCTCCCGGTGGTGAATGTTCTCGATCGGTGTGTTGTAGCCGAGCGCGATGATCTCCACGCCCTGCAATCCCATGACGCGATAGGTCTCGGGCCAGCGCCGGTCGTTGCAGATGCACATCCCGACCACCGCGTCATAGGCGCGCCACACCTTGAACCCCTCGTTGCCGACATCGAAATAGCGCTTTTCGAGATGCTGGAACGGCGCGTCAGGCAGATGCTCGGAATGGCCGGGCAGGTGGATCTTGCGGTAGCGCCCGACGATCCGTCCGTCGCGCTCGACGAGGATCGCGGTGTTGTAGCGGCGGGTCTGCCCCGCCTCCTCGGTCAGCTCGGCATAGCCGAGGTAGAACCCGACGCCGAGGTCGCGGGCGAGGTCGAAGAGCGGCTGCGTCTCCGGGCTCGGCATCCGGCTTTCAAAAAACCGGTCGATCGCCGCCTGGTCGGTCATCCACCAGCGCGGGAAGAACGTCGTCAGCGCCAGTTCCGGGAAGACGACAAACGTCGCCCCGCCGGCATGCGCCTCACGCAGCAGCGCGATCAGCCGCTTCACCACCGCCGCGCGGCTGTCGGCGAGATGAATGGGGCCGAGCTGGGCCACGGCGGCGCGCAGTTTGCGGGACATGAAGTCCTCCGTCCAGGGGTGGTCGGTATAGTGGAACAAGTTCCAAGCTCAAGGATAGGCATGGATAGGCCGCTCTCGCATCCGCCGACCGTTCCCGGCTGGAGACGCTCTTCCCGGCTTTCCGGATGCCGAGAAAGTGCGAGCGAAAACACCGCGTCCGGGGGGCGGTCTACGGAGTCGCTGGAAAACCGCGGACGGACGCATCGTCGAGCGCGATCGTTTGCATGAAACGGTGGAGGTGTATGATCCGTCCGGCAGACGGCATCTGGGTGAGTTCGATCCTTGGGATGGGAGGCAGGTCAACCCTCCCGACCCCAACGCGGTCCGTGGAGCCATGATCATGATCTATCGCGTTGTGACCTACGACCGAACGTCGGAAAGGATGAAGGGCAGTTTGATCGTGCCGCCGGGCGTTGCGGCGAAAGTCAGGAAAATCGCCGGTTTCAAACCCGAAGACGACGGCCTCGGCGACTACCCGCTAGACGAAGGGCAGACCAAGCGGGTTGCGAAGGTGCTCGGCTTTCGGCCGGAGACCGACAGGTTTTTCTATTATGTCGAGCCCTATGACCCGCCCGAGGATTGCGGTTTCCAGGAGATGAGCGCGGCGGGCTGAAGTTTCAGACCAATACACCGCCCCTCGCCGCGGCGAAGGCCAGTTCCGGCGCCGGGCGGCCGAGCGGTCTGGCCATGTCGCTGAGCGCGCAGGGCAGGAAATTGCCGCTGCCGCGCTCGGCCTTGAGCGCGCCGTCCTCGACGACGATGCGGCCGCGCGAGATCACCGTCACCGGCCAGCCGTGGACGTGCCGCCCCTCGTACGGGGTGTAGCCGGTGTTGTCGTGCAGCATTGCGGCCGACACGTGCACTTCGCGGTCGGGGTCCCAGATGCAGATGTCGGCGTCGCTGCCGACCGCGATCGTGCCTTTTTTCGGGTAGAGGCCGTAAAGCCGCGCGTGGTTGGTCGCGGTCAGCGCGACAAAGCGGTTGAGGTCGAGCCGGCCGGTCCTGACGCCGGCGGAAAACAGCAACGGCACGCGCAGCTCGATGCCCGGCACGCCGTTGGCGGTGTCCTTGAAGGTGGTCTTGTCACCTTTCAACAGCTTGCCGGTCTCGTCGTAGCGATAGGGCGCGTGGTCGGACGAAAACACCTGGAACGTGCCGTTTTGCAGCCCGCGCCACACCGCCTCCTGGTTGGCCGCGTCGCGCGGCGGGGGCGAGCAGCAGAATTTGGTGCCTTCGAGGTCCATGCCGATATCGTCGGCGGTCAGGAACAGGTATTGCGGGCAGGTCTCGCCGTAGATCTTGAGGCCCTTGGTCTGGGCGCCGCGGATCACGTCGATCGCGTCCGAAGCCGAGACGTGGACGATCAGGATCGGCACGTCCAGCAGCTGCGACAACGCCACGGCACGGTTGGCCGCCTCGCCCTCGGCGATCCCGGCATGCGACACCGCATGGTAGCGCGGCTGGCTCATGCCGTGGGCGAGCAGGCGGTCGGCGAGCCACTGGATCATGTCGTGGTTTTCGGCGTGGATCATCATCATCGCGCCCTCGCGCCGGGCGAGCGCCATGATGTCGAGCATCTGCCGGTCGTCGAGCCGCAGCAGGTCGTAGGTCATGTAGACCTTGAAGCTGGTATAGCCGTCCTGGATCAGCGCCGGCAGCTCCTGTCCCAGCACCTGCTCGGTCGGGTCGGAGATGATCAGGTGGATGGCGTAGTCGATCACCGCCTTGGGCTTGGCGGCGGCACGGTAGGCGTCGACCACCTGGCGCAGCGATTGGCCGCGGTGCTGCGCGGCGAACGGGATCACCGTCGTCGTGCCGCCGAACGCCGCGGCGACGGTGCCGCTGTAGAAATCGTCGGCGGTCATCACCCCGGCCGAGGACGCCTGCTCGATATGGCAATGGCTGTCGATCGCGCCGGGCAGCACCAGCCTGGCGGTCGCATCGATCTCGCGCGCGCCCGCCGCGAGCCCGCGGCCGAGCGTGGCGACGACGCCGTCCTTGACCCCGACATCGCACGCGATGGTGTCGGCCGCCGTGACGACGGTGCCGTTGCGGATGACGAGATCGTATTCGGGCATGATTGCATTTCCGGTATGGCTGGCGCGCCGAGGAGGTTAACACATGACGCAGCCGCTACGCCTATGATCGCAACCGCCGAAACTTTGTGTCGTTAGGTTCGCATGAGTGTCGAAACACGCCCGCGCCGCTTGTCGCCGAGCCAGATCCAGGGCCGCAAGGGCGGCGACAAGATCGTCTGCCTCACCGCCTATACCGCGCCGGTGGCCCGGCTGCTCGACGAGGCGGTCGAGCTGCTGCTGGTCGGCGACAGCCTGGCGATGACGATCTACGGCTTCGACAGCACGCTGCCGGTGACGCTCGACATGATGGTCGCCCATGGCGCGGCTGTGGTGCGGGCGACGCGGCACGCGACGATCGTCGTCGACCTGCCGTTCGGCGCCTATCAGGAATCGCCGGAGCAGGCATTCCGCGCCGCGGCGCGTGTCATGGCCGAGACGCAATGCAGCGCGGTAAAGCTCGAAGGCGGCGAGGAGATGGCGGAAACCGTCGCGTTCCTGGTAAAGCGCGGCGTCCCGGTGATGGGCCATGTCGGCCTGACGCCGCAGGCGGTCAACCAGCTTGGCGGCTATCGCTCACGCGGTCATGCGGGCGAGGAACGGCGGAAAATCCTCGCCGACGGCGCCGCGATCGCCGCGGCGGGGGCGTTTTCGCTGGTTGTCGAGGGTGTCAATGAAGGGCTGGCGGCCGAGTTGACCCAGGCGGTCGCGGTGCCGACGATCGGCATCGGCGCATCGCCGGCCTGCGACGGGCAGATCCTCGTCACCGACGACATGCTCGGGGTGTTCACCGAGTTCACGGCGAAATTCGTCAAGCGCTACCGGCATATCGGCGAGGATATCGGGGCCGCGGCCGGGGAATATGCCGAGGATGTCCGAGCCGGGCGCTTCCCGGCACCGGAGCATACCTACGCGGCGCCGGGAAAACGGGCGAAGACGCCGGCCTAGTGCCCCGGCTTAGTGCCCTGGCTAGTGGCCGTGCCCGCCGGCGAAGCCCTTGGCCTCCTGGAGCTGCCCCAGCGCCTGCTTGATCAGCGCCTCGGCGTTTTCCTTGTGGCCGCCGTAGAAGCTGGCCGCCCCGTGCAGGTCGCCGAGCGCCGCTTGCAGATGGCCCTCCGCCCGGTTGATCTCCGGGTAGCGGCCCTGCGCCAGCGTGCCGGCGGCGAACGAGGCGACGCCGATGGCGGTCATGGCGGCGGCAAGCTTGAGATTGATGCGGGTCATAAAGGTAGCACTCCCCCTTTTTGCTGAACCTGGCTGACACTAGGAACGTACGCCGCCGCCCCTCGTCCGGTTCCGGTGATCGCATGCTTCGACAGCCGTCCGGCGACGCGCTACTCTTGGCGCAACCCCTGGCGTGGAGGAAGCTCATGACGACGACAGCGCATCGGCCGACCATCGCGGTGACCCGGCATGCCATCGCCGCCGGGCATTACCTGGCGACGACCGCCGGGTTCGATATTCTCCAGGCGGGGGGCAACGCGGTCGATGCCGGGGTGGCCGCGGGGATCGCCCTCGGCGTGCTGCAGAGCGACCTGGTCAACTGCGCCGGGGTCGCGCCGATCATGATCTACCTCGCCGAGCGGCAGGAGGTGGTGACGATCGCCGGTCTCGGCACCTGGCCGCGGGCGCTCGACCCCAACCTGTTCATGCGCGAGCATGGCGGCAAGATCCCGCTCGGCGTGTTGCGGACGGTGGTGCCGGCGGCGCCGGATGCCTGGATCACCGCGCTGAAGCGCTACGGCACGATGAGCTTTGGCGAGGTCGCGGCGGGGGCCATCCGGCTCGCCCGCGACGGCTTCCCGATGTACCCGCTGATGGCCGACAGCCTGAAGCGCCATGCCGAGCGCCACGCGCAATGGCCGTCGAGCGCGGCCGTCTACCTGCCCGGCGGCCGGCCGCCGGAGACCGGCGAGGTGTTCTACCAGAAGGACCTCGCCGCCTCGCTGCAATACATGGCCGACGAGGAGAAGGCGGCGAAGGGCCGCAAGGCCAACGGGCGCGGCCGCGAGGCCGGTCTCGAGGCTGCGCGCGCCGCGTTCTACCTCGGCGACATCGCCCAGAAATTTGTCGCGTTCAACCGCGACCAGGGCGGTCTGCTGTCGGCCGAGGATCTGGCGAACTACCATTCGCCGGTCGGCCCGCCGGAGCGGCGGCGGTTCGGCGACCTCGAAGTCTTTACCTGCGGCGCCTGGTGTCAGGGCCCGGTGCTGTTGCAGACGCTGGCGCTGCTCGAAGGCACCGACGTCACCAAATTCGGCCATAACAGCGCCGATTACGTGCACCACCTGACCGAGGCGCTGAAGCTCGCCTTCGCCGACCGCGAGGCTTACTACACCGATCCGGCGACGGGCAGCGTCCCGCTGCCGACGCTGATCTCGGAAGAATACGCCGCCGCGCGGCGCCAGCTGATCGACCCGCGCAAGGCCTGGCCCGAGATGCCGCCGCCGGGCGAGCTCGGCGCCCGGGGCCAGGTGCTGTCGGCCAGTGCCGGCAACCCGTTCCCCGAGCCCGATACGTCCTATGTCTGCGCTGCCGACCGCTGGGGCAACCTGTTCTCGGCGACGCCGAGCGACGGCTCCTACGGCTCGCCGATCGTGCCCGGCACCGGGTTCATCCCGTCGAACCGCGGCTCGCAGTCGCGCCCCGATCCGGCGCACCCGGCCGGCGTCGCGCCCGGCAAGCGGCCGCGCCTGACGCCCAACCCGGCGCTGGCGATCAGGGGCAACGGCGCGCAGTTCATGCCGTTCGGCACGCCCGGCGGCGACGTGCAGACCCAAGCGATGCTGCAGGTGCTGCTCAACGTCTTCGCCCACGGCATGCCGGTGCAGGACGCCATCGAGCAGCCGCGCTTCGCCAGCTACTCCTATCCGTCATCCTTTGCGCCGTACGACTACTACCCCGGCCGGCTCAACCTCGAAGGCCGGTTCGCGGCGGATGTTGCGAGCGACCTTGCGGCGCGCGGCCACAAGGTCGAGCGCTGGCGCGAGTTCGAGTGGCTGGCGGGCGCGGTCTGCGCGATCCTGGTCGACAAGGGCCGCGGCACGCTGGAGGCGGGCGCCGACCCGCGCCGCGCCGCCTACGCGCTCGGGTGGTAGGAGGTTAGAGCGTTATCCAACCGGATCGAATTGGCTTTGATGGTTCGTCATGGCCGGGCTTGGCCCGGCCATCCGCGTCCCCGGGGCCGGGCGTGACCCGGCCATCTCCCGGGCCGCCGAGATCGCCGGGTCAAGCCCGGCGATGACGAAACAACTGATCGAACTTGTTCCGTCTAGCCCCGGGGTGAGGGGATTGTGGCGCAGGGCGCTGTGCTTTTCCGCCCTGCTGCTGGCGGCGCTGCTGAACCGGGCCGGCGCCGCCGAGCCGGAACTGCGCGTCGCCTTCGGCACCGAGCTGCGCCGTTTCGACGCCGCGACGCTGCTGGCGCGGCCCGACGCCAGGACCATCACCGTGCCCGATGATGTCGCCTACCGGCGCGAGATGCGTTTTCGCGCCGTGCCGCTGCTGGCGCTGCTCGACGGCCTGCCGCTGGAGGGCGCGGATACGCTGGAGACGCGCGCCACCGACGGCTTTGTCTCGCAACTGCCGATGTCGCTGGTCCTGAGGGCGAAAAGCGGCGGTTCGGTGCCCTGGCTGGCGATCGAGGACCCCGGTGCGCCCTGGCCGCCGCTGCCGGGCAAGAGCGACAGCGCCGGCCCGTTCTACGTCGTCTGGCTCGATCCCGGGCGTTCGCATGTCCGCCAGGAGCAGTGGCCTTATGCCCTGGCAGCGCTGACCGAGGTCGAGGCGCCGGCGCGGCGCTGGCCGCAGATCGCCGTCGACCTCGGCCTGGGCCCCAACGCCGCCGCGCGGCACGGGCAGGAGGTCTACATCGTCCAATGCCTGCCGTGCCATCGGATGCGCGGCGGCGGCGAGGGCGATATGGGGCCGGACCTCGCGCTGCCGCAGAGCCCGACCGAATACATGACCCGTGCCGGGCTGGTCGCCCAGATCCGCGATCCGAAATCGCTGCGCCGCTGGCCGGACCAGAAAATGCCCGGCTTTAGCGAAGCCGCGCTGCCGGCGAAGGAGGTCGATGCGCTGATCGCCTATCTGCGGCACATGGCGCATCGCCGCGACGTGGAAGCCGCGCGCGGCGCCCGCTGATGACGTGCGCCGAAATTCTCTGCAACCGTAGCCGCCGGCGCTGCGTAACGGCGCTCAGGTAAGACAATGGTGCGCCCGAAGTGAGCTGGTTCGGCAACTCAGGAGAGCCCGTCGTGCAGGGGATTCGCGGGGTCATTTCGACGCTGGGGGGTGACGGCCGGGAGGTCATGGGCCCCGGCATCCTGCTGTGGCACTACCCGGACAACTCGATCGTCAACAATTCGCTGCTGACCGTCGAAAGCAATCATTTCTGCGTGCTGAAATCGCGCGGCGCGATCCTCAACGTCTACGATACCGGACAATATCCGGTAACGACGCCCGACCGGCCGATCCTCGGCTCGTTCACCCAGGCGTTTTTCGGCGGCCAAAGCCCGTGGCAATATGAGGCGATCTATATCAACCGCTCAAAGATGGTGGTGAAGGCGACGGGCCTCGCGCTCTCTTCGGAAATGGCCGAGATGAGCTACGAGGTCGACTATTACTTCCATGTCGCGAACAAGGACGATGCGGTCGCGCTGGTCACCCATATGCCGGTCGCCGACCACACGATCACCGCCGATCAGGTCAACGAATACGCCAAGCCGGTGGTCGAACAGGCGATCAACCAGGTCGTCCAGGTGACGCCGCTGGAGCGGGTCAACGAAAAGATTCACGAGATCGGCGAGACCGTGCACGGTCACCTGCAGGATTTCCTCAAGGTGTTCGGGATCACCCTCGACACGGTCAAGGTCTTGGTCTTCCCGCGCGACGAGCGGATGCGGGCGCTGATCTCGCTGCGGGCGTTCGGCCTGCAGGAGATCGACGCGGTGCGCTATTACATCGCGATGATCATGGCCGAACACGGTCTCGTCTCGGCGCCCAACATGGCCATCGGCCAGCCGTTCAATATCGGCGCGCCGGCACAGGTGGCGACGCCGATCCCCGGCATCACCGGGCAGGAGCCCGGCCGTGGCTAGCCCGGTCGCGGGATACCCGGGGGAGGATGATCCGCTGTATCGCGTCGGCGTGATGCTGATCAACGGGTACGGTTACAACTGGTACCGCATCGACAACCAGATGCGGGCCGACGACCTGCTGGTCCGGTCGCGGGCGAGCGACCATCTGGCCGCCGCCGTCGCGCGGCTGCGCGATCTGGAGGCTCGGTACCGGCGGAATTTTCTGCCGCCGCCGACCCGCGAGCATCCGGACTCGGACCCGACGGCTTTGGCCGAAGCCCGCCGGTTCAAGTCGGTCGAGAACCGCATCGCGGAGATCGACACCCGGGTGCGCGGCGCCGCGGTCCCGCCGAACGACAAGATCTGGCAGCGGCACCGGGACGAGGTGGAGACGCTCGGCCGTCTGGGAACCTACGACGTGCTGCTGATCGGCGGCGCCAAGGAACTGGCCGATACGGTGAGCACCTTGCCGGCCGACAGCGCGCTCGACGCCGCGGCGGAACAGCGGATCGACGAGCGGCTGGCGCGGCTGGCGACGGTGCTGTCTCAGCGCGGCGAAATCCTGGCGACGTTCTGATTACGCGCCGCGCCGCGGCTGCTTCGGATAGGGGGTGCCGTCGCGCTTGGCGTAGCTGCCGCCGGGCACCGCGACCATGTCGCATTCGGGGTAATAGGCCGTGTCGCCGCCGGGGACGCGAGTGCCGATTTCGAGCACGGTCGCGTCGACGTTCGAGCGGTTTTGCAGGCAGTGGCCGTTGCCGTCGTCGGCCTTGAAGCCGGCGCAGTCGCCGGGGCGCAGCATTTCCTCGCCGGCGTCGGTGACCAGCACGACCTCGCCCGCGACGACATAGACGAACTCGTCCTCGCCGACATGCCAGTGGCGCTGCGCCGACCACGCGCCCGGCGGCAGGCGCAGCAGGTTGACCCCGAACTGGGTGAGCCCGGCCGCATCGCCCAGCCGGGTGCGCTGCCGCGCCCGGCAGGGCTCGTCATAGGGCGGCGGATAAGTCGTGCCGAGCAGCGGGGTCAGCGAGGCGATGTCGATCCGTTTGGGCATGGCGGTCTCCGATGTCGCGCGGAGAAGGGTTGTGCTGCGGCGCTGCATGTGTCAACCTTGATTCATAAATCAATATTGGATCAAGTTGGAGAGGGATCATCCCCGAGCGGATTCGGCTGATACCGGCGCGGGAGGCGGCGGAGCGGCTCGGCGTCAAGGTCGACACGCTCTACGCTTATGTAAGCCGTGGCCTGCTGCGGTCAACCGAGGTCGCCGGCAGCCGCGAGCGCCATTACGACGCCGAGGAGATCGAGCGGTTCCGGGCCGGGCGCGGCGTCGCCCGCCCGGGGCAGGCGCCGCCGCCCGAGGCGCTGATGCCGGTGATCCCCTCGGCGATCTGTCTGATCGAGAACCATCGGTTCTACTACCGCGGGCATGACGCGCTGCGGCTGACGGAAAGCGCGACGC
Organism: Allostellaceae bacterium; assembly: GCA_035550515.1. Classification (GTDB taxonomy): domain Bacteria; phylum Pseudomonadota; class Alphaproteobacteria; order ATCC43930; family CGMCC-115725; genus DATARH01. The sequence goes on from DASZOZ010000005.1 coordinate 13,648, forward strand.
TGGAGGCGGCGGCGGCGATCTTGTGGGAGGCGCCGGAGGCTGGATCAGCCCCTGCCCGGGCCGTTCCCAACTTGCCGGGGAGGGCCGGGGCAGGGGTTGCGGACGTACTCGAACGGTGCCGGCTTCGCATCGCGGAGCTGGCGGCCGCCGACCTGGCGGCGCTCGACCTGACGCCGGCGGGGCTGGTGCGCAGCGGCCGGCTTATCGTTGCCGAGCTCACGGCCTGCGTTGCCGGCGCGGCGCCGTCGGCGGCGCCGGCGCATCGGCAGCTCGCCGCGGCCTGGAAGCTGGACGAGGCCGGGGCCGACCTGGTGCGGCGCGCCCTGGTGCTGCTCGCCGACCATGAACTCAATGCGTCGACCTTTGTCGCCCGCTGCGTGGCGTCGACCGGGGCGACGCCGTATGCGGTGGTGTCGGCGGCGCTGGCGGCGCTGTCGGGCCGGCGGCACGGCGGTGCGTCCGCCCGCGCCGAGGCGCTGTTCCGCGAGCTGGGCGAGGCCGCGCCGGCACCGCTGCTGGCGGCGCGACTGGCGCGCGGCGACGACATCCCCGGCCTCGGCCAGCCGCTCTATCCGGAGGGCGATCCGCGCGCGCTGGCGCTGATCCAGGCGCTGGGGAAGGCGCGGCCCGCGGCGGGGGCGCGGGCCGCGGCGGCGGCCGTGGCGGCGACGGAGCTGACCGGCCGGCTCCCCAATATCGATTTCGCTCTCGGCGCGACAACCACTGCGCTCGGTTTGCCGGCGGGGACGGCGCTGGGGATTTTTCTTATCGCGCGGTCGGTCGGCTGGATCGCCCATGCAAGGGAGCAATACCAAAGCGGGGTATTGATCCGGCCGCGCGCCCGCTACACTGGACGCAGGCCCAACGCCATCGCCGAGTGATCTGTCAGAACGTTCCAGTCCCGTGTTGTCGAAACGCCTTCTCGGCCGGTGCCTGCTGGTGCTCGCGATCATGTGCGGCGTCGCGGTGGTCCCGGCGCTCGCGATCTCGCTCTATGTCGGCTACTACACGATGGTGCCGCGCTATTCGGCCGTGGCCGAGTTTGAGGATTACGGGTTCAACCTGCGCCTCGACTTGTTCCTGTCGAGTGACGAGGCGCGCGATTCGGGGCGCCACCTCAGTATCATCAACGGCGGCTCGTACCAGACGCGGATGCTGCAGGGCTGGGACTGGGCGCATCGGGCGCGCACCAGCGTCTACCGCATCGACGCCGATCACCTCGCGGTGTCGAGCGCGTTCGGCTACGACTACCGGATCACGCTGAAGCCGTTCGATTTCGCACCGGTTGTTTCCGACGACGGTGAAGGGTGGCAGTATCTCGGCGCCTTCGATTTCGCCTTTGCACCGGGAAAGAAGCCGCGCCTGATGTTCTTCGACCCGCGTGTCGCGGAGTGCATTCCGATGGGCGCGATCCCGCCCGGCCAGTGGGCCGGCAAGCCCCGGCCGCAGGCCCGCCACGCCAGCTGCCCGTCACCGTCGCCCGAACAAGGAGTCCCGTGAGTGGCCGAAACCGCACCGTCATCCGATTGGCGTGACGATATCTTCGCCGCGCTGAAGGCGGCGGATATCCGCCAGGTCGGCTATGTCCCCGATGCCGGCCATGCGCGGCTCATCGAACGCGTGCATGACGACCCCGAGATCCGCGCGGTGCCGCTGACCACCGAGGAGGAGGGGATCGCGCTTGCCGCCGGCGCCTGGCTCGGCGGGCAGCGTGCGGCGCTGTTGATGCAGTCGAGCGGTGTCGGCAACTGCATCAACATGCTGTCGCTGGCGAAATCCTGCCGGTTTCCGCTGACGATGCTGGTGACGATGCGCGGCGAGTGGGCCGAGTTCAACCCGTGGCAGGTGGCGATGGGGTCGAAGACCCGGGCGGCGCTCGAATTGATGGACGTGCTGGTCTACCGCGTCGAGGCGGCGGCAAGCGCCGGCGAAACCGTCGCGGCGGCGCTCGACATCGCGTTCAACGGCAGCCTGGCGACGGCGGTGCTGTTGTCGCAGCGGCTGATCGGGGCCAAGAAATGGGTGAAGGAATGACCGCCGGAAGCAACCGGCCGCGTCTGGAGCGGCGCGCCGCGATCCGCGTGCTGCTGGCGGAGCGGGGCGACCTGCTGGTCGTCACCGGGCTCGGCTCGACGACCTACGACGCCGCGTCGGTCGCCGACGACGAGCGCAATTTCTACCTGTGGGGCGCGATGGGCGGCGCGGCGATGGTCGGGCTGGGGCTGGCGATCGCGCGGCCCGACCGGCCGGTGCTGGTCGTCACCGGCGACGGCGATACGCTGATGGGGCTCGGAGCGCTGGCGACGGTCGGGGTGCAGCGCCCGCCCAACCTGGCGCTTGCGGTATTCGACAACGGCCGCTATGCCGAGACCGGCATGCAGCCAAGCCACACCGACAGCGCCGTCGATCTGGTGGGGGTCGCGCGTTCATGCGGTATCGACGCGGTGTTCGACATCGCCGATGAGGACGCGCTCGGCGATTTCGCGCGGCGGGTGCAGCGCCGGGAGCGGACGCTGTTTGCGCGCGTCGCGATCCTCGCCGACGAGAAGCCGCGCGTGCTGCCGCCGCGCGACGGCGTGCTGCTGAAGAACCGCTTCCGCCGCGCCACCGGCGTGGCGTAGGGGGCGCGTCCTTCGAGGCTCCGCTGCACCTAGAATTACCGCGTCATTCCGGGGCGGTCCGTAGGACCGGACCCGGAACCCATGCACACGGGCTTATCCGCAAGGAATGCGGCGCCCGCGCGTGATTTTCCAGGTCCGTGTGCATGGGTTCCGGGTTCATCGCTGCGCGATGCCCCGGAATGACGGTGTCAGTCCCAGGGCGTCTCGGCGGCGGCGTTGCGGCCGGCGATGCGGCCGAAGGCGAGGCACTCGCCGATATTGCCGGTACCCTGGTAGAGATAACTGTAGATCGAGCCGAGTTCACCGGCGCTGTAGAGACGGGGGATGGGCGTGCCGTCCGGGCGGACGATCTGCGCCCGCTCGTTGCGCCGCGGCCCACCCTGGGTGTTGAGCATCGAGGGCGACAGTTCGACCGCGTAATACGGTCCGTCGCCGAGCGGCTGCAGCATCAGCTTGCGGCCGAATGCGGCATCCCGGCCGGCGTCGCAAGCGCGGTTCCACTGCGCCACGCTCTCGCTCAGCACGGCCGGGTCGAGACCGATCGCGGCGGTGAGCGCGGCGAGGCTGTCGCCTTTCCTGATCCAGCCTTTCGCCAGCTCGGCGCGGTTGTCGGGGCTCCACTCGTATTTCTCGATGATCTGGGTCCAGCCGTGGCTCGGGTGCATGTCGTAGAGCGGGCCGGCAGTGAACAGCCGGTGGTCGAAGATCATGAACATCGGGCATGGCGTCGACAGCGGCAGCCAGCGCCCGTTGACCGGCACCTTGCCGTGCCGGGTCTTGAACTTCTCGTCGCAGAAGCGGCGCCCGTCGGGGCCGACGACGATCATGCCGCCCGGCTGCTCCTTGCTGTAGTGCAACGCCTGCATCGAGAAGCTGGTGCGGATTTCGGGCACTTTGAGCGCCATCGACGGGCCGGCGTAATTGTTCATGTGCCAGAGGTCGGCGCCGACCGACATCGCCATGGTGATGCCGTCGCCTTCGTTGTAAGGGCTGCCCGAGGTGTAGCAATAGGGGATGCCGGGCAGGTAGTTGCGGATCATCTCCTGGTTGTTCTCGAACCCGCCGCAGGTCAGTACCACGCCCTTGCGCGCCTTCACGTAAAGCGATTTCTCGCCGCGCCGGGCGCGGATGCCGAGGATTTCCCTGGTCGCGTCGTGCTGGACCAGTTCGCGGCCCGGGGTCTCGTAGAGCACCGGGATCGGCCGCTCCCTGACCAGGCTTTCGAACCGCTGCCAGGTGTAGGAATAGCCGTAGGTCGGGCCGTCGTGGAATTTATGCGTGCAGGACGCGCCGGGCAGGTCGGGGAACTCGATGCCGACCGGCGGGTGCTGATGCTCCTGCGGATCGCCGCCGAGACCGGCGAGCCAGTCGTTGTTGCGGCACATCTCCTCGGCCCATACAGACACCATCGCCGGCGGCACGGTGTAGGGGCCGCACAGCGCGGTGAGATAGGCGGCGGCGTCGGCCGCGTCGGAGGTGTTGAGATAGCCCTGGCCGGCGACGCGGGTGTTGCCGCCATGCTCGCCCTCGGGCGCCTTTTCGAGGATGACGACCTTGGCGCCGCGGTCATGCGCGCTGACCGCCGCCGCGACCCCGGCCGCGCCGAACCCGACCACGACGACATCGGCGTCGAGGTCCCAAGCTTGTCCTGATCGGCTCATCGTTTCCCCTAAAAGACCCACCCCGGCGGGTATCTTCACTTATCCAGCCACAGATCCTCGAAGCGCCAGCCGTTGAAGATGCTGTTGACCATCAGCGTCTCGTTTTTCACGTCCTTTTGCCAGCAGGTGGCGGTGCGGTTGAACATGATGATCGGCCGCGCCGCGTCGAGCTGGAGCTGTTTGTCGATCTCCCACACCAGCTGCCGGCGCTTGTCGGGATCGGCCGTGGCGGACTGCTCGGCGAATTTCTTGTCGAGCTCGGGGTTGCAGTAGTCGCTGTAGTTTCGCGTCGAGCCGCAGGAATAGTTCTCGAAGAATTGCTGATCGGGGTCGTCGACCGCATTGCCGGTGATGTTGAGCCCGACCTGATAGTCCTTGCGCGCGATCTTGGGGAACCAGTTGGCGGTCTCGATCGGCTCGAGCTCGCCGTCGATGTAGATCGTCTTGAGCTGGTCGATGAGGATCACCGCGGGGTCGCGATAGGCGGCGATATTGCGCGTCGACACCTTGATCGGCAGGTGCTTGCCGGCGCCGTAGCCGGCTTTTTCCATCAGCGCGCGGGCATCGGCGCGGTTCTTTTCGATATCGGGGCCGTAGCCGGGCAGCGTCGCCAGCTGGTCGGGCGGCAGGCCCCACACCCCCTCCGGCGGCGGCTGCATCGCGCCGCCGGCGTCGCCCTGGCCCTCGCCGAGGATCTGGATAAAGCTCTTGCGGTCGAGCGCCAGCATCACCGCGCGGCGGATGTCGGCGTTGTCGAACGGCGGCTTGGTGCGGTTGAGCAGGAGGTTGGTGCTGTTGTTGTTCGGCACGACCTGGCAGATCGCGGTCGGGTCCTGGGTGGCGATGTCCTTCATCAGCGGCACCGTGACCTCGGTGGTGAAGGTCATGTCGAACTTGCCGGCGATAAAGCCGAGGATCGCGGTCGAGCGGTTGGTGACGATCGTGTACTCGATGCCGTCGAGATAGGGCAGGCCGGGCTTCCAGTAATCCGGGTTCCTGGTGAGCTTGATCGACTCATTGGGCTTGAACTCGACGAACTTGAAGGGGCCGGTGCCGATCGGGTGCTGCCGCATCTGCGCCGGCGGGACATGGCAGGGATAGATCGGCGAGTAGCCCGAGGCGAGCAGCGTCAGCAAAGCGGGCTGCGGCCGCTTGAGGTGAAAGACCGCCTGGTCGTCGCCGTTGGCGGTCACCTCGACGAGGTTGCCGTACCACGACTGGCGCGGGTTGACGCGCAGTTTGGCCTCGGCCTTGCCTTGCAGCAGGTCGAAGGTGCATTTGACGTCGGCGGCGGTAAAGGGCTTGCCGTCATGCCACTTGACGCCGTGGCGCAGCTTGAAGGTCAGCTCGGTGCCGTCGGCGTTCCACGCCCAGCTTTCGGCGAGGTCCGGCCGGATCGAATTGAGGCTGTTCTGGGCGACATGCTGGTCGAAGACGACGAGATTGTTGAAGACGCCCATCATCGGCATCACGGTCGAGATCGTCGCCTCTTCGAGGATCGACATGCTCGCCGGACTGTCGCGGTGATAGAGGCGCAGCACGCCGCCCGATTTCTGCGCCGATGCGGGATGCGTCATCACCAGGGCCGCCGCAGCGGCCAACACAAAGCGAACCAGATTGCGCATGAAGCTCTCCAACAAACGCCGCGATTGGGGCGGGCGGGCAGGCCGCTGTCAACCGGCGGCTCGGCAAGGGTGTTGCGCGTAAAAGCTCGTCATTTCCGGTCCATCGCCTCGCGAGGCGGGCGGCATCCTTGACGATCATGCGAGTGGCGCGCGACAGTTGCCGCTTCGCTGTCGTGCATCCGCAATCGGAGGAAACCCATCGTGAGCGTCGGATCCTTGCCGCTGTCGGGCTACACCGTCCTCGACCTGACCCATGCCCGCGCGGGACCGACCGCGGTGCGCCAGTTTGCCGATTGGGGCGCCGATGTGATCAAGATCGAGCCGCCCGGCGGCCCCGGCACCGACATCACCGGCTCGCGCCGCGACGGTTTCGACTTCCAGAACCTGCACCGCAACAAGCGCAGCCTGGCGATCAACCTGAAGACCAAGGAAGGGCTGGCGATCTTTATGAAGCTGGCGGCGAAGGCCGATGTCATCGTCGAGAATTTCCGTTCGACGGTGAAGCACCGGCTGGGCGTCGACTACGAGTCGGTGAAGAAGATCAACCCGCGCATCGTCTATGGCAGCATCTCCGGCTTCGGCCAGACCGGACCCTATGCGAAGCGGCCCGGCGTCGACCAGATCGCCCAGGGCATGGGCGGCCTGATGTCGATCACCGGCTTTCCGGGCCAGGGGCCGGTGCGCGTCGGCATCCCGATCGACGATTTGTGCGCCGGCCTGCTGCTGGCGCAGGCGATGATGATGGCGCTGATCGAGCGCGAGAAGACCGGCGAGGGGCAGTGGGTCCATACCTCGCTGCTCGAAGCGCAGATCTTCATGCTCGACTTCCAGGGCTCGCGCTGGCTGCAGGCCGGCGAAGTCGCCAAGCAGGCCGGCAACGACCATCCGACGGGCATCCCGACCGGGCTGTTCCCGACCGCGGACGGGCAGATCAACATCGCCGCCTCGGGCGACAATCTCTACAGGCGCTTCTGCGAGGCGGCCGAGGTGCCGCATCTGCTGACCGACCCGGATTACGCGACCGGACCGCAGCGGTCGAAGAACCGCAAGAAGCTCAACGAGGTCATCAGCGAGGTCACCAGGCAGAAGCCGAGCGCCTACTGGATCAAGCTGCTGAACGAGGTCGGCGTGCCGTGCGGCCCGCTCTACACGATCGACCAGACCTTCAACGACCCGCAGGTGCAGCACCTCGAAATGGCGCGGCCGATGGACCACCACCGGCTGGGCGAGCTGAAGGTGGTCGGCCAGGCGATCAACATGACGAAGACGCCGGAGCCGGCGCGCATGCGCCTGCCGACCCCGGACAACGGCCAGCATAACGACGAAATCCTGCGCGAGCTCGGCTACAACCAGGCCGAGATTGCCGGATTTCGCGATGCGGGCGTGTTTGCGGCCGCGTAAATCGCCGGCATTTTGCCTGACCAAGAAGGAAATCACATGCTCGACCAGCCCCTTGTTTCCGCGAAGATGCTCTATGAGAAGGATGGCGGCGTCGGCCGGATCATCTTCAACAACCCGGCGCGGCATAACGCGGTGTCGCTCGATATGTGGCAGGCCGTGGCGCAGATCATGGCGGATTTCGAGGGCGACCCCGATGTCCGGGTGATCGTGCTGTCCGGCGCCGGCGGCAAGGCGTTTGTCTCGGGCGCCGATATCTCCGAGTTCAAGGAAAAGCGCGCGACCGCCGAGGCGGCCGAGGAATACGCGCGGGTCTCGGAAAGCGCCCGGCTGGCACTGCAGAACACGCTGAAGCCGACGATCGCGATGATCCGCGGCTACTGCATCGGCGGCGGCATGGCGACGGCGCTGGCCTGCGACATCCGCATCGCCGCGGAAGGCTCGCGGTTCGGCATCCCGGCGGCGAAGCTCGGCCTTGGCTATGCCTATGACGGGATCAAGAAGCTGATCGACATCGTCGGCCCGGCTTATGCGCGCGAGATTTTCTATACCGCGCGGCAGTTCACCACCGAGGAGGCGCTGCGCATGGGGCTGGTGAACCAGGTGGTGCCGGACGCCGAGCTCGAGGGCTATGTCGACAATTACTGCAAGACCATCGCCGGCAACGCGCCGCTGACGGTCCGCGCGGTCAAGCAGATCGTCCGCGAGGCGCTCAAGGACGAGGCGGCGCGCGACATGGAGCTGTGCAAGCGGGTCGTCGCCGAATGCTTTGCCAGCGAGGACTACACCGAAGGCCGCACCGCCTTCATGGAAAAACGCCGCCCGATGTTCAAGGGGCGGTGATCGCCGATGAAACTCCCGCGCCACGGCCGCTACGACTACGTGCCGATCCACCGGCGGCCGGTCTATGACTGGCCGGAGGGCAAACGGCTCGCGGTGTTCTTTTGCAACAACATCGAGTTCTTCGCGTTTCGCGCCGGGCTCGGCAGCGATTCGACGGGCGCGCCGAGCGACCAGAACCAGCGTAATTACGCCTGGCGCGATTACGGCAACCGGGTCGGCATCTGGTCCTATTTCGACCTGCTCGACGAGTTCGGCCTGCCCGGCGCGCATAACGTCAACTCGGCGGTGCTGGAGGAATGCCCGGCGATCGTCGCGCGGATGAACGCGCGCGGCGACGAATATGTCGGCCACGGCCGCACCAACTCCGAGCGCCAGGACGGGCTGTGGGAGGAAGACGAGGCGCGGCTGATCGCCGAATGCACCGAGGTGGTGGCGCGGCTTTCCGGCAAGCGGCCGACCGGTTGGCTGGGGCCCTATCTGGCGCAGACCGGGGTGACGCTCGACCTGCTCAAGGAGGCCGGCTACCGCTATTGCATGGACTGGGCGCTCGACGACCAGCCGATCTGGATGACGACGCGCGCCGGGCCGATCCTCTCGGTGCCGTACCCGATCGAGCTGAACGACTCGCCGAGCCTGGTGTTCCGCCGCCATACCGGGCGGATGTTCGAGGAAATGCTGGTCGACCAGTTCGACGAGATGCTCGACCAGTCGCGCAAATATCCGCTGGTCTATTCGGTCGCGCTGCACCCGTTCATCATCGGCCAGCCGTTCCGCCTGCGCGCGCTGCGGCGGGCGCTCCGCCACATCATGGAACACAAGGACGCGCTGTGGATCACCACGCCGGGCGAGATCGCCCGGTACTGCGAGGGGCTGCCGAAGGGCGTGGTGCCGGGGTCGTAGGGGAGAAGAAGAGAGCGCTAAAGCGTTTCAGGATGCTGACAAACCCCGTCGTTTTGGCGGGGTTTGTTTTTTAAGGGCCGGACGGCGGGCTGTCGTTGGGTTGCTCTGAGAGAGGCCGGGCCTATGGCTCAGGCGGGTTGTGGGGCGGTGGCGGCGATGGCGAGGGCGATCTTTTTGATGTTCTGGGCGGCGGCGGCGAGGAGGCACTGCTCGGCCATCCGCCTCAATCCTCGGAAGCGGGCGTAACGGTGGTCGTGGAGCTGCTTGGCATCGGCGAAGCTGCGCTCGACGGTCTCCTTGCGTCGCTGGTAGACACGCTTGCCCCAGGGCGTGAGCCGATTGAAGTCGATCTTCTCCTTGGCCGCCTGCCAGAGATGGCGGGTGAGGATCTTGGTGGCGTTGGCGCTGGCGGTGCAGGAGGCCAAGAGCGGGCATGAGCGGCAACGCTCGGGGTCGGAGTGATATTGCCGGTAGCCCTCGCGGTTGGTCGTGCGGTAGGCCAGCAGCTGGCCCTCGGGGCAGCGATAGACGTCCGCCGCGCGCTCGTAGACGAAGTCGCGCTTGCGCAGAAAGCCGGCGCGGTGGGTCGGCCGGCTGTAGCCGATCACCCCGGCAATGCCGCGCTCCTGAAGACCGCGGGCGATGCCGGCGGTGTAGTAGCCGGCATCCAGCCCCACCGCCGCGACGTTGAACCCGAACCGCTCGCGCTGGCGGTCGAGCCGCCCGAGATAGGGGATGCTGTCGTGTAGGCTGGCCGGCGTTACATAAGTATCGGTGATGATGGCGCAGCGCCCGTCCACCGTGCGGTGGTCGAGATAGAAGAACCCCTTGGGCTTGCCGTCGCGCACCATGTAGCCGCTGTCGGGGTCGGTGCGGCTGATCTTGGTCGCCTTCACCGGCGGCGCGTGAGGCTTTGCCTTGAGCGGCCCCTTGCCGTGCCCGGCGCGGTCCGCCTCGATCGCCCGGTCGAGGGCGTCGAGGTAGTCCGCCCGCGACTTCGACACCGCGGCGATATCGTACCTGTTCTTGTTGGCGTTCGCCTTCAGGTGCGTCGAATCGCTGTACAGCACCGTGCCGTCGACCAGACCCAGCCCGATCGCCTGCACCACGATCTGGTCGAAAATCTCCTGATACACCGTACTCTCGGCAAACCGCCGACGCCGGTTCTGGCTCAACGTCGAGGCGTCCGGCACGGGGTCGGTCAACCGCAGGTCAAGAAACCAGCGATAGGCCACATTGACCGCGATCTCGCGCATCAACTGCCGCTCCGAGCGCACCCCAAACAGGTAGCCGATCAGCAATATCTTGAGCAAAACCGCGGGATCGAGCGCCGGACGCCCGTTGTCCGGGCAGTACAGATGCGCCACCCGATCGCGGACGAAACCAAACTCGATCGACCGGGCCACCTTGCGCAGCAGGTGATCCGCCGGAACCAACTCCTCCAGCGTCACGATCTCTAGCGCCGCCTGCCGCGGCGAGGGCTTCTTCAACATGACCCATTGAATCAAAAGCCCCCGCCAGAGGCGAGGACTTTGTCAGCAATCTGGAACGCTAAAGCGTTTTCTGTTCTACCTGGCCGCCGGCACCCAGTTGTTGCGGCGGGCGACTTCGGCGACGACGCGGGCGATTTCCGCGCCGACCTTGGCGGCATCGGCGTCGACGCCGGTTTCGCGGCCGGTCGCACCGCTTTGCGGCGGCGCCGGCGGCGCGGTGCGCGAGTCGACGGCAAAGCTCTGGACGTTCTGCATCGTGCCGTTGCCCAAGGTCGCCTTGATGTCGACCTGGGCGATGACCGCGCTGTGCTCGTTGCCGACGCGGCGGCGCGCGCCTTCGTCGATCGCCCGGAAGGTGCCGCTGACGATCAGCGCGCGGTAATCGGGGCTGGCGGGCTTGGTGGCGCTGGTGGCGTCGTAGCCGCGTGCGCGCAGCCGGTCGACGATGGTGTCGGTCACCAGAAACGCCACGGCGCGCCCGACCGAAGCGGCGCGCTGCTGCACCGGCACGCCCGGCTCCCCGCGATAGAGCGAGAAGCCGAAGCTGCGATCGAGATGCACCGCACCTTCGGGGACGGCAAAGTCGCTGACCACGATAAAGTTGGACGATCCGTTCGGGACCGTCACACCCTCGACGCAGCCCGCGAGCACCAGCAGGGCGAGGCCGGCGAAGGCCCGTTGCAGAAGCGGCGGCAACCGGGTCAAGCCTTGCCGATGGCCGCGTAGACCGCGCGCTCGAAATCGCCGTAGACGGCGAGGGTGGCCGGGTCGGCGAAGGGCAGGATCTGCGTCATGATCACCCCGGCGACGCGCCTCGCCGGATCGAGCCAGTAATAGGTGTTGAAAATCCCCGCCCAGGTGACGCTGCCGGCGCTGCGCCCGTGCGGGCCGGGCTCCGGCGTCAGCATATAGCCGAGCCCCCAGCGCAGCGGCTGGCCGGGGAACAGATCGACATCGTTGGTCATGTGCGGCCAGTTCGCCTTGAGCACCCCGGCCGGGAGGTCGCCGATATGGTTTTCGCCCATCAACGCGACGGTTTCGGGTTTGACGATGCGCACGCCGTCGAGCGTGCCGCCTTGCAGCAGCATCTGCAGAAACCGCAGGTAATCGCCTGCCGTGGAATACAATCCGCCGCCGCCGGCGAGAAACTCGCGCTCGGCCGGGAGCTCGAAAGGCTGGGCCGTCAGCGCGCCGTCGACGGCGCGCTGATGCACCGTCGCCTGGCGCGCGCGCTGCTCCGGCGTCACTGCGAAACCCGTGTCCTGCATGCCGAGCGGGCCGGTGACGTGCTCGGCGAAATAGGCGTCGAGCGTCTGCCCGGCGACCTCCTCGACCAGTCGGCCGATCCAGTCGATGGCGATGCCGTATTCCCAGCGCTCGCCGGGGTCGAACATCAGCGGCATGCGCAGCGCCGCGCGCTGGCCGCTCGCCATTTGCGGCAGGCCGAGCGCAGCGACGCAGCGTTCGAGGTCGGGGTTCCACTGCTCGTAGCAGAACCCGGCGGTGTGGGTCATCAGGTGCTTCAAGGTGATCGGCCACTTTGCCGGGCGCAGGACCGGCTTGCCCTGCGCGTCGAAGCCGTCGAGCACTTGCGGCTGTGCCAACCCCGGATCGATCGGCGGCACCGGCGCATCGAGCGACAGCCTGCCCTGCTCGACGAGCTGCATCGCGGCGACGCAGGTGATCGCCTTGGTCATCGAGGCGATGCGGAACACCGTGTCGAGCGTCATCGCCGCGCCGTCGCCCAGGCGCCGCACGCCGAAGGCGCCGGCGTAGCAGGGACCGTCCGCGGTCGTCGCCATCGCCACGACGCCGGGGACGGTGCCGCGTTCGACCGCCTGCCTCAGGACATCATCGATGCTCATGCGCGCTCCAAACCCTTCGCCCGCTTGAAAGCTAGTGCACTGAGTCATTCAGACAGTGCACTAACCCGGTTCTCGTCATGCCCGGGCTTCCACGGACGCCCGCACCGCCCATGCCATCGCGCATGGATGGCCGGGTCGAGCCGGCCATGACGATGAATCTTCTGTATAAGTCTGAGCACTACGACGTTGTTCACGGCTGGTTTTCGATATTGCCGCTGCGCCGGGGGATGCCCGTCTGCTCGTAGCAGACGCGGGCGAGGGCGGCGACGCCCTCGCGGATTTCCTCTTTGCTGGTCAGCGCGAAGCAGAGGCGCAGCCGCGATTTCGAATCGGCGCCCTCGACGGCCCATTCCGGACCCGGGTTGAGCGCGATCCCGGCCTCCGCGGCGGGCTTGACCAGCTTCATGATGTCGACGTCGTCGGGCAGCTTCATCCACAGGAAGATGCCGCCTTTCGGGACCCACGGCTCGACCGCCGTGCCGAACTCGCGCTCGACCGCTTCGACCATCGTGTCGAGCTTTTCCTTCAGGGTCTCCGACAGCTCGTCGACATGCTCGCCGAAATTCTGCGAGAAATATTCGGCGACGACCATCTGTTCGAGCGCGCCGCAGCCGCTGTCGCTGCGGCAGGCGATCATCCGGCTCATCAAGCCCCAATCGGCGATGCAGTAGCCCAGCCGCAGCGCCGGCGACAGGGTTTTCGAAAACGAGCCGATATGCACGACATGGTCCTTGTCGAGCGAATAGATCGCCGGCGGCGCCTTGGTGCCGCCCCAGATCAGGTCGGCGTAGCATTCGTCCTCGAAGATCAGCACGCCGTATTGCTTTGCGACCGCGAGCAGCTGCCGGCGGCGCTCCAACGGCATGATGCTGCCGGTCGGGTTCTGGATGGTCGGGATCGTGTAGATGTATTTCGGGGTGACGCCCTTGCCCTTGAGGTCGGCGAGGATGTTGTCGAGCGCGTCGATCCTGATCCCGTCCTGGTCGAGCGGGGCGCCGACGATCTTCTGGCCCTCGCGCTTCAGCTTGTTGATCGCGCCGCCATAGGAGAATTCCTCGAGGATCACCGTGTCGCCGGGCTCCAGCATCACCGCGTTGATCAGGTCGATCCCCTGGCCCGACCCGGCGAGGACCAGCACGTCGTCGGCCGAGCACTCGATGCCGCGCAGCCTGGCCTTTTGCGTGACGAACCGGCGCAGCCCGAGATAGCCCTGGTTGCCCTGCGCCGCGGTGTACATCGCGAGCTTCGGGCCTTCCCGGCGCAGCGCCGCGGTCGCGGCCTCGATCAGCCCGTCGACCGGGATCAAGGTCGGGTCGTTATGCCCGCCGATGAAATTGTATTTGGGATAGCCGGCAAAGCGCACCGCCGGCGCCGGCAGGTTCTTCGCGAACAGGTTCTCATAGGCAAAGCCGCTCATCGTTCCGTCCTTCCAGGCATTCCCGAAAACTATCCCTCGGCCGCCGCCGGAGCGGCGCCGAGGCGTGTGCCGGCGTAGCGGCCGTACCAGATCGGCTCCCACCACCAGCGATTGTCGAGATACCAGCGCACCGTCTTGCGCAGGCCACTGTCGAAGCTTTCCTGCGGCTGCCAGCCGAGGTCGCGGCGCAGCCGCGCGGCGTCCATCGCGTAGCGCTTGTCGTGCGCCGGCCGGTCGGTGACGAAGGTGATGAGGCCGGCATGCGGCCGGTGCGGCGAGTTGGGGAGCATCTCGTCGAGCAGGGCGCAGATCTGCGTCACCACGTCGATGTTCTTGCGCTCGCCGTCGCAGCCGATGTTGTAGCTGCTGCCCGGCCTGGCTTGGGTGAGGATGGTGTGGAGCGCACGCGCATGGTCCTCGACATAAAGCCAGTCGCGGACGTTGTCGCCCTTGCCGTAGACCGGGATCGCCTCTCCGTGCATCGCCTTGAGGATGCACAGCGGGATCAGTTTTTCCGGGAAGTGGAACGGCCCGTAATTGTTCGAGCAATTGCTGATCACCGCGGGCAGGCCGAAGGTCTCGTGCCAGGCGCGCACGAGATGGTCCGAGGCGGCCTTCGAGGCCGAATACGGCGAATTCGGCTTGTACCGGCTGGTTTCGTGAAACTTGCCGCGCGCCCCCAGCGAGCCGAACACTTCATCGGTCGAGACGTGGTGGAAACGGAAGGCCCGGCCGCGCGCCGGCGGCAGCTTGCGCCAATAGTCGAGCGCCGCTTCGAGCAGCGCATAGGTGCCGTCGATATTGGTCTTGATGAATTCGCCGGGGCCGTCGATCGAACGGTCGACATGCGACTCGGCGGCGAGGTGGAGCACCGCGTCGGGGGCGAAGTCTGCAATCAGCCGCGCGATCGCCGGGCGGTCGCAGATATCGGCCCGCTCGAAGCGGTAGTTCGGGTGGTTTTCGATCGGCCGCAGCGAGGCGAGATTGGCGGCGTAGGTCAGCTTGTCGACGTTGAGCACCGTCGCCTGCCGCTCGGCGACAAAGAGCCGGCATACGGCCGAGCCGATAAAGCCGGCGCCTCCCGTCACCAACACCTTCATCGCTCCCCCATCCATGGCTGCACCCTCGCAGGCCGCAAATTAGGCGGCAGGCCGGCTGGGGGCAACCATGACGCCGCCATGCCGTGTGCAAACACCTCTGCCGACAGGCCCTGCGATTTCCTCAACGCCTTGATCGAGGTCAATGATATCTCGACCGGAATGATGCCTGGTTCGATTTGGAGCGCCGTTCACTGGCGTCGCGGTGGAAGGAGGCAGTCATGGAGGATCGTGTCCACACTTGCATGGCGCGGCTCAAGGGATTGGCGCAGGCCGAGACCGGTGATCCCCGGACCGCCGCGGCGCAAGTCGTGCGCGAGTTTCTGGCGCAGGCCGGGGCGGACGATCGGGCAAAGCTGAAAACCGCGGTCGAGGATGCCCGGATCGTCGGCCTGAACACGACGGTCGCGCCGCCGTTTCTTCCCGAACACGACCGTTGGATGGCCGCGCTCGACGGCGCGCGCGCCGCAACCTTGCCGGCATAGCTGCGGCAATCACGGTTTCCGGAAAGCGCCCGGTCGTGTCTGGTTGGCGGGCCTCGGGGCGCAAGACCGCGAGCCTCGACCCGATCGACGCGCCGCGCGATGAGTAACGCTGCGCCGGACGGGCGGCAGCGCAGCAGCGCCTTTCGCGAGTCGCTCAAGCTCCTGGGCGCCCGCCGCTTCGGGACGTTCTGTTTCGCCAGCCTGCTGTCAAACATGGGCACCTGGGCGCAGCAGGTCGCCGAGCCTTGGTTGCTCCTCGCCATCGGGGCATCGCCGTTTATTCTGGGGCTCGATTCCTTCGCGGGAGGGGCGCCGGTTTTTCTGCTCACGCTGGTGGGCGGAATACTGGCCGACCGCCGCGACCGCCGCCACATCATCACGATTTTTCAATCCATCCAGGCGTTGTGTCCGGCGACGCTGATCGTTCTTCTGGTCACGGGTGCGGTGCGCCCGTGGATGGTCATCGTCCTTTCGCTCATTGTCGGGATCACCGACGCCATCTCGATGCCGTCTTTTCAATCGATCGTTCCCTCGATCGTCGAACGCCGGCAAATCAGCGCGGCGCTCGCGCTGACCTCGACGCAGTTCAATATCTCCCGCATCCTCGGGCCGGCGGTGGCGGGTGCCGTGATGACGGCTGTAGGGGCGGTGGGATGCTTTGCGCTCAACACGCTATCCTACATCCCGTTTATCGCGGTCGCGCTTTGGATCCTGCCGCGTCGCGGCCCCGTCGTCGCGGCGCGTGACCGGTCGGGCCGGCGCCGGCTTCTTGCCGGTGTTCGTTTCGCGGCGCGTGACCCGATGCTGCGCGGCGCGCTGGCGACCGTTCTCGTGAGCAGCGTGCTGTGCGGGCCGCTCGTCACGTTTTCCCCGCTGCTCGTCAAGGAGGTTTTCCGCCGCGACGTCAGCAGTTTCAGCATCGCCATAACCTCCTTCGGCATTGGCGGTCTTGTCGGCGCCGTCGTGCTGCTCGGTATCGATGCCGCGCGCGATCGCCGACCGATCGGCTCCCATTTCGCGGCCGCCTATGCCGTCAGCCTCATGCTGATAGCGCTCGACCCATGGTTTTGGGCCCTTCCGCTGCTCCTGATCCTCGCGGGCTTTGCCATGACGGCCAGCAACACCTCGGCGAACACGCTTTTGCAGGCGATGGCGCCGGACCGGTTTCGCGGCCAGACGGTGAGCCTCTACATGCTGGCGATGCGCGGCGGAATTTCCAGCGGAGCGCTGTTGACCGGCGCGTCCATCCATCTGCTGGGGGTAAGGCCGGCGCTGTTTATCAACGGGCTGCTGGCCGCCGTGCTCCAACTCATCGTGGGACGGCGATGGCTATCACCGACGACAACCCTGCCCGACCGCACACAGCCCGCGGCGATCTCCTAACAGCGGCGTTGGCTTCACGTTTGCTTTTTTCAGCCGGATACGGAAGTGGCGGTGTCGATTAAGGCATGCGTGAAGAATGATCCGTTCCGGCCAGGCTGCCTTTATCCAGCTCAACGCGGACTGAATGCCCCTATGTCGCGGCGCCGCGGGCGTGTCCCGGTTCGGTTCGGCAGCGACGGTTGAGCCAGATCAAGGCTGCGCCCGAGGAAATGCGTGATGGTGGCTCGGAACCAGGAGGACAGCCTTACATGACTGGCGCGTTCCCCCAGGCGATTGAAGCGCTGTTCCAGCGCGCCGAGCCGCGGCATGCCCCTTCGCCGCATGCCGAAGGCCGGGAGGCGAAGCCGACCCCGGCGGAAATCGAGGCGCGCCGAAAGGAATGGTTCGCCAAGCTCGTCTCGGCGCGGGTGATGCCTTTGCTCGAAGCGACCGCGGAGGCGGCGCGCAGGCACGGCATCTCCGCCGCCAGCCGGCTTGTCGACGCGGACGGGCGGCTTGCCGCCGAGCTGACGCTTGTCGTCCGCCATTTGCCGAAGGATGCGAAACCGCCGCGGCTCACCGTCTATCTCGCTGCCGGCTATCTCGCTGCCGGCTATCTCGCTGCCGGCGAGCCGCCGCTGATGGTCGAGTATACCGGGAGTTTTCCGGGCATCGGCGCGACCGGCGGGTTTGGCGCCGAGATCGACTACGTCCCCGTGTACCCGGGCCAGCTCGAAGAAAAGGTGCTGGAGTTCGCCGACCTGGCGACCGGCGGGGGGACGAGGCTCACCGAATTTCCCCGCTAGATCGCGGTCGGTGCGGCATCGCGCAAAGCCGGCGCCGATGTTCGATCATCTTGCGGGTTCTGCTTGGAACTCCTGGCGGATGGGGTGTCCGCTCCGAACTGTCCGCCATACTCGTCCAAAACCGTCCATAGTTGTAAGTCTTATCATTGAAACAGCTGGCGTTTTCGGCCTCGGAGTTAGGCGGACACTATCCATAGTCGTCCATCATTGACTATCAAAATCCAGCGTTTATAGTTGGGCGGGTAGATGGACGACTTGAGTTAGGCGGACATAATGCCGAGACATGCAAAGCCGCTCACCGTGCGTGGTATCGAGGGGCTGAAGGCACCGGAGAAATCGGACATCCTGAAGGCCGATGGCGGCGGCCTCTACTTCCGGGTCACGCCGACAGGCGGCCGGTCATGGGTGTTCCGCTACGCGATCGGCGACAAGCGGCGCGACATGGGGCTTGGCCCTTACCCCGATGTCGGCTTGTCGGAGGCCCGCGACAAGGCAGCCGAGCTGCGGCGGCAGAAGCGTGACGGGATAGACCCGCTCGCGGCCAAGGCGGGCCGGCGGGCGGCTGCGGCCAAGGCAATGACCTTCAAGCAATGCGCGGAAGCCTATATCGAGGCGCACAAGGCCGGCTGGCGCAACGCCAAGCACGGCGCGCAATGGACCGCCACGTTAGAGACCTACGCCTATCCGACCTTCGGCAAGCTGCCAGTGGCTGACATCGACACCGCGCTCGTGATGACGGTCCTACGGCCAATCTGGACGGCCAAGCCTGAGACCGCTTCGCGGGTACGCGGCCGGATCGAAAGCATCATCGGTTGGGCAACGGTGAGCGGCTACCGGCAAGGCGACAACCCGGCGCGCTGGCGCGGCCATCTCGACGCGCTCTTGCCGCAGAAGACGAAGGTCCGTGCGGTTGAACACCATGCGGCACTGCCCTACGCGGAGATCGGCAAGTTCATGGCCGGGCTGCGGGCGCAGGAAGGCGCGGCGGCCAAGGCGTTGGAATTCGCGATCCTCACCGCAGCCCGCACCGGCGAAGTGATCGGCGCGACGTGGCAAGAGATCGATTGGGAAGGCCGTACGTGGACGATTCCGCCGGAGCGCATGAAAGCCCACCGCGAGCATCGCGTGCCCCTCAGCACGGCCGCGCTGGCGATCCTGAAGGCATTGCCGAAGGGCGGCCCCGGCGACCGCGTGTTCCCGCTCAGCAACATGGCGCTGTTGATGACGCTGCGCCGCATGGAACGCGGCGACCTGACGGCGCACGGCTTCCGGTCGACCTTCCGGGATTGGGCTGCGGAGCGCACGGCGTTCCCTTCCGAGGTTGCCGAGATGGCGCTGGCGCATGTGGTTGGTGACAAGGTGGAGGCCGCGTATCGGCGCGGCGACCTGTTCGAGAAGCGCCGTCAGCTTGCGGAGGCATGGTCGCGGTTCTGTGCTCAGCCGGCGGCCGGCGGTGGTGACAATGTGCGACCGCTGAGAGCCTGAATCGCCAAAAGTGCGTCGGAATGTCGCAGCCAATTTCTAACGCATTGATAAACTGCGGGTTTGGATGAACCGGGGACAGCTTAACAAAGAAAAACTTAGTTTTCTGAACATGGCGAGAGCATACTACAAGTAACCACGTTGACTGCCTGAAGCAATTGTGGAGTCCTCTGACGCACACCTACTTGCGTTGGAGGAATAAAATGTCGCGTAAAGCAAGGGCAACGCCAAAGCCCAAAGTCGAAAAACAGATGTGGCGCATTGGCGATTGGGCGGAGGCGGCCAGTGTTTCCCGCGCCAAGGTATTCGAGTGGCTGGCGGAAGACCGATTGAAGAGTACCCGCATCGACGGCTGCCGTTTCATTCTAGAAAGCCCCGTCGAGTTCGCGGCCCGCCAAGGGGAGGCCGCGCTATGAGTCCGGCCGACGAAATCGAATTGTTTGGAGATTGGGCTAAACGGGCATCATCCGAAGAACTGTATCGCAGTATGGCGCGCTGTTTAACATTTGCCGTGCTGTTCTGCCGAGAATTGCAGAGGCGCGGCGATCAGGTTCCTTTCGATCTTGATGCTTTTCAGGCTTGGCTCGAATCGCTTGGCGAGCGGGCGCAATAAAGCGCTCACCCTTCCGAAAACAAAGTTTTCAGGGTGAGCGAGGATGCCCGATTACTTCAAGGATTTAGCCCTTCGTCTGTTCGACAAGGGCTATCCGACTATCCCAATCGTACCGGGTGACAAGCGCCCCGCCGTCGAAGGATGGGCAGACTTAAAGATCACTCGTTCCAAGGTGAACGGGTGGCAGAAGAATGGTCACGCGAAGGATGGTGTCGGTTTCCAGGCAGCCACGTTGCCGCTGTTGGACATCGACATCCACGACCGCGCCAGGGCGAGCCAAATAGTTGCGCTAGCTCATAAAGAGCTAGGTCCGGCTCCGATCCGAGTCGGCCAGTTTCCCAAGGCAGGCTTGCCCTATCGAACGCGCAAACCGTTCAGCAAAATCACCAGCCGCGAATTCGTCGACGGTAAAGGCCGCAAGGCGCAAGTCGAGATGATGGCCGAAGGCCAGCAGTGGGTGGCCTTCCATGTCCACCCTGATACGCATAAGCCTTACCGTTGGCTGAAGGATGATTCACCGCTCGAACGCGGCTACACCGAACTGACGGAAATCACCGAGGCTAAGGCGAAGACGTTCATTGCCCGTTGCGAAGAGTTGATGCGCGGATGGGGCTGGCAAGAGAAGCGGTCAACTACGTTGCCTGCCCGCGCCCCGGCGGACCCTGACTACATTGGCCGTGACCAAGCCGACCGCATGGACGATGTATCGGATGAGGAATTCCTTCGATGGGTGTGCGAGACGCGGAACGATGAGCGGTTCGCGAGCCGTGACGTTTGGACCCGCTACGGGATGGGAATTCACCATCAATTAAGTGAAGCCGGCCGCGATGCGTGGCTGGATTTCTGCGAACGGTGGGAAGGTGGCGTACAAGGCATCGGGCTGCCCGAGAAGGCTTGGGAGTCGTTCGGCAAGCACGTGGAAGGCCGGGAAGTCGTCACCGGCCGGTTCGTCAAACAGATGTATGACGAGCAGCGAGCGAAAAAGCGGAAAGCCAAAATCGGGCCGCTGCAATATCTCGATTTTGACGAGGCCAAGCCGCAGCTAGACAACCTGTCCCTAATCAAAGGCGCTATCGACCGCACCGCGCTTCACATGGCCTATGGCGACAGTTCCGTAGGCAAGACCTTCGTCATGCTTCATGCGGCCTATTGCGTGGCCGCAGGCGTGCCGTTCTTCGGGCGGAAGGTATCGCAGGGCGCAGTTCTCTACATCGCAGCGGAGGCCGGGCCGCGTATCGAAAACAGAGTTGCAGCGATCCGCCGAAAGTATTCCGTCCATTGGTCTATCCCGCTGCGCGTCGTCACTTCGCGAATCAACCTCTACGCCGATGAAGACAATCTTGAACAGATATTGGAGCTAGCCCGCGAGACGGCTGGAATCTTCGGTCCGGTTGTATGGATTATTATCGATACCCTCAACCGCGCCATGCCCGGCATGAATGAGAACGCTAGTGAAGACATGGGCGTCGCTATCGAGCGCATGGAACGGCTGCGCGAGGAAGCCGGCGGGGCAACCGTCACTTGTGTTCACCATAGCGGCAAAGACGCCTCGCGTGGCTCACGCGGCCACGGATCAATGCACAACGCGCTGGATCAAGAGTGGGCAATTACCCGAGACGATGATATCCGCACCATCAATCTAGGCTCGAAACAGCGCGACGCGGCAGACGATAGCGCGGCCACGTTCAAGCTCGACGTTGTCAAACTTGGTTTTGATGCGGACGGCGACGAAGTGTCGTCCTGTGTCATTGAAGAGTTGAACGACACCGCACCACGCCCGGCTTCAGGCGCAGCCACTAAGCTATCCGATGCGCAGAAGGGCGTGGTCGACACGTTCAATCGGCTACAGAACGACGGCAACGTGACTTTCGCGCAGCTACGTAAAGCGTGCAGCGAGCCCGGAGTCGTGTCCAACGCGGGGAAGCACCGATACAGGCTTGACGCCTTTCTGCGGGCGTTCCGCAGCCTACCGGAGCGCTTCTATATCCATGAACACAGCGACGGCACTCTGTCGCGTCACCCGGAATTGGACACCGAATGACAGGTCCGACAGGTCCGACAGGTCCGACAGGTCCGACAGATAGCCCGACAGTCGTGTCGTGTCGGACCCGCCAATCCGGCAGACAACTCCGACACGACACGACAAAACCCTTTAGGGTTGTCGTGGCTGTCGGACTGTCGGAGGCCCGCGTTGTCGCGGCAGCCGGGAGATGGTCGCTCAGCCCAACAGCCGCGACATCCCTTCCGCGTATCGCCGGGTCCCTCTCATGACACCGCCGGGGCGGGGGAACGCCGAGCCCAAGCGAATCCAATAAATGACCATCGGAATTGAGTGACACATGACACAAGTATCAACCGCTGAAAGATTGAAGCTGGCGCAAGCCCGCAGGGTCGAATTGCTCAACGAGAAGACGGCCGGCGAGACGGTTCCGATCGAAGACGTGCGCCGAACGTGGTTGGGCATCCGCGAGACGATCAAACGGCGGCTAAGCCTCATCGGGCCTCGCATTGCGGCGGCTGGCGTTCCCAACAAGGTTGTGGAGATCGTGGAGCGCGAGGTTGCCGCCGCGCTCAGTGAGCTTGCGGACGATCCGATATGAACCAATTCCGCCAATTGGACGCGCTGCGAGCTGAGATGATGTCCGGCTTCCGGCCGGCCGCCGTCCTGCCGCTCTCCGACTTCATCGAACAGACCATGTGGTTGGAGCAAGGCCAGTCTGCGACGCCCGGTCCTATAGAGCTTATGCCTTTCCAGCGGGAGCTTGCCGATAGCCTTACCGACCCTGGCTGTGAGAAAGTGACAGTGCTGAAGGGAACGCGCCTTGGATTCACAACTCTGTTGAACGGGGCCGTGCTTCACTACATCAGGCAACGTCCAACTAGTCTGATTTTTGCGGTTCCCCGAGACGAAGACGTGAAGACGGCAGTTGTCGCACTGGAAACGACCGTTACTGCCAGCCCAAAGCTGAAAGGTATTCTGCCGATGCCGCACGCCGGTCGGCATGGTGATCGCGACACGATGCGCTTTCGTCACGGGCCGGGCTGGTCACTCCGATTCCTTTCGACGCGATCGGCGACCAACCTCCGCAGCGTGGCGGCTGAGGTAATCGTCTGTGACGAGGTTTCCGCCTATGAGCCGACTTCGGATGGTGCGGCGATCCCACTATTGGAAAAGCGCAGTCTGACGTTCCCCCGCGGGCGGCGGAAAATCATCATTGGAAGTTCACCGGGCACGCTTCCCGATTGCTACGTCAGCGCCAGTTGGGAACAAGGCGATCAGCGGATTTGGGAATGCCGCTGTCCCTCTTGCCACGCCTATCACGAAATCACTTGGGATGCGATCCGCTGGCCTGAAAATCGGCCGGTCGAAGCCGGCTGGTGTTGTCCGTCATGTGGCGTCATTCACCCAGACAGCGATAAGCCTGAGATGGTCGCAAATGGCCGCTGGCGAGCTTTGCGGCCGGAAGTAGAGAACCATCGCAGCTACCGGATAAGCTGTTTGGTCGCGCCCTTTCAGGCTACGGCGTGGCCCGTGCTGGCTGCCGAGTTCCTGATCGCCAAACGGACGCCTGAGACCCTTCGCGTGTTCACCTCGAATATTTTAGGCCAGCCGTGGCAATCCGACTCGGATGACGCGGTTCAGCCGCACGAATTGATGTCCCTCGCCGAACCGATGGGGCTCGACGCCATCCCCAAGGAAGTCCTGTGGCTGACATCGGGCGTCGATTGCCAAGGCGACAGACTCGAGGCCGTCACATTGGGCTTCACCGCCACCGACGATTGGCTTGTGCTCAGCCACGACGTGCTGATCGGCGACCCGCTACAGGATGCCGTTTGGGCGGACCTTCGCGACTTCCTGGCGGAGAAATACCCGCACCCGCTTGGCCGGCAAATCGGCCGCGACATGACCGCGATCGATGCCGGCGACGGCCGGATGATGGACCGCGTTCTCGCGTTCTGCGCCGGCAACCGCGACCTGCGGCTGGTGCCGATCAAAGGCGCGCAGGGACTCGGCCGGCCACCGCTCACCCCAACGGCAAGCAAGCGGGCTCGCGCCCTCCAAATCTGCGGCGTGGATGGCATCAAGACTCGCATCGCCGACAGACTCAGCCGGCGGCAGGCGATCCGGTTCTCCGATCGGCTCACGGAAAACTTCTACCTGCAAATGACCAGCGAGCGGCTTGTGGTGAAGTACAGCCGAGGCCGCCCCGAGCGGCGTTTCGAGCGGATACCGGGCCGGCTCGCCGAGGCGCTGGACGCAACCGCCTACGCCATCGCCGCAAAGGCCGCCATCAACGTCGACTCCGTCCGACGATCCGAGGAACTGAAGGGACACCCGGTCGCGCCGGTCATGCCGACCACGATTCCGTCCGCTTGGCTACAGGCTACTTCGCAGCCCCGCTATTGAAACCAAACAAGCCAAAGGCCGTTCGCAAGTCGTTCTAAAATCGTTGCAAGATTTAATGTATGTTTAGTTCGACGAACGTTCAGCAAACGTCGGAAATAGAGAAGGTGAGAGATGAGCGCCTTTCTTGTTGAGACCGCCTTAGAATTAGAAGAAAGGCACATTGTGCGGTTAGAGACATTGATCACAAAACAAGAAATATTGCTGGCTTCCTTGAAAGCACGAGGCCATTCGGAGGCAGCAATACTGGCGGAGCGTGTCTTAGATAACGCTAACGATCTTCTCGAATTCGCCGTGGAACGCCGCACAGCATTGCTCAACAGCCCGCGTCGCGCAGGCCCTCGGTAGCCGCCAGCGCGGGCCGCCAGTGGCAGGGAAGCCAGGTCGGATGACCGGAACTACCCGGCAACCCCTTTCCCGCGCTGTACGGGCTCGGCAGCGGCTTAGCTGGCGGGTGCGACAAAGCGCCACATCTCCGCCGCGAAGTAATACGTCAATAGACGTAGATGTACTTCGTTGTACGTCAGTAGACTAAATCGGTGAAGCAATAGCGGAATCGACAAATAAGCGGTCAAGTCCTAAACAAGGTTTTCACCGACCGATGTAAGGACTGGCCCCATGTCCGCCAAACCCCTTTTCACCTACGACAACGATTATGAGCCGGGCGGCACGTTCGACCTGGACCGCGCTTCTCGTCTCATCATTGACGACGATTCATGGCTGCCGGCGCTGCGCGAGATGATTTCCGAGGGTCTTATCCATGTCCGGCATTCCGAGTCGGGCGTCGGGCTTGGCCCCTCCGACATTGCCGCCGCCGTCGCCCTTCGCGGCCTTTGGGCTTCCGGCATCCGCGATGCTACCGGCCTTCATGCGGCAAGCGCTGCGCTCTATGGCTGGCAGCCCGAACAGCGGGCATCGGAGATTCACCCGATCAGCTTCGCGCTGTGGAACGCCGATCAACAGGCGTGGGTGCTGAACTTGTCGAAGCTGTGGCTGCGCCGCGATACCGGGCAAGAGCAATCGCGGGCGTGGTGCTTCCGCATGGCCGATCCGGTCATGCCGGTCAACAACGCGAAGTGGTGCCTCATCTCCGACCTGACGGTCTACCTCAGCCCAATGTTGCAGCCGATCTGCCGCCGGCTGAAGGCTGCCCGTGTCCCGGTGCCGGAGGGAGCACGGCACTGATGTACCTCAACCCGCAGAGCCGCCAGGACTTGTATCGCGCCTTGCGGAAGATGAACGCCGCGCTTGATGCACTTCAGGGAGGCGAAATCCCGGAGCGGCTTACGGCCGGCTGGCGGCGGAAGCTGTTCGACCGGCTGAAGACCGTCGTCGACGAGGCGCGGGAGATCGAACGCGATGCTTCTTGACGGTCTCAAAAACTTAGTTTTCGGCCGGGCGGCTGCCGTCAACCCGGCCGAACGGCTCGACCCTGTACTTGAGCGAGAGCAGGGTCGAGCCACCCCTCTTAGTGAGCGCATGTTGGAGGCCGCCAGCCTGAAACGCCCGATACCGGGCGATCATGTTTCGCCTTTTGAGTGGTCGCGCCAAGCTGAGGCCGGGCTGACAACCGTTCGCCAGAGGGCGCGGCACAGCTACCAAAACAACGCCTACGCTCATAACGGCGTAGACGCCTGGATTGCAAACACCATCGGGGCAGGCATCAACGCGTCAAGCGCAGCGCCGGACGCCGACACGCGGCAGATGATCGGCGAGCGTTTCACCCGATGGTGCGAAGTCGCCGATAGCGACGGAAGGACCGATTTTTTCGGAATCCAAACTACCGCGTTCCAGGACGTAGTAGTGGCCGGCGAGTCCCTCGTCGCGCTGCTGTCCGACCCGTTGAACGGCGCTTTGCGGCTCAAAATTTTGCCGCCCGAACGACTCGACTCCAGCAAGAATAGCGAGGCCAACCCGCGCATCGTCGCTGGCGTCGAGATGGACGCGAATGACAGGCGGCTCGCCTACTGGATTACTCAGCCCAACAGCTACGCGAGCATCCGAGTCCCAGCAGAAAGCATCCTGCACGTCTTCAAGGCGTCAGCGCCGAGTCAGGTTCGTGGCATTTCCTGGCTTGCCCCGGTTCTCTTGAACCTCAACGAGGAAGACGGGCTGCGCGACGCCCTTCTGATGGCTGCGCGAATATCGGCTTGTTTCGCTGGGTTTCTGACCGATCAGAATACGAACGGCGGCCCGATACCCTTCGATGGCGTTCAAACCGGCAGCACTTTGGTTGGCGGGCTAGAACCCGGCCAGATCAAGGTATTGCCCAGCGGCATGTCGATTCAGTGGGCGCAGCCGGCCGCTGTGAAGCAAGGTATTGAGCTTGCGAAGCTGACGATCGAAGCGGTTGCCAGCGGATTGGGCTGTCCGGCGCATCTCGTCAGTTCTGATCTGTCGAACGCAAATTACAGCTCATTGCGCGCAGGTTTGGTCGAATTTAGGCAAAGAATCGAGCAAGTACAGTTCCATGTGCTTGTGCCTCAGCTACTTTCGCCAATCTGGAAAAGGTGGCTGATCGGCGAATACCTGAGCGGCGCGATAGACCTGCCACGCGGCGACCTGGAGTCCCTTCTCGCGGTCAACTGGTATCCGCCAGCGCTTCCCTGGGTTGATCCGCTTAAAGACTTGCAGTCCGAAGTTCTGGCCGTGAGCAGCGGTTTGAAGAGCCGCCGGCAAGCCGTCGCCGAACGCGGCTATAGCGTCGAACAGCTGGACGAAGAGATCGCGCAAGACAACGCCCGCGAGGGGCGTCTCGGACTCGTCTTCGGCGACGGCACTGTCACCCCACGGCCCAACACCCAAACCCGCGTCCTGGAATACGACGCCGAAGGTCGAATCCTGCGCTTTGAAACGAGGAACATACCCGATGCTTGAAAACACGCTTTCCCTTCGCCATTCCACCGACGCGCTTCTCACCCGCAGCGTCGGCTTGTCGCCAGCCAGCCTCAATCGCGAGGCCAGGACGGTCACGGCCACGCTGGTTAGCCGCGAGAACGCCGTGCAGCGTCGCGACGCCAGCGGCCGAACCTACCGGGAGACCCTCAGCACGGAAGCGGACAGCTTCAGTCTGCATTCCGGCGATCGGCTGCCGTTGCTTGACAGCCACCGTCGCGGCTCAATCGCCGACATTCTGGGCTACGTCACGGATATCCGGTCGGAGAACGGTGCCGTGGTTGGAACGGTGCACGTCACCGACGATCGCACCTTGACGCTGATCGAAGTCGGCGCGCTGTCGGGGATCAGCATCGGCTTCAAGCCGGACCCGAACGCTTGGCGGATCAGCGGCGACACCCGCACGGCCGGACGGTACACCATCCACGAAGCCTCGCTTGTGGCCTCGCCAGCCGATCCCGGCGCAACGCTGCGGCACGACAACCCGACGCCGGACGATCCGATTCAGACCCGCGCCGCCATCAATCAGGAAATCCGCACCCTTTGCCGGGCTGCGAATGTCCCGGCGACCTTCGCCGATGGCCTGATCGATCGCGGTCTGGACGTTCAGAGCGCACGGGCAAGCCTGTTCGATGAGATCACCCGGCGCGGATCGCAGAACCTCCCGGCCGTGCAACTCGGGCTGTCCGGCGACGATCCGAACGTGCTCCGCACCCGCGCTTCGATCGGCCTCAGCTATCGGCTTGGCCTTGCCGGCGACTGCCCGGCCGAATCTCGCGAGTTCGCGGCGATGGGGCTCCATCAAACGCTGCGGATGATGCTCAGTGCCAGGAATGAGCCCGGCGTCTGGACGGCACCCGTCGCGGACCTGATCGAACGGGCGATCACTACGGGAGACCTTCCTGGGCTGCTCCAAGATTCCACGCACCGACTCCTGCTTCCGGCCTATCAGGCTGCCCAATCGCCGGTTCGCCAGTTGTTCCGACAAAGTTCGGCAACTGATTTTCGCGATCAGCACCGGGTCCGCATCAGCGAAGCCCCGGCGCTGGAAAAGGTGGAAGAGCACGCGGAAATCACCCTTGGTGGTTTTCAGGAATCGGACGAGTCGTACAAGCTCGCCACCTACGCCCGCATCGTCAGCGTGACGTTCCAAGCCCTACAGAACGACGATCTCGGAAGTTTCGGCAGGACAGCCACCGCTATGGGGCAGGCCGCCGCGCAGACGGAGAACGGACTGTTGATCGCCTTGCTCACGGCGAACGCGGGAGCGGGTCCGGCGCTGTCGGATGGTCACAACCTGTTTCACGCCAACCACGGCAACGCGGCGAGCGCCGGTGGTGCTATCGCCGACGCGACGCTGACGGCCGCCTTTCTCGCGATGAGGCAGCAAAAGGGGCTGGACGGAACGACTCCCTTGAACCTCGCTCCCCGGTACATGCTCGTCCCGGCCGCGTTGGAGATCACCGCCCAAAAGGAACTGAGCGAGGTTCGGGCCGCCGCCGTGGCTGACGTGAACGTGTTCAGCGGCCGGTTGACGCTGTTGACGGATGCCCGTCTCGACGCGATCAGCGCGACCCGGTGGTATCTGGCCGGCGACCCGGTTGCGGTGCCGTGCCTCGAATACGCCTATCTGTCGGGGCGCGAAGGCCCGCAGGTCGACACCCGTGCCGGGTGGTCTGTGCTCGGCACAGAGACGAGAGTTGTTCTCTCGTTTGGTGCCGGGGCGATCGATTATCGCGGCCTCTATACGAACGCCGGGGCGTAGGCCGTGGCGATCCCGGCCGCCGATCTTACGACGTTGCGCGACGCCCTTATCCGGGCTCGCGCCAGCGGCGTGTTGACCGTCCGCGACGCTGACGGGTCGGAGATCACCTACAAGACCGACGCGCAAATGGCGGGTGCCGTGGCTGCCTTGAATGCCGCCATCGCCGACGCCGGCCGGTCGGAGCCCGTCAACACGATTCAATTCACCACAACCAAGGGACTCGTTTAGCCATGATGAACAAAATCCAGCCGGGACATCTTATCACCACGCTCGCGCCATACGCCGTCGCCAGCGGGGCTCTTGTGGTCGACGGCTCGCTCGTTGGTGTCGCCACCGATGCAGCCAGCCTCAACGCGACCGTCGTCATTGATTGCGAGGGCGTGTTCACGCTCGCGAAGACGAGCGCGGAAGCCTACGGCGTGGGCGACCCGCTCTACTACAACGCGTCGAACGGGCTGCTGACGAGCGATGCCGATGAAGGCGCAAACACATTGGTCGCGGTCGCGATGAAGGCGGCGGCCAATCCAAGCTCCACCTGTGTCGCCCGACTGATCGGCTTCGGTTTGACCGGCGACATGATTACGGCGATGCAAGCTGCGGCCTAGGTCGCAAAAAGGAACCGCCGGGGACGCGTGCCAAGCTCCCGGCGGTTCTCTCAGGCTCCACAAGCGAGGATCGCTACACCCCCTAGGAGAAGGATGAAGCATGTCTACCGTACACCATCTCAGCCGCCACGTCAAGCATCCCGTAAGTAACGGGATTCGTTGGCCTCGGTCGACACTTGCGCTATTCCGCGCTCTTCATGTATCGGCGGCCGATTTGACCTTTTGGGCTCGGCAGGATCGCGTCAATACGGGCTTCTCTATTACCGAATGCCAGTTGATCTACATCGCATGGGCTGACGACGCCGCAGCCGGCCGGACGCCAGCCACGTACATGGGCTGCCCACTCGACGCGATATGGGTTTGGTATTGGCGGAAAACCGGCTACCTGCGGCCCGGCTATGAGTGGCTGAGGGAAGATCGGCGGCGGGCCGCCTAAAACAAGGTTTAGGGGGCGCTCCTTTGACAATGATCGTGCAGCACAGGTATTATAGAATCCGCTAAACGAGAGAATTGATGATGCCATTTTTGGATTGGGCTATGGCAAGCCATTCGGATTTCTTGCCTTTTCAGGACGCAGAACTGTCCACCGCTCCGAATTCGGGCGTTTACGTCATCGTCGACCGCGTTGCTGGCTCGACCTTGAAAATCGGCTTCGGAGACGTGGCAGCATTATTGGCCGCCGATCGGGATGATGATGTCATTTGCAGGAACAAAGCCGCGCTTCAGGTCACCTGGGCAGCGGCTTTGCCACAGCATTTGCCAGGGATCACGCGCAGCTTATCCGAGAAGCTTAATCCGGCCATTCGGAGCGAAACTTTTGCCACATCACTAGAAGTGAATGTTCCGGGCTCGCCGGTTGTAGCATGACGGGTAGATGGACTGATTTGGAAATCAGCCTCTAAATCATTGATTTTATTGGGAAGGTGGCGGATGGGGTGGGATTCGAACCCACGAGGAGCTTGCACCCCCGCCGGTTTTCAAGACCGGTGCCTTAAACCGCTCGGCCACCCATCCGTGTGGAAAAACAGGACATCATCTCCGGCTCCCGGGCGCCGCGCGCCTTTCGGGGCAGCGTTCTAAATGCGTTCACGGCGCCGCGTCAATGTGGCGGACCGCATCCGCCGGCAGGACCCGTGACCTCGAAACCCGGCCGCCTCCACGGCCGGCCGGCGGGGCGGTTCATCCGCAAAAGCGTAAAATTGATGCCCGGCTGGTTCCGGCGCGCGCTCGGGTGTAACGTGGAACGCCTCACGTCGAGGTGCGCATGACCAGCACACAGGACGCTCTTCGGATCGGGCCGCGAACCGCTCGCCCGGGCGGGCGGTGGCCGGATTGGGCGCAGCATCTGCACGGCTCGGAGTTCGCCTGGGCGATCGCGTTTGTCGTGCCCTATGCGGCGGTCCTTGTCGTCTTCGCCCTCTATCCGGTGATCTACGGCCTGTGGACCGCGAGCGACCCCGCGCTCTACGCGCAGCTGTTCGACAGCGACGACTATCTCGACGCGGTCGTGACGACGCTGGTCTATGTCGGGGTCGGCGTCAATATCGACATGTTCCTGGCGCTGTTGTTGTCCGGCTATCTGATGCGCAAGGAATGGTGGATCAAGGCCATCCTGGTGGTCTCGATCATCCCGTGGGCGTTGCCGGCCCAGGTCGCGTTCATTTCCTGGCACTGGATGCTCATCTACCCCGGCTTTATCGACAGCCTGTCGTGGAACCTGTTCGGCGTGGACGGTCCCGACTGGTTCCACAATTACTGGACCGCGCTCGGCTCGATGATCATCGCCTACAGCTGGAAGAACATACCGTTCTGGACGCTGATCCTGCTCGCCGGACGCATGGTGATCCCGCAGGACCTGTACGATGCCGCCGAGATCGACGGCGCCGGCGGGTTCCGCCGCTTCACGCATCTCGTGGTGCCGCTGCTGGGCAACCTGTACCTCGTCTGCACCCTGCTGGCGACGGTCTGGATGATCGGCGATTTCAACACGCCGGACATGGTCACCAGCGGCGCGCCGGACGGCACGACCGACGTGCTGGCGACGATGGGCGCCGACCTGCTGATGGAAAAGGGCGATCCGGCGCTCGGGCTGGCCACCGTGGTGTCGGCGCTCCCGGTGCTGATCCCGATCGGCGTTCTGCTGGTGCGGCGGCTGCAGCTGCGCGAGGTCCAGCTGTGACCGCGGTGACGGCGTCCCACCCGGCGTCCCGCCGGCCGCGGCGGCCCAACTACCGGCGCCGTCGGCTGTTGGCCAAGGCCGGCTCGGCGGCACTCGGCATCGCGCTGCTCATCTGGTGGCTGTTGCCGGTTTACAACATGGTGCTGATCGCCATCGACCCGACCGGCAGCACCGAGTTCGCCGGCTATATCTGGCCGCCCGCGCCGACCCTGGACGCGTTCGACAAGGTGCTGTTCCAGGGTTATTGGTATCTGCGCGACTTTTGGCGCCAGTTCGGCAACAGCCTCTATATCGGCGCCGCGACCACGGTGCTGACCGTGGTCATCAGTTCGCTCGCCGGTTTCGCGCTCGGGCGGATGCATTTGAGCCGCGGCTGGATCGTGTCGAACGCCGCGCTGCTGATCTATGCCGTGCCGGCCTATTTCCTGGTGATCCCCTATTTCCGGCTGATGCACACTTATGGGCTGATGGACAATTTGTGGGCGATCGTCGCGATCGACGTGACCTTCGCCGCCCCGTACGCGCTGCTCATCCTGCAATGGTATGGCCGGCTGATCCCGATCGAGCTCGACGAGGCCGCGCGGATCGACGGCGCCACGCCGTGGCAGGTGTATCTACAGATCTATGTGCCGCTGATGGGGCCGGCGCTTGCCGTGGTCGGCACCTACGCGCTGCTGGTCTCGTGGAACGAGTATCTGTACCAGTTCCTGCTGCTCGACTCGCCGGGCAAGAAGACGGTGGCGATCGCTATTGCCGAGTTCTTTGAAAACGACGACTCGCCATGGAACCTGATGGTGGCGGCGGGGCTGATCTACTCGCTGCCGCCGATCGCCGCGTTCTTTGCGCTGCGTCGTTATATCGCGTCCGGTCTGACGATGGGGGCGGTCAAAGGGTAATCCGCGCGAATTGCCGAAAACGTGAAGGGCGGCGCGATCCGATTTAGGCGTTTGCATCGGCTGGGCCCCCAAGCGCCAGTTGATCTGAAACGCCAGGAGGTTAAGATGCGCTCGGCTTGCCGATTGTACGCGTTCAAGGTATAGCTTTCGTGAACCTTACAGGGAATAGTCCCTAAGTGAGGCGGTAATGGGGAGGAGTGATATGGTGAGGCTTACCCGGCGGTCATTGCTGCATACCTCGATCGGCCTATTCGCAGCCGGGACCTTCGCGCGCCCCTATATCGCCAATGCCCAGGCCAAGACGGCAACATTCTGGCATCCGCAAGGGTTCGTCCCGCAGGAGGACGAGTCGCTGCACGAATTTGTCGCCGATTACCAGAAGATGAGCGGCAACACGATCGACCTGAGCATCGTGCCGTTCGCGCCGCTGCGCCAGAAGATCATCTCCGCCATCACCAGCGGTGTCGTCCCCGATCTGATCGGCACCACCCCGCCGGAGACGCTGCCGCTGCAGGCGTGGGACGACAAGCTCGTCGACGTCAGCGACATCGTCGAGCAGCAGAAGGCCAAGCTGCTGCCGATCGCGGCCGCGTCGGCTTACTGTTACAACAACACCACCAAGAAGCACTCCTATTACGGGGTGCCGTACCAGGGCTCGGTGGTGCCGTTCCACATCTGGCGGACCCTGGTCGAGAAGGCCGGGTTCAAGGAAAGCGACATCCCCGACAAGTGGGACGCGTTTATCGACTTCTTCAAGCCGATACAGAAGAAGCTTCAAGAACAAGGCATGCGGCATACCTATGCCACCGCCTTTGTCGTCAGCACGATCGGCAACGACCCGACCAACACGTTCCAGCAGTTCATGATCGCCTATGGCGGCAAGGACATCGTCACCAAGGACGGCAAGTTCAACGGCGGCGACGCCAAGGTGCGCGAGGGCGTGACCAAGGCTGTCGAGCGCCTGGCGAGCCTGTACAAAGACGGCTACATCCCGCCGAGCTCGATCAACTGGAACGATGCCGACGACAACAACGCCTTCCACTCGAAGCTGTGCGTCATGGACTTCGACGGCACGATTTCGACCGAGCTCGGCATGCTCGCCAAGCAGAAGGACGAATACAACGACGTCATCACCGCCGCCCCGCCGAAGATGAATGACGGCAGCCAAATGCCGGTGCAGTTCGGCACGAACAACCTGATCATTCCCAAGGGCGCGAAAAACGTCGAGGTGGCGAAGGAGATTGCCAAGTACATGAGCCAGCCCGACGTCAACGGGAAGTTCCTCAAGGGCGGAGCCGGACGCTGGCTGCCGGTCTACCCGGAGACCGTCAAGACCGATCCGTTCTGGACCGACGCCAAGCGCGATCCGCACGTGCCGCCCTATGTCGACGAGGCGTTCGGCGGGCGCGAGCTGGTTCCGTTCTACTACATCTACAACCCGGCCTGGGCCAAGGTGCGCAGCGAGCATCCGTTCAACGTCGCGATGCACGAGGTCACCAAGGGCAACGCGAAATCCACCGAGGCGGTCGATGTGGCGTTCAAGCGGATCAATGAGATCTTCGCGACGTACCAGATGAAAGCCTAGAGGAAGCCATGGCAGACATCGCCCACAGCCCCCAGGTACTCCCGCGCCGCGAATTCGGTACTATCTCGCAGGCCCGCTGGTGGCGCGGGCACCTGCAGGGCTCCGAATACGCGTGGGCGCTGGCCTTCTGCATCCCCTATGTCGCCGTGTTCTTTGCCTTTGTGGTCTACCCGGTGGCGTTCGGGTTGTGGATGGGCAGCGACCCCGCGCTCTACCCGCAGCTGTTCTCCGATCCGATCTATTGGGAAACCGTGGTCAACACGGCCCTGTTCCTCGGCATCGCGATCAACGTCAAGCTGTTCCTGGCGCTTTTGCTGTCGGGCTTCTTCATGCGGCGCGGCTGGTGGGTCAAAGGGCTGCTGATGATCTTCGTGCTGCCCTGGGCGGTGCCGGCGCTGCCGACCTATATCTCGATCCATTGGATGCTCAATGGCGAGTGGGGCCTGGTCAACAACCTGCTGTGGCATGTCTTCGGCATCAACGGCCCGGATTGGCTGACCGAGCGGTGGAGCGCGCTGGCCTCGGTGATGACCTCGCATGTCTGGAAATGGCTGCCGTTCTGGACCGTCATCCTGCTCGCCGGCCGGATGGCGATCCCGACCGATATCCAGGAAGCCGCCAAGGTCGACGGCGCCACCGGCTTCCGGATGTTCGTCCACGTCAATTTCCCGCTGATCGCCAACCTCTATTTTATCTGCACGCTGCTCTCGACGATCTTTTCGCTCGGCGACTTCAATGTCGTGACCTTCGTCTCGGGCGGCGGCCCTGCGGATTCGACCCACGTGCTGGCGACGCTCGGCATCCGCTATGCGTTTGACCTCTCCCAGCCCAGGCTCGGCGTGGCGGCGGTGATCACCGCGCTGCCGCTGCTGATCCCGCTGGTCATCATGCTGATGCGCAAATTCAAGACCTCGCAGGTGCAACTATGACGACGGCCACGATCGACAACGTCCGCCTCGCGGGTTCGCGCTCGCGTTCCGAAGCGATGCGGCGCGCGGCACGGCGTCGCAAATACCTGACCAATGCGGGCCTGGCGGTGGTCAGCGTCGTGTTGGTATTCTGGACCCTGCTGCCGCTCTACAACATCGTGATGGTCTCGCTGGAAGGCCACGGCGACGTGTTCTCCGACCATATCTGGCCGCCGGCGGCGTCGTTCGACGGCTATATCGCGGTGTTTACCCAGGGTTACTGGTACCTGGCGAATTTCTGGCATCAGTTCGGCAACAGCGTCTATGTCGGGGCGGCGGTCACGTCGTTGACGCTGCTGATCGCCTCGGCGGCGAGCTTTGCGATCTCCCGCATGCGTATCCGCCACGGCTGGCTGCTGTCGAACGCCGCATTGCTGACCTATGTGATCCCGCAATCGTTCCTGGCGATCCCGTTTTATCGGATCATGCAGAATTACGGGCTGACCAACAATTTGTGGTCGGTGATCGCGGCGATGGTGACCTTCGCGACCCCGTACGCGATGTTCATCTTCCAGCAATACGGGCGCAGCATCCCGATCGAACTCGACGAGTCGGCGCGGATCGACGGCGCGACCCCGTTCCAGATCTATTACAAGATCTACCTGCCGTTGATGGCGCCGGCGCTGGTTGCGATCGGCACCTATGCGCTGCTGCTGGCGTGGAACGAGTATCTCTATCAGTTCCTGATGCTGTCGGATAAGCGCAGCATGACGGTGCCGGTGGCGCTGGCCTCGTTCCTCAACAGCGACGAGGCGCCATGGAACTACATGATGGCGACGGCGATCGTCTACGCGGCGCTCCCGGTGACGGTGTACTATCTGGTGCGCGGCCGTATGACCGCCGGGCTGACGATGGGCGGCGTCAAAGGCTAGGCACCACCTCACCAAGACGGAAATCGCCGGCCCTAGCGGCCGGCGATGCCGTTCTGGACGGCGATACGCACCAGATCGGCGGTGCGGGCGACCCGCAGCTTGGCTTTGAGCTGGCCGCAGCAATTCGCCGCGGTCTTGTAGCTGATGCCGATCGCGTCGGCGATCTGCTGCAGGCTGCTGCCGTCGCCGAGCAGCCGCAGGATTTCGAACTCGCGCGGCGATAGATCCTGCAGCGGAAGGCCGGACTTGCCGCCCGGCGCGTGGACCGCGGTCAACGCCAGTTCTTGGGCGATCTCGTGATCGATGTAGTTTTGCCCGGCGGCGAGGCGCTTGACCGCGTCGAGCAGCCGGTCCGGCGGGGCGCTCTTGCCGATAAAACCGGCCGCGCCGGCTTGCAGCGCGCGCGTGGCGTAGATCGCCTCGGTGTGCATGCTGAGCACGAGGATGCGGATCGACGGTTCTTGCAGGCGCAGACGGGAGATCACCTCGAGACCGCCGATCCCCGGCATCGACAGGTCGAGCACGACCAGCGCCGGCCGCCACTCGCGGACGGCGGCGAGCGCCTCGCGGCCGCCCGCCGCTTCGCGAACCTCGTAGTCGCGCTCGCCGCCGAGCAGGCGCCGCAAGCCGGCGCGAACGATCGGATGATCGTCGACAATAAGGATTCTCATGGCGCGTCGCCCGCGACCGCATCGGCGGCCAGGGTCTTTTCCGCATGGAGCGGCAGCGTCGCCGACACCGCCAGACCGCCGGCCGGCCGGTTGCGCAGGGTCAGCGTGCCGCCCAGCGCCCGCACCCGCTCGGCCATGCCGCGCAGCCCGAAGCCGGGCGCCGGCTCGTCGGGCATGCCGGGGCCGTCATCGGTGATGTCGACCGCGATCCGCGCGCCGCCTTCGGTCGCGGTGCGGCGGATATCGATGTCGATCCGCGTCGGGGGACCGTGGCGCACGGCGTTGCTGAGGCATTCCTGGACGATGCGGTAAAGCGTCGTCTCGGTGGCCTCGCCGAGGCCGGTGCATTCGGGGGCGATGGTGAGCTGAAAGGCGACGCCCGGATGCCGGCGGTCCCAAAAGCGGATCAGGTCGCCCACGGCGTCCCGCAGGCCGAACTCGGCCAGGCCGACCGGATGCAAGCGCCGGACGATCGCGCGGATCTCATGCTGCATATGGCCGACCGCCTCGGCGATCAGCCGCAAATGCGCGGCGGCCTGCTTGGCGCGGCGCTCCTCGATCAGCCGCGAGGCCGCGGCGGTGTCGATATTGATCGCGAACAGATAGGGGCCGACCTCGTCGTGCAGGTCGCGGGCGATATCGCCGCGTTCCTGCTCCTGCACGGTCAGCAGCTGCTCGTTGAGTCGGCGGTTGTCGGCGTCGGCCTCGGCGAGCCGCCCGGCCATGCGGTTGAAGCTGTCGTGCAGCCGCGACAGCTCGGGGGTCAAACGGCCGCCGATCCGCGTCGCGTAGTTGCCGCGGCCGACCTGCTCCAGCGCCGCCGCGAGCCGATAGAGCGGCCGCAATCCCCGGCCGATGAACAGATAGATCAGCAGGATCGTCGAGCTGCTGAACAGCGTCAGCACGATCAGCGTGTTGTTGAAGTCGTTCCAGGTATCGCGCGTCTCGTTGCGCGGGTCGGTTTCGAGCAGCACCGCGGCATCCGGCCGCCCCGGCACCGCTACCGGCACGCGCACCGTCTCGCTGGGCACGCCGACCATCCGCACAAACCAGCGCGGCACGTTGCCGAACGGTGATTGCTCGGTATCGGGCGCGGCGACCACGCCGGCCTGACCCGTGAGCGAGACCCGCAAATGGCGATTGCCGCGGAACAGTGCGACCAGGTTGTCGAGGTCGCGCTGCGGGTCTTGCGACGTCTGGAGGCGGAGCACCGCGTTCTCGACGGTATGCACGCCGACCAGCAGGGCGGCCCGCATCTCGATGCCGACGGAGCGCGATGCGTTGAAGCAGGCCATGGCGGCAGCAAGCGCCAGGCTCAGCACCAGCGCGATCGCGACCAAGCCGATCAGGCGCCACCGCAGCGACATTCGTCGTTGCCCTCCCACCGCTGCGATCATTTCGGGAATATTTCCCGGCGATTTCGGGAATTCGCGTTATCGCGGCGGACCCCGGTTTTAGGCCTTAATAGCGCCGGAACGACAAGAAAATTCCGGGGGCACGATGACGGCGCGCTTAAGGCTTGCGATCACGCTGGGATTGCTGTGGTCCGCCACCGCCGTCGCGCAGACCCCGCCGACGCCGCCCGCCGGCCCGCTGGTGCCGGGCCAGGCGCTGACGCTCGCACCGATCGACGTGATCGCGCCGACCCCGCTTCCGGGGACCGGCATCGAACGCGACAAGGTGCCGGCCAATGTCCAGGTCTTGCCGAGCCCGGATCTCGCCAAGCAGGGTCCGTCGCCGCTGACCTCGCTGCTCGACCAGCGGCTGAGCAGCGTCAACATCAACGACAACGAAGACAATCTGTATCACCCCGATATCCAGTATCGCGGCTTTACCGTCTCGCCGGTGCTGGGGACGCCGACGGGCCTCGCGGTGTATCAGAACGGCGTGCGGCTCAACGAGCCGTTCGGCGACAATGTCAGCTGGGACCTCGTCCCCGATTTCGCGATCGATCGCCTCGCCGTCATCCCGACCAACCCGGTCTACGGCCTCAACGCGCTCGGCGGCGCGCTCGTCCTCAACATGAAGAACGGGTTCACCTACCAGGGCGGCGAGCTGCAGCTGGAAGGGGGGTCGTTCGGCCATGTGCAGGGAACGCTGCAATACGGCAAGCAGGTCGGCAATGTCGCCGCCTATCTCGGCCTCAACGCCGCCTGGGACGACGGCTACCGCAAGCTGTCGCCGGCCCGCGTCAAGCAGATGTATGCGGACATCGGCGCCGAGAGCGACAAGGGTAGCCTCCACTTCAGCTTCACCGGCGCCGACAACCTGATCGCCGGGATCGGCCCGACGCCGATCCAGCTGGTCGACGTCGATCGCACCGCGGTGTTCGTGTCGCCGCAATATTTCCATGACACGGTGCTGATGCCGACGCTGACGGCGAACTACATCGCCAACGACCAGCTGTCGTTCCAGGGCAATTTCTACCTGCGCAGCTCCGGCCGCGGGACCAATGCCGGCAACATCAGCGATATCGTCGTGTGCGGCCGGCGGATCCCCGACACGCTGTGCCTGGACGAGCGCGACAACCCGCTGTTCAGCACCACCGGCGGGACCGTGCCGAACATCCTCGGCGGCGCGCCCCCGGCGGAAAACGACTATACCCAGACCACCTCGCTGGGGCTGGGCGGCTCGGTCCAGGGCACCTACACCGCGCCGATTTTCGACCATGCCAACAACCTGGTGGTCGGCTTCAGCATCGATCACGGCGATGTCGACTTCAACTCCTCCAACGAGGTCGCATCGATCACCCTGCCGAGCCTGGTGACCAAGGGCACCGGCATCATCGTCGCCCAGCCGGACGGCTCGCTCGACCCGGTCGCCCTCGAGACCACCAATTCCTATTACGGCCTTTACGCCAGCGACACGTTCAATGTGACGCCGGAACTCGCCGTCACGCTGGGTGGCCGGTACAACGTCG
The DNA here is from genome assembly GCA_035550515.1 of Allostellaceae bacterium. Taxonomy (GTDB): domain Bacteria; phylum Pseudomonadota; class Alphaproteobacteria; order ATCC43930; family CGMCC-115725; genus DATARH01. Next base: position 53,077 of record DASZOZ010000005.1, read on the forward strand.
CGCTGATCCACCTGTTCGACAAGATCGGCACCGCGCTCAACGGCAACAACCGCTTCAGCCGCTTTAACCCGGCCGCCGGCGCCACCTATAAGATCACCCCGGACCTGACGGCGTATTTCGGCTACGCGGAGGCCAACCGGACGCCGACCGCGGGCGAGATCGGCTGTTCCGACCCGACCCGGCCCTGCACTCTCGACGCCTTTCTCAGCGCCGATCCGCCCGGCTTGCAGCAGGTCGTCGCGCGCAACTACGAGGCCGGGCTGCGCGGCAAATTCGACGTCGACCTGATCGCTCCGAACGGCAAGGCGGAATGGCAATTGGGCTTCTTCCGCAACGACCTGGAGAACGACATCCTCGCGGTGCCGAGCGCGATCATCAGCACCGGGTATTTCACCAATATCGGCGACACCAGGCGCCAGGGGATCGAGGCCGGCATCGCCTATCGGGACGAGAAATGGCGGTTCAGCGCCAATTACAGCTATATCGACGCGACGTTTCAAAGCCCGATCACGCTGGCCTCGCCGGACAACCCCTTCGCCGATGCCGACGGCAACATCCAGGTCCGGCCGGGCGACCAAATTCCCGGCGTGCCGCAGCACCGGGTCAAGCTGACCGTCGACTATTCGATCACCGACAAGTGGACGGTGGGCGGTGACCTGCTCTATGTCGGCGACCAGTATTACTTCAACGACCAGTCGAACCAGAACCCGCAACTGCCCGGTTATATCGTCGCCAACCTGCGGTCGTCCTACCAGGTCACCGACAACATCCAGTTCTTTGCATTGATCAAGAACCTGTTCGACAACGATTACGCGACCTACGGCATTTTCAACGACCCGACCAAATCGCCGCTGCCGGGGGTCGCCAACCCCAGCGACCCCCGCTTTGTCAGCGTTGCCCCGCCGATCTCGGTCTATGGCGGGATCAAGATAACCTTCTGACGGCATCTGCCGCGGAGGCCAGCCGGCGTGAAATTGCCGCGTTCGTGCGGAGACGGCCGCTCGGCGGTTGCCCCGTCCGCCCGATAACTCTACCTTCGCTCCAACGACAAAGTGTGAGGGAACGATGGAACGGAGACGTATTGCTCGGAGGCAGGTATTGCAGGCCGGTGTCGGCGGGGTGGCGCTCGGAACGCTTCCGCTGCCGCTGATCGGAGGGGGCAAGGCAATGGCTGCCGATCCACCGGAAACCTTCGTCTACGTCTCGAACGCGGGCACCAAGGACATCCATGTCTTCGGGATGAAGCGGGACAGCGGTGAGCTGACCCCGATCGACACGACCCCGGTGCCGGGCACCGAGGAAACCTCGCTGGCCAGCCTGCCGATGGCGATGGCGCCCAACAAGCGGTTCCTCTACGCCCAGCTGCGCGGCAAGCCGTACCCGGTATCGAGCTTCTCGATCGACCATACCAGCGGCAAGCTGATGGTGGTCGATACCGTGCCGCTGGTCGACCAGATGGCTTACATCAATGTCGACCGCGGCGGCAAACACCTGCTCGGCGCCTCCTATGTCGGCGCCAAGGTGGCCGTCTACCCGATCGACGCGCTCTATACCGTCGAGGAGAAGCCGACCCAGGTCATCGACACCAAGCCCAAGGCGCATTGCGTGTATATCGATGCCGCCGGCAAGCACGTCTATGTGCCGGTGCTCGGCGCCGACCACATCATGCAGTTCAAATACGATGCCGCCAAAGGCACCCTGACGCCGAACGATCCGCCGACCGTCGCGACCAAGGAAGGCGCGGGACCGCGCCACTTCACGATCCACCCGAACGGCAAGTGGGGCTATCTCATCACCGAGACCACCGCGACGATCGGCACCTACAACATCGACAAGGACAAGGGGACGCTGAGCCAGGTCGCCTTTGTCGATACGGGTGATTGGAACCAAAAGGAGTCGGCTTTTGCCTCCGACATCCACGTCACGCCAAACGGCAAGTTCCTTTATGGCGCGGTGCGGACGACAAGCCTGCTGCACGGCTACAAGATCGATCCGGACAAGGGCACGCTGACCGCGATCGGCAAGTGGCCGACCGAAAAGACGCCGCGCGGCTTCAATATCGACCCGCGGGGCAAGTTCCTGATCGCCGCCGGGATGGATTCCGCCAGCATCACGGTTCACGCGATCGACGCGAACAGCGGCGAGCTCAAGACCGTCAAGCAGTACCCCGTCGGCAAACAGCCGAACTGGATCGAGATCGTCGACCGGATCGTCGATTAACGCCGGTGCCGCCTGGCGCTCGCTGCGCCGAACCGCAGCGAGCGGCAGGAGCCGCCCCGACTCGACGCAGCCGCGATATCGGCCAATATGTTTTGTTCCACGGAGACGATGGTGGGTGCACAAGGACTCGAACCTTGGACCCGCTGATTAAGAGTCAGCTGCTCTACCAACTGAGCTATGCACCCCACCAGACGCGAGCGCGCGGACTATAAGGGGATGCGCCTTTAAGTCAAACGCCTTGGATCAGCGGTCCGCCATCCACGCGGCGATGCGCTGCACGACCTCGCCCTCGATGCCGAGATAGCCGTGCGGCGACAGCGCTTCGCACGGGGCGGATTGGAGCTGGCGGCTCTCGACATAGATCAGCTCTTTGCGCGGCGCGCGGCTGAGCGCGGCGAGGATCTGCGGCGCAAACCCCGGTCCGGCCGAGGGGCAGGTGTCGCCGCGGTTGGAGACGACCAGCGCCGGCACCGCGATCGCGCCGAGGTCGCTGTCGAACACCGTCTCGCCGGACGAGCTGCGCCCGGCGACCGAGGAGCTCAGCACCACGCCGGCGACCCGGCCCGGCAGGTGCGCGGCGCCATTGGCGGCGGCGATCGACCCCTGGCTGGTGCCGATCAGCCAGACCGGCGCCGCGGCATGGGCGCGGACCGCATCGATCGCCCGTCCGATCGTCTGGGCATAGGCGGAGGTATGGCGTTGGCCCATCAGCGATGAGGCCGCGGCCAGCGTCACAAAGGCAAAACCTTGCCCCTCCCATAGCGGCCGCGTGCGCAGCAGAAAATTGCCCCCCAAACGGGTGATCCGGCCGGCGCTGTCGAACGCGACCGTGCCGTCGCCGCCGGCAAAGACAAAGGCGACGGCGCGCGGATTGGCCGGGCCGGAATACAGCATCTGCGCCCCGCCAATATCCTGCACGACGGCCTGCGCCGCCGCCGGTCCGGCCGCGAGCCGCACCATGACAGCGACCAGCGGCAGAAGGACGACAAGTCGCCGCACGGTTTCTCCTCCGCTCCGATCGTCGTGGTGCGCCGTTGATACAGGAAATTTGTCGCCGGCGCTGTCTCGATCGATCGTCATGACCGGCTTCCCCGCGGTATGGCGCGGGCGTCCGTGGATGCCCGGACGATACCCCGGTTGGTGCGGACCGCGCCGGATCAGGCGTGATCGAGAGGGAAGCGCAGGGTGAACCGGGTGCCTTCGCCGGCGCCCGTAGCCCATTCGACGGTGCCGCCGATTTGCCGCGACAAGGTCTCGATCAGACCTATCCCGGAGCCGCCTCGCGGGGCGGCTCTCATACCGCGCCCGTCGTCGCCGACCCGCAGCACCGCCGCGCCGCGATCGGCCTCGATCCCGACGCTGATCGTGATATGGCCGCCGGCTTCACCAAAGGCGTGCTTGACGCTGTTGGTCACCAGCTCGTTGATGATCAACCCCAGGCGCACCGCCGTGCCGATCGGCGTCGTGGCGTCCTCGATGGCGCTGACGACCTTGACGCTGTCGGGGACGGCGAGGCTCGGTATCAACCGGTTGAGATAGGTCGAGAGGCTCGCTTCGCGTTCGAGGCGGGTCAGCGACAGCTGATCATGACTGCGGGCGATGGCCACGGTGCGGCGGATGACGTCCTGGAACGCGTTGCGTGCGTCGGGATCGGCGGTGCGGGTGGTCGCGATCTCCAGCGCGCCGATGATGAGCTGCAGCTGGTTGCCGATCCGGTGCTGCAATTCGCAGAACAGCGTCTCGCGCTCCTCGAGTTCGATGCGCTTGTCGAGCCCCGTCTGCTCCGCCCGTTCAAGCTGCCGGCGATTTTCGATCGTCCGGCCGATGATCTCGGCCAGGCCGCAGAGGAACTCCCGGTCGTCGGCGTCGAAGCGGCGCCGCTGCTCGCTATCGACCTCGAGCACGCCCCACACCGCCGCCTCGACCTCGATCGGCACGTTGACGAGCGACACGATGCCGTAGCTGCGCAACAGGTCGGAGTAATCGAACGCGGGATCCTCGGGCAGGTCGTCGATGAATGTCGGTTCGCCGGCGCGCACCGACAGGCCCGGCGGGGAGCGCGTATCGGCGGAGAGCGTGGCTCGGCCGATGAGGTCGGGGTTCCATCCGATGCCGGCGACGAGTAGCAGGTCGTCGTTCTCGGCACGATATTGCAGCACCTTGGCGCGTTGCACCGCGGTGCCTTCGCTCGCGCACGCGCACGCAAGGCGGAGCAGGGCCGGGAGTTCCAGCGTGCCGAGTGCGTCCTTCGAGAACGCCAATACGAGGCGGTGGTACTTCCGGACCCGCTCGAGCGCCGCGGGAGACGCGGGAACCTGGCGATCGTTCAGACGATCGTTCATGTCAGGGCAACGGCCGCAAGGCGGGCCTGTTCCGCCGCCGCGGGGCTGGAATCACCAGTGGCGGATCACACCCGGCCGTGGCAGTGCTTGTATTTCTTGCCGGAGCCGCAAGGGCAGGGGGCGTTGCGCCCGGTGCCGGCCCACGGCGCGCGCCCGCCGCCGTTTTGGCTGTCGCCGCGCGGCGCGGCGCCGCGGCGTTGCGGCATCGCTGCAGGCGGCGGTGCGCCAAAGCCGTCGAACCCGGCCTCGGCCATCGCCGGTTCGGGCTCGCGGTGCTCGATGAATTGCGGCGGAGGCGGCGGCGAGGGGATGTCGAAGCGCAGTTCGACATGGCTCAACACCGAGGTCACCTGGTCGCGCATCTGCACCAGCATGCCCTCGAACAGCTCGAACGCTTCGCGCTTGTACTCGTTGAGCGGGTCACGCTGGGCATAGGCGCGCAGGTTGATGCCCTGGCGCAGATGGTCGAGCGAGAGCAGGTGGTCCTTCCAGGTCTGGTCGAGGATCTGGAGGAGCAGGCTCTTTTCGGCCATGCGCATCATGTCGGCGCCGTAATTGGCCGCCTTCTCGGCCATCTTGCGGTCGGAAGCGGCGATGATCCGCTCCTCGATCTCCTCCGAGTTGACGCCTTCCTCCTTGGCCCAGTCGGCGATCGGCAGGTCGAGCGCCAGCAGCCGCAGGCATTCGGCGTGCAGCGCTTCGATGTTCCACTGCTCGGCGTGCGAGTTCTCGGGGATCGCCATCGACACCGCGGCGGCGATGGTCTCGGCGCGCATGTCGGCGATCGTCGCGGCGACATCCGACGCCTGCATGATCTCCTTGCGCTGCTCGTAGACGACCTTGCGCTGGTCGTTCATCACGTCGTCGTATTTGAGCAGCTGCTTGCGGATGTCGTAGTTGCGCGCCTCGACTTTCTGCTGGGCCTTGGCGAGCGCCTTGTTGACCCAGGGATGGATGACCGCTTCGCCCTCCTTGAGCCCCAGGCGCGACAGCACCGCGTCCATCCGCTCGGAGCCGAAGATGCGCATCAGGTCGTCTTCGAGCGAGACGAAGAATTTCGACGCGCCGGGGTCGCCCTGACGGCCGGAGCGGCCGCGCAGCTGGTTGTCGATGCGGCGGCTCTCATGCCGCTCGCTGCCGACGACGAAAAGCCCGCCGGCCTCGACGACGATTTTCCGCGCGGCGTCGATCTCGCGGCGAATCTCGGCGATGCGCATCTCGCGCTGGGTCGGGTCGTCGACCGCTTGCAGCTCGGCGCGCACCCGCATGTCGAAATTGCCGCCGAGCTGGATGTCGGTGCCGCGGCCGGCCATGTTGGTGGCGATCGTCACCCCGCCCGGTATGCCGGCCTGGGCGATGATGTACGCCTCCTGCTCGTGGAAGCGGGCGTTCAGCACGTTGTGCGGGATTTTCTTCTGCTTGAAGACCGCGGCCAGCGCCTCGGACTTCTCGATGCTGACCGTGCCGATCAGCACCGGCTGCTGGCGCGCGCGGCATTCGAGCACCTGCTGCACGATCGCGTCGTATTTCTCGCGCGTCGAGCGGTAGACCTCGTCGTCGCTGTCGGCGCGCTGCACCGGCACGTTGGTCGGCACCTCGATGACTTCGAGCTTGTAGATGTCGCCGAATTCCTCGGCTTCGGTCATCGCCGTGCCGGTCATCCCGGCAAGCTTCGGGTACATGCGGAAATAGTTCTGGAAGGTGATCGAGGCGAGCGTTTGGTTTTCGTTCTGGACGGTGACGTTTTCCTTGGCTTCCAGCGCCTGGTGCAGCCCTTCCGAGTAGCGCCGGCCCTCCATCATGCGGCCGGTGAACTCGTCGATGATGATGATCTTGTCGTCCTTGACGATGTAGTCGGTGTCGCGCGCGAACAGCTTGTGCGCGCGCAGCGCCTGGTTCACGTGGTGCACCAGCGAGATGTTGTGGATGTCGTACAGCGTGCCGGTTTCCATGAGGCCGCTGTCGCGCAGCATCTGCTCGACTTTCTCCACGCCCTCCTCGGTGAGCGTCACGGTGCGCTGTTTCTCGTCCTTCTCGTAATCCTCGTCGGCGAGCGGCGGGATGATCTTGTCGATGCGGTAATAGAGCTCGGAATTGTCCTCGGTCGGCCCGGAGATGATCAACGGCGTGCGCGCCTCGTCGATCAGGATGGAGTCGACTTCGTCGACGATCGCGTAGTTGAACGGCAGCTGGACCATGTCCTCCAGCCGGAACTTCATGTTATCGCGCAGATAGTCGAAGCCGAGTTCGTTATTGGTGCCGTAGGTGATGTCGCAACGGTATTGCGCGCGCCGCTCCGGGTCGTCGAGGTCGTGGACGATGCAGCCGACGGTCATGCCGAGGTAGTTGTAGATCTGCCCCATCCATTCGGCGTCGCGCCGGGCCAGGTAGTCGTTGACCGTGACGACGTGCACGCCCTTGCCGGGGAGCGCGTTGAGATAGACGGGTAGGGTGGAGACCAGCGTCTTGCCTTCGCCGGTCTTCATCTCGGCGATCATGCCGCGATGCAGCACGATGCCGCCCATCAGCTGCACGTCGAAATGGCGCTGGCCCAGCGTGCGCTTGGCGGCTTCGCGGACCGTCGCGAACGCCTCGATCAGCAGGTCGTCGAGCTCCTCGCCGTTTTCCAGGCGCTCGCGAAACCAGGCGGTGCGGGCCCGCAACGCCTCCGGCGACAGCTTTTCGAGCTCGGGCTCCAGCTCGTTGATGCGCTCGACGATCGGCGACAGGCTCTTGACGTAACGATCATTGGCGGAGCCGAACAGCCGCCGGGCTAGGGCGCCGAACATGAGGACCTCGATGGCGGGAAAGGGGCGGGAATGAAGCGCACGGCGACTAGTGTCGTAGATAGGTCCACACGGCCGGGGTGTCAATTAAACGCGCTTGTCGCAGGCAGCAGCCGGCAGTGGCCGCCGACCGGTTGGCGCGCTCAGCCTTCCGGCGACTAACGTTTTCGGTTATAGTGTGTTCCATGAGCCGTGGCGCGCTCCCGATTCGCCGGCGACGCCGATGCCGCACCCATCGCTGCGATGGCGCCCGCGCGCGCTCGACCGGCCGGCGGCGACGATAGGCGACGCCTCCGTCCCAGCCGGCGCCCGAACCGCCGCTTTCCCGCCGCCGACCCCGATCGGCGGCTTTTTTATGCCGCCGACCCGGCCGACAACGCTATCTTCCCGCCGATCCGAGGAGAAACGCCGATGCCCGACATATCGCCGAACGCCGCCCCCTTTCCCCCGATGGCGCCGGTCGCCGGCGTGCGCCTTGCCAGCTATGCCGCCGGCATCCGCTACAAGGGGCGCGACGATGTGATGGTCGCCGAGCTGGCGGCCGGCAGCACCATCGCCGGGGTGTTCACCCAGTCGACGATGCCCGGCCAGCCGGTGATCTGGTGCCGGCAATGCCTGCCGCGCGGGTCGGCGCGGGCGATCGTCGTCAACTCCGGCAACGCCAATGTCTTTACCGGCCAGGCCGGGTGGCAGGTCTGCGAAAGCACGGCGGCGACCGCGGCACGGCTGTTCGGCTGCGATCCGCAGGAGATCTACCTCTCGTCCACCGGGGTGATCGGCGAGCCGCCGCCGGCCGACCGCATCAGCGAGGCGCTGCCGCACATCGTGCCGCTGCTCGACGCCGGCGCCTGGGAGAAGGCGGCGCGGGCGATCATGACCACCGACACCTTCCCCAAGGGCGCCACCGCGACCGCCGAGATCGCCGGCACGACGGTGCGGCTCAACGGCTTCTGCAAGGGCTCGGGGATGATCGCGCCGGACATGGCGACGATGCTCGGCTATGTGTTCACCGATGCGGCGCTGCCGGCGCCGGTGCTGCAAAAGCTGCTGGCCGACGCCGCCGAGGTCTCGTTCAACGCGATGACCGTCGACGGCGACACCTCGACCAGCGACACGGTGCTGCTCTGCGCCACGCAGCAAGCCAAGCATGCCGCGATCGGCGAGGCCGGCGACCCGCTTCTCGCCGGCTTCCGGCAGGCGCTGCACGCGGTGATGATCGACCTTGCGCGGCAGATCGCCAAGGACGGCGAGGGCGCGCAGAAATTCGTCACGATCGACGTCACCGGGGCCGAGAGCGACCGCGCGGCGCGGGCGATCGGGCTGGCGATCGGCAATTCGCCGCTGGTCAAGACCGCGCTCGCCGCGGGCGACGCCAATTGGGGGCGCATCGTGATGGCGGTCGGCAAGTCGGGCGAAAAGGCCGACCGCAACAAGCTCGGCATTGCCGTCGGCGGCATCCGGATCGCTGCCGAGGGCGGCCCCGTCCCCGGCTATCGCGAGGGCCCGGTCGCGGAGCACATGAAGGGGCTCGAAATCCACATCGCCGTCGATATCGGCATCGGCCCCGGCAAGGCCACGGTGTGGACCTGCGACCTGACGCACGGTTATGTCGACATCAACGGCGCCTACCGGACGTGAGGGTGGGATCGAGACCTTGAAGGACGCGCGATGCCTGATGCTCCGCCCAGACCCATCCTTCTCGTCGCCGCGGTGGCCTTGATCGACCCCGACGGCCGGGTGCTGCTGGCCGAGCGGCCGGCGGGCAAGCATCTCGCCGGCACCTGGGAATTCCCCGGCGGCAAGGTGCAGTCCGGCGAGACGCCGGAGGCGGCGTTGATCCGCGAGCTCGACGAGGAGCTCGGCATCAGCACGCATCAAAGCTGCCTTGCGCCGTTCACCTTCGCCTCGCACAGCTACGAGGCCTTTCATTTGCTGATGCCGCTCTACGTGTGCCGCAAATGGCAGGGCATCGTCACGGCGCGCGAGGGGCAGCGGCTCAAATGGGTGCGCCCGGCGCAGTTCGACGACCCGATGCCGCCGGCCGACAAGCCGCTCGTCGCGATGCTGCGCGACCTGCTTTAGGCGATCCGCCGGCGCGGGCCCGGGCGGGGCTGGGCGTGGTCGGGGTGCGGCGCCCAGCCGGTGAGGAACAGCACCTCGAACGTGGCCTCGATGCGGCCGTCGCGGTTGGTGAAGCGCTCGGCGTAGAGCGCGGCGGCGTGGGCGAGCGTCCTCCGGCGCAGGTAAGGGCGCCGCTCGGCGAGGGTGTTGGTCTCGCCCATCCCGCGCAGGTCGTGCATCAGCGCCAGCATGTCGGGATAGGTGGCGGTCATGGTCTCGCTGTCGGCGACCGGCATCGCAAACCCGGCGCGCTGTAGCAGCCCGGCGGCGTCGCCGAGCTCGACCGTGGGCGAGACGCGGGGGCTGACCCCGCCTTCCTCCGCCAACTCGGCCTCGAACAGCGCGGTGCGCAGCTCGACCAGCGTACCGCCCCCGAGCAGCGCCGCGAGCAGCAGCCCGTCCGGCTTCAGCGCCCGGCGGATCTGGATCAGCGCCCCCGGCAAGTCGGCGCACCAGTGCAGCGCCAGATTGCTGGCGACGAGGTCGAAGCTGCCGTCGCCAAAGGGCAGGAATTCCGGGTCGGCGCAGACCCGCGGCAGCGGTGCCGCGATGAGTTGCTGCCGCGAGGGTTCCGCGGCGACGGCCAGCCGGCTGCCGGCACGGTCCGCCAAGGCGCGGGTCAAGGCGCCGTCGCGGGCGCCGAGGTCGAGCGCTGCGGCAAAGGACCGGTTGATCAGGTCGAGCCGGTCGAGCAGGCGCTCGGCCACCTCCCGGTGCAGGAAATCGACGCCCCCCGCGGCGCGATCGCGGTGCAGGCGCCAGGCGTGCCGGTCGAAAAGCGGTGTCGCTGACTTTTCCATCTGGTCGAGCTTGACGCGTCGCGCAACCCCTTGATCATGGGTGGCGATGCAACTCGCGGCAACCCTCCCCGCCGCCTTGCGCCGGCTGAGCCGCGCCGTGGTCGACGGCGTGCTGCCGCCGCGCTGTTTGGCGTGCGGCGCGACGGTCGACGAGGTCGACGCGCTGTGCGGATCGTGCTGGGCAAGCATGACGTTCTTCGCACCGCCCTGGTGCGCGGTGTGCGGCCTGCCGTTTCCGCATCCGATGGGGGAGGGCGCGGTTTGCGGCGACTGTGCACGCCGCGCGCCGAGCTGGGACCGCGGCCGGTCGGTGCTGCGCTATGACAAGCACAGCCGGCACCTGGTGCTCAAGCTCAAGCATGGCGACCAGACCCATCTCGCCGGCGCGTTCGGCCGCTGGATGCAGCGCGCGGGCGGCGAGGTGCTCGGCAAGGCCGATCTGCTGATGCCGGTGCCGCTGCATTGGACCCGGCTGTTCACCCGGCGCTTCAACCAGTCGGCGCTGCTGGCGCAGGCGATCCATGCCGCCGGCGGGCCGCCGGTCGCGGCCGATTGGCTGGTGCGGCGACGGCGGACGCCGTCGCAAGGGACGATGGGGCCGCTCGCCCGCGCCCGCAACGTGCGCGGCGCCTTCGCGCTGCGTCCGGGCCGCAGTGTCGGCGGCAGGCGGGTGGTGCTGATCGACGACGTGCTGACAACCGGCGCCACTGCCGAGGAATGCGCCCGCGTGCTGCGCCGCGCCGGTGCGGCTTCGATCGGCGTGCTGGTGCTGGCGCGGGCGGTAAGAGCGGGGAGCTGACCATTCGCAGCGCTGGCGGGCTGCGCAATCCGGGCCGGGTTCCGAGGTGCTTGCGCCGGCGAGACTCGAAGGACGCATGGTCGTTTTGCAGGGACCAACCGGCTACGGAAATTGCGGCGGCGGCGGTTTCGCGCCATATGTGAGACGCCGTTGCGCGGGAGAAGCAAGACGATGGCCGAGGTCGATATCTACACGACGATGTGGTGCCCCTATTGCGCGCGGGCCAAGTCGCTGCTCGACAGGAAGGGGGTCGCCTATCACGAGATCAGCCTCGACGAGCAGCCCAACCGTCGTGCCGAAATGGTGCAGCGGGCGCATGGCGGCCGCACCGTGCCGCAAATCTTCATCGATGGCGAGCATGTCGGTGGCTGCGACGACATCCACGCGCTCGACCGCGCCGGCAAGCTCGACGCCAAGCTCGGGCTTGCGTGATGGGCGCCCCCTTCACCGTCGCCTGCGTTCAGTTCACCGCGGGGCCCGACCCGGAGCCGAACATCGCCGCCGTCTCGGGGCTGATCCGCCGCGCTCGCGATGCCGGCGCCGATTTCATCACCACGCCCGAGGCCAGCAATTTTATCGAGAGTGGCAGCAAGCGCCGCGAGAAGGCCAAGCGGGAAGGGGACGACCCGTTTCTCGCGGCGATGCGTGAGCTGGCACGCGAGACCGGCGCGTGGATCCTGGTCGGCTCCCTGGTCATCGACCCGGCCGGCGAACCGGGCGCCGGCGACGAGACGCGGCTCGCCAACCGCTCCTTCCTGCTCGACGCGCAGGGCGGCATCGTCGCCAAATACGACAAGATCCACTTGTTCGACATCGACCTGCCGAACGGCGAGAGCATCCGCGAGAGCAACGCCTACCGGCCCGGCGACCGCGCGGTCATCGCCGATACGCCGTGGGGCAAGCTCGGGATGACGGTCTGCTACGACGTGCGTTTCCCGCATCTCTACCGGATGCTGGCGCAGGCCGGGGCGGATTTCCTGTCGGTGCCGTCGGTGTTTACGGTGCCGACCGGCAAGGCGCACTGGGACGTGCTGCTGCGGTCGCGGGCGATCGAGAACGGCGCTTTCCTGTTCGCCCCGGCGCAGACCGGCGAACACACGGCGGGGCGCAGGAGCTACGGCCACTCGCTGATCGTCGACCCGTGGGGCGAAGTGATGGCGGAAGGCGGCGAGGGCGTCGGCATCATCACCGCCAGGATCGACCCTGAGCGCGTCGGCAAGGTGCGCGGCGGCTTGCCGTCGCTGCGCCACGACCGCCAATTCACGCCGCCGGTGCCGGCCTCTCGTCCGCTGGCCGCCGCGTAGCGTCGAGCTCGGTATCCTCGTAGATCTCGTCCAGCGAGATCGCGACGCCGATCGCCGACAGGTTCAGGGTGCCGTCGTCGACCACGACCTCGTCGATCCAGCCGGCATCGGTGCGCGTGTAGAGGTCGATCAGCCGCTCGTCCTGCTCAACGATCGCGTATTGCCGGATCGACGGCGTCGCGAAGTAATCGAGTTTTTTGCGCCCCCGGTCCTCTCGTGCGGTGCTAGGCGAGATGATCTCGACCACGACAACCGGCTCCGGCAGGTGATCGGCGCGGTCATCGACCGGGCTGCAGGCGATGCTGATGTCGGGGTAGCGGATATTGCCGTTGGCGATGACTTTCATGTCGCTGCCGAATGGTCGGCAACGAGAACCTCGGAGTGCTGCGCGAAGACTAGTCGACAGGTTCATCGCGATGGTCACGTGACCGGCCGAGGCCCCGGTCATCATGCGGATCACGCCATCGACGTATTCGTGGCGGTCCGGCTGCTTGCGTTCCCAGGCGAGGAACTCGTCGAGCGACATCAGCTTTTCGACTGCATTCGGCATGGCGTCATCTTACGGCAAACGGGGCAAGGCGGCGAGCGGGCCGTTGATCGCGGCGATGCGCTGGAGGACGGCGCGGCGCGGGGCCAGGACCTCGCCTTGCTCGAAGGCGATGACGGTGAGCGTGCCGAAGGCCTCGAGCAGTTCGTTGGGACGGAGCAGAAAATCGGGACTGCGCGGGTGGCCGAAGCGCTCGTTGCCCTGGGCAAAGGTCTCGTAGATGACCGCGCCGCCGGGCGCCAGCGCCGCCGCGATCGCCGGCAGCAGCGGACGGTGGAGATAGTTGGTGACGACGATGCCGTCATAATCGCTGCTGAACGGCCGCGGCATGCCGGCTTCCAGGTCGATGGCTTCGACCCGGCATTGTGCGCCGGCGAACGGCGCGAGCGCCGTGACGTCGCGGTCCACGGCGTGCACCGTGCAGCCGTGATCGAGCAGGAGCCGCGTGTGCCGGCCCTTGCCGGCCGCGAGGTCGAGCACCCGGCCGCCCGGCCGGATCAGCGGCAGGAAGCGCAAAACCCAGCCGGAATACCCCTCTTGGTCGCTCGTTAGCACTGCTGCCCCATAATTGCTAAAGGTCTGCGATGCGTTATATAGACGGAGGTCGGAGGAGGTTGCGTCGATGATCCGGTTTTCGCTGCGTTGCGCTTCAGAGCACGAATTCGAAGTGTGGTTCCGCGATGGTGAGACCTATGAGACACAACGGCAGGCGGACGAGATCGCCTGCCCCGAATGCGGCTCGACAAAGGTCGAGAAGGCATTGATGGCGCCGCGCATCGGCCGTTCGCGCGAGCCGGGGCCGCCGATTTCGCCGGCGCAGATGCGGCAGATGCTGGTGCAATTGCGCCGGCAGGTGGAGCAGCATTGCGACTATGTCGGCGAACAATTCGCCGAGGAGGCGCGCAAGATCCATTACGGCGAAGCCGACCCGCACGGCATCTACGGCGAGGCGACCGACGAGCAGTCGCGCGAGCTGGCCGAGGAGGGGATCAAGTTCGGCAGGATTCCCTGGATCGCGCCGACCGACGCGTAAGTTTCAGCGCTTGACCGCGGTCACCAGATAATTGACCGACAGGTCGTCCGATACCGTCCATTCACCGGCCGCGAGGCGGTAGCGCAACCCCTTCAGGCCGGTCGGGCTGAGACCGATTCGGCGCAGACCCAACACGAACTCGGAGGGACGCAGAAAGCGCCGCCAGTCATGCGTGCCGCGCGGCAGCCAGCCCATCACATATTCGGCGCCGACGACGGCGAGGACATAGGCTTGCGGGGTGCGGTTGATCGTGGCGCCGATAAACACGCCGCCCGGCTTGACCAGTGCGGCAGAGGCGGCCAGCAAGGCTTGCGGGTCGGCGACATGCTCGATCAGTTCGAGGGCGAGCACGACATCGAAGTCCCGCCCGCTCGCGGCGAGCGATTCGGCGGTTTCGCAACGGTAGTCGATCGTCAGCCCGCCGACGGCGGCGTGATCGCGCGCGATTGCGATCGCCGCGTCATCGGCATCGATCGCGGTCACCGCATGGCCGAGCCGCGCCATCGGCTCGGCGATGAGGCCGCCGCCACACCCGATATCGCACAATGTCAGGCCGGTGAACGGTGTCAAAGAACGCGGGTCGCGGGCGAAATGCGTGACCAGCGCGTCGCGGATAAAGCGCAGCCGGGCCGGGTTCAGCCGGTGCAGCGGGCGAAAACTGCCCTCCGGGTCCCACCAGCCCGCGGCGTGCGCCGCGAAGCGGTCGATTTCCGACGGGTCGACTGTCTGGTCGGTGGATTGCATAAAAGCCTTACGCTGCCGATATGGCCGCGAGCGCCGCAAAGGAGTATGCGGGGGGATATAAGACCGGCGAGCTCGGCATAAAACCGCACAAAATGGATTTGCAGCAGCGATGGCGCGGATCGTTCAAAAATTCGGCGGCACCTCGGTCGCGGATGTCGACCGGATCAAAAACGCCGCGCTGCGTGTCCAGCGCGAGGTCGCCGCCGGCAATGAGGTCGTCGTGGTGGTCTCGGCGATGGCCGGGACGACCAACCAGCTCGTCGCCTGGGTGCGGGCCATCAACCCGCTGCACGACACCACCGAATACGACGCCGTGGTGGCCAGCGGCGAGCAGGTGACGGCCGGGCTGATGGCCCTCGCCCTGCACGATCTGGGGATCGAGGCGCGCTCCTGGCTCGGCTGGCAGCTGCCGATCCGCACCGACGGCATGCACGGCAAGGCGGCGATCGAGTGTATCGAAACCGCAAAAATCGAACACGACCTGGCCAAGAAGCGGGTCGCCGTCGTCGCCGGATTTCAAGGTCTGGGCGCGGACGGCCGCATCACCACGCTGGGCCGCGGCGGGTCGGATACCTCCGCGGTGGCGCTCGCGGCGGAGCTGAAGGCGGAGCGATGCGATATCTTCACCGATGTCGACGGCATCTATACAACCGACCCGCGCATCGTTGCGAAAGCGCGGAAGCTCGATAGAATCGCCTTTGAAGAAATGCTTGAAATGGCCTCGCAAGGCGCGCGCGTGCTGGAGCCGCGCTCGGTCGCGATGGCGATGAACAATCGGGTTCGCCTGCAGGTGCTGTCGAGTTTCACCGATACGCCCGGCACGCTGGTCACGGACGAGGACGAGATCGTGGAACATCGCGTGGTGAGCGGGATCGCCTACAGCCGCGACGAGGCAAAAATCACGGTCGAGCGGGTGGCCGACCGGCCGGGCGTCGCCGCGGCCTTGTTCGGCCCGCTGGCCGACAACGCGATCAACGTCGACATGATCGTGCAGAACGTCTCGGCCGACGGCGCCACCACCGACATGACCTTCACCGTCGGCAAGGCCGATCTCGAACGCACGCTGCAGGTGCTTGAAGCGCTGCGCGGCGCGTTGGGCTTTAAGGCGCTGAAGCCCGATTCCGGGGTCGTCAAGATTTCGGTGATCGGGGTCGGGATGCGCAGCCATGCCGGCGTCGCGCAACTGATGTTCAAGACGCTGGCCGAGCGCGGCATCAACATCCAGGTGATTTCGACCTCCGAGATCAAGGTCAGCGTGCTGATCGCCGCCGACTATACCGAGCTGGCGCTGCGCGCGCTGCACACCGCATACGGGCTCGACGCCGCGGAATGACGGCGGAATTCATCACGACCGGGCCGGTCGCCGTGCGTGCGGGTACGGCGGCGGCGTCCAGGTATGACCAGGCCGGGCATGACCGGGCGCGGGTGGTGCTCGACCGGCTGTGGGCGCGCGGCCGGGCGTTTCTCGGCACCGAGCTGGCGGTGATGGGCGGCGCGATGACCTGGGTGTCGGAGCGCAGCCTGGTCGCGGCGATCTCCAATGCCGGGGGGTTCGGCGTCATCGCCTCGGGCTCGATGTCGCCCGACCTGCTGTCGGCCGAGATCGCGGCGACGGGGGCGCTGACCGATCGGCCGTTCGGCGTCAACCTGATCACGATGCACCCGCAACTCACCGATTTGATCGATGTGTGCCTCGAGCACCGCGTCGGGCATGTCGTGTTGGCGGGCGGGATCCCGCCGGGGACCGCAATTGCCCGCATCCGCGACGGCGGGGCGCGCGCGCTGTGTTTCGCGCCGGCGCTGGTGCTCGCCAGAAAGCTGGTGCGCAGCGGCGCCGAGGCGATCGTCATCGAGGGAAACGAGGCCGGCGGCCATATCGGCCCGGTGTCGACCGCCGTTCTGGCGCAGGAAGTGCTGCCGCATATGGGCGACGTGCCGGTGTTTGTCGCCGGCGGGATCGGCCGGGGCGAGGCAATCCTGTCCTACCTGGAAATGGGCGCCGCCGGGGTGCAGCTCGGCACGCGGTTCGTCTGTGCCCAGGAATCGATCGCTCACGCCAATTTCAAGCGCGCTTTTATCCGCGCCTCGTCGCGCGATGCCGTGCCGTCGGTGCAGCTCGATACGCGGTTCCCGGTGATCCCGGTGCGGGCGCTGACCAACCCGGCGACCGAGCGCTTTGCGGCGACGCAGCGCGCGGTCATCGAGCGCTTTACCCGCGGCGAGCTGAGCCAGAAGGAAGCGCAGCTCGAAATCGAGCATTTCTGGGCCGGCGCGCTGCGGCGGGCGGTGATCGACGGCGATGTCGAGAACGGGTCGCTGATGGCCGGGCAGAGCGTCGGGCTGGTGACGTGCGAGCAAAGCGTCGCCGAGATACTCGACGAGATGGTCGAGCAGGCGTTGGCGGTGATCGACGGCCGGCGATGGGCCGACCAGCCGCCGGCGGCCATGGCGCAACCGCGAGACGCGGGGGGGCGGGACCGGGCGAGATGAACGAAATCCCCGGAAGCCCCCCAGCGGCCTCGCCGGCGACCACCCCGGCCGGCCCGCCAGGGCCGCGACCGGGGAACCTGTCGGCGGTTGCGCCGATCACCGGCACCCCGGCGACCGCGACGCGCCGGCTGTTGCGCCGCATGCGCGATGTCATGGCGGCGGCCGGCACCGCGCAGGAGCGGCTCGACCGCATCGTCGTGCTGGTGGCGGCCGAGATGGTCGCCGAGGTCTGCTCGATCTACGTGATGCGCGCCGGCGAGGTGCTGGAGCTGTTCGCCACCGAGGGGCTGCGGCCCGAGGCGGTGCACCGCACGCGGCTGCGGGTCGGCGAAGGGCTGGTCGGCGGCATCGCCGCGACGGCGCGGCCGCTCGCGCTGGCGGACGCGCAGGCGCACCCCGATTTCGCCTACCGGCCCGAGACCGGCGAGGAAATCTACCATTCGCTGATGGGGGTGCCGATCCTGCGCGGCGGCCGGGTGCTCGGCGTGCTGGCGGTGCAGAACCGCACGCCGCGGCGCTATACCGAGGACGAGATCGAGACCGCGCAGACGATCGCCATGATCGTCGCCGAGCTGATCGCCAGCGGCGAGCTGGTCAACCCGCTCGAATTGGCGCAGTCGAGCAGCGGCGCGCTGCTCCCGGTGCGGCTGACGGGGGTTCGGCTCAACGAGGGGCTGGCGATCGGCCCGGCGGTGCTGCACATGCCGAAGCTGGTGATCCGCCAGGTCGTCGCCGAGGACATCGAGGCCGAGCTGATGCGGCTCGACCGCGCGGTCAGCGCGATGCAGAGCGCGATCGACGACCTGGTCGCTACCAGCCGCGGCCTCGGCGCCGGCGAGCATCGCGACGTGATCGAGGCCTATCGCATGTTCGCCGCCGATCGCGGCTGGCTCGGCCGTATCACCGAGGCCGTGCGCAGCGGCCTGACGGCCGAGGCGGCGGTGCAGAAAATCCGCGAGGAAACCCGCACTCGCATGATGCAGATCGCCGACCCGTATCTGCGCGAGCGGCTGTTCGACCTCGAGGACCTCGCCAACCGGCTGCAGCATTTTCTCGCCGGGGGGCTCAGCGGGATCGAGACGGGTCCGCTGCCGCCCGAGTTCATCCTCATCGCGCATGCGATGGGGCCGGCCGAGCTGCTCGACTACGCGCATCGCCGGGTGCGCGGGCTGGTGCTGGAGGAGGGGTCGCCGACCGCGCACGTCGCGATCGTCGCCCGCGCTTTCGACATCCCGGTGGTCGGCCGCGTCGAGGAGGCGACGAGCCGCGCCGAGCCCGGCGACATGGTCATCGTCGACGGCGATCGCGGGCATGTGCTGATCCGCCCCAGCGAGGACATGCAGCAATCGGTCGAGGACGCGATCGCCGCGCGCACCCGCCGCCGCGCCTATTACGGCACGTTGCGCGATCTGCCGGCGGTGACGCGCGACGGCATGCCGATCCGTTTGCTGCTCAACGCCGGGCTGCTGATCGATCTGGTGCAGGTGGCGGCGACCGGCGCCGAGGGCGTCGGGTTGTTCCGCACCGAAATCCCGCTGCTGACCCGTGACGCGTTCCCCGATGTCGCCGACCAGACCGGCTTTTACCGCCGTGCCTATGAGCAGGTCGGCGACAAGCCGATCGTGTTCCGCACGCTCGACATCGGCGGCGACAAGGTGCTGCCCTATCTCGACCACGACGCCGAGGACAACCCGGCGATGGGATGGCGGGCGATCCGCATCGGGCTCGACCGGCCGGCCATGCTGCGCCAGCAGCTGCGCGCGCTGCTGCGCGCCGCCGCCGGGCGCGACCTCTGGGTCAAGTTCCCGATGATCGCCGAGGTGGCCGAGCTGGAACGCGCGCGGGCCCTGCTCGAGCTGGAGCGACGGCGGGCGGCGGCGGAGGGGCATGAGCCGCCGCGCTCGGTCAAGGTCGGGGTCATGCTGGAGGTGCCGTCGCTGCTGTGGCAGCTGCCGGCGCTGTTGCAGCGGATCGATTTTTTGTCGATCGGCACCAATGACCTCGCGCAGTTTCTGTTCGCCTGCGACCGCGGCAACCCGCGGCTGGCCGATCGCTACGACCTGCTGTCGGCGCCGGTGATCGCGTTGCTGCGCGAGGTGGTGGCGCAATGCGCGGCCGCCGGCGTCCCGCTCAGCATGTGCGGCGAAATGGCCGGCAATCCGCTCGATGCAATGATGCTGATCGTGCTGGGATTTCGTACCCTGTCGTTGACCGCGTCGGCGCTGGGGCCGGTCAAGACGATGGTCCGCAGCCTCGATGCCGGGGCGGCGGCCGGTTATCTTGACGAAATCGGCGGCCGGCCGGATCACTCGCTGCGCCACCGGCTGGAGGCCTACGCGCGCGACCATGCGGTGGCGCTCTGACCGGTGCGATTGGACAGGGCGGATCGCGGCTTTTAAGATGCGGGACGGTTGAAGCGGATACGCGGTGTGACATTTTTCCAGCGGATCAAGACGCCATTCACCGAGAGCTCGGCCGACGAGCAAGCCCGGGCGCAGCCGCGGGTGCGGCTGGCCGGCGAATATCTCCAGGAGCGGCGGGAGGATCTCGGACTCGACCTCGAGGAGATCGGCGCGATGCTGCGCATCAAGCCGTCTTATCTCGCGGCGCTGGAGCAGGGGCGTACCCACGACCTGCCCGGACCGACCTATGCGATCGGCTTTGTGCGGGCCTATGCCGAGTTTCTCGGCCTCGACGCCGAACCGATCCTGGCGCGCTTCAAGGCCGAAGCCTCAGGCGTGACGGCGCGTCCCGACCTCGCCCTTCCGGTGCCGCTCGGCGAGCGCAGCCTGCCCGGCGGCGCCATGGTGCTGGTCGCCTTGATCCTGGCGCTGTGCGGCTACGGCATCTGGTATTACCTGTCGACCGAGGAGCGCAACCGGCCCGAGCGGGTCGCCGCGGTCCCCGCCGCGCTGCAGACGCCGCAACCGGCACCGACCCTGGTGCCGCCGCCCCCGGCGCAGCCCGCGGCGGATACCGACCAGGCCGCGCTGCCGCCGTCGTTGTCGGGAGCGAACGAGGCGGCGTCTCTGCCAAAGCCGGCCGACAACGCGCCGCTCCCCCCGCCAAACCTGTTCGGCGCGGCGTCGCCGCCGCCGGTGACGGTGCCATCGGGCACCGCGCCGACGCCGTCGCCGCCGGCGGCTTCGTCGGCGCCGACATTGGCACTGGGAAAGCTGATCACGACGATGCCGCGCAGCACTATGAGCGGGCCGCAGCCCGCGCCGTCCGTCACTGCGCCGGCGACCGCGATCCAGGCGACGCCGGTCCCGCCGCCAGCGACCGCGCCGCAGCCGCCAAGCCAGGCGGCGCAAACCGCCGCCGCTGCCGCCGGCTCGAATCCGCCGGCGGCTAGCGGCGCACCGGCCGCGCCCGCCGGGCGGGTGGCGATTCGCGCGCTCGCCGACTGCTGGATCCAGGTGCGAGCCTCGGATCAGTCGATCGTCTTCTCACGGGTGCTGAAATCCGGCGAAGTGTACAACGTGCCGTCGCGGCCGGGTTTGTCGCTGCGGACCGGCAATGCCGGGGCGTTGCAAATCGATGTCGATGGCAAGACCGCGCCGTCGATCGGCGGCATCGGCGCGCTGCGCCGCGATGTCTCACTCGATCCGGCGGAGCTGACCGCCGGCACCGCCGTTCATGGATAGCGCGTCGTCTTTCTTCCGTAACGCTGGCGTTCTATAACGCCGGCAACGAGACCGTCCGCGAGGAATTCGATGAGCGTTCGCCCATACCGCGACATCCACCGCCGCGCCTGCCGCAAGGTCTATGTCGGCAACGTGCCGGTCGGCGGCGATGCGCCGATCACCGTGCAGTCGATGACCAACACCGTGACGCATGACGTCAAGGCGACGGTCGAGCAGGTCCAGGCGATGGAGCGCGCCGGCGCCGATATCGTCCGCATCTCTTGCCCGGACAAGGATTCGGCGCTCGCGCTCAAGGACATCGTGCGCGAGGTCAAGGTGCCGATCGTCGCCGACATCCATTTCCACTATCGGCGCGCCGTCGAGGCGGCCGAGAGCGGCGCCGCGTGCCTGCGCATCAACCCCGGCAATATCGGCTCCCCGGAGCGTGTGCGCGAGGTGGTCAAGGCGGCGAAAGACTACGGCTGCTCGATGCGGATCGGCGTCAATGCCGGATCGCTCGAAAAGGATCTGCTGGAGAAATACGGCGAGCCCTGTCCGGAGGCGATGGTCGAGAGCGCACTGTTTCACGCCAAGATCCTCGAAGACAACGATTTCTTCAACTTCAAGATTTCCTGCAAGGCCTCCGACGTGTTTCTCGCGGTCGCGGCCTATCAGCAGCTCGCGGAGGCCTGCGACTACCCGCTGCATCTCGGGATCACCGAGGCCGGCGGCCTGCGCAGCGGCACCGTCAAATCGTCGATCGGCATGGGCATGCTGCTGTGGGCCGGGATCGGCGACACGATCCGCGTCTCGCTGTCGGCCGATCCGGTCGAGGAGATCAAGGTCGGCTACGACATGCTGAAATCGCTCGGCCTGCGGCGGCGCGGCGTCACGGTGATCTCCTGTCCGTCCTGTGCGCGGCAGCAGTTCAAGGTGATCGACACCGTCGCGCTGCTCGAGGAGCGGCTCGCCCATATCACAACGCCGCTCACCGTGTCGGTGATCGGCTGCGTCGTCAACGGGCCGGGCGAGGCGCGCGAGACCGATATCGGCCTCACCGGCGGCGGCAACAACACGCATCAGATCTATCTCAGCGGCATCACCGATCACCGGCTGAGGGATGCGAACATCGTCGACCACCTCGTCGAGCTGGTCGAAAAGAAGGTCGCCGAAATCGAAGCGGCAAAGTCGGCGGAGGGAGCGCCGGTCCTCGAACCGGCGCAGTGAGACGACGCGCCGAAGGCCGACAACAGGTATCAAGTATCAAGAAAAACCCGCCGGCTTGCGGCCGGCGGGTTGATTGTTGGAGTGCCGTGCTGATCAGAAGCGGAATTTGAACTCGCTGATCAGCACGTTCATGGTCGCGCTCTGGTTGTTCAGCACCGTGCGCTGGCCCCACATGTATTCGAGGCCGACATCGACAAACGACACCGGGTTCCAGATCAGGTTGGCGTGCGCGGTGAACAGCTCCTTGTTGATCGAGTTGGCCTGACCGCCGGTCGCTGCCGCGCCCGCCGCCGTGCCGTTGGCGTTGACCAGCTTGATCGGGATGCCGAAATGCGATTCCCAGCCGCCGTTGAAGTTGCTGCGCAGGTTGCTCAGCCACCAATGCTGGTAGCCGACTTCGGCGCCGATCTCCTGGGTCGAGGTGGCGCGGATCAGGCTGGCCGCGGCGGCGCTGGTCGGGCCGTTGAACCCGCCATAGGT
>DASZOZ010000006.1:0-46805 GCA_035550515.1 Allostellaceae bacterium
TCGATATCCGACGACGCGGCGATCTTGTCGTAGATCGCGACCGCCGCCTTGCGGTCGCCGCCCTTGCCGGCGAGGTCGGCCGCCTCGAACTGCGCGAGCTTGCCGTAACCGCCGCCCTCGTCGCCGACCGTGGCGAAAATCTTTGCGGCCTCGGCATCCTTGCCCTGGCGCAGCAGCGACAGCGCCGCTTCGTAGCGGACCGATTGCGCCTGGCGCAGCGACAGCTGGTGGTTGCGCCAGGCGACGACGGCGCCGGCGATGAGCAGCGCCGCCACCACCACGGCGATGACGTATTTGCCGTATTGCCGCCACAGCTTCAGCAGGTTGTCGCGGCGCAGCTCTTCGTCGATCTCGCGAAAGATATCGCTCACTAAACCCAGCTCTCGTCCGGCTTCGTCCCGCGGCGAGCGGTTGGCTAACATATTTGCAGGGCGGTGGCGAGCCAAACAGCGCCGCGCCCGCCGCAGCCCCCAGAGACGGCTGGACGCTCGGTCGGAAATGGTCAAAATTACAGCATGATGACACTGGGCGGCGATCGGCGATGAGCATCAACGGCGCGACGGTATTGCCTTTGCGGGACTACCGGGCAAAGCGCCGACCCCAATTTTTCACCCGCTCCGAACTCAACCAGCTGCTCGGCCTCTATAGCCGCAATGTTTCGCGCGGCGTATGGCGCGACTACGCGATCGACCACCGCGAAGGCCGCGCATTGTTCTCCGTGTTCCGCCACAGCCAGGAAGCGGCCCTCTACACAATCGTCAAATCCGTCGCCGCGCCGGCCGGACCGGCGGAGTTCGCGGTGATGACCGGCCGCCAGAAGCTGTGCAGCGGATCGACCCTCGGCGAAGCGCTCGACTACTTCCGCGGCAAATTGGCGCTGGTCGCCGCCGGGCGCGGCTGAGCGTTCAGCGTCGCGGCGGCGGCAGCATCCGCTCGAGGATGCCGTCACGGCGGATAAAGCCGTGCATCAGCGCTGCCGCAACGTGCAGCGCCACCAGGCCGTAAATCAGGAATTCGCCGGCGAGGTGCAGCGCGATCGCCAGCTGCGACAACCGGTTGCTGTGCGGCGCGAGCAGCGGCAGGTCGAACAGCCCGAAAAACTGCACCGGCACGCCCGCCGCGGCGAGGCTCAGATAGCCGCTGACCGGCATCGCGATAAACAGCACGACGATCGCCCATTGGGCGGCCTTGGCGACCGCCGCTTCGAACGGCCGCAGCACCGGCCGCAACGGCGGCGCCGGATGCCGCAGCCGCCATCCCAGCCAAAACGCCATCACCATGAGGATCACGAGCCCGAACGAGGCGTGCAGACTGATCCCCCAAACCCGTCCCGCGCCGTGACGCGGGGCGCCGATCATCCCCCAGGCCAGCATGACCGTCACCAGCGCTAGCACGACGCTGAGCCAGTGCACCCGGCGGATGACGGGGTCGTAGACGATCCGCTCCTGCTCCCGGCCGCTCATGTGATCCTGCCGAAATGCCGCTCGCCCTCGGCCAGCCGGCACCAGGCCTCGGCGAGGACCAGCGCCGTCTCGTAACTCGCCAGTTTTTCCGCGACCGGCGCTTCGCCGCCCGCAGCGCCATCGACCGCCGCGATGCCCGCCGCCTCGCATCCGGCCCAGAGATAGCGAATGCCGGGCGCCGGCGGGTCGAGCGCGGCAAACGCCGCCTCGACGACATCCAGCCGCGCGCGCAGCGGTGCGATCCGTTGCCGCAATTCGTCGCGTATCCCGCGCAACAGGCCGGCAAGTGGCGCGTCGCCGTCGATCGGCAGCCGGCGCAGCGCGGTGTCGAGCGCCCCGGTCAGCCGCGTCTCGGGCTCCGGCGGCTGGGGGGGCACCGGCACCGCCGGCGCCGCCGCCGGCGTCTCGAAGCGCAGCATCAGGCTGTGGATCGCATTCAGGATGAGCCGCCACGACGGCGGGTCGAGCGGCCGGTAATGCCGCAGCGTGTCGGCCATCGCCGCCGCGCCGCGGATCGGCAGATAGCGCGGCACGTAACCCTCGAGCGCGATGTATTTGCGCACGAGGTCGCCCATCGCCGGCTCGGGCGAGAACAGCACCGCCCGCCCGCGCCGCGTCTCGGCCCGGATGATCGCCGTATGGCCCGCCATTTCGCGCTGAAAAAAACCCGCATCGAGCGGGTTGGCGACAAACAGATGCCCCGGCATCAGCAGCCGGTCGAACGTGCCCGCCGAAAATACCGCGCGATCGAGCTCGGCGAAGACCGGGCCGTGGAAATAGGGCATTTCCAGCGTCGGCGGACAGCCGAAGCCGATGCTGTCCGCGCCCAGCCGCACGCTGACGACGCCGACGCCGGTGCGCAGATATTCATGCGTGTAGACCGGCCGCGCCAGGGCGATATTGCTCCAGCCCGGACGCCCGGTGCACAAATAGAACGCCCCGCCGCCCGAACCGAGCGCCGTGCCGCCGCCCGCCAGGAATTCGCGCACGGCGGCGTCGGCGCCTTCGACCGCCTCGGCCGCATCCAGCCCCCAGATGGAGGATTCTCCCGGCAGCATCAGCAGATCGAAGCGCGCCAGCGCCCCGTCGGCGATCGCCGCGCCCGCGACCAGCTCGAAGTCGAAGCCGAGCCGCGCCAGCGCCATCGCGTCATAGGCGAAGCCCGGCGCATCCCCCGCCTTCGCCGCGAACAGGGCGATGCGCGGATGCGCGAGGGGAATGGCGTCGTCCGGCAACGGCTCGTCCCAGTTCGTCGCGGCGATGCCGAACCCGGTGAGCCGGTCGGCGTAATGCGCCTCGACATCGCAGAGATAATCGCCCGGCTCGTGCTCCGGCCCGCTCGCCCCCAGCCACCACACCGGCGCGCCGCGCGAGGCGAGCCGGTTCACCGCCGCCGCCAGGTCATAGCCATCGAGATTGCGGCGCCAGGCGAGGTGCAGCAGCATCCGCTAGCAGCTCGCTGGCGAATACCGTCTCCCTCCCCCGCCGGCGGAGGAGGGTCGGGGTGGGGGTACAGGCGCCGCGACCGGCGTCACGTCGGAAACGACACCTCGACCCGGCCGAGCCTGCCGTAATCGGCGACGATCTTGACCCCCGGCTCGGTAAAGACGAGCCCGGTATGGGTGCCGGTGGTGATCACCGTCCCCGCCGCGATGCCGCCGCGCCCGTTGGCATGCGCCACCGCCGCGAGCAGCAGCTCGATCGGCGTCCCGGCGCGCAGCCCGGTGCAGTCGGCAAAGGGCTTGCCGTCGGCGATCACCTCGATCGGCGGATGGGCGAGGTCGATGCCGTCCCAGTTGCTCGCCGCCGGGCCGTAGACCAGCCCGCCATTGGAAAAATTGTCGGCCAGCACCATCAGCCGGTCGATCGCGCGGAAGTCCTGGTAGCGCGAATCGACCACCTCGATCGTCGGGTGCAGCGAGCATGCCGCCAGCACCTCGTGCCGCGCATAGGGCTGCGTCCGGGCCGGCAGCGCCTGGTTGAAGCGGAAGCCGATCTCGCACTCGATGCCGATGATCTTGAAGTTCCTGGCTGGCAGGCTCGCCGGGCTCGCCACCACCGTCGAGCCGTAGATCGGCGCCGCGAAATGCCCGCCGAGCGGCGAGATGCCGACCTTCCAGCCGCCGATCTTCTCGCCCAGCTTGGCGATCACCGCATCCTGGATCCGGTACGCGTCGGCCTCCGTCTGCGGCACCGCCCCTTCCGGCAAGGCGGCGATGGCCGAGCCCTTGCGGGCGGCGACCAGAGCACTGGCGGCACGTTCGACTTGCTCCGGGGTCATCTCTTCCTCCTTTCGCGTGTCAATGACGCGAACTCACTGCCCTTCGCCCAAAAATTCCAGCGCCGCCGCCACCCCGCCGGGCTTGTGCGGCATGCCGGTTTTGGCCAGCCCCATCTCGACGCCGCACAGCGTGCCGCACAGCATCAGGTCGTTGAAATGGCCGAGATGGCCGATGCGGAAGATCTTGCCCTTCATCTTGCCGAGCCCGGTGCCGAGCGACATGTCGTAGGCGTCGAGGATCGCCGCGCGCAGCTTGTCGGCATCCTGCCCCTCGGGCACCACCACCGCGGTCAGCGAGTTGGAGTGCTCGCGCTCGTCCTGGCACAGCGTTTCCAGACCCCAGCCGGCAACCGCGCGCCGCGTCGCCTCGCCATGCCGCCGGTGGCGGGCAAAGACGTTATCGAGCCCCTCCTCGTCGAGCAGCATCTTCAGCGCCTCGCGCAGCCCGTAGAGCAGGTTGGTCCCCGGCGTGTAGGGGAAGAACCCGGTGGTCCCGGTCTCCAGCATCCCCTGCCAGTCCCAGTACGACCGCGTCAGCCTGGCGTTCTTCGCCGCCGCCAGCGCCTTGTCCGACACCGCGTTGAAGCCGAGCCCGGGCGGCAGCATCAGCCCCTTCTGCGACCCGGCGACCGTGACATCGACCTTCCATTCGTCATGCCGGTAATCGATCGAGGCGAGCGAGGAAATCGTGTCGACCATGAACAGCGCCGGGTGCCGCGCCCGGTCGATCGCCGCCCTCACGTCGTTGACCCGGCTGGTCACGCCGGTCGAGGTCTCGTTATGGACGATGCACACCGCCTTGATCCGGTGCTCGCGGTCGGCGGTGAGCCTTTCCTCGACCAGCGCCGGGTCGACGCCGTGCCGCCAGTCGCCCGGCACGAACTCGATCTCGATGCCGAGCTTGCCGGCCATCTGCCGCCACAGCGTGGCGAAATGCCCGGTCTCGACCATCAGCACCTTGTCGCCCGGCGACAGCGTGTTGACCAGCGCCGCTTCCCATGCCCCGGTGCCGGAGGACGGGTACATCACCACCGTTCCGTCGGTCTGGAAGACGCGCTTCATGCCGGCGACGACTTCCTTGCCGAGTTCGGAAAACTCGGGGCCGCGATGGTCGATCGTCGGAAACGCCATCGCGTGCAGCACGCGGTCGGGCACGTTGGTCGGCCCGGGGATCTGCAGGAAGTGACGGCCGGTATGCGCGGGGGCGGTGTTTTTCATCGGATAGGTTCTCGTGACAACGACCCCGCAGTGTGGCGGCGAAACGCGGCGCGGACAAGCTTCAGCCAATGCCGCGCGAAGCGGGGATCGAGCGAACCCGCCCGGTGGTTAGTGTGGAGCAACCAACCGGGCCGACGACGAATGCCGCAGGCAAAGCGACGGGTAACGCTGTTCCACAACCGATCCGCCGGGGAAGGCGACCATGACGAGCAGGAGCTGACGCATCTGATCGCCGCCGCGGGTTACGAGGTCGCCTATTTCGACGCCAAGCGATACGACATCCCCCGGGTCCTCGACCGGCCGACCGACCTGGTCGTGGTGGCGGGCGGCGACGGGACCATCCGCCGCGTCGCGCTCGCGGCGCGGCCGGAGGGCCCGCCACTGGCGATCCTGCCGCTCGGCACCGCCAACAACATCGCCCATTCACTGGGGATCACCGCGTCGACCCACGCGCTGATCGACGGCTGGCGACATCAGACGATCGGCAGGTTCTATCCCATCGAGGCCGAAACGCCGTGGGGCCGGCAGCGGCTCATCGAAGGCATCGGCCTGGGCGTCCTCGCCGACCTGATCGAGGACGATCAGGACAAGGACAGCACACCGCTCGACGCGCGGCGGCGCGCCGCGGAGCTGGTCGACGCGGCAGAGCCCGAAAGCTTTGAGCTGCGGGTCGATGACGCGCTGGTCACCGAGCCGGCGATCCTGCTCGAAGTGACGACAATCCCCCTGGTCGGGCCGAACCTGCTGCTGGCCCCCGGGGCGAACCCCGGCGACCAGTTCATCGAGGTGTGCCGCGTCCCGGCAACCGGCCGCCGCGCGTTCGCGCAATGGCTGGAGGCGCCGAAAAAGGACGCTCCCGCACCGCTATCGCTGACCACCGCCGGTTACGTCGCGATCAGCGGCCGGTTCGACCGCATTCGGGTGGACGACGCGGTGCGGACCGTCAATCGCCGCAACACCGTGACGATCGCGCTGGCCGCGGCGGCGCAGCCGCTGCATGTCGTGCTTCCGGAGCAGGCGTCGGGCTAGGACGCGACCTTCTCGGCCGCCGCGGCCATGGCGCGAAGCTGGTCGCGTTCGAACGGCGTCGCCCGCCTGACCACCGGCGAATAGCGCGCGAAGACGGTGGTGAATTGGTGCGCCCGGGCGGTGTCGTCAAACGAGATGCGATAGATCAGCCGATCGATCCGGCGGCCGCTGCGGGCGAAGACCGAAGGGGCGCAATGATTGGCGTCGAGCCAGTCGCGCAATGTGGAAAACCATACCGAGAGCGGCTCGTTCTCGGGCTTCTCGATCTCGACCAGCAACATGCGCGCAACTCCCCCGCGGGCGACGACACGAGCGGTCGCAGCATGTCGATTCGACGGCGGCATGATCGGTCCGGCAACGAACGTTGTTACAATTTGTTTCCAAAAAGTTCGAGTTAAGCGCACCGGCTCAAACCCGGTATCGTCATGCCCGGACTCGATCCGGGCATCCACGGAGGCCCGCACCGCCCGTGGCATCCCGCGCGGATGGCCGGGGTCAGCCCGGCGCAAGGGACGTGGATGGCCGGGTCGAGCCCGGCCCAAGGGATGTGGATGGCCGGGTCGAGCCCGGCCATGACGATGATTCTTCTGAACCTAGGGCAAGCGCTCGACGCGCTGCCGATCGAGCGCGTAGCACTCGCATGCGCTTTTCACCAGGCCGGCCCGATCGATGATCGTGATGTCGCCGCGCCGGTAGCGGATCAGGCCGCGGCGCTGCAATTCGCTCGCCGCCTCGCTGACGCCCGAACGGCGCACGCCGAGCATCGCGGCGATGAATTCCTGGGTCAGCGGCAGCGTGCTCAATCCGATGCGGTCGCTGGCCATCAGCAGCCAGCGCGCGGTCCGCTGCTCGACCGAATGCAGCCGCTGGCAACCGGCGATTTGCGCACTGAGGTTCAACAGCTGTTCGATAAAGCGCAACAGCACCGCGCGCACGCGGGGGTTGTTGTCGAAGACGGCGCGGCAGGCCGGGACGGAAATGCGCCGGGCATCGCCGGCGACCTGCATCACCACGTGCTGCGCCGAGACCTCGCCGCCGAGCAGCGCCGAAGCGCCGATCAGCCCCTCGGGGCCGATCATCCCCACCGCACTGCTTGCGCCGTCCTCCATGATCGTGACCACCGAAGCGAGCCCGCTGTCGACAAAATGGATGTAGTCGAGCCGCGCGCCGACTTCGTAGACGACCTGGTACTTCCCCAACACGATCGGCTGGAGATCACCTGCAAGTTGTGCGAAGTCGTCGGCGGAAAGCGCCGCCAGCAGGCGGTTCCCGCTTCTTTGTGGCGATAGCATGCGTATCCTCCGGCGCCTCTTGCACGGGCGCCCTCGACACGCGGCAATCTACCGGAAGTAGGGTTGGCGGATCGTCCGGTAGCGAACGGAAATACAGAAAAAACAAGGTGATGAAGTAACCGCCTTCAGTCGAACATGCGGTCGGTCCGGCACTTGTCGAGCCGGTAGCACTCGCAGGCGCTGTCCTCGAGGCCCGCACGGTCGATGATGGTGATCTTGCCGCGGCGGTAGCGGATCAGCCCGGAGCGCTGCAATTCGCCCGCCGCCTCGCTGACGCCGGAACGGCGGACGCCGAGCATCGCGGCGAGAAACTCCTGCGTCAGCGGCAGGTAGTCCGAGCCCATCCGGTCGCTCGCCATCAACAGCCAACGCGCGCTGCGCTGTTCGACCGAATGCAGCCGGTTGCACCCCGCCGTCTGCGAGCTGAGGTTCAGCAGGTCCTCGGTAAAGCGCAGCACGGCGGCGCGCACCTTCGGGCTCGCCTCGAAGACGCGCTTGCAGCGCCGCGCCGCGATGCGGTGGCCGCGGCCGGGCAGCTGCATGACCACTTGCTGGGCCGACGTATCGCCGCCGAGCAGCGCCGACACGCCGACCAGCCCTTCGTTCCCCACCATGCCGACCTCGCTGAGCGCGCCGTCTTCCATGGTGGTCAGCACGGAAGCGACGCCCTCGTCGATAAAATAGACGTGGTCGAGAGGGGATCCGACCTCGAAGAGGATCTCCTTCTTGGGCAGCGTCACCGGCTCCAAATGAGCGATCAGCTGCTGCAGTTCCTCGGGCGGGAGCCGGGTGAGAACGCGGTTGCGGATGGCTTGGATGGGGAAGTTCATCGCTCTTGCTCTCTCCCCGGGAGGAGAGCCTTTTCTTGATTCGTCGGCGCAACGCCGGCTCCGGCATTGGTCCGCCGGGCCGTCGCTAAACCGCAAACGTCGCCAAGGAAGTTTGCTCCCCAACCAATACGGTAACGTTTGGTATCAAACGGTTGCGGTCCAAATGCCCGCTCCCGGCACGGCCTCCGCCTCGCCCGGCCAGGGCGGCATGGTCACTGCGACGATCTGTAGCGTCGCGTCACCGTCGGCGCGGAACTGAAACCATGTGCCGGGCGGGATCGTCAGCGACAGGCCCGGCGCCAGCGCAACCTCCTCCTCCCGCGCGCCGTGCCGGCGCCACACCCGGCCGCGGCCGGCGATGACGTACCAGATTTCCTCGACCGTCCGGTGCGCCACCGCTTTCGATACCGCAGCGGGCGCCAGGCTGAACGCGATCATGCTGCCGCGCGCCGTCGCGCACAGCACGCGCACCGCCGAACCGTCTGGCGCCGCGACCAGCGGCGCCTCCGCGATTCCTTGCGTCTGCCAAGGCGTTGGCGTCATATCTTTTCCTCCATCCACCCCGCTGGTTAAGCCGGGCCGCCGTCATGCCTCTCGACAACCTGCCGTCCACCCGCCTCGAAACCCGCCTGCGGCGCGAGATCAAGGGCGACGTGCTGTTCGACGCCTTCACCCGCGGGCGCTATTCGACCGACGCCTCGATCTACCAGATCGAGCCACTCGGTGTCGTCGTCGCCAAGGACAAGGGCGACATCGCGACCGCCATCCAGATCGCCCGCGAGGAAGGCGTGCCGGTGCTGCCGCGCGGCGGCGGCACCTCGCAATGCGGCCAGACGGTGAACCGCGCGCTGGTCGTCGAATGCAGCAAATACATGCAGGGCGTCGGCGCGCTCGATACCGCGACGCGCCGCATCAAGGTGCAGCCCGGCGTCGTCATGGAGCGGCTGAACGCGCAGCTGCGGCAGCACAAGCTGTGGTTCCCGGTCGATGTCTCGACCGGCGACCGCGCGACGATCGGCGGCATGACCGCCAACAATTCCTGCGGCGCGCGCTCGATCCGCTACGGCAACATGGTGCACAACGTCCGCGCGATCGACGCCATCCTCGCCGACGGCACCGAAGCCCATTTCGGCGAAGTCCCCAGCAACCTCGGCGAGGAGGTTCGGCCCGAGCGCTACCGCAACCTGGTCAGCGACATGCGTGCGCTGTACCGCCGCGACGCCGCCGAGATCGACGCTCGCATCCCCAAGCTGCTGCGCAAGGTCGGCGGCTACAACATCGACATGCTGTCGCCGAGCGGACCCGGCTCGGGCCACAACATGGCCAACCTGCTGGTCGGCAGCGAAGGCACCCTCGCCTTCTTCACCGAAATCGAATTGGACCTGCAGCCGATCCCGCCGCACCGGGTGCTCGGCATCTGCCATTTCCCGACCTTCTACGCGGCGATGGACGCGACCCAGCACATCGTCAAGCTGGACCCCGCCGCGGTCGAGCTGGTCGACCGCACGATGATCGAGCTGGCGCGCGACATCCCGATGTTCCGCACCACGGTCGACCGTTTCGTGCAAGGCGAGCCCGACGCGATCCTCTTGACCGAATTCGCCGGCCCGGACGCCGACGACAACCTCCGCCGCCTCCGCCAACTCGTCGAGCTGATGGGCGATCTCGGCTTTCCGGAGAGCGTGATCGAGGCGACCGACCCGGGCTTTCAGAGCGCGGTGTGGAACGTCCGCAAGGAAGGCCTCAACATCATGATGTCGATGAAGGGCGACGGGAAGCCGGTCTCCTTTATCGAGGATTGCGCGGTCCGCCTCGAAGACCTCGCCGAATACACCGACCGGCTGACCCAGGTCTTTCACAAGCACGGCACCAACGGCACCTGGTATGCGCATGCCTCGGTCGGCACGCTGCATGTCCGCCCGGTGCTCAACCTCAAGCAGGAGCTCGAGGTCAGGAAAATGCGCGAGATCGCCGAGGAAGCCTTTGCGATGGTGCGCGAATACAAGGGCTCGCATTCCGGCGAGCACGGCGACGGCATCGTCCGCTCGGAATTCCTCGAACCGATGTACGGCAGCCGGATCGTCCGCGCCTTCGAGGAGGTGAAGGAGAAGTTCGACCCCGACGGCGTCTTCAACCCCGGCAAGATCGTCCGCCCGCCCAGGATGGACGACCGCAGCCTGATGCGGTTCAAGCCCGGCTACAGCCGGATGCCGGTCGAGACTGTGTTCGACTGGTCGGAATGGGGCGGGTTCGCCGGCGCCGTCGAGATGTGCAACAACAACGGCGCCTGCCGCAAATCCGACCCCGGCGTGATGTGCCCGTCGTACCGCGCCACCGGCGACGAGCAGCACCTGACCCGCGGCCGCGCCAACACGCTGCGCCTCGCGCTGTCCGGCCAGCTCGGCCCCGACGCGCTGACCTCGGACGCGATGGCCGAGACCATGTCGCTCTGCGTGTCGTGCAAAGGCTGTCGCCGCGAATGCCCGACCGGCGTCGACATGGCGAAGATGAAGCTCGAATTCCTCGCCCAGTACCGCCAGCGCCACAAGCTGACCCTGCGCGACCGGCTGATCGCCTATCTGCCGCGCTACGCGCCCTACGCCGCGGTCTTTTCCGGGTTCCTGAACCTGCGCAAGCCCGACGGGGTGCTGGCGCGGCTCGGCGAAGCCGTGTTCGGCCTCAGCGCCAAGCGCGCTTTGCCGCGTTGGGCAGCGCATATCTATCGCAGCGCCGTCCCCCACCCCAGCCCTCCCCCGCCAGCGGGGGAGGGAGATGACCGTGAGGTCGTCCTCCTGGTCGACACCTTCAACCGCTATTTCGAGCCGGAGAACGCCGAGGCCGCCGAGCGCGTGCTGACCCGCGCCGGCTATCGCGTCACCACCCCGGAGCCGGGCGTGGGCAGACCGTTGTGCTGCGGCCGCACCTTCCTCGCCGCCGGCCTGGTCGACGAGGCCAAGGCCGAGGCCCGCCGCACCATCGCCGCCCTCAAGACCGCCGTCGCCGCCGGCACCCCGATCGTCGGCCTCGAACCCTCCTGCCTCCTGACCTTGCGCGACGAATACCCGGCGCTGCTGCCCGGCGAAGACACCAAGGCCCTGGCCGCGCACGTCCAGCTCTTCGAGGAATTTGCCGAGACCGAACGCAAGGCAGGCCGTTTCAAGCTTCGGCTGACCGCCATGCCGGGAAAGACGGCACTGCTGCACGGCCATTGCCATCAGAAAGCCTTCGGCACCGCCGGCGCCGCCGCCGATGCGCTCAAGCTCATCCCGGAATTAAAGGTCGAGACCTTCGATTCGACCTGTTGCGGGATGGCCGGCGCGTTCGGCTACGAGGCCGAGCACCACGAGATGTCGCTGAAAATCGGCGAACTCGGCGTGCTGCCGAAGATGCGCGCCGCGGCTCCCGGCACGCTGCTCGCCGCCTGCGGCACCTCCTGCCGCCACCAGATCGCCGACGGCGCCCGGCGCGAAGCCCGCCACATCGTACGAATATTGGACGAGGCGTCCGGCTCGGTCCCGTAGGTGGGTCAAGCGCAGCGCAACCCACCCGCCAAGCCTAATACGACCGCCCCTGCGGATAGGTCGCGTATTTCGGGATCGCCGGGTCCATGTGGTCCCAGGGTTGGGCGCTTCTGACAAAGATGTCGGCCTCGGGCTGGAAGAAGCTCGGGTCGTCGAAGCTCGACACGCGGATGCCGACCAGGTCAGGCCGGGTCGAGACCTGCACGTAAAGCGGCGCGCCGCAATCGCCGCAAAATACCCGGCTGATGTCGTTCCCCGCATCCGACTTGGCGACATAGACCTTGGGCGTGCCCTGGATGATGCGGAATTCGGCCGACGGCATGCGCACCGCCGCGACATAGGCGGTGCCGCTCTGCCGCTGGCAGTCGCGGCAATGGCACATCAGCGAGAAGAGCGGCTCGCCGCCGGCGACATAGCGGATAGCGCCGCACAAGCATCCGCCGGTTTTGACCGTCATGATGTCCATCCTCTGTTCGTCATGCCCGGACTTGATACGGGCATCCACGGAACACGCCGTCCTTCATTCAACGACGCGGCCGGCCGGGTCAAGCCCGGCGGAAGAAAACTCGGCAATCGCCTTCGCGCCGGCATGGGATGCCTCTAGGATGCGGTCATGCCGTTCGCCTCCGACCCGCCGCCCCTGCCCGCCCGCGCCGAAGCCCTGCTCGATTTCTGGTTTGGCCCGGCCGATCATCCGGAGCGGTTTCATCACAAGCAGATCTGGTTTCGCAGCACCCCGGAATACGACGCAGCGGTGCGCGCCGGCTTTGCCGCCGACCATGAGCTTGCCGTCGCCGGCGCTCTCGCCCATTGGCAAGAGACGCCGCTTGCCGCCCTGGCGCAGGTGATGCTGCTCGACCAGGTGCCGCGCAACATCTTCCGCTCGACCCCGCGCGCCTTCGCCAGCGACCACCTAGCGCTCGCCGCCGCCAACCGCGCCCTGGATCGCGGTTTCGACCAGGCCGTGCCCGATGCCTGGCGCCTCTTCTTCTATCTGCCGTTCGAGCACAGCGAGAACCTCGCCGACCAGCAGCGCGGCCTCGACCTGCTGCTGGCGCTGCCGCCGGTACCCGGCCGCAGCGGCGACGGCCACATGACCCGGCTGCATTGCGAGATCATCGAGCGGTTCGGCCGCTTTCCCCACCGCAACGCGATTCTCGGCCGCGAGTCGACGCCGCAGGAGCGCGCCTTCCTCATCGAATGCGAGCACCGCTTCGGCCAGCCGACACCGCCGTAAGGAGGCCCATCCATGGCGATCACCACGATCAGCACCACCGACACCATCGACTTCGCCGCCGGCCACGCCTTCGGCACGGCCGGCGCCTATGTCCGCATCAAAGGCGTGGCGCGCGGCGTGCTCGACCCCGCTGCCGCCTGCAATGCCGGGATCGTCGACCTCGACAAGGCGCCGCGCAACGCGGAGGGCCTCGTCGAATACGCCACCGATGTCGACCTGCTGCGGCCGAAAGACCCGGCGCGCGGCAGCGGCATCGTCGTCTACGACGTCCCCAACCGCGGCTCGAAGCGCATCTTCAACCTGCTCGACGACATCCCGGCCAACGATCCGGCGCGCACCAACGACCCGAAGACCAGGGAAGATGCCGGGCTCGGCTTCTGCCTCGGACGCGGCTACACGCTGGTCTGGTCGGGCTGGGACCCCGGCGCGCCGCGCGCCAATGCCGGGCTCGGCGCCGACTTCCCGCCGGCGCTCGACCAAGGCCGACCAATCGTCCGCCGCATCCGCGACGAATTCCATTTCGGCACCCGCGCACCCGGCGACGGCAGCATCCGCCGCCTGTCCTATCCGGCCGCCTCCCTCGACCAGCCGCAAGCACGGCTCACCGTGCGCGACCGCGAAAGCGACCGCCGCACCGAAATCCCGCGCGACGAATGGGAATTCTGCGACGAGCGCACCATCCGGCTGCTGCCGCCGGGCCGCAATTTCGCACCGATCAAGATCTACGAGCTGTGGTACGAGGCCACCGGCTCGAAGGTGCTCGGCATCGGCTATGCCAGCGTTCGCGACCTGATCTCTTTCCTGCGCTGCGAGAACAACCCTCTCGGCGTCGGCGACGTCAAGCATGCGCTCGGCTTTGGCGTGTCGCAGAGCGGCCGCTTCCTGCGCCATTTCCTCGAGCTCGGGATGAACGGCGACGAGAGCGCCCGCCGCGTCTTCGACGGCGTGCTCAGCCATGTCGCCGGCGCCGGCAAGGTCTTCGCCAACCACAGCTTCGCGATGCCCGGCCGCACCGCGACCCAGCACGAGGACCGGCTCTACCCGGAAAACTGGTTCCCGTTCAGCACCGCGAAGACCGCCGATCCGGTGTCCGGCCGCATCGCCGGCCTGCTGACCGGCGCGCCGACCGACCCCAAGATCATCGAGACCAACTCCGCCACCGAGGACTGGCAGAAAGGCGCCTCGCTGATCCACACCGATCCCGGCCTCCAGCGCGACCTCGAACTGCCCGGCAATTCACGCGTCTTCCTGATCGCCGGCACCCAGCACGGTGGACGGCCCGGCGTCGATCCGCGTCCCGGCCCCTGCGTCAACCCGCGCAACCCGCACAGCGCGACGCCGGCGCTGCGCGCGCTGTTCGCGGCGCTGGAGGATTGGGTGGTGCGCAACATCGCCCCGCCGCCGAGCCGCGTCCCATCGCTTGCCGCCGGCAGCGCGGTCGCCGCCGGCCAGGTGGCGATGCCGAAAGTGCCCGGCTTCGCGGTCGCGCCGGGCGCCAACCCGGTCCTCCCGCCGGTCGACTGGACCGATCCGCCGGAGGCGTCGCAGCCGGCGCCCTACAACACCTTCGTCTCGGCGGTCGACGCCGACGGCAACGAGACCGCGGGCGTCCGCCTGCCGCAGATCGCGGTGCCGCTCGGCACCTACACCGGCTGGAACGTCTACAAGGCCCAGCCCGACGCGCTTGCCGACCGCGACGGCTCCTTTATCGCCTTCGCCCGCACCAAGGCCGAGCGCGAAGCCGCCGGCGACCCCCGCCCCTCGCTGCAGGAGCGCTACGGCACCAAGACGCACTATGTCGACCAGTTCCGCCGCGCCGCCGCGGCGCTGGTCGCCGAGCGCTTGCTGCTGCAGGACGACGCCGACCGCCTGACCGCCGCCGCGGAGGCGATCGAACCGTTCTAGGGACCGTCCCTGCGTCGCGCGGCCGCAAAACCCGTTGCTCCGCACGCCGGATCGCGCGAGCATCACCCTCGATGCCGAAAAATCGGCACAGCAGGGGGAGAAGCGCATGTATCTATCGCGCCTTACGGGCATTGCCTTGGCTGCCGCGACCGTCATCGTCGGCCTTGGGACCACGGCATCGGCCCAGCTGATGATCATCGGCAACGACCAGAAGCCGAAATTCGACAACGGCGCCACCACCATGCAGCCGCCCGGCAAGGATACGCTGTCGGTCGTGGACATCGCGAAGCCGGCCGAACCCCGCATCGTGGCGACGATCGCGATGGACAACACGATCGCCGGACCGCCGACCAATCTCGCGATCACCCCGAACCGAGACCTCGCGCTGGTCGCCAACTCGCTGAAAGCGGTCGAAAAGGACGGCAAGTGGCGGACCGAGCCCGACGACCGCCTGTTCGTCGTCGACCTGAAGGCGAACCCGCCGGCCGTCGTCGCCACGGTGAACCTCGGCAAGCAGCCTTCGGGCCTGGCGATCAACCAGGCCGGCACGATGGCGCTGGTCGCCAACCGGGCCGACGGCACGATCTCGGTGCTCTCGATCAACGGCAAGGAGGTCAAGGTGACCGACACGGTGACGGTCGGCGCACCGACCGACCAGGTCTCGGCCGTCGCGATCACGCCCGACGGCAAGACGGCGCTCGCCGTCAAATCCGCCGTCGACAAGGTCGCGGTGCTGACGATCGACAACGGCAAGGCGAGCTACGACAAGAAGAACGATCTGCCGGCCAACAACTACCCCTACAACGTCGCGGTGACCCCGAACGGCCAGATCGCGCTGATCGCCAACACCGGCGGGGGCGGCAGCTCGGACGGCCATGCCGACACGGTGAGCGTCGTGGACCTCACAGCGAAGCCGATCCGCGTCGTCGACCACATCACCGTGGGCGACTCGCCGGAGGGGCTGGCCATCAGCCCGAAGGGCAACCTCGCGGTCACCATCGAGGCGCGCGGCTCCAACCGTGCGAAGGACAATTGGGTCCACCAACCGGCCGGCGCGG
This sequence comes from Allostellaceae bacterium, assembly GCA_035550515.1. GTDB lineage: Bacteria > Pseudomonadota > Alphaproteobacteria > ATCC43930 > CGMCC-115725 > DATARH01. The sequence goes on from DASZOZ010000006.1 coordinate 15,835, forward strand.
TGACGGTGCTGGGTATCGACGGCAAGAAAGTCACCCGGCTCGGCGAGGCCGCGGTCGGACTGCTGCCGGAAGGCGGCGCCTTCAGCGCCGACGGAAGCTATCTCTATATCGGCAACTTTATCGATTCCGACCTGTCCGTGTTCCGCGTCACCGGCACACAGCTCGCCTATACCGGCCAGCGCTTCAAGCTGCCCGGCCAGCCCGCCTCGGTGCGCGCCGGCCCGCAATAGCGCGCCGGCCCATCAACGCCCCGCCGCCCTGCGAGCGAGATCGGCGAGCAGGATCAGGCTGGCCGAGTAGTAGTCGTCGCCGTCCTGGATCACCGGCAGCGGCGGCGGCTTGGCGTCGAGCCGGGCGTCGACCAGCTCCATGATCGCGTGGAAACCGTTGGGTGCCGGATAGGGCGCGGTCGCGCCATCGGTCACATCGACCCAGGCCGGCACCGGCTTGTCGGTGAACGCCTTCCAGAACTTGACCACCGCGGCGAGCCGCGGCGCCGTCGCCTCGCGCCCCCAGACGAGATAGAGCGGCACGCGGATCGCGTCGTAGCCGAAGCGCGGCGGCACCCGCGAGGCCGGGGCGACATCGCCCTTCTTGTCGACGGCGATCCAGTCCGGGGTCAGCTTCCACGCGCCGAAACGCGCTTTGGCCAGCAGGCTCAACCCGTCGCGCCGGACCCGGCTCCACTCCGGCGAACCGTCCAGCCGCGGAAATTCTTCGAGGGCAGGAAAAACATAGTAGGACGGATTGAGCATGACGCTGCCGTCGTCATGGGCGAACCCGTCGAGCCCGGGCAGCAGCACCAGGCGTCCGCCGACCCGCGTCAACAGCTTCCGCCGGATATCGCCGGCGATCCGCCGCGCCGCGATGCGATATTCCGGCGCCTGCCAGTGGCGCGCGGCGCGGGCCAGCGACCATGCGATCAGCATGTCGCCGTCGGTGGCGTTGTTGGTGTCGGCGATCGGCTTGTCGCCGTGCGGGTCCCAGCGCCATGAGAACAGCGCGCTGTCGGCGCGCTGCAGCGTGTCGCGGGTCCACTGCCAGATGCGGTCGAAGGTCGCGCGGTCATCGAAGGACTCGGCGAACAGCATCGCCCAGCCTTGGCCCTCGGTGTGGCTGACATCTTTGTTGCCGGTGTCGCGTACGCGGCCGTCATCGGCGACAAACCGGTCGCGATATTTGGACCACTCGCCGGCGAGCGGGTTGTCCTGCGCCCGCGCCGTCACGGCGAAAGCGACCAGCACCAACCCGGCCGCCAGGACCGGCAGCAGCCTCGACCGCCAGGCGTTCAGCCTCGCCCGCATTTTCCGGGTCCGGCCTTTCAGTCCGCGCCGCAACGACAAAGCGGAAGCCGCACGGGTGGCGCCTTAGTCGTGGCGGCCGTAGCGGAACGTCAGCAAAGTCCCGCTCCCCTTGGGCTGGCCGGCGAGCCGCGCGGTAAAGGTCGGGTCGCCGCCCTGCTCGGCGAGCCAGCCGCCGTAGAGACCTTCGAGGATCGGCACCAGCCAGCTCCGCCGGCTCTCGTCCTGCGGCACCAGCGGATAGGCGCCGTGGGTGATCTCGATAAACCCTTCGCCCTCGCGGATGCGCATCCACCCCCAATCGATGCCCTCGAGCACGCTGTTGATGTCGTCCTCGAGCTCCTCGAGGCTGGCGCATTTGCGCAGCGGCAGCAGCCGCGCCATTTTCAGCCCGATCGCCTCGAGAAACTGGTCGGCTTCGGCGGGATCGACGCGCTCCTCGAACTCCGCGAACATCGCGGCCATGAAGTGCACCCATTGCCGCGAGCATTGCTGGCGCGCGTAGTAATGGAGTGAGATCAGATCTTCGTCGAGGGCCGGACTCGCCATTTTCCCCTCCTGTACGCGCGCAGGTTTAACGCGCGTCCCCTGTGCAAAGCCAGCGCTATTTGCCGGGATCGGCCGCACCCAGCGTCGCGGCCCACGCTTCGTCCGAGGCCGCGACGGGCTCCTCGATCATCCGCTCCGGTATCTCCCAGACGATCGCGCGCGGCGGCGTCTTGTGGAATTCCGGCTTGGCGAAATAGGTGATCGCCGCGTTGGTGACGCCGCCGCCGTCTTCCGCGCGGTTGTCGACCGGCGCCCCCAGCGCCAGCGACAGGAAGGGCACGAAATTCGCCCGCCGCGAAAACGAGGTGCCGACCACCGCCAGCTCCGGCGCCGGTGTCTCGTCGAGCAGCCCGACATTGGCGGCGGCGGATTGCTCGATCACGGTCGGCGCCTCCTCATCGCCGCGCGGGCGCAGCGGGTACGGCACCCGGTCGAGGCCGGCGAGGCGGATCAGGTCGCCGACCCGCTCGCGTTCGGGTTCTTTGGTCACCTTGAATTCGGCCTTCTGGCCCGGCGCCAAGCCGACCTGGCGGAGCTGTCCGGCGATGGCATCGGCCGCCGCGCGCGCGCCGCGCTCGTTCCAATGCGTGTCGGTGCGGTAGTAGCGCTCGCCGCCGGCGGCGTTCATCGGCGCCAGCAGATCGACCACGCCGACCCCCGACGCGGCAAGCCGCTTCTCGAAATCGGCGAGCCTGCCGGCAATCGCCGCGGTCCGCTCGACCCCGCACAGCTCGGCCGCCTCGATCCGCGATTTATCCGGCACCGGCACCACCGCCAGCCCGATATTGCGACGCTTCAGATAAGCGGCGACCTGCTCGACGATCTTCAGGCGTTTCGCGGTGTTGGCAGCGCGGTCGGCATGCAGCTCCAGCTCGTCGGTAAGGAACAGCCAGTTGCCGCAGCCGCGCCGCACCCGCGCCCCCAGATCACCGGTCGCCAGATAGGCGGTCACCCGATCGACCGTGACCAGCGGGCCTTCCAGCGGGTTGGCCTTTTGCAGCAGGTGCGCGACCGCCGCGGCCGTCGCGCCGTCGGCCGCGGCCGCGACGGTCAGGTCCTTTGCCGGCAGCTCGCCATGCTTGACGACCAGCGTGTAGAGGCTCGACGTCAGGCCGATCAGCAGGATCGCCAGCAACGCCACGCCGGGCAGCATCTTTGGACTGATCCGCAACCTTATCGTCCCCGCGGCTGCCCCATGGGCCGGTGAGCCGGACGGCGCAAGCGGGTCGATTTGGATCGTCATCGCTTCGCCCTAGAATTGAAAATACAGGAACGGCACGGTCTGGTGCCCCATCATCACCGCGATCGCATAGAGAAAAAGCGCGATCGGCCACAGCGCTTCCCACCACTCGCCAGTCGGTTCGAGGCGCGGGAAGAAGCGCGCCTTCACCGCCGGCCAGACCACCACGGCGAAGGCGATGCCCAGCCACACCAAATGCAGCGGCCGCACGGCCAGCCGCAGCGGGTCGCTGAGCGCAAAGCCGTTGAGCCCGACCTGGCCCGACAGCATCGCCAGCGTGCCCTCCCAGCTCGTGGCGCGGAACGGCGTCCAGGCGAACAGCACGGTGAGGATCGTCGCCGGATAGCTGAGCACGCCGGGCCACCACAGCCGATGCTGGCTCCAGAAGCGGGCGATCGCCAATGCCGTCCCATGGATCACCCCCCACAGCAGGAACGACCAACTCGCGCCGTGCCACAACCCGCCGATCGCCATGGTCAGGAACAGGTTGGTGTAGGTCCGCACATCGCCGTAGCGGTTGCCGCCGAGCGAGATGTAGAGGTAGTCGCGCAGCCAGGACGACAGGCTGATATGCCAGCGCCGCCAGAAATCCTGGATCGTCACCGCGAGATAGGGATCGCGGAAATTCTCGGGATAGTGAAAGCCGAGCATCCGGCCCAGCCCGATCGCCATCGCGCTGTAGCCGGCGAAATCGAAGAAGATCTGGAACGCGAAGCCGATATTGCCGAGCCAGGCGTCGGCGAAGCTCGGGTTCGGCAGGTCGAACGCCGCCTCGACCACCGGCGCCAGCGTGTCGGCGATCAGCACCTTGACCGCGAAACCGAGCATGAACCGGCGCGCGCCAATCGACATGTCCTCGAAGGTCAGCCGGCGTTCCACCAGCGCCTTGTCGACCCAGGAGTAGCGGATGATCGGCCCGGCGATCAAATGCGGGAACATGTCGAGATAGGCCGCGAAGCTGATAAAGCTCGGCTCGGCCGCGACCGTGCGGCGGCGCACGTCGATCAGGTAGGAGACCGACTGCAGCACGGTGAACGACAGCGCGATCGGCAGGATCACGTTGGTCCAGGAGATCGGGCGCAGCGCGAGCTCACGCAGCGCCTCGTTTGCGGTATGAACCAGCAAATTGGCGTATTTGAACCAGCACAGGCAGAACAGGATCACGACGATCCCGCCGGCCATCAACCAGCGCTCGCGGCGGTCGTCATGATGCCGCTCGGCGCGCCCCATCTCGCGGCCGAGAAACCACGCGGCGAAGGTGATGCCGACGATCAGCAGCAGAAAGACCGGCTTCCACCAGGCATAGAACATCCAGCTGCCGCAGCACAGCGTGAGGTTCCGCGCGCTGCCCGGTGTCGCCAGGTAGGCGATAAAGAACAGCGGCAGGAACAGCGCCAGGAATTCGACGGAGGAGAAGACCATCGGCGGCTAGGGGCGCAGCGGCGCCTGCTCGTCGCGGACGGCGACGACCTCGCGGCCCGCCTTGCCCGCCACGACAAAGATGCTGTAGCGGTCGCCGGCGTTGAGCTGGCCGAGCTTCGCGGGGACCGCCTGTGCCGGGTCGCCGCAGGCGACGCCGAGCTCGGCATTGACCGGGTTGACCAGGCGGCGGCCGGCCGTACCGGGGGCAACATCGGGGATCACCGCCTGATGGTTCGCGCCGGCGACCAGCTCGGCCTTGGCGCAGCCCTTGTCGGCGTTGAACAGGCCGAGCGAGGCCTTCAGCGCGTTGAAGTCGCTCGGCGTCTCGCGGAACGTCTCGACGGCGATGCCGTTCGCGCCGTCGGCAACCACCGCCACGGTGGCAAATTCGTTCGCCGCCAGCGTGACGTCGACCGGCTTGCTGGCCTCGCCGAACTGCGCCGTGCCGGTCAGCGCGGTCTTGGGCGGCACGGGGTCGAACGGGCCGACACGATGCGCCGCATCGGCGGCGATCGTGACCTTCGCGGCGGGCGAGGTGACGGTGACCTCATGCGGCGTCAGGTTGACAAACCGCAGATAGGCGACGCCGCCGGGCGGCCCGCTCGGATAAAGCCGGCCGTCGGCCGCCATCGCCGAACCGGCGGTGACGGCGGCGAGGGCGACGCCGCAGGCGAGTGGCGCTAAGCGCATCGCGCCGCTCACTGCCGCTTCGCGAGCTGCGGCGCGACCTGGTCGAGCGACCGGGTGATATCGGCGCCCCAGGCCCGATAACCCGAGCCCGTGAGGTGCTGGCCGTCGATCGTCGGCCACTCGCCGGGCTTGGAGAATTGCGTCGAATCGATGAATTTGCAAGGAGCCACCGCCGTCGTCAGGAACTGCGACATCTGTCTCACCCGGTCGAAGGTCTTGTGATACGAGGAACCCTCGCTGCCCCAGGGCGGGCCGACCCAGACGCAGGCGACGTTCTGCGCGGCAATGCGGCTGGTCAGCGCATGCACCTGCTGGTAGATCCAAGCCTGCGGGAAGTCCTTCTGGCCGTAGCCGGCCATCGTGTCGCCCATCTCGATGACGATCAGGTTCGGATGGGTCTTGGCGATCAGCTCGTCGATCTTGTAGGTCGGGGTGCCGGGTTTGCGGTCGATCTCCGGGCCGGCCTTGCCGAGCCGCTCGGCCTTGCCGCACGACACGGTCGACGGATAGACCCAGTCGGCGGCATTGGCGCCGCACATGCCGTAGGTGTCGACCGTCGCGCCTTGCTCCAAGAGGCTGTCGTGCAGCGTCGTGATCAGATAACCGCTGGTCACCATATGGCTGTCGCCGATGACCAGTATCGTCAGCCCTGCCAGAAGCGAATTCATAACCGGTAATTCTCCTGAAGTCCGGGACGCGGCCGGACGGCGGTGAGGTATCCCATTCCCAAGCAGCGGTAAAGTAAGCGCGCCTGGCTAACCCATGGTTAACACCAGAGGTTTTTCGCCGCTTGAAAGAACCAACTGAAAATTCTCAAGCATTCGGCCGCGGCATCAAGCAATGCCGAAAAAACGGCAACGCGCGGCGGGGCTGCAAAGACCCGCCGCGCGCCGGTCTCCCCCGGCAAATCCGCTATCGTTTGAGCGAGGCCACCTGCCCCTTGAGCTGCACCACCGCGTCGGCGATGTCCTGGCCCCAAACCTTGTAGCCGTTGACCGTCAGGTGCTGGCCGTCGGTGGTCGGCCAGGCCGGGTTCGGCTCGAAATGCAGCGAGTCGACATAGCGGCAGGGCGCGACCGACTGCGACAGAAACTGCGACAGCTCGCGCACCCGGTCATCGGCCTTGTGATAGGGCGAGTTGACGTTGCCATAGATCGGGCCGATCCAGATGCACGATGCGCCGGATGCCGCGATGCGGCTGGCCAGCGCGTGCGTCTGGTCGTAAATCCACGCCTTCGGCAGCTGCGGCGAGGTATAGCCGCCCATCGCATCGGCCGCCTCGACGATCACCAAATTGGGGTGATGCTTCGCCAGCAGATCGTTGATCTGCCAGGTATAGCCTTGCTTGCCGATATCCGTGATCGGGCCGCCGTGCTCGTGCCGCTCGCCCTTGCCGCAGGACACCGTGGTCTTTTCGAGCCAGGCATCGGCGCTCGCGCCGCACATCCCATAGGAATGGACCGCCGCGCCCTGGTTCTCCAGCGCGTCATGCAGCGAGGACAGCAGGTAATCGTGCCCCGCCATGTGGCTGTCGCCCAACACCAGGATCGTCAAGCCCGCAAGCATCATATTCATCGTCAGACTCCGTGGTCTCTACTAACCGAACATCCGGCTGCCGTCGGACAATTGCCGCCGAAGGTAGGCAAGATTTCTTTCTCAATTCTTCCGGCGCAGCGTCGACAAGGCGCGGCTGGCCGGCATTTCGTGGTGAAAAGCCGGGTAACCATATCGCGCTCAATGGGTCACGATCTGTCCGGAGAGCCGCACAGTCGCATCGGCGATCGCACCGGCCCAGATGCGATAGCTGTCCGGCGTCAGATGCTCGCCGTCGAAGGTCGGCCACTGGCCGGGCTGGGAGAAGCGCAGGCTGTCGACGTAGCGGCACGGATAGACGATCTGCGACAGCAACGCCGAGAGGTCCCGGACGCGCGCAAACGTCTTGTTCGACGCGCCGCCTTCGCTGCCCCACGGCGGACCGACCCACACGCATGGAAGCTTGCGAGCCTCGATCGGCTTCAGCATCTCCTGCACCTGAGCGGAGATCCAGTCCTTGGGCAGCGCCGGCAGCACGCCGTACCCGCCCATGTTGTCGCCGAGCTCGACGACCAGCAGGTTCGGATGATGCTTTTGGATCAGGCCTTCGAGCGACCAGGTCTTGACCTTGGGGCTCTTGTCGATGATCGGCGCGTCGGCATTGTGCCGTTCCCCGCGCCCGCAGGACAGCTCGCTCTGCTTCAGCCAGTCGTTCGGCTGCGAGCCGCAAACCCCATACGAATGCACGATCGCGCCCTGGTTGACCAAGTCATCCTGGAGAGAACCTAAAAGAAAATCCTTATTCGCGATATGGCTGTCGCCGATAATCAAAACGACAAGGCCCGCAAGAGCCGATTGCATCAAATGATCGATCCTTTAATGAGATAAGGGGACGCGACGAATGCCGTCCCCTTATCGCAGAAGGATCTTTAAAAAGCCGTTATAACTTGAAGCAAGTCAGCGGACGCGGCCTTTTACCGCGCCCGTCGGCGCGCTAGCGCAGCTGGTTTTGCGCCTTGAGATTGACCACCGCCTTGGCGATATCGGCGCCCCAGGCGCGATAGCCCGGCGGCGTCAGGTGCTGGCCGTCGGTCGTCGGCCATTGCCGCGGGTTGGAGACGAATTTCAGCGAGTCGACATAGGCGCAGGGCGCGACCGACTTCGACAGGAACTCCGACAGGGCGCGCACGCGGTCGTCCGCCTTGTGATACGTCGAGTTGGCATCGCCGTAAACCGGGCCGACCCAGACGCAAGCCGCATTGGCCGCCGCGATTTTTGTCGTCAGCGCATGCACCTGGTCGTAAATCCAGCCCTTCGGCAGTTGCGGATCGCCATAGCCACCGATCGCGTCGGCGGCTTCGACAATCACCAGATTGGGGTGGATCTGGGCAAGCAAATCGTTGATCTGCCAAGTGTACTCCTGCTTCCCTGATGCGAACCGCGTCGGGGAGGTCGTATGCCGCTCGGCGCGGCCGCACGACACGGTGGTCTTGTAGAGCCAGGCGTTCGGGCTGGCGCCGCACATGCCGTAGGTGTGGACCTGCGCACCCTGCCCCTGCAGCGCGTCATGCAGCGACGAGATCAGGTAGGTGGGGCCCGCCATATGGCTGTCGCCCAGCACCAGGATGACGAGTCCGGCGAGGGCTCCCGCCATCGCGTCCTCCGTGTCGAGTATGGCCCCACTGGCCGGCGTCGCGGCCCAGGTGCAGGAAGCCTGAAGGCAAACGCCGTTTCAAGCAATCGGATCGCCTCGGCAACGTCATTGCGTCGCACCGCCGGCGCCCGCACGGCGCCGCCGCGGTCAGCGCAGCCGGTTCTGCGTCTTGAGGGCGACGAGCGCGTTGACGATGTCCGTGCTCCACGCCTCGTAGCCGGACTGCGTCAAATGCACGCCATCGACCGTCGGCCATTCATGCGGACGGGAGAATTTGAGCGAATCGACGTAGGAGCACGGTGCGACCGACTGCGCGAGAAACTGCGACAGCTCGCGCACCCGGTCATCGGATTTATGGAAGGTCGATTTGACGTCGCCATAGATCGGCCCGATCCAGACGCAGGAGACATTCGCCGCCTGGATCCGCGTCACCAAGGTGTGAACCTGATCATAGGCCCAGCCTTTTGGCAGGTCCGGCGCGGTGTAGCCGCCGAGCGTGTCGCCGCCCTGGACGATGACCACATTGGGGTGGTTTTTCTGGAGCAGCGCCGAGAGCTGGTATGACGGCATCAATGCCTGTTTTTCGACGACCGCCGGGCTCTTTTCGTGGCGCTCGCCTTTTCCGCAATTGCCCCACGGCGCGATCTGCGACGGGTAGACCCAGTCATTGGGCGGCGAACCGCACATGTAGTAGGTGTGAACCGCAGCGCCGGCGCTTTCCAGCCGGTCGTGCAGCGTCGCCGTCATATGCGACATATGGCTGTCGCCGATCACCAGGAGGACGAGCCCCGCCAGCGCGCCGCTCATCGCCTGCCCTTTGGCCGGAAAATATGGTCCGTGTTCATCCGACGCCGTTTTACTGCTTGGCCGACACGACTTGGCCTTTCAGCCGCACGATCGCATCCGCGATGTCGACCGACCATTGGCGATAGCCGTCGGGCATCAGGTGCGAGCCGTCCTTGGTCGGCCATTGCCCCGGCCGGGCAAAGGTCGTCGAGTCGATGTAGCGGCACGGCGCGACCGTGGTCGACAGGATCTGCGCCAGCTGCCGAACGTTGACGTCGGTCTTGTTGTAGGGCGGCCGGTCCTGTCCCCAGGTCGGCCCGACCCAGTCGCACGGAATGTTGGCGGCGGCGATCTTGCCGGTCAGAACCTTCACCTGGTCGGTGATCCATTGCCGGTCGAGCTGCTCGGTGCCGTATTTCCCCATTCCGTCGCCGAGCTGAACGACGATGAGATTGGGATGGTATTGGCCGATCAGGCTGGTCAGCTGATAGGTCGGCATCTGCTTCTGGTTTTCGAGGATCACCGGAGCGCGCTCGTGGTGCTCGCCCTTGCCGCAGCCCGCCCATGATGCAACCTGCGACGGGTAGATCCAATCACCCGCCGTTGCGCCGCACATGAAATAGGAATGAACGGCGGCGCCGTCGTTTTCCAACTGGTTATGCAGGTTCGTCAGCATATGCGACATGTGGCTGTCGCCGATGACGAGGATTACCAGGCCCGCCAATGCCCCGGCCATGCTTCCTCCTCCGAATAAGGGCGGCGCTCCCGCGCGGTTGCAACGGGAGTGCCGCCCGCTCCGGCGTTTCTGTGCAATTCGTTCAGTGAATTCGGCGCCGCCGCCTAACGCGCGGCCAGCGCCCCCTGGCCCTTGAGCTGCACCACCGCGTTGGTGATGTCCTGGCCCCACTGGCGGTAGCCGTCAGGCATCAGGTGCGAGCCGTCCTTGGTCGGCCATTGCCCGGGCCGGACAAAGGTCGTCGAGTCGATGTAACGGCACGGTGCGACCGACTGCGACAACAACCCGACGATCGCCTTCACGCCGCTTTCCGTCTTATTGTAGGGCGGCTTGTCCTGTCCCCAGGTCGGCCCGACCCAGACGCAGGAGATATGGTTCGCGGCGATCTTGCCGCTGAGCGTGCCGACCTGCTGGCGGATCCAGGAGGTGTCCGGCGGGCCGGAGCTGTAGCCCTCCATCACGTCGCCCAGCTCGACGATGATGAGGTTGGGGTGGTTGGTCGCGATCAGCTCGGAGAGCTGGTAGGTCGGCAACACATGCTTGTAGTCGATCATCGGCGGGCCTTTGTCGTGCCGCTCGCCGCGGCCGCAAGCCAGCGTCGCTTTCGACAGCCAATCCTGCGCCGTCGCCCCGCACATCGCATAGGAATGCACGACCGCGCCCTGGTCCTCCAGCTGGCTGTGCAGCGGCGACATCAAGTTGAACATATGGCTGTCGCCGATAACGAGAATAACCAACCCTGCAAGTGCCCCGCTCACTCGGCCTCTCCTTGCTGAAAAGTGATGTCCCGGTAATCGCGCCGCGTGACCGCTTCCCTGAAACCTTGACTATTGACGCGGTAGTTGAAACACCAGCAAATTGACGTGTATTCGAGATATACGCCGCATACTGGCGATCAGGCAATCGCCGGTTCATTTTTTAACTTTATTTTATGAAATTCAGGGGAATCCGGTGCCGTTCCGGACCCTGAGCAAGCTCACCCGGAAGGGCGCGGGGCGGCCTAGCATCGCTGTTGATAGCGGTCGGTTTCGGTCTGCCGCGCCAGCTTGTCGTAATCATCGGCGAGCGCGAGAAACTGATCCCGCAAGGCGCTGCCGGGCAGCTCCTTGTCCGCCAATCGGCGCAGTTCGACCGCTTCCTTGCGATATTGCGCCGCCCGGTTGGCCGCATTGTCCATAACATAGATTATTACCCTGGGCGGACCGGTGCCAGATATCAGGAAAAGAAATTCCACTCCGTTCCAACCTGCCCAAGGCTCGTCGGAGAGGTGAGCTGGTGGTTGACGATATGGCTGACGGCGAGGAAACCGGCGTCGTTGCGGAGGACAAGGTCGGTGATACCGTCACCGTCGGTATCGCCGAGCCCCAAGAGCTGCCAACCGACGGGGAGCTGGCCGACGATCGTCGATGAGGTCACCTGGTTGTTGACGATGTCGTCGACCATCAGCGCCCCGTCCCCCCGCTCGAACAGGATCCCGATCGCGTGGGGGCCGCTGAAATCGTCGGCGCCGATAAGCTGCCATTCCGGCCCGACCTGACCGATCTGCGGGGTGGCCACGACCTGATTGTTCCGCATGTCGTAGATCATCAGCATGTGGTCGGTCGTGCGTTGCCACAACAGGTCGGCGGTGTTGTCGGCATCGAAGTTGGCATCGAAGTCGCCGGTCGCCATAAGCTGCCATTCGGGACCGATCGCCCCGACGAAATTTGTCGAGGTCACGACGTTGTTCTGCACGTCGTTGATCATCAGCATGTGATCGTCGGAGCGCTGCCACAGCAGGTCGGGCGTGCCGTCGCCGTTGAAGTCGCCAAGCCCGATGAGGCTCCACTCGTTGCCCACCTGGCCGATCATGTCGACGACCGGCACCCGGTTATCGACGACCTTGTCGATCTGCAAACTCCCGTCGCCGCGGCGGTAGAGCAGGTCGCTGGTGCCGTCATCGTCGAAGTCCCGGACGCCTTGGAGGAGCCACTCCGTCCCGACCTGGCCGACGACCGCGGCGGTGGTGACCTCGTCGTTCACGATGTTGTCGGCCATCAGCGTGCCGTCCTGGCCCTGGAACAACAGATCGGCGCTGCCGTCGCCGTCAAAATCGCCCAGCTGTTTGAAGTTCGGCGCGACGATCGTGGCGACAAGCGTCGCCGACGGGTCGCTGGTGTTGCCGGCGACATCGGTTTCGGTCGCGTAGAAGCTGTAGGCGCCATGGGCGCGCTGCGGCGTCGCCAACGACCAGCTGCCGTCCGCGCCCACCGTCGTCGTGCCTTGCCAGCCCGTCTGGTCATAGACGGTCAGCGTATCGCCCGGCTCGCCAAAGCCGGCGACGACCGGCGCCAAGTCGGTCGTCGTGTCGTCGATGGCAGGCGGCGACAGCGACAACCCGGAGGGCGCCGGGGCCGCGGTCTTGAGCGTAAAGCTCAACGCCGCGCTGCCGGTGACGCCAAATGCGTTGGTCTCGCTGGCCGTGAGGGTATGCGCGCCGTCGGCAAGCCCGGTCGGCGCAAAAACCCAGACGCCGGCACTGTCCGCCGTGGCCTGGCCCAGCGTTATGCCGCCCTCGTCGATCGTGACCGTCGCGTTGGGATCGGCGGCGCCCGTGACCGCGGGGTTGGCGGTGATGCCGTCGGTGGCCGACACGCCGGTATCGGCGAGCAGGGCCTCGGTAACCACCGGACTCGCCGTGTTCAGCGTCAGTTGCAGGCTGTTGCTGGTGCCGGTATTGCCGGCGAGGTCGGTTGCCTGCGCGGTAATGTCGTTGGCGCCCTCGCCCGGCAGCACCACCGAGGCGCTCCAAGCGCCCCCGCTCGCCGTCGTCGTGCCGATCGACGTGCCGTTGTCGAACAGCGTGATCGTCGGGCTGGCCGCCAGGTTGGCGTCGCTCACCGTCCCGGTGATCGTCTGCGTCGCCTGGTTGGTGAGGCCGCTGCTGCTGGTGATCGCCACCACCGGCAGGATCGTGTCGAGGACCAGCCCGTCGATACTGCTGGTGCCGGTGTTGCCCGCCAGATCGCCGGCCTGCGCGGTGATGTTGTGGGTGCCGTCCTTCGACAAGGCGATCGACGCGCTCCAAGCGCCCCCGCTCGCCGTCGTCGTGCCGATCGACGTGCCGTTGTCGAACAGCGTGATCGTCGGGTGGGCCGGCAGGTTCGCGTCGCTCACCGTCCCGGTGATCGTCTGCGTCGCCTGGTTGGTCAGACCGCCGCTGCTGGTGATCGACACCACCGGCAGGATTGTGTCGAGGACCAGCCCGTCGGTACTGCTGGTGCCGGTGTTGCCCGCCAGATCGCTGGCCTGCGCGGTAATGTCGTTGGCGCCCTCGCCCGGCAGCACCACCGACGTGCTCCACGCGCCGCCGCTCGCCGTCGTCGTCCCGACCAGAGTGCCGTTGTCGAACAACGTGATCGTCGGGCTGGCCGCCAGGTTGGCGTCGCTCACCGTCCCGGTGATCGTCTGCGTCGCCTGGTTGGTCAGACCGCCGCTGCTGGTGATGGCGACGACCGGGACCGTGGTGTCGAGGGTAAAGCTCAGCGATGCCGTGCCGGTGCCGCCGCCGGTCGTCTCGCGCGCCGTCAGCGTATGCACGCCGTCGGCAAGACCGGTCGGCATAAAGCTCCAGACGCCCACGGTGTCCGCGGATACTGTGCCCAGCGTCACGGTGCCCTCGGTGATGATCACCGTCGCATATGAGCCGCCGCCGCCGGTGACGGCGGGGTTCGTGGTGACGCCATCGCTCGACGACGCCCCCGTATCCGCCACCAGCCTCTCGGTGACGTCAGGCGGCGGCCCCAAGCCGACGGCCACATCGCTGCCGCCCGCGCCGTCAGCGGATACCGTCCAGCCGACGCTGGTATAATCCTCCGCGTCGAGCTGCAGTTGCACCGAGCCGTTGTCGCCGGTGACGGTCAGTACATTCGTCGCCGGGTCGAGCAGCGCGTAGGCGTCGTTCCCGGCATCGCTGAGCTGGGTGAGGTCGACGACGTCGTGCAGACCGGTAAACCCGACGATGGTGCCGGGTAGGCTTGCCGTGTCGGTGATGCGCAACGTGCCGAAATTGCCGTTGCCCGCGGCAAAGGCAACGCTTCCGTCGATGACCCCGTCATCGATCAGCAGCGCCGGTGTCGCGCTGCTGCCGGCGATGATCAGGGCGCCGTCATTGACGATCGATCCCAGATTGGTCAGCGTGCCGGCGATGACCAGGGTGCCGGTGACGGCCAGGGTACCGGAATTGGTCGTGGTAAAGCCGCTGACCAGCGTGTTGCCGCCGGCGAAAACCAGATACGCGCCGCTGTCGATCGTTCCTTGGCTGAAGTTGGTAAAGGTGTCACCGATATTGGTGATGGTCACACGCCCGGTGCCCGGTGCGATCTCGAGCGTATTGGTGCCGGCGCCGCCATCGACCGTACCGTCGAGCAGCAGGCTGCTCGACGGTACGAGCACCAGCCGGTCATCGCCATAGCCGAAACCGATGGCGGTCCCGCCGCTGCCGGAGATCACGCCGCTGTCGGTGATCGTCTGACCGACCGTCGCGGTTCCCGTCACCGTGATCCCGACGCTGCCGGTGATCGTGCCCAGGTTGTTCAGCGTGTTGCCGTAGGCACCCGTGAACAGGACGCCGGCACCGCTCGCGCCGGTGATCGTTCCGGTGTTGCGGACCGACCCGGCGGCACCGACGACATAGACGCCGTAGACGCCGCCCGACACCAGCCCGTCATTGCCGACGCTGCCGCCCGCCTCGAGCCGGACGCCGGCGTCGGAAGTGCCGCGGATGATCCCGGCGTTGCCGATCGCGGCGGCGCTGTGACTGGCCTCGATCCCGACCTGGTCGCCGACGATGAGCGACGCAGTACCGTTGTTGGCAACCGTGCCGCCCTGCGCCAGCTCGATGCCGACAGCGCCATAAATGCTGCCCTCGTTGGTGACCGTCCCCGCGCCGGTCTGGAATCGGACGCCGTAGTGGCCGCCGCCGACATAAGCGGTGCCCTCGTTGATAAGTGTGCCGCCATTCCGCAGATAGACGCCGACGACGGTGCCGGTGATCGTGGAGTCGTTGGTGACGGTGCCGCGGCCGCCGCGGATGCCGACACCGTAACCATCGGACGAGATGTAGCCGTCGTTGTAGACGCTGCCGCCTCTCCCCAGGTAGACCCCGAGCTCGTAGCCGTAAATGCTGCCCAGATTGCTGACGGTTCCGGCGGTGCCGGTGATGACGACGCCGGCGTCACTGGATCGGATGGTACCGCCGTTATCGACGGTGCCGCCCTGGGCGAGATACACACCGACGAAACCGCCGTACACGGTGCCGAGATTGTTGACGGTCCCGATAGTGCCGTTGGTGACGTAGGTACCGTATCTCCCGCCGACGACATAGGTGCCGACAACGGCGATGCCGGCGCCCTGTGCTCTGATATAGCCGTCGTTGTAGACGCTGCCGCCGCTGATAAGGAAAACGCCGACGGAGCCGCCGTAGATGGTGCCGAGATTGCTGACCGTTCCAGCGGCGCCTGCGACGCCGATGCCGATGCCGAGGGATTGGATATACCCGCCGTTATCGAACGTCCCGCCGTAGGAGCTGACAATACCGGCATAGTCGCCGGTGATCGATCCGCTGTTGTTGACGCTGCCGCCATCGATGCTGATGCCGCAGCCGTCGAGGGCGTAGATGCTGCCGCTGTTGACGACCGTGCCGGCGTTGAGAATGTAGACGCCGTAGCCGTACCCGCTGATCAGCGCGTCCGTGCCGAGGTTGGTGACGGTTCCGCTGCCGAGATAGACACCCGCGCCGTATATGCCCTGAAGGTCCTCGATCGTGCCGTAATTGGTGACCGTGCCGTCGCCGGAAATGAAGACGCCGTAACCGGGTTCGCTGATCAGCGTGCCGCTGTCGGTGAAGGTTTCACTGTCGAAATAGACGCCCGCGCAATATATGTCCTGACGGCCCTCGATCGTGCCGTAATTGGTGACCGTACCGGTGCCGGAAATGGAGACGCCGTAGCCGTACCCGCTGATCAGCGCGTCCGTGCCGAGGTTGGTGACGGTTCCACTGTCGAGGTAGACGCCCGCGCCGTATATGCCCAGAAGGCCCGCGATCGTACCGTAATTGGTGACCGTACCGTCACCGGAAATGGAGACGCCGTACGTACCGCCGAAGATGAACGCATCGGTACCGGTGTTGGTGACGCTGCCGTCGGCGCAGAAGCCAACGCCCACGTAGCTGCCGACGATCGTGCCGGCGTTTACCACGCCGATGACGCCGTCGGTGCCGTAGCCGTAAACGGCCACGTCACCCGAGCCCCTGATCGTGGCGCCCGGGGCGTTGTAGAGGTAGTTGCCAGCGCCGGCCAGCGTCACGCTGATGCCGATATACCCGTTATTGATCAGCGTGCCGGGGTCGACGATCAGCGTACCGTAACCGGTCAGGCTGCTACCGGTGAGGCTGCCGTCATTGGTCAGCGTGCCGTAATCGGTCAGCGTTGCGGAACTGCCGAGATATCCGTAGCCGGTCAGCGTCCAGGTGGAACCGGGGTCGACGACGAGGTAGACGAAGTTGCTGTAGAACCCGGTCAGCGTCCCCGCGGTCGCTCCGGCGGCCAGCTCCAACGTGTTGTTCCCGCCACCGCCATAGACATAACCGTAGAACACCGCCCCCGGATCGACGATCAGCCGGTCGTCTCCGCAGCCGAATTGCACCGCGGTGTAACCGCTGCCCGAGATCGTGCCGGCATTGGTCAGCGTATTGGCGTCGAAATTGTTGAAATAAACACCGGCCCCGTTTGACCCAATGATCGTGCCCGAATTGCTGATGGTGCCGGCACCGCCGTAAACGTAGACACCGTTTTCGAAACCATAAATCAGGGCGTCGGCGCCGGTGTTGTCGACGCTGCCGCCTCCCGACAGGTAAATGCCGTTGCCGAAGCCGCTCGTGTCGTTGATCGCACCGGTATTCGTCACTGTCCCGGCGGAAACCACCAAGCCGTTGTAGGTGCCAACGTTGATCGTCCCGTCGTTGACCAGCGAGCCGGCGACCTGCAGCGTACCCGAATTGGTCAGCGTCGTGCCGGTGCCGATCGTGTTGCTGCCGGCGAACACCCAGTAGGCGCCGCTGTCGATGGTGCCGTTGCCGAAACCGACGAAGTTTGCCCCAGTGCCGGTCAGCGTCCCATAGGTCGCCGCCGCGGCGAATTCCAGCGTGTTCGTGCCGGCGCCGCCGTCGACCGTGCCCTGGATCTGCACGCTGGTCGACGGATCGAACCTCAGCAGGTCGTCGCCGGCGCCAAAACCGATCGCCGTGCCGCCGGTGCCGGCAATCTTTCCGGCATTGGTGACGGTGTTGGCGAAATCGCCGAAGACAAGCCCGGTGTCGCCGCTGATCGTACCCAGATTGGAAATGGTCCCAGCGGCGCCGCTCACGGTGACGCCGGCAGCGCCGCTCGAGACGGTTCCGGTCGATGCGTTCGACAGATAGCCGCCGGTGTGGAAGGAAATCCCGCCGGCGGCGGTCCCGGTGCCACCCGCAATTATCCCGGCATTCGTGACCGAACCGGCGCCGCTGAAATATATCCCGGCGACACCGCTGATCATCCCGCCATCGTTGGCGACGGTGCCGCCGTGAAGAAACAAGCCGATTTGGCCGGTGATCGTTCCGGTATTGGTGATGGTGTTGCGGTCGGTCAGGTTGCTGCCGATGCCCCACCGGGAGCCGGAGACAAGTCCGCTGTTGTCGACGGTCAGCGGGCCGCCGAGATTGTAGATGCCGTAAGAGTTGATGTTCGGTGCGGTCCCCTCGATCGTTCCGGAGTTGATGATGGTTAAATCGCCGCTACCCTGAAGGAGGCCCATATAGTAACCGGAGATCATTCCCCCGGTGTTGTTCGTCACGGTCCCGCCGTTGTTGAAAAACACGCTTGCGCGGTAGTCGAAACCGGCGGGACGGGTGCTAGCGTTCCGTATGGTGCCGGTATTGGTAAGAGTTGCCGGCCCAAAGGCGCGGACGGTGATATACCCGCCGCTGATCAGCCCAGAGTTGTAGATCGAACCGTCATCGGCACTGCTGCGCAGGAAAATGCCCTCGCTACCCTGGAGGGAGTCGGTGTTGGTGATCGTGCCGCTGTTGACGACGGTGTTGCCCGTCCCGCTCAAGTTGACGGCGACGTTGCCGCTGCCGCTCGCGGTAACATGACCCTGGTTTGTGATGCTCTCGCCGTTCGTCGTGCCGGTGATCGCATTACCGACACCGTTATTGTCGACGGTGCCGGTGGAGGTGATCGTCAGCGGCGAGGCGTAGCTCCCGGTGACGGTGATACCGTTGCTGATCGAGTTACTGATCGTCGACATGCGGCCCTACCAAAACCCTCTCCAGCACCGGACGCGGTGGGTCCGGCAAGGTCCGGATATCGAAGTCCCTCCGGACGGACCCGCCATGGATACGCGCATCAAAGGTGCTTGAAGCTCGTGTCGGCAAAGGCCGCGGTCGCGACATCGCCGAGCCGGTGCACTGTATCCAAGTATGACGATCCTTGTCGCCTGTCATAAAACCATAAGGTGCCCCCGATACCCACCGGTACGGGAACCCGATCGCCAAAGTTCCCATATGCCGCGAGCGCGGCATTGACGGCGGACCGTCTTTGCCCCTTCTTCCCGGGACGTTGTCTCGGAGGAACTGGGTTCGATGCTCGGCGGCGATCGGCGGCTCTGCGGCTGCGGCAGTGGGTTGCGCGCGGCGCGCTGCTGCGAGATGCAGCCGGGCGCGCTGCCGGCGGCGGGCGCCGGGCGGGCGCTGACGCCGCTGGCCGAGCGCGCCCGTGAATTGCTGCGGCAGAACGCGCCGGCGGAGGCGCGGCAACTCTGCGCCGAGGTCCTGGAGCTCGCCCCCGGCCATCCCGACGCGCTCGCCGTGCTCTATCAGATCTGCCGCAACGCGGGGCCGCCGAGCGCGGTCGAGGCGGTCCTGCGGCGGATCGTGACCCTGCACCCCAATACGTTCTGGGCGGTCAGCGACCTCGCCATCCTGACCCTCAACAAGGGCGCGGCGCTCGAGGCCGAGCAGCATGCCCGCAACGCGGTCCGCATCGCCCCGGAGAACCCGCAATCCCACAACCTGATGGGCATGGCGCTCACCGAGGTCAACCGGCCGCATACCGGCGAGTACCACTATCGCAAGGTGTTGGAGTTGACCGGCCGGCGCGATCCGCCGACCATCGCCAACCTCGCCTGGAACCTGAAGACGCAGGGTCGCATCGACGAGGCCCGCCGGCTTTACGACGAGGCGGCGGCAGCCGACGAGAGCCTCGGCATGCTGCTCGGCTGGGCGCGCATGGAGGAGGCCGACCGCAAGCTCGACCGCGCGCTCGAACTGCTCGACCGCGCCGAGAAGCTCTCCCCCGACAACCCGAGCATCCTGCTGCTGCGCGCCGTCGTCTACGGCCGCAAGCGCGACCAGCGCCGCGCCCTGGCGCTGCTCGACCGGCTGGCGGAAAAAAGCGGCGAGCAAGGGCTCGGCGCCAACGAGCTGCTCGAAAAAGGCCGGCTGCTCGACCAGATCGGGCGCTACGACGAGGCCTGGGCGGCGTTTGCCGAAGGCAAGCGCCTGTGCCGCGAGCGCGGCGGCCTGGTGTACCGCGACGACGCCGCGCAGCAGACGGTCGAGCGGCTCAAAAGCTTTTTCACCGAAGGCCGCATGCGGCTGATGCCGCGCGCCGAGGCCCGCGAAGACCGCGCCGCGCAGCCGATCTTCATCCTCGGCTTTCCGCGTTCGGGCACGACCCTCGTCGAGCAGACGCTATCGGCGCATCCCCGGATCTCGGCCGGCGACGAGCTGCCGTTTGTCCACGAGATCGCCGATGGGATGACGCGCACCCTCAACAGCCCCCTCGCCTATCCCGAGGCGCTGGCGGAGTTGTGGATGGGCGACCGCCGCCACGGGCTCGACGAACTGCGCGACTATTACCTCGGCCAGGTCGCGCGCCTCGGCATCCTCGACCCCGGCGCCGCCTGGTTCACCGACAAGATGCCGCTCAATGAAACGCATCTGGGGCTGATCGCACTGATGTTTCCGCGCGCGCCGCTGATCCATGTCGTGCGCCACCCGCTCGACATCATGCTCTCGGTGTTCTCGAACAACCTGACGCACGGCTATTACTGCGCCTTCGCGCTGGAGACCGCGGCCCTGCACTACCGGCGGGTGTTCGAGCTGGTCGAGCATTATCGCGCGGCGCTGACCCTGCGCTACCTGCCGGTCCGTTACGAAGACATCGTCGACGACCAGGAGCGCAGCGTCCGCCGGATGCTCGACTTCATCGGCGAGCCGTTCGATCCGGCCTGCATCAGCTTTCACGAGAACCGGCGCTACGCACGCACCGCGAGCTATGCGCAAGTGACGGAGCCGCTTTACGACCGCTCGCGGTACCGCTACCGGCACTACTTGAAGCACATGCAGCCGGCGGTGGAAATCCTTCAGCCGGTGATCGAGCGCCTGGGGTATCGCGTTGACTGAAACGCTGGTGATCGATGGCGGCCCGGGGCCGCAGCCCGCCTGGGTCGAGCCGGCGCTGGTGGCACCGGAGCAGGAGTTTTCCCGGCTTCTCGCCCTCGCCGGCGAGCATGAGGCGGCGGGCCGGCTCGACGAGGCCGAAGCCATCCTCACCCGCCTCATGGTGGAATATCCCGACCGCCCGCGGGCCTTGCACCTTTACGGCATCGTTCTGTTCCGCAAGAGCCGGGGGGATGAAGCCGTCCGGTACGTCGAGCGCGCCATTGCGCTGCTGCCGGACATGGCGCTGTTCCACCGCAATCTGTGCGAGATGTACCGCAAGCAGCGCCGTTTCGACGCGGCGCTGCTCGAAGGGTTGCGGGCGGTGGAGCTCGATCCGAACGATATCCACGCGCACCACAATCTCGGCGTCCTCCATTATCACCGGCTGGAGCTGGACGATGCGATCAAGCGCGCCGAGGCCGCTCTTGCGCTCGCCGCCGACATGCCCGGCGCCCATTTCGGCATCGCCGAGGCTTGTCTGCTGAAGGGCGACCTCGCCCGCGGGTGGGAGGAGTACGAGTGGCGCTTCAAGCTCGGCAGCGCGCCGCCGCTGATGCCGCCGACCGACCAGCCGCAATGGAACGGCGCGCCGCTGCCGCGGAACGCGACGCTGCTGCTGATCGCCGACCAGGGCTATGGCGATGTGATCCAGTTTTCGCGCTATATCCCCTGGGCCATCGAGCGCTGCCCGTCGGTCGCCATTGCTTGCAGCCGGGAGCTGCATTCGGCGATCGGCCAGTTTGCCGGGATCGGCAAGGTCTTCGACCGCTGGGAGCACAAGCCGGATTTCTCGGCCTGGCTGCCCCTGTCGGGGCTGCCGCGGCTCGCCGGCACGCGGCTCGACACGATCCCGGCGCCGATACCTTATCTGCGCGCCGATCCGGTGCAGGCGCAGGCTTGGCGCGAGCGGCTCGCGGTTCTGGCGCCGCCCGGCTACCGGCGGATCGGCATCGTCTGGGCGGGCCGGCCGACGCACAGCAATGACGACAACCGCTCGACCGGGCTGGCGACCTTCGCGCCGCTGGCCGAGCTGCCCGGGGTTGCCTTGGTGTCGTTGCAGAAAGGCGGCGCCCAGGCGCAAATCGGCGGCTATTGGGGCCGGGCGCCGCTGCTCAATCTCGGCCCGGAAATCCGCGACTACGGCGACACGATGGCTATCGTCGACGCCCTCGATCTCATCCTCACGGTCGATACCTCGGTGGGGCACCTGGCCGGCGCGATGGGCAAGCCGGTATGGATCATGCTGCCCTATGCGCCCGATTGGCGCTGGCTGCTCGAGCGGGGCGACAGCCCCTGGTACCCCACCGCACGCCTCTTCCGGCAGGACGCAACACGGGATTGGCGGCCGGTCATCGCCACGATTGCGGCCGAAATCGCCGGCCGGCACGCGGATCGCCAACCCGACTGAAGCGGCTTGCTCCGTCTCCCACTGTGCGGGGAGAGGCAGGTCAACCGATCGACACGGCCGGGCTTGACGAAACAAGTGGTCGGACTTGTTCGAATTCTTCTCTAAAAATTCAAAAATAACGCTGGGTATTTCGTTCTTTTTATCCTTTTCAACCGATTGACACCCGCCACTTTCAACTTATACGCTGCCGTATGTTCTGAAACCAGATGAATATTATTAAATTTATTTACGGCGAGGGGAGAAAATTAAAATGAGTGAAACTCGAAGAAGCTCGCTTGTCACTCTCGTCGGCAGACTATTTTCTGATGTTTTTCATCGAAGACATTACGATCTATTGGATACGATTTTAATGCCTGATTTCACATTTCAGTACCCGTTTCCGGGCTTCTCGGCGGGAGGGCGCGGCATCCAGCAATTCTCCATGGCATTTCACGCGGCGTTTCCGGGGTTCGAGCTCGAAATTCACGACCTGTTCGGCACCAATCAGCGCTGCGCCATCCGCTGGACATTGCGGGGGCGCCATGACGGCCATTTTTTCGGAATACCGGCGACGGCTCGTTACGTAAGCCTGTCCGCTATCGGCATTTACGGCGGCGGCGGGGGTCCGCCGACCCGGATCGCCAATGGTTTTCTCGAGATGAATACGCTCGGCATGCTCCAGCAGGTCAACCGGCTGCCGGCGTTGAGCACGGTGTTCCCGGATCTGCGGCCGAATTGAACGGTCGTGAACCCGTCCGACCTCCACGACGTGCAAGGGAACATCCTCGTGCCGTTTCCGCGAGATCATCAGGTGTTCCTGTTCCTGACCTTCCCGCCCGCCGCGGCGGCGGCGGATTGGCTCGCCGACATCGTACCGCTGATCTCTTTCACCGGCGGGTCTTTGCCGCCATCGCCGGGCCGGCAGGCGGATGATGCCGCGCATTGCGGTGTCGGGCTCAGCGCCAGCGGTGTCCGGGCTATATCCGGCGATGCCGCGGTTGCGCTCCGCGAATTCTCGGCGGTCTTCGGCGCGGGCGCGGCTGGAAGAGCGCTGCAACTGCGCGATACGGACCGCAGCGCTCCGGACCGCTGGCTATTCGGCGGCCCGGCCACTCCCCATGTCGATGCCGTCGTGCTGCTCGCCGCGACGACGCGGCCGGCGGCCGAAGACGCCGTCGATGCGCATTTGCGGCTGGCCGCCCGGCACCGTGTCGAACCGGTGTTTCGCCAGGAGTGCGGTGAGTTGCCGGGGGCTCTGCGCGGCCGCGAGCATTTCGGGTTCCATGACGGCCTCGGCCAGCCCGTGAACATCGACGAGCATAATGTCGATGAGTCCTCGCCCCCGCCCGACAGCGACCGGCGCGTGCCGCTGGGCGAGTTCGTGCTGGGCCGCGCACGAGCGGGCAAGGCCGCGGCCCAATCGCCGCCTCGGCCGTTGCCCGACTGGATGCGCGACGGGTCGTTTCAGGTGGTGCGCCGCCTCGACCAGGACGTCGCCGGCTGGCGGCGGCAGCTCGACCGTCTCCACGCCGAGCATGGTTCAACGCTGGGCCTGTCGTCCGCGCAGATCGCCGCAAAGCTGATCGGCCGCTGGCCGAGCGGTGCGCCGCTGGCGCGATCGCCCGAGCGGGATGACGGGACGCCGTCGGACTCGTTCGATTTCGACGACGACCCGGAAGGATTCGTCACACCGCGTTTTGCCCATATCCGCAAGATGCTGCCGCGGGTGAGCGGGTTTCCCGAGCGGCAGTGGCGGCGGGTCATCCGCCGCGGCGTGCCCTTCGGCGAACCGTGGGACGCGGGGCGTCCGGCCCATGGCGAGCGGGGGCTGCTGCTCAACGCGTACATGGCCGACATCGAGGAGCAGTTCGAGTTCCTCATTCGGGCATGGGCCAACGACCCCGATTTCCCCGAAGGCGGCGATGGGACCGACCCGCTGATCGGCCGTGGCGCGGGCGTCGCTGTCTTGCGCCGCCGCGGTGCCTCCGCCTGTCCGCTCCGTCTCGAACAGCACGTCGCCACCGGCGGCTGCTGCTACCTCTTTGTTCCGTCGGGACGCGGCCTGCGGCACTTGGCCGGGCTGGGCGCACCGCACAAGCCCGGTGAAGCGCCCCTCAGCGAAAAGGAAGCGGCATGACCGTCTCGAAGCCGATCCCGAAGTTCGACACATCCTCGACGCGTCCCGACCTGCCGTTGCCGCGCCGGGAGGCGGCGGCGGCGCGGACCACCCGGCGCCAGGACTTCGAGCTGCAGCAGGCGCAGCTCGCCGGTGTCACGCCGGAGCCGGACGTCTTCAACATCATGATCCTGAACTACACGATGAAATGCCCGCTTGCGTGCGATTACTGCTGCTATCACTGCTCGCCAAAGCGGACCGAGACGATGGATTTCGCGCTGGCGGTCGACCTTGTCGATCAGGCGCATGAGCTGAACGTCTTCAAGCAATTCGCCTTCACCGGCGGGGAACCGCTGATCTTCTACGATGAAGTGATGCAACTGACGGAGCGGATGTGGAAGTACAACCGCCCGTTCTCGATCATCTCCGCATGCTATTGGGCGACGACTCCCCAGGAAGCCCGCCGGGTGCTCACCGATTTGGCGCGCCACGGCATCGACGTGTTCTCGGTAACGCACGATCCGAGCCACGAGAACTGGGTGCCGCTGCAATACATCCGGAACGCCGTCGATGCGGCGCTGGAGCTCAACATCCATGTCTGCCTGTGCTCCAGCTTCTACGACGACACGATGCGGCTCGAGCATATCTTTCCGGAGTATGTGGGCAATCCGAACATCGATTTCGTCAATCGCGTCGTTCTGCCGGAAGCCGGTCGCGCCGCGCGCCGCAAGATCTCGCTGGCCTCCTACGGCGCCATCGCGTCGCGGCCGCGGCAGGAGACCTGCTACAAACGCATCTACCACGACGTCACCGTCTTCTGGGACGGCGAGGTCTATCCGTGCTGCTCGGTCTACAACCGTTCGACAAAGCGGCTGAGCTACGGCAATACCTATAAAGAACGGCTCTCCGACATCTGGGACCGGATCGACGGGTCGTTGCTCCTGCGGATCATCAAGCGGCAGGGTTTTGGCGATCTTTATCGCCTGATCGGGCGCAGCGACCCCGATTTGCTGACGCAGCTTCCGGACCCGCAGTCGACGGTCGGGGCTTGCCACCTGTGCCATCTGATTTTCCGCGACCCGACGCTTTACGAGCGCATCGACCGGGTCATCGAGGCCCACGAACGCCAGCGTATCAAAGAGCTGCTCGATAGCGTGAAGAGAAGCAGCGGCAGCGAATCTCACCGCAACCTCATTGAAAATACCTTGCGTGCGGTCGGTCAACCTCTGGCATAAGGGATATTTTCCATGTCTAGCCTGGAAGAACTGGAACAGAGACTGCTCGATTCGCCAAGTGCACGAGCAAGATTTCTCGCCGATACCTTCGATCTGCTGCAGCATAACGGCGTCGACATCAACAGCACCGATATTCAGCAGCGTCTGGGGCCGTCACTCGACCTGTCCGACGGACAGAAATTCATCGGCGCGCTCGCCGCGTCCACGGTGGTGATCGCGATCGCCACCGCGGGGCAGCGTGCGGTTGCGCCGGAGGCCGCCTCGTCGGTTGTCATCGTCGCCACCAGCGGCAGGCAGCGCGGCGCCAGTTCGGCGACCTCGCGAATATCGCAAAGCGCCGAGACGGTGGTGATCGCCATCGCCAGCGCCGGGCAGCGCGGCACCTCATCGGGCATCGCGCAAAGCGCCGAGACGGTGGTCGTCGCCATCGCCAGCGCCGGACAGCGCGGCGCCTCATCGGGCATCGCGCAAAGCGCCGAGACCGTCGTCGTCGCCATTGCGACCGCCGGGCAGCGCGGCATCGCGTCGTCGATCGCCGCCGCGGCCGAAACGGTGGTCGTCGCGATCGCCAGCGCGGGTCAACGCGGCGTCGCATCGAATATCGGCGCGGCGGCAGAGACCGTCGTCGTCGCCATCGCCACCGCGGGACAGCGCGGCATCGCCTCGAATATCGGCGCCGCGGCGGAAACGGTGGTGGTGGCAATTGCCACCGCGGGTCAGCGCGGGATGGGCACGTTGTCGCCCGAGGCCGCGACTCCCGCCGGAGGGGCTCAGCAAGTCACCGTGACGGTGCCGGTCGCCGGCTCGATCGCCGACATCGCCGCCGCGCTGCACATCCTGGCTGATCTGCTCGCCCAGGAAGGCTCCGAGCTCAACAACCAGCTGCGCAACATGGTGTCGCCGACGAACACACGAAGCTGAGCGAGCCGGCACAGACGGGGCGCCGCAGGCCGGCGCCCTGCCTCTGCTTGCCCGGCCGGAAAGGCCGCGTCGCGAGGAAATGACCCGTGGCTACCATCACCATCAACGGTGTTTCGGTCGATCCGCTGGCCCAGGGTCCGTCGCTCGAAGCACTGCGGATCGCCCGCCCGGACGCAAAATCGTCGAATTACGTCCTGGTGCAGACTAAGGCGCCGTTGACCGCCGGGCAACGCGCGCAACTGGACGGCGCGGGCGCCGAAATCCTCGAATACGTGCCGGACGATACGTATATCTGCCGTTACCTGGCCAGCGACCTGGCGCCGCTCCGCGCGCTGCCGTTCGTCGCCTGGGTCAACGTCTACATGGCGCAATTCAAGATCGCCCCGACCCTCCTCGCGGACGATCCGAGCGCGACACGGGTCAATCTGCTCGATATCGCCCCGCATGCGGCGGCCGCCGTATCGGCCGCGCCGGTCTCGGTGACCGTGGTCTTTCAGCACGGCGTGTCGGCGGCCAGGCTGGTGTCCGCGGTCGCCGCTGCCGCCGGCGTCGACCCTAGTGCCATCCGTGTCGGCCGCTGCAAGCTGGTTCTATCGGTGCCCCGCGACCGTCTCAGCGCAATCGCGGCGCTGGACGATGTCCGCCATATCGAGATGTTCTTGCCGCCCCGGCTTATGGCGAGCGTCGCGCGGGCGATCATGTCGGTCGACGCGGTGTCGGCGGCAAGTTCGCTGCACGGTGAGAACCAGGTCGTCGCCGTCTGCGACACCGGCGTCGACAGCGGCAACCCGGCCGATATGCACCCGGCACTCGCCGGGCGCATCGCCAAGCTCTACGCCTTGGGTCGGGGTGTCGCCGACGATCCGAACGGGCACGGAACACATGTATGCGGCTGTCTTGCCGGAAATGCCGTCATCGGCGACGGGACGTTGCTGCGCGGCTCCGCTCCCGGTTGCCGCCTCGTTGTCCAATCCGTCCTCGACAGCGCCGGCGGCCTCGGCGGCATCCCGGTCGAGCTCGGCGATCTGTTTCAGGCGCCCTACGAGAACGACGGCGCGCGTATCCACAGCAATTCCTGGGGCACGTCGGCGAACGGCGTCTACACCGCGATGGCCCAGGAGGTGGACGATTTCGTCTGGCGGCACCGCGACATGATCATCTGCTTTTCCGGCGGCAACGACGGTGCGGACACCGCGAGCAAAGGGAGCGTCGACGCGGAATCGATCAGCTCGCCGGCCTGCGCCAAGAATTGCATCGCCATCGGCGCGAGCGAGAGCGCGCGCCCGAATTTTCCCGGCGGCCCCGTCATGACCTACGGCAATGGTTGGCCGGGGCGTTTTCAGGCGGAACCGATCAGTTCGGACCAGGTGGCCGACAACCCCAACGGCATCGCGGCGTTCAGCAGCCGGGGGCCGGCGGCGAACGCCCGGATCAAGCCGGACCTGGTCGCCCCGGGGACCGCGATCCTGTCCGCCCGCTCACGCGTCATGGGCGACGACCAAGGCTGGGGGCTGAGCGGCGATCCGTTGTATTTCTTCGACGGCGGCTCCAGCATGGCGGCGCCGTTGGTCAGCGGGTGCATCGCCGTCCTGCGCCAGTTCCTGCAACAGCAGGGGATTGCATCCCCCAGCGCGGCGCTCGTGAAGGCGGCCCTGGTCAACGGCGCGGTCCCCCTCGGCGGCCAATACGTCCCGTCCGAGCTCGGGATTCCGCCGGATAACGCCCAGGGCTTTGGCAGGGTCGACCTGGCGCGGACGCTGGGCCTGGTCGAACCGCCGGTCCAGCTCATGCTGCGCGACGAAGCCGCGACACTGGAGACCGGCGAAAGCCAAACCCTGCGGGTCAACCTCGCGGCGCCGTTCGCCGGCCTGAAAGTGACCCTGGCATGGACCGACCTGCCCGGCGAAGGCTTGCAGGCCGATCTCGATCTCAGCGTAACCACCGCCGATGGTACCGAATATCATGGCAACATGGGCGGCGATCCGGTCAATTTCGATCGGGTCAATACGATCGAGCAGGTCGGCCTTGTCGGGTTGGCCCCCGGGCCGGTGATGATCACGGTGCGCGCTCACCGCACCGTGCAGCCGCAGAATTTCGCCCTGGCGATACGCAAGATTCAGCAACCCACGGCTGCACCCCGGAACCGGGCGGATAGCTGAAAGCACAGCCGGTCGGAGAGCGCTGGTCCTTATGCGCCAAGCGCGGCGGGGATCACCGAACCAGCCGCCATCGCATCAGTCCCCTCGCCCAAGCGCGCTGCCGCGGCTCGGGTCGCGGAACCCGGCGTTGCCGATGAGCTGCTCGCGCCGCGCCAGTTCGGTATCGTGCGCCACCATCATCGCGACCAGTTCCTTGAAGCTGACCCGCGGCTGCCAGCCGAGGACCCGGCGGGCCTTGGACGGATCGCCGCGCAACGAATCGACCTCGGACGGGCGGAGATAGCGCGGGTCGACCTCCACGTGGCGGCGCCAGTCCAGCCCGCCCTCGGCAAAGGCGATCTCGACCAGCTCACGCACGCTGTGCGCTTCGCCTGTGGCGATCACGTAGTCGTCCGGCGTGTCGTGCTGCAGCATCAGCCACATGGCCTCGACATAGTCGCCGGTGAAGCCCCAGTCGCGTTCCGCCTCGAGATTGCCGAGATACAGCTTGGCCTGCAGCCCGAGCCGGATCCGCCCCACCGCACGGGTGATCTTGCGGGTGACAAAGGTTTCGCCACGCCGCGGGCTCTCGTGGTTGAACAGGATCCCGTTGCAGATGAACAGCCCGTACGCCTCGCGGTAATTCACCGCGAACCAGTGGGCCGCAACCTTGCTGACGCCATAGGGGCTGCGCGGGTGAAAGGGGGTCGCTTCGTGCTGCGGCGGCGGTGAGGCGCCGAACATCTCGGAAGAGCCGGCCTGATAGTAACGCACCAACCGGCCGCCGTGATGGATGTGGTCGCGCAGCGCCTCGATCAGGCGCAGCGTGCCGACCGCCACCACTTCGGCCGTATATTCGGGAACTTCAAAAGAGACTTTGACGTGGCTCTGCGCGCCCAGATTGTAGACCTCGTCCGGGTTGACCGCCTCCAGCACCCGGCGCAGCCCGGTCGCATCGGTCAGATCACCGTAATGCAAGGTCAGGTTGGCACCCGACAAATGCGGGTCGTGATAAAGGTGATCGATCCGGTCCGTATTGAACAGGCTGGCGCGGCGCATCAAGCCGTGCACCTCGTAGCCCTTCGACAGAAGCAGCTCGGCCAGATACGAGCCGTCTTGGCCGGTGATGCCAGTAATAAGGGCGCATTTTGCCATACGCTGACCTATAACATTTACCGACTCGTTCGTCGTGCTTCTCGGCGGACCGCGCCGGCCGGTCAGGCGCCGGAAGCCGCGGCCTCGGCCGGCTTACGGATCAGCAGCAGCGCCACGACGCACAACGACAGCGCGATCCCCATGACAAAGAAACAGTCGGAATAAGCCATCACAAAGGCCTCGCGCCGCACCTGCTGCGCCATCTCCGACAGCGCCCGCAGATGCGTCGCGGCCGCCCCGGCCGGCGTCTTTGCGGCGACGGCGGCGGTGAGGTCGTTGAGCAGTGTTGCGGTGCGCAGGCTGTTTTGCGTCAGCCGGTCGCCGATGACGGAGAAATGGTAATGCTCGCGAAAGGTGATGAACGTCGACAGCGCGGCGATGCCGATCGAGCCGCCGAGATTGCGCATGATGTTGAAGATCGCCGAGGCGCCGGCCTGCTCGCGCTGCGGCTGCGACCCGGCCGCGAGCCCCGACAGCGGCACGATGATGAAGGGTTGCCCGGCGGCACGAACCAGCTGCGACCAGCGGAATTGCTGGATCGCCCAGTCGTGATTCAAATACGCGTTCATGAAACAGCTGGCCGCGAACAGGACGAAGCCGAACCCGACCAGCAGCCGCGCATCGACATGGCGCATCGCCCACGGCACGAACGGGAACACCAGCAGCTGGGGCAACCCGTACCACATCACCGTCTCGCCGATCTGCAGCGCGTCATAGCCCTGGATTTGCGCCAGATAGACCGGCAGCACGTAGACCGAGCCGTAAAGCGCCAGCCCCATAAAAAGCCCGATCGCCGAGGCGCTGGCGAAGCTCGGCTGCTTGAGCAGGCGCAGGTTGATGAACGGCCGCGCGCAGTACCATTCACGGACCAGGAAGACCGGGATGAAAATGGCCGCGGCGATCGCGGTGTCGCGGATCAGCGGGTTGCCGAACCAGTCCTTCCGCTCCCCCTCCTCCAGCATGGTGATCAGCGAGCCGAGCCCGATGGCCATGCAGGCGATGCCGAACCAGTCGCCGCCCCACAGCTTGTCGAGCTTCGCCGGCTCGGGGTTGAGGCCGTAGCCGATCGCTGCGATCAGGACCGCGCCAGGCAGCAGGTTCACATAGAAGATCCAGTGCCAGGAATAGGTGTCGGTGAGCCAGCCGCCGATGGTCGGGCCGATCGCCGGGGCGAAGGTGGCGGTGACCCCGAACAGCGCGAGGCCCACCGGCTGCTTCGATTCCGGCAGGCAGCGCAGCACGATGGTCATCGCCGAGGGGATGAAGACGCCGCCGGTGAACCCCTGCCCGGCCCGGCACAGGATCATCATCATCAGATTGTCGGACAGTCCGCACAGCACCGAAAAGATCAGGAACAGCACGCAATTGACAATCAGATAGCGGCGCGTCGAGAAGATGTCGGAGAGCCACGGGCTCAGCGGAATGGTGATGATTTCGGCGATCAGGTAGGCGGTCGAGATCCATGTCCCCTCGTCGAGCGAGGCGGCGATGCCGCCCTGGATGTCCGGCAGCGAGGCGTTGGTGATCTGGATGTCGAGCACCGCCATGAACGCGCCGAGGATGGCGCCGAACACCGCGATCCA
>DASZOZ010000007.1:0-75231 GCA_035550515.1 Allostellaceae bacterium
CCCATTGCCGCAGGCAACGGGAAAGGTGAGGGTACGCCGCCTTTAGCGTCCCTTGAACACCGGTTTGCGCTTTTCGTTGAAGCTGGCGATGCCTTCGCGGCGATCCTCGGTCGGGACCATGCGGTTGTAGGCCTCGATCTCCAGCATCATGCCGGAGGCGAGGTCCATCTGCAGCCCGTAATGGATCGCATGCTTGGCCTGACGCACCGAAATCGGCGCATTGTCGGCGATCCGCCGCGCGGTCTCCAGCGCATCGCCGAGCAGCTTGTCGGGCGGGCACAGCCGGTTGACCATTCCCCAATCGTAGGCGTCGCTGGCCGAGAAGGGGCGGCCGGTCAGGATGATCTCCTTGGCGCGGCGTTCGCCGACCGCGCGCGGCAGATTCTGCGTGCCGCCTGCGCCCGGCATGATGCCGAGCGTCACTTCGGTCAGCGCAAAGCGCGCCGTCTCGGCGGCGTAGAGGAAGTCGCAGCACAGCGCCAGCTCGCAGCCGCCGGCATAGGCGGCGCCGTTGATCGCGCCCAGCACCGGCACCGGGCAGCCGATAAAGGCGCGGATCATCCGCTCGAACAGCAAATGCTGGGCCTGCCATGTCTCGTCCGACATGCCCTGGCGCTCCTTGAGGTCGCCGCCGGCGCAAAACGCCTTGTCGCCGGCACCGGTCAGCACGATGCAGCGATGCGCCAGCGGGTTGGCGTTGACGCCGTCGAAGAACGCCAGCAGGTCGCGGCCCATCTGCGTGTTCATCGCGTTGGCGAGCGTGGGCCGGTTGAGGGTGAGGATCGTCAGTCCGCCACCCTGGTCGTCGACGCGGATCGTCTCGTATGCGCCGCTCATGCCCGGCTCCCCGATGTCATATCGTCCGCAACCCTAGCAGGCGTTCCATCGGCTCGAAATCCCGATCCGAATGCAGCAGCCGATGGCCGCGCTCGATGCAGAAGGTGCCGATGATCATGTCGATCGTCTTACGGATCGTGACCCCTCGGCTGCGCAGAAAGCGGTAGTTGGCTGCAGCGATTACGGCAAGTTCCGGGTCGGATAACGGAACCAGTTCATACTGGCGCATCGCGCGCTCGACCAGCTGCGCTTGGGCTTCGGAGCGAAAGCCTTGTAGAACCTCACACAATATGAGATCGCCAATGATAAGTGGACCCTCGTCGATAATTTGTTGAAGACGTTGCACCCCCCGACTCGGCACCCTGTTGAACTGGTCAATCCACACCGAGCTGTCAACGAGTGTCATCGAAATGCCGGCCCTCCCGCATTGCGTCTAAATCGCCTTCCCAATGGACTTTGCCTGCGAGCTTCAGAATGTCTTTTTGGTGCTGAACACGCACAAACATCTTCAGTGCGGCGTCAATGACGGCGCGCTTGGTCTTGAGGCCGGAAAGTTGTTGTGCCTCTTCGATAAGCCTGTTGTCGATTTCGACGTTGGTACGCATCGCGGCACCTTGGTGTATAAGCTGGCCAAGTTATACACATAGGCGGCTCGGGCATGCAAACCACGCACAAAACCATCCACGGCGCCTGGAACGACGCGCCCGATGCGGTGACGCTGATCGACGCGCATCACCACCTGTGGGAGATCGGGCAGGACAAGCATCCCGGGCTGCGCGGCGACCGGCACGATTTCTTCATGGGCGACAACAGCGCGATCCGCCGCGATTACCTGCCCGACGATTACCGGCGCGACGCCGCCGGCCACAATGTGCTGACCACGGTGCATTGCGAGGCGGAGTGGGAGCGGGACGACCAGCTCGGCGAGACGCGCTGGATCGCCTCGCTCAGCGAGCGTTACGGTTTTCCCGGTGCGATCGTCGCGCACGCCTGGTTCGATACGCCGAACGCCGAGGAGATCATCGCGGCGCAGGCGGCTTGTCCGCTGGTTCGCGGCATCCGGTCGAAGCCGGTGACGGCCGCGTCGCCGGACGGGGTCACGCCCGGCATTCCCGGTTCGATGCAGGACGAGCGCTGGCTGCGCGGTTTTGCGCTGCTGGAAAAATATCGGCTGTCCTGGGATTTGCGGGTGCCGTTCTGGCATCTGGAGGAGGCGGCGGCGGTCGCCCGCGCCTTCCCGAACACCCGGATCATCCTCAACCACACCGGCTTCCCATGGGACCGCAGCGAGGAGGGTTTGGCCGCCTGGCGGCACGGGATGGCCGTGCTGGCCCGCGAACCCAATGTCTGGGTCAAGGTCTCCGAGTTCGGCCTGCGCGACCGGCCGTGGGTCTATGAGGAGAACCGCCGCATCGTGCTCGACGCGATCGCCATTTTCGGCATCGAGCGCGCGGTATTTGCCACCAATTTTCCGGTTGCGAGCCTGCGGATCGGCTATGACGCGCTGGTCCGGGCGATGCGCCGGATGTTGGCCGATCGGTCGCCCGAGGATCGCGAGCGTTTCTTCTGGAAGAACGCGGCGGATTTTTATCGTCTTTAACGCGATGGCGAATCGGCTGGCCGAAAGTTTGCGGCCGCGCCCCGGCCGTCCGTCGAACGGCCCGGGGAACCCGTTGTAAATTCACAAGTTTCGCAACCCATCGCCGGCGGCAACCAGAGGCTTCGGCGGCATCTGTAGACTGAGCGCGCTTTACCAGCCCCGGTTCATCGAATTTCACGGGGGATGCGCCCGTTGGCCTCGCCGCTGGTGGTCGTTGTCGACAACAGCGCCACCAATTTGAAGATACTCGCCCGGCTCGCCCAGTCGGTCGGCGAGGATGTCGCCGTGCAGGCCTTCTCCGATCCGGCGATGGCGCTGTCGGCCTGCGCCGAGCAGCGCCCGGACCTCATCGTCGCGGCGGGCGAGATGGCGCCGCTCGACGCCGCCGCGTTCATCCGTCGGCTGCGCGAGACCACCGACAATGCGCAGACGCCGGTCGTCGTCGTGGTCGCGCCCGAGGAGCCGGCCTGCATCGAGCGCGCGCTGGCGGCGGGAGCGGCGGACCACTTGCTGGCGCCGATCGATCACCGCGAGTTCCGCACCCGGGTGCGGAGCCTGCTGGCGCTGCGGCGCGTCGAGCAGGCGGCGCGCGACAGCGGCACGCCGACCGGCTCCGGGCTGTCGCGGGCGCATGAGCGGCTGCTGCGGGTGATCGATGCGGTGCCGGCGCTGGTCTGCGCGACCGACGGCGACGGCCGCTACATCTTTTGCAACCACCGTTTCGCGTCGTTTGTCGGATTGCGGCCGGGGCGGCTGATCGGCCGGCGCCCGCTGGAGGCGCATGACGACGCGCTGGGCCGCCGCATCGCCGACCTCGACGCGCGGCTGCTGGCCGGGGAAATCCTCCCGGCGTCGTTCGAGGAGGAGATCGTCGACCGCGACGGCAATCTCTGCGACCTGCTGACGACCAAATCGGTCTACCACGACGGCGACGGCACGATGGTCGTGACCGTCTCGCTCGACATCACCGCGCGCAAACGCGCCGAGCTCGACCTCCTCGCCGTCAAGGAGCACGCCGAGGTCGCCAATCGCAGCAAGACCGAGTTCCTCGCCAATATGAGCCACGAGCTGCGCACCCCGCTCAACGCGATCATCGGTTTCTCGCAGGTCATGGCCGGGGAGATGCTGGGGCCGATCGCGACCACCCGCTATGTCGGCTACGCCCGCGACATCCTGGCCAGCGCGGAGCACCTGCTCGGCATCATCAACGACATCCTCGACGTGTCGAAGCTCGAATCGGGCAAGGTCGACCTGCTCGAAGAGACCATCGAGCTGCCGGCCGCGATCGCCGATCTCATCGTCCTCGTCGAGGGCAAGGCCAAGGCGGCCGACATCAAGCTGGTCGCGCGCCAGGAGGGCGAGGTGCCGCGGCTGCGCGGCGATCTGCGCAAGGTCAAGCAGATCGTTCTCAACCTCGTGACCAACGCCATCAAGTTCAGCCGCAGCGGCGCCGAAGTCGAGATCGTGCTGAGGAGCGAGGACGGTGCCGCGGTGGTCGCGGTCAGCGATCACGGCGTCGGCATGGACCCGCACGAGGTCGAATTGGCGATGACCCGGTTCGGTCAGGTCAGCGGGCCGTGGACGCGCGACCATGCCGGAACCGGGCTCGGCCTGCCGCTGGCGATCGGTCTCGCCGAACTGCACGGCGGAACCCTGTCGATCGCCAGCACCAAGGGGGCCGGCACGACGGTGACGGTGAGCTTTCCCGCATCGCGCTCGCTGTCGGCGGGGGACGCGGCCGCGGCGGTGCGGGCGGCGATGCAGAGGGCGTGAGGGGCAATGGCACGAGTTGGGGGCGGGGCATGAGAGCGACCTTGCGCAGAGAGGAACCGTCGGTGACGCAGCGCTCGACCGCCTCGTCGGGGCCGTCGCTTTTCCGTGTCGCGGCCGAGCCGGAGCCGCAGGCCGATCGTGGTGCGACTCGGGCCGTGCCGGCGGGGGATGCCGCAAAATCCGCCCGGCTGGCGCGATACGCCGTGCTCGGCCTGGGGATCGCCGGCGTGCTGCCGGCGCTGGCCTTCACCACGCGCGGCGGGGAGCTGGGGTCTGTCGGCGCGGTGCCGGTGTCGATCGCGCTGACCGCGCTGCTGATCCTGACGCCGGCGCTGGTCGGGCTGGTGGCGGCGATGTTCGGCCTCGAGGCGGTACGCGAGAGCTTTCGCGCGCGCGGCGACAAGGAGCATGAGCAAGCGGTGCTGCGGGTCTTTGTCGCGGCGCTGGCGGTGGTCTACGCGTTCGCGGCCGAAGCCTACGCCGGCGGCGCCGCGGGCTGCGAGATCGTCGCGGCGTCGGGGCTGGCCGGCGGCTGGGTCTTCCTCCTGCTGACGATCCTCGACCCGATCACGTCGCCGCTGCGCTATTACGCTGGGGCGGTTTTCGATGCGGCGCTGCTGTCGGCGCTGCTGCATTTCGGCCAGGCGCTGACCGCGCCGTGGTTTCCGCTCTATCTGCTGATGACATTCTATGCCGGGTTCCGCTTCGGGCCGGCGGCGCTGGCGGTGACCTCGGTCGCCAATCTGGCGGGCTTTGCGGCGGTGGTGGCGACGACCGCGTTCTGGCGCGAGCAGGCCTTGCTGGCCGGCGGGCTAGTGATCGCGATGGTCGTGCTGCCGGCCTATGTCGGCCGCATGGTGCGCGAAATGGCGCGGTCGCGCGCGGCCGCCGCGGCGGCGCAAGCGGCGCGCACCCGGTTCCTGATGGTCATCAGCCAGGCGCTGCGCGCGCCGCTCGACGCGATGATCGGCGCCGCCGAGCAGCCGGCGCGCGAACCGGAGGCGCCGCGATCGTCCTCGGCGCGGGCGCTGCTGTCGCAGGTCAACAACATCCTCGATTTCTCGGCGATCGAGGCGGGCGCCTTCACCCCGACGGTCGAGGCCTTCGACCTGCACCGGCTGGTCAACGAGACGCTCGCCGATCGCCGCGTCGAGGCGCAGGCGCGCGGGATCAAGCTGCGCGTCCACATCGACCCGGCGGCGCCGTACCGGCTGCGCGGCTGGCCGCAGCAATTGGCGCAGATCCTCGATTACCTGGTCGCGCGGGCCATCGAAGTCACCGAAGCCGGCGCGGTACGGGTGGCGGTCGATGCCGCCGCGGAGGCCGGGCAACGCATCGAGCTGCGGCTGACCGTGCGCGACGAGGGGAGGGGACTGACGCCGGCCGACGCGGAGACCTTGTTCGACCCGTTCGCACCGGACGCCGCGACCCGCGAGCGGACCGCGGCCGGCGGGCATGGCGCGTTCGGTCTCGCGGTGGTGCGCCGGCTGGTCGAGCTGATGGGCGGGCGGATTGCCGTCGACGGCAATGCCGGCCGGGGCGGCGCGTTCACCGTCACCGTGCCGCTGGCGGTCGATCAGCCCGCGGTCGACCCTGAGCTCGACCTCGGCCGCTGCCTGGTGCTGATCGCGACCGAGGACAGCCAGTTCGCCAGCGACCTCGCCGAGCCGCTGAACGCCTGGCACGGCGACCCGCGCTGGATCGAGGGGTTCGGCGGCACGCTCGACTTTGTCGGCCAGCGCGACCTTGGCCAGCGCGACTCCGGGGCGTGCAGCGTGCTGATCGTCGACGGCCGGGCGCATGTGCTGGCGGCGCTGAGTTTCGCGCATCGTGCGATCACCGGCTCGGCGCCGCCGTCCTTTGTGCTGGTGGTCGCCGAGGCGTCGCAGATCGACGGGCTCGTCGAGCTGGCTGATGGCGAGCTCGACGGGGTGCTCGCTGCGCCGCTCGACAACCGGCTGCTCGCCAACGCGCTGCATTCGCTGCCGCTGTGGAGCGGTGCGTCGCCGCGGCCGGTCCTCGTCCCGGCCGGCGCCGAACGGCCGGCCGAGGATGACGAGGCGCCCGCGCATGTGCTCGACCCGCCGATCCCGCTGGCGGTCGAGCCGGTGCCGCAAGTGACGCCGATCTCGCTGCATCCGCGGTTCGCCGCCGACACGCCGACCATCGACGCACGCGCCATCGCGGCGCTGCGCGGGCTCGGCGACGGTGACGATTTCTTTGCCGAGGTGATCGAAAGCTTCCGGCTGGAGACCCAGGAGATCATGAACCGGATCGTCCGCGCCGCCGCGGCCGGGGATGCCGCGGCGTTCGCGCGCGGCCTCCACACGTTGCGCAGCTGCGCCGCCAATCTCGGCGGGACTCGGCTGTGCGAGCTGTTGCTGGCGATGCGCGACGTCACCCAGCAGGAGCTGCGCGAGCAGGGCAGCGGCGTCGTCCAGCGCCTCGGCGACGAGCTGGCCCGCCTCGACGCGGCGTTGATCGAGTTCCTGCCGGAGCGGGGGCTGTCGCGGCGCGGGGCGTAGCGCGCTAATCCCCGAGCGCGTCGCGCAGCGGCTGCCACAGCGCCAGCTTCTCGGCGAAGCTGCGGCTGGCATGGGCCGGGCTGGTCGAGGGCAGGTGCAGGTAGGTGAGGCCGGCTCGGCGTTTGAAGTGACGGTCGTACAGCCGCCGCGCGGTGCCGCCGTTGAAGGCGATGGTGGTGATGGCGGGGTGGGCGTCGAGCAGCGCGTGGATGGGGTTGGGGATCTCGCGCTTGATCGCGGTGTCGAGGCTGGTATGGCGCTCGGCGGCGGCGCAGACATCCCACAGCGCGAGGCGGCGCGCCCGGACGAAATCGACCCGCTGCTCGTAATCGTCCGACAGCGGCTGACCGAACAGCGCGAAGATGATCGGCCAGAACAGGTTGCGCGGGTGCGCGTAATACCGCACCTGGCGCAGCGACTCCTCGCCCGGCAGCGTCCCGAGCACGAGGGCGCGCGGCCCGCCGCCGACGATCGGCGCGAAGCTGCGCTTAGGGTCGGTGGCGCCGGGGCCGTTCAGTCGACGTAGCGGCCGAGCCGCACCGCCGTCTGGCCGCGGATGAGCCGCCGCGACGGCATGATCAGGATGCAGTCGTCGTACGGCGTGCGGACTTCCCGGTCGCCGTCGCGGCCGATCAGCGTGCCCTGTTGCGGGATCACTTCGAGCCCGACATAGGGCGCGACGAACTCGAAGCGGCTGCCGGTGATCGTCACCGCCTCGGTGACCCGGATCACCCGCTGGCGCGGGCTGGCGGCGAAATCGGGGCCGCCGAGCGCGGCGACATCGTCCCGCGTCACCGTGCCGAGCGCGATCAGGAAGCGCAGCGTCACATCGGTCGCGACCTCCGCCGCGCGCGTCTCCCAATGCTGGCCGGCCTCGATCAGCAGCGCGGTCTTTGGCGAGGCGGGGTCGGCGAATGCGCCGTAATCGCGCATGCGCGGCCCGGCGGCGTGGCCGGCGTCGCACATGATCAGCTCGGGGATGCCGAGCTGCCGTGCCAGCGTGACCGATTTCGCCAGCAGCCCGGCCAGCATCAGCGGCGCGGTGGCATATTGCATCGAATGCAGGTCGAGCAGGTAGTCGACCGCCTCGACGATCGGCCGCATCGCGCGGGCGCGCTGCAGCTCGGCCGAATTGCGCGGGCCGTCGAGCGTCGCCGGCGACCACAGCCGGTTGAAGTCTTCGTCGATGTAGCGCGAGGCGATCGGGTAGCGCGGGTCGAATTCCCGGTAGGCGCCGACATTGTTGAACGCGAGCGTCAGCTTGCCGCGGCGCGGCCGGACATTGGCGCGGAAAAGCTTGTCGAGGGTGATCGCACCGCAAATCTCGTTGCCGTGCGTCAGGCCGAATACCCCGACATGCGGCCCCGGCTCGGCGGCGGTGAAGGTGGTGACGTAGTCGACCCCGGTATTGCCGGCGCGGTAGGGCGCGATGTCGGGGGCGGTCAGTTCGACATGGTAACGGAGATCGGACACAGGCATTCCTGGCGTTTTGTGCAGTTTCGATTGTGCCTCGCCGCGATTTCACATTCCACCCCGGCCTTCGCCGGGCTGGTCCGTCCGACTTTATCCGGCTGAAACCCGGTCGATCAGCCGTTGCAGAAAGGCTTCGCAGCGGGCGAGCTGCTCGAGCGCGACAAACTCGTCCGGCTTGTGCGCCTGGTCGATCGAGCCGGGGCCGCAGATCACCGTCGGGATGCCGGCGGCGGCGAACAGCCCGCCCTCGGTGCCGAAGGGAACCTTGACCGTGCCGTTGGCGCCGGACAGCGCGGCGGCGAGCTGCGTCGCCTCGTGATCCTTCGGCGTGTCGAGCGCGGGGGCGGCCGACAGCTCCTCGATCAGGATGCCGGTTTCCGGCCGTACCGCCTGCATCTCGGGCAGGATCCGGGTCGCCGCGTAGTCGCGCAGCTCGTTGACGATCGCCGGCACGTCGTCGCCCGGCAGCGGCCGGACCTCGAAATCGAAAACGCACTCGCGCGGCACGATGTTGAGCGCGGTGCCGCCCTGGATCAGCCCGGTATGCACCGAGGAATAGGGCGGCTGGAAGTCGGGGTCGAACGGCCCGTGGTCACGCTTGCGGCGGGCGATCTCCTTGAGCTTGGCGACCAGCTCCGCCGCCGCCTCGATCGCGTTGACCCCCTGGTGGGTCAGCGACGAATGCGCCTCGTGCCCGTGCACCCGGCAGCGCAGCGTGTGCTTGCCTTTGTGGCCGATCCCGACCTGCATTTCGGTCGGTTCGCCGACGATGCACAGCCTGGGCTTGTCCGGCCGGTCCCTGAGCACGTCGATCAGCGTGCGGATGCCGATGCAGCCGATCTCCTCGTCATAGGAGAACGACAGATGGATCGGCTCGCGCAGCTTGCGCTGCACGAGCGTCGGCACGAGACAGAGGAGGGTCGCGACAAAGCCTTTCATGTCGGCGCTGCCGCGGCCGTAAAGCCGGCCATCTTTTTCGGTCAGGGCAAACGGGTCGGTGTGCCAGTCCTGGTCGTCGATCGGCACGACGTCGGTGTGGCCGGACAGCATGATGCCGCCGCGCCCGGCCGCGGCGATCGTCGCATACAGGTTGGCCTTGGCGCCGGTCTCGTCGTAGACCAGCTCGCTCTTGACGCCGTAACCGTCGAGGTAATCGCGGACGAATTCGATCAGCGCGAGGTTCGAGTTGCGGCTGGTCGTATCGAACGCGACGAGCCGCTTCGTCATGTCGATTTTGTCGATTACCGCGCGGGCCAACCGGGCGCTCCGTTAAGGACGTACGGCCGGCACGATAGGCCGTAACCGCGGCGAATGGCCAGCGGCTTGCGCCGGCGCGCTTCCTGCGCTGCGGTAACGCGACGGGTTGCCTCTTTTCTTGGCTGCCGGCTTGTGCAATGGAACGGCGTGGTCATGAGCGAGATCGAAACCGAAGCCGGCTACGAGATTCCCGGTGTCTTGTGGCGCCGCGATCCGACCGTGGACGCGCAGCCGCTGGTTTTCGATTCGCCGCATAGCGGTTCGCTCTATCCCGAGGATTTTTCCTTCTGCTGTCCGCTGCCCATCCTGCGCCGCGCGGAGGACGCCTATGTCGACGAGCTGTTCGGCTACGCGCCGGCCTTGGGCGCGACGCTGATCGCGGCGGTGTTCCCGCGCAGCTATCTCGACGTCAACCGCGCCGCCGACGACCTCGACCCCGGCCTGCTCGCCGGGGCCTGGCCCTATCCGTCTCCGCTGCGCCCGGCGACGCGGGTCGGCTTGGTGCGGCGCTATGCGCAGCCGGGGATACCGATCTACGACCGCAAGCTGCGGCCGAGCGACGTGCTGGCGCGGATCGAGCGCTACCACACCCCGTATCACCGCATGCTCGACGAGACCTCCGACCGGCTGCACGCGGAATTCGGCGCGGTGTGGCACATCAACTGCCATTCGATGCCCTCGACCGGCAACCGCCAGCTGGGCCGCAAGGGCGAGCACGGCGATTTCGTGCTCGGCGACCGCGACGGCACGACCTGCGACGGCGAGTTCACCGATTTCGTCGCCTGCACGCTGCGCCGCATGGGCTATGAGGTGCATGTCAACGACGGCTACAAGGGCGTTGAGATCGTGCGCCGCATGGGCCGCCCGTTCGAGCGCCGCCACTCCTTGCAGATCGAGATCGACCGCGCGCTCTATATGGACCAGCGGACCTTGGAAAAGAACGGCGGGTTCGACCCGTTGAAGGCCGACCTCGCCAGGCTGGTCGAAGAGCTGCGCGATTTCGTCGCCGCGCGCGTATAGTCGTGTCGCTGCTCCGCGTCGCGCAGGACGCAAGCCCGCTTGTCCGAGGCCCCGCCATGGAACCGACCTTTCGCCAGCTTCATCCGCTCTTTGCCGCGGAGGTGTCGGGCATCGATGCGGGCAAGCCGATCGATGCGGCGACGGTCGCGGCGCTCACCGCGGCGATCGACCGCTATGCGGTGCTGGTGCTGCGCGGCCAGGAGCTCGACGATGCACGACAGATGGCGTTCGCGCGCCGTTTCGGCGAGCTGGAGCTGCCGCGCAGCGGTGTCGCCGACGTCAAGCGGCGGCTGCCGCCGGCCGTCGCCGACATCTCGAACCTCGATGCCGACAACAAGCTGCGCGGCCGCGACGATCCGCGCCGCTTCGACCAGCTCGGCAACCGCTTGTGGCACACCGACGGCTCGTTCCGCCGGGTGCCGGCGGCGTTGTCGATGCTTTACGCGCACCGCGTGCCGGGACCGAGCCCGAAAGGCAACGGCGAGACCGAGTTCGCCGACATGCACGCCGCCTACGACGCGCTCGGCGACCGGCAGAAGGCCGAGATCGGCGACCTCGTCGCGCTGCACGACATCGCCTGGTCGCGCGGCCAATTGGGGTTCAGCGAGCTGCTGTTCGGCGAGAAGCAGGTGCTGCCGCCGGTGCCGCAGCGGCTGGTGCGCACCCATCCCGGCTCGGGCCGCAAGGTGCTGTACGTCGCGGCGCATGCCTCGGAGATCGTCGGCTGGCCGCTGCCCGAAGGACGGCTGCTGCTGCGCGAACTGATCGAGCACGCGACGCAGCGCGAGTTCGTCTACCGCCACGACTGGCGCGAGGGCGATCTGGTGATCTGGGACAACCGCGCGACGATGCACCGCGGCCGCCATTTCGACGAGACCAGGGTGCGCGATCTGCGCCGCGTCACCACGCGCGACGTCGCCTCGACCCTCGACCAGGTCGCCTAGGTTCATTGTCATGGCCGGGCTTGACCCGGCCATCCACGTGCCTTGGGCCGGGCTTGACCCGGCCGTCCAAGCGGGGTGGTGCGCTCCGATTGCCGGAAATTTAACCGGCGCTCGCCCATTCTCGGCTGGCAACCGCGGGCGTGTACCGAATATGTGGCAGCAATTGGTTTTTCCGCATATTCCGAAAACCGCGGGGTGGGCGCTGCACGCGGCGTTGTTGCCGATCTTTGGCGAAGACCGCTCACTGCGCGTCAACACCCAGGAGGATCTCGCGCGTTTGCAGGCGCTGACGCCCGCCGAGTTCCGCCGTTACCGCTATGTTTCCGGCCATTTCACCTTCAGCGATGTGAGGCAGAAATGTTCGGCGGAGTCGCTGCTGGTCAGTGTGCTGCGCGACCCGGTGCGGCGCCTCGTCTCGGAGTTCAACTATGTCGCGAGCTGGACCGGGCATCCGTACCACGAGCACTTCAAGAATGCCCGGCTGAGCGAGCACGTCTATGCGAATGCGGCCTATATCCGCGCCGTGCAATGCGATTGGCTGTCGGCGCACCGCAACGCGGAGGCGGCGATGCAGGTGATCCGCGAGCGCTACGCGCTGGTCGGCACGGTCGCCGGTTACGACGCCTTTGTCGCCGCGCTGGGCCGGCTTATCGGGCAGGACGTGCCGGCGACCCGCTCCAACGTCACCCCCGGTCAGGGCCTGCTCGATCTCGACAGCCGGCTTTGCGAGACCCTGCTCGATCTGACCTTGGAGGACCGGCGGCTGATCGCGCGGATCGCCGCTTTGCCGGACGGCGTCTTTGCCGGTGAGAAGGTCGCGGCCCGCTAGTCGCCTGGTTGCGCGCTCCTGCGGTTTTGCGGTTCTATCCGCCGGAGCTGATTCCGGCGTGGGACGACCGACGATGGCGAAGATTCCGCAAATCCTGCATGAGCACATCAACACCGCCTTTCCGGCGCATGTCTGCCTGCTGGCGTCGGTGCTGCCGAACGGCTTTGCGCAGGTGACCCCGCGCGGCGGCACGATGGTCTATGACGACGAGCATATCGGGTTGTGGGAACGCGGCAGCGGCAGCACCGCCGACAGCATGCGGGACGGCAGCAAGCTGACGATCTATTTCCGCAAGCCGTCGCTGCGCGAAGACGGGACACTGCCGCGCGGCGGCATCGCGCGCTTCTACGGCACCGCGAAAATCTACCGGTCCGGCCCGGTCTATGAGGAAGTGTGGCGCCGCCTGGTGCAGCCGGAAAAGGATCGCGATCCGGAGAAGAAGGGCTACGCCGTGCTGATCGCGGTCGAACGTGCCGAGGATTTGGCGGGACAGGCGCTCAATCTGGAATAAGCCCGGCCTGGAATAAGTCCCGGTCCTAGCCGGGGTCACGTCATGAATTGTTCTTTGAACACGCGCTCCTGAAGGTTCGCCTCGCGGTCGAACAGCAGCGCCATCGAGATTTCCGGCGCCTCGCGGATCTCGACGCAGGTGACGTCGCGCACCTCGGTGAAATCGGCGACGGCGCTGACCGGGCGTTTTTCGGTTTCGAGCGCGTCGATGCGCACTTGCGCGCCGTGGCGCAACAGGGCGCCGCGCCAGCGCCGCGGGCGGAACGCGCTGATCGGCGTCAGCGCCAGGATTTCCGCGTCGAGCGGGATGATCGGCCCGTGCGCCGCGAGGTTGTAGGCGGTGCTGCCGACTGGGGTCGCGAGCAGGATGCCGTCGGCCATCAGCTCGTCGAGCCGCACCACGCCGTCGACGGTGATCCTGAGCTTCGCGGCCTGCCGGGTCTCGCGCAGCAGCGACACCTCGTTGAAGGCGATGGCCCGCTGCACCGCGCCGTTCTCTCGCGTCGCGGCCATTTCGAGCGGGTAGAGCGTCACCCGCTGGGCGGTTTCGAGCCGTTCTTCGAGCCCCTCGACCGCGTAGGGGTTCATCAGGAACCCGACGCTGCCGCGATGCATGCCGAAGATCGGCACGCCCTTGCCGACAAAGCGGTGCAAGGTTTCCAGCATGAAACCGTCGCCGCCGAGCGGCACGACGATGTCGGCCTCCGCCGGATCGACCGTGCCGTAGGCGCGGTGCAGATCGGCGAGGGCCTGCTGCGCCGCCTCCGCGTCGGAGGCGACGAAGGCGACGCGCGGCAGGCTCACCCGCCGGTGACGCTCATATGGCGGGCGATGGCCGGCCGCTGGTGGCGACGGTCGATGATGAAGTCGTGGCCCTTGGGTTTGCGGCCGATCGCCTCGCGGATCGCGTCTTCCAGCGGTCCGTCGCTCTCCGACTGGCGCATCGGGGTGCGCAGGTCGGCGGCGTCCTCCTGGCCGAGGCACATATAGAGCGTGCCGGTACAGGTCAGCCGCACGCGGTTGCAGCTCTCGCAGAAATTATGGGTGAGGGGGGTGATAAAGCCGAGCCG
Organism: Allostellaceae bacterium; assembly: GCA_035550515.1. Taxonomy (GTDB): domain Bacteria; phylum Pseudomonadota; class Alphaproteobacteria; order ATCC43930; family CGMCC-115725; genus DATARH01. The sequence continues at coordinate 13,839 of DASZOZ010000007.1, forward strand.
CCGCCCGGTCTCGCGCACGGTCGCATAGCGCGCCGGGCCGCCCGTGCGGTAGTCGCTGTCGTCGAGCGTCCAGCGCCGCTGCAGGCGCGCGCGCACCAGCGACAGCGGCAGATACTGGTCGAGCCGCGTTTCGCCGCCGATATCGCCCATCGGCATGACCTCGATCAGCACCAGGTCGAAGCCCTGCGCGCCGCACCAGCCGATCAGGTCGTCGAGCTCGTCCTCGTTGACCCCGCGCAGCGCGACCGTGTTGATCTTGACCTGCAAGCCGGCGCGCTTTGCGGCATCGAGACCCGCCAGCACCCGGTCGAGCCGGCCGCGCCGGGTGATCTCGGCGAACTTGGCCGGGTCGAGCGTGTCGAGCGAGACATTGACCCGGCGGACGCCGCAGGCGCGCAGCTCCTCGGCGTAGCGGGCAAGCTGGCTGCCGTTGGTGGTGAGGGTCAGCTCGTCGAGCGCGCCGCTCTCGAGGTGGCGCCCCAGCGAGCGGAACAGGGTCATGATGTCGCGCCGCACCAGCGGCTCGCCGCCGGTCAGCCGCAGCTTCCTGACGCCGAGCCGGACAAACGCGCCGCACACCCGGTCGAGCTCTTCCAGCGTCAGCAGCTCGCGCTTGGGCAGGAACGTCATCTCTTCCGCCATGCAATAGACGCAGCGGAAATCGCAGCGGTCGGTCACCGATACGCGCAGATAGGAAATATGCCGGCCAAACGGATCGATCATTGCTCTTTCAGCGCTCATTCGGAGCGATACGCTCGGCTATATATAGGGCCGCCGCCCGCAAATGTCGCCCCCGATGGGATCATGGGTATTCGCTGCTAGGCGGCGGCCCGGGCGGAAACCAGTCGCCGAGGATCTGCTCTTCGGTATATGTCATCGCCTGTATCCGGGCGCGCGCCGCCGTATTCAGCTCGGCGTGCTCTTCGAGTGCAAAGATCGCCTTCCGCGCAGCGGGCTTTAAACCTATCGCAATGGCGCTGCGTACCTCCCTCTTAAGGCTTGGACTGTCGCGAAGGATAAGATCGATCTCACTTCGCGCATCGCTGATGGATTCGCACCATCCGCGGCGAGGGGCCATCGCAAGGGAACATTCAAGCTTCAACAAATGCTCGATCACCCGCCTGACTTGGCTTCGCAGCTCGTGACGTTGCGATTTCCCCAAACTTTCGATCTCCTCGGCCAGGTTCTCCCAATCGAGTTTTTGGTTTGAACCAGCGCGAGCCTCGGCGCGCAACGCTTCGGCCTGGTCTTTTGACCAGGCGACGAAATCTTCGTCATAAAGCGCCTTAGCATCCGACACGATAGCTGCCTCTGAAGCGGGCTCGCCCGCGATGATAACGCAGTCCGCGGCGGTATCGCGCGGCCTATTTATGCGTCGGCACGTCGATCGGCGCGCAGTTGGTGCGGCCGGACATCAGGCAGTCCTGCATCTGCCCCTGATGGCGCAGCACGGTCGTCAGGTAATAGCCGGCAATGACCAGCAGCGCCGTAATCACCAGGCCGATCAGCGCGCCGCGGCGGTTGCCGCCGCCGTCATCATCGGGTTCGTTGGGGTTGTGCGCCATGGTTGTACACTGCCCGGTGCCGCTCCACCGGGGCAAGCGGCTCGGCATCCCCGCATGGCACCATCTCTCTTCCCGCAAACGTCGCCGCCGCGGTAGGTTCGCCCGATCCCGGGTGCCAGGAGGATCCGATGTCCGATCCCGTCTCCGTCAACCCGCTGAGCCTCGGCGTGCGCGAGGCCGCCCAGGCGATCGCGGCGAAGAAGCTCGGCGTCGTCGACTACGTCAACGCCTGGCTGGAGCGGATCGACGCGCGCGAGGCGGCGGTTGGGGCGTTTCAGCATTTCGACCGCGCGGCGGTGCTGGCGGCGGCGCGGCGCTGCGACAACGAGCCGCCGCGCGGTCTGCTCCACGGCATCCCGGTCGCGGTCAAGGACGTGATCGACACGTTCGACCTGCCGACCGGTTACGGCTCGCCGATCTATCGGAGCCACCGGCCCGCGGCCGATGCCGCTTGCGTCGCGCTGACCCGGGCGGCGGGGGCGATCGTGCTGGGCAAGACGGTCACCACCGAATTCGCCTATTTCACGCCGGGCAAGACGACGAACCCGCATAATCCGGCCTATACGCCGGGCGGTTCGTCGAGCGGTTCGGCCGCGGCGGTGGGGGCGGGGATGGCGCCGCTGGCCTTCGGGACACAGACCGCCGGCTCGATCCTGCGGCCGGCGGCTTATTGCGGCGTCGTCGGCTACAAGCCGAGCTTCGGCCTGGTGCCGCGCTACGGCGTCAAGGCGCTGGCCGACAGTCTCGACACCGTCGGCTGCATGGCGCGCAATGTCGCCGACGCCGCGTTCTTTGTCGGCCTGCTGACCGACCGGCGCGGGTTGCGGGATACGGCCGCATCGCTGCCGCCCCGCCTGGGCTTCTGCCGGACGCCGGTGTGGGACGAGGCCGAGCCGGCGACCACGGCGGCGCTCGACCGGGCGCGCGGCGCGCTGTTGGCGGCCGGGGCGCGGGTCGACGACATCGCAGTGCCGCAGGCGCATCACGGTCTCGCCGCGGCGCAAGAGACCATCATGGCCTACGAGATGACCCTGGCGCTGGCGGATGAGCGGATTCGCCACGGCGCCCAGATCTCGCCGCGGCTGGCGCAGCTTTTCGACCACGGCATGACGATCGGGGCCGATCGCTACGACGCCGCGCGCGCCGAAACCGCCGCCGCCCGCCAGGCGCTCGACGCGTTCTTTGGCGACTGCGCCGTGATCGTCGTCCCGGCGGCGCCCGGCGAGGCGCCGCAGGGCCACGAATACACCGGCAACCCGGTGTTCAACCGGATGTGGACGCTGTTGGGGACACCGGCCGTGACGATCCCGGCGGGGAAGGGGCCGAGCGGGTTGCCGGTCGGCATCCAGCTGGTGGGACGGATCGGCGACGATGCCCGGCTGATGGCTTGCGCGCGCTTTGCCGAACAGGCGCTGGCGGCGTCATGAGGCGATCCGCCGCGCTGCTGTTGCCCGTCATGCTGCTGGGCTGCAGCGGCTTTCAGCCGTTCATCGCCGGCCCGCCGGCGCTGCAGCCGTGGGAGACTGACCCCGGCAATCGCGTGTCGGTGTGCTACAACACCCTAAAGACGCCGCCGGAGAAGCTCCAGGAAATGGCGCAGGCGGAATGCCCGAAGGGCACCGCGGCCGAGAGCGTCGGGACCGACTACACGTTCGAGAATTGTCCGCTGATGACACCGGGACGCGCCAATTTCGTGTGCAAATCGCCGCGGTAACGAAAACGCGACACCGCGCCCCAATGGCGAAACCACGGCGGTATGTTACGGTCCGATATCTCAGCCGATCGTGATCGCCATGAATTTCGACACGTTTTTCCAGCAGCGCCTCGACGCGCTGCACAGCGAGGGCCGTTACCGGGTCTTCGCCGACCTCGAACGCCGGCGCGGACGGTTCCCCCGTGCGCTCGACCACCGGGTCGGCGTCGAGGTCACGGTGTGGTGCTCGAACGACTATCTCGGCATGGGGCAGCACCCGGCGGTGCTGGCGGCGATGGCGGCCGAGATGGAGCGCACCGGCGCCGGCGCCGGCGGGACGCGCAACATTTCCGGCACCAGCCACGCGCATGTGCTGCTGGAACGCGAGCTCGCCGACCTGCACGGCCGCGAGGCGGCGCTGATCTTCACCTCGGGGTTTGTCGCCAACGAGGCTGCGCTGTCGACCTTGGCGGGCAGCATGCCGGGCATGGTGGTGCTGTCGGATGCGATGAACCACGCCTCGATGATCGCCGGCATCCGCAACAGCCGCGCGGAGCGGCTGATCTTCCGCCATAATGATGTCGATCACCTGACGGAGCTGCTCGCCGGGCTGCCGGCGGAGCGGCCCAAGCTGGTCTGCTTCGAATCGGTCTATTCGATGGATGGCGACATCGCGCCGATCGCCGCGATCTGCGACGCCGCCGACCGGTTCGGCGCGATGACCTATCTCGACGAGGTGCATGCCGTCGGGCTCTACGGCGCGCGCGGCGGCGGCATCGCCGAGCGCGACGACGTCTCCGGCCGGCTGACGGTGATCCAGGGCACCTTGGCGAAGGCGTTCGGCACGATGGGCGGCTATGTCGCCGGGTCGGCGCTGATGGTCGATTTCCTGCGCGGGCATGCGCCCGGCTTTATCTTCACCTCGTCGCTGCCGCCCCTGGTCGCGGCCGGCGCGCTCGCCGCGGTGCGCCACCTCAAGGGGAGCCAGGCCGAGCGCAGCCGGCACCAGGAGCGGGTCGCCGTCGTCAAGCGGCGGCTGGCCGAGGCCGGGATCCCGCAGATGCCGTCGACCAGCCATATCGTGCCGGTGATGGTCGGCGACGCCGCCTTGTGCCGCACCGCGTCCGACCTGCTGCTGCAGCACCACCAGATCTATGTGCAGCCGATCAACTATCCGACCGTGCCGCGCGGCACGGAGCGGCTGCGCCTGACCCCGACGCCGCTGCACAGCGACGACGACATCGACGCGCTGGTCGCCGCGTTCGAGGATATCTGGCAGCTCTTGCAGCTGCGCAAGACGCGCTAAAGCCGCCGGCTCCGTCTCACTGATGACCGGGCGCCAGCGGGGCGCGCGGCGGGAGAATGCTGTCGGTCAGGCAGCGCTGCAGAGCCTGATCGCGTTTCGCCAGCGCGTCGGGCGTATAATCGGGAAATTGCTTTCGCACCTGGGCGGCGCAGCGGTCGGACTGCACCCAGTTGCGCATCATCTGCTGGCCCTGCTGGGTCAATGCCAGGCTCGGCCGCGGCAATATCACCGCACCGGCAAGCGCGGCGAGGACGACAACGCGACGAATACGGTTCACGGCCATTTCACCCCGGCGGCGCTGCTTCGGATCGGCGCAGCATAAAGCATCCGCCGGCCGATGCCGACAGTTGCGCTTGCCGTGAAACTGAGGCTCCATGCGCCGGCAACAGCGGAGGCGGGGCATGCTGAAGATCTGGGGGCGCACCACATCGTCGAACGTGCAGAAGGTCCTGTGGACCTGCGCCGAGCTCGGCATCGCCTATGACCGGGTCGACCATGGCGGCCCGTTCGGCGGCAACCGCGACCCCGAATACCTGAAGCTCAACCCGAACGGTCTGGTTCCGACGGTCATCGACGGCGATCTGGTGATGTGGGAGTCCAATACGATCTGCCGCTACCTGTGCAACACGCATCCCGATGGCGGCCGCCTCTATCCCGCCGATTTCGCCGAGCGGACGCATGTCGAGCGCTGGATGGACTGGCAGTTGTCGGTGATCGGCGCGCCGATGGGGGCATTGCTGCAAGGTCTCATTCGCTCGACGCCGGAGACCCGCGATCCGGCGGCGATCGAGGCGGCGCGCCGGCGCGCCATCACCGCCTGGGAGATCGTCGACGACGGGCTTGCCGACCGGCCCTATCTCGGCGGCCAGTCGCTGTCGCTCGCCGAGATCGTCATGGGCACGCACATCTACCGCTGGTTCAACTACCCGATCGAACGCCCCGACATGCCGCGGCTGCACGCCTGGTACGAGCGCTGCCGGGAACGGCCGGGCTTCAAGAACCACATCGTGATGCCCATCACGTGATGGTGAGGTTGCGCCGGACAATTTGCTTTTATTCGCGGCGTCTCTAGTCTCGCGCGGTCGTAAAAAGTGGAGAACGGGGGCATGAGAACATTACGCAAGGTTGCCGCGCTGGGCGCGGTGCTGGCAGTCGCGGCGCTGCTGTCGACCGGCGCGCCGGCGGCCGACAAGGAGCAGGTGATCAAGGACCGCGAAGCCCTGATGAAGCATCAGGGAGCCGATATGGGCGCGATCAAGGGCTTCCTCGACGACAAGGCGGACCAGGCGAAGGCTGCCGAAGGCGCGACCAACCTCGTCGGCGACGTGCACAAGATCCCCGATGTCTTCCCGGAGGGCACCGGCGGCGCGAGCCCGGACGGCAAGCACACGACAAAGCCGGAGATCTGGAGCGACTGGAAGGCTTTCCTGGCGGCCCGCGATGCGGCCGAGGAAAAGGCCAAGGCGCTTGCCGCCGCCGTGAAGACCGGCGACAAGGAGAAAATCCAGACCGCCTTTGCCGATATGGGGAAGAACGGTTGCGGCGGTTGTCACGGCAAGTTCCGCGAAGACATCAAGAAATAAGGACCGCCCGGGAGGCGGTGCTGTTGGCGGCTGTGCTGCTGGCGGCGGCGATGTCCTCGGCCGACGCCGACCCGGCGGCGGTGAGGCGCGGCGCTTATCTGGCTGCGGCCGCGGGCTGCGACCAGTGCCACACCGACAGCAAGAACGGCGGACAGCCTTACGCCGGCGGCCGGATCATCGAGAGCGAAGCCGGCGACATCGCCGCGCCGAACATCACCCCGGACAAGGCGACCGGCATCGGCGGCTGGAGCGCGGCGGATTTCGCGCGTGCGATGCGGTGGGGCATCGCGCCGGACGGCACGCATTACGTCCCGGCCTTCCCGTTTCCCTATTTCGCCGGGCTGACCGACGGCGATCTTGCCGATCTCAAGGCGTTTCTCGACAGCATTGCGCCGGTGTCGCGGTCCGTGCCCGGCGCCTCGTCGCTCGGGCTCGCCGGACGGGCGCGGGCGGCGCTTGGCGTCGCGGTTGCGGGCGCGGCCGTGGCGCCGCCGGCGCCGGCCGGTGATGCCGCGGCAACGCGCGGCGCCTATCTCGTCGCCACGGTCGGCCATTGCGGCGACTGTCATACGCCGCTGACCCTGCTCGGCGCGCCCGACCTGGACCGCTACCTGGCCGGTTCGCGCGGCGGCCTTGAAGGCCGCAAAGCGCCCGACATCACCGCCGACCCCGACAACGGCATCGGCAAATGGCATGCCGACGATATCGCCTCGTTGCTCAAGGACGGGATGACCCCCGACAATGATTTTGTCGGCGGGGCGATGGCCGAGATCGTCCGCAATACCGCGCGCCTGACCGACGACGATCGCCGCGCGATCGCCGCCTACCTTCTGAGCCTGACGCCTAAGCAGTTGGTGCGGAATAACTAATCATATTGCTGTTTCGGCACTGGACGGTGGGTTTGCGGTTTCGCATGATGATGCGGCGTCCCGCTCGACGGGATCGGCACCAGCCGCGGGAAACCCGCAGGAGCACCGCTTGGCGCGCGCGCGATCGGAGAAAAGCCTGGCCCGGTTCGACCGCATCGCGCTCGTCCTGTCCGGCGGCGGCGCCCTCGGTGCGTACCAGGCCGGCGCCTATGCGGCCCTCGAAAACGCCGGGATCAGGCCGAACTGGATCGCCGGCAACGCCGTCGGCGCGATCAACGCGGTCATCATCGCCGGCAACCTGCCGCACGAGCGTTCGTTCCGCCTGCGGCAATTCTGGCGCGAGCTGAGCCGCCGGGTAGCGATCCGCGGCGATGCCGGGTTTCATCAGAATCTCCGCGCCGCCTTGGAGCGGCTGGCGTTCCGCTGGCGCCACGGCGGCGCAAGGCCGCCGCGCGAGACCTCGGTGATCCCGACCAGCGAGCTGCGCGAGCTGGTCGCCGAGGTGGTTGATTTCGGCCGGGTCAATGCCGGCGCGGTCCGGGTGGTGCTGGGCGCCACCAATCTCGACACCGGCGCCGAGACGTTTTTCGATAACGACCGGCACGTGCTGACGATCGACCATGTGTTGGCGAGCACGGCGCTGCCCGGCATGGCGCCGGGGATGGTCGAGGGGCAGCGTTATGGCGGCGGCGCGGTGTCGGTCGCACCGCTCGACGACGCCCGTCCCGCCGATACGCTGTGCTTTGTGATCGACGGCTACGACCCGGTGCCGGGCGCGCGCGGCGGCGTCAGCCGCTCGGCGCGCGAGATCGCCGCGTTGCGCCGCAACCACGATCTGCGGCGGGTGATCGCGCTGTTGGGCGAGCGGCTGCCGGCCGGGCTGCGGCGCGACCCCGAGGTCAAGAAATGCCTCGCCGAGGGCAGCGAAGCGACGATGACGATCCTGCGGCTCGTGCATGAATGCGCCGATGCCGAGCTGCCGAAGAAGATGGCGGATTTTTCCTCCGCCGCGCTGATGCGGCGCTGGCAGGCCGGGGAAAGCGATGTCGGCACCAGCCTGACGCACCCGCTGTGGCTGGCGCCGCCGCCGCGCCGGCTCGGCGTCGTCGTCCACGAATTGCGCGGGGGCGTCGCCGCGCGGCCGCGCTAAGCCGACGGTGCGGTTGAGAGAGGCGCGATTGAGGAGAGGACGCCCATGCCGCTGAAAAGCAAGGTCATCATCACCTGTGCGGTGACCGGCTCGATCCACACCCCGACGATGAGCCCGTATCTGCCGCTGACCCCAGACGAGGTGGCGCGCGACGCCATCGCCGCGGCCGAGGCGGGGGCGTCGATCCTGCACCTGCACGCGCGCGACCCGAAAGACGGCCGGCCGACACCCGATCCGGATGTCTTCATGCAGTTCCTGCCGCGGATCAAGCAGGCCACCAACGCCGTGGTCAACATCACCACCGGCGGCGGGCACGGCATGACCTTGGAGGAGCGGCTGGCCGCGCCGCTGCGCGCCAGGCCCGAGATGTGCTCGATGAACATGGGCTCGATGAATTTCGGCCTCTACCCGATGCTCGACCGCTACAAGGAGTGGAAATACGAGTGGGAGCCGCGGCAGCTCGAAATGACCCGCGACTTCATCTTCCGCAACACCTTCGCGGACATCGAAAAGGTCATCAAGCGCCTGGGCGAGGAGTGCGGCACGCGGTTCGAGCATGAATGCTACGATGTCGGGCACCTCTACAACCTCGCGCATTTTGTCGATCGCGGGCTGATCAAGCCGCCGTTCTTCATCCAGACGATCTTCGGCATTCTCGGCGGCATTGGCGCCGACCACGAAAACCTGATGCATATGAAACGCATCGCCGACAAATTGTTCGGCGACGACTACGCCTGGTCGATCCTCGCCGCCGGCCGGCACCAATTGCCCTTTGTCACGATGGGCGCGATCATGGGCGGCAATGTCCGCGTCGGCCTGGAGGATTCGCTGTGGCTCGGGCGCGGCCAGCTCGCGCAAGGCAATGCCGATCAGGTGAGCCGCATCCGCACCATCCTCGAAAACCTGTCGCTCGAAATTGCCACACCCGACGAGGCGCGCCGGCTGCTCGCGCTGAAGGGCGGCGACGACGTGGCGTTTTAGCATCCGTGTGGACCCCCGGGACAAGCCCGGGGATGACGAAAGAGTGGGAGGCGAAAGCCCGGACGATGATCGATAAGCGTGTACGCAGCCTGGCCGAGGCGGTTGACGGCATCAAGGACGGTTCGGTGGTGCTCGCCGCCGGTTTTGGCGGCGCCGGGTCGCCCGAGGCGCTGTACGGTGCGCTGCTGGAGCAGGGCGCCAAGGACCTCGTCATCGTCAACAACAATGCCGGCACCGGCCGGACCGGCCTCGCCGGGCTGATGGATGCCGGCCGGGTGCGCAAGATCATCTGCTCCTACCCGCGCAGCTCGGGCTCGGTGGTGTTCGAGGAATTGTACCGCCAGAACAGGATCGAACTGGAGCTGGTGCCGCAGGGCATCCTTTCCGAGCGCATGCGCTGCGCGGCGGCCGGTCTCGGCGGGTTCTGGTCGCCGACCGGGGTCGGCACGCGGCTCGCCGAAGGCAAGGAAGAACGCGAGATCGACGGCCGCCGCTATGTGCTGGAAAAGCCGTTGAAGGGCGACGTGGCGCTGCTCAAGGCCGATCGCGGCGACCGCTGGGGCAACCTGACCTACAACAAGTCGGCGCGGAACTTCAACCCGACCATGGCGCAGGCCGCGGCGCTGTCGATCGTCCAGGTCCGGCGCTGCGTCGAACTCGGCGAGCTCGATCCCGAGCACATCATCACCCCGGGCATCTTTATCGACCGCATGGTCGAGGTGCCGGCGTAATTTCCGCCGTCCTGGCGAGCCGCCCTAAAGGAGGATTGGACATGCCGCTCACCCGCAAGCAGATCGCCTGGCGCGCCGCGCAGGATCTCGCCGACGGCGTCTACGTCAATCTCGGCATCGGGTTGCCGACGCTGGTCGCGGACGTGTTGCCCGAGGGGCGCGAGATCGTGCTGCAGAGCGAGAACGGCGTGCTCGGCATCGGCCCGGCCCCCGGCGACAACGAGATCGACCTCGACCTCGTCAATGCCGGCAAGCAGCCGGTGACGCTGCTCAAGGGCGGCAGCTATGTGCACCATACCGACTCGTTCCTGATGATCCGCGGCGGGCATCTCGACTACGCGCTGCTGGGCGCGTTCGAGGTCGCCGAGAACGGCGACATCGCCAACTGGACGACCGACGACCCGAAATTCCCGCCCGGCGTCGGCGGGGCGATGGACCTCGCCGCCGGCGCCAAGGAGGTGCGCGTGCTGGTCGAGCACACGACGCGTAGCGGGGCGCCGCGGCTGCGCAAGCAATGCGAATACCCGTTGACCGCGGCGCGGGTGGTGCGGCGTATCTACACCGACCTCGCGGTCATCGATGTGGCCGACACCGGCTTTGTCGTGCGCGAAATGGTCGAGGACATCGATTTCGACACGCTGCAGGCCAAGACCGAAGCCAGATTGCACAAGGCGCCGGACCTCAAGCTGCTCAAGGCGCCCGCGGTCTGAGAGGGTTCTTGCGTGGGGCCGGCGGCGGTTCTGACGGGCGGTTCGGCCGGGACGGCGATCGATGCCGTCGTTCACATCATCCAGGTATCGCTGACCCCGGTCTTCCTGCTGACCGGTATCGCGACATTGCTCAACGTCTTCACCACGCGGCTGGCGCGGGTCGCCGACCAGGTCGACAGCCTGACCAAGGCGATCGAGGCGGACCCGGCGCACCAAAGCGCGCGGATGGGGCTGCGCCTGGCGCACCTGCACCGGCGGTCGCTGTTTCTCGACGCGGCGGTCGTGCTCGCCGCGACGGCGGGAGCCTCGACCTGCGTCTCGGTCTTCGGCCTGTTCGCCGGGGAAGCGGGCGGTTTCGCGATCGCCGCTGGGCTTTACGTGACGTTCGGCCTGGCGATCGTCTGCATTCTGACGGCGATCGTCGCCTACACGATCGAGATGATGCTCGCCAGCCAGCGCGTGCGCGAGGAAGTCATCGCCGGCCAGCAGATGGCCGAACCGGAGTAGGAGCTACTCCGCCGCCTTCATCTTCTCGTAACGGCCCATCGGCACCACCTCGGCGACGACGCCGTCGGGGGAGCGGTACTTGATCGGCACCTCTCCGGGCCTCGACAGGATATTGCCGCCGTTTGCCGCGACCTTGGCGGCAAAGGCCTCGTGGTCGTCCACCTCGATGCCGAAATGATGGATCGCCGGACCGGGGCCGACGAGCTTCGCCTCCGCGTCGTCCTCGCTGTCATAGATCATCAGCGCGAGGTCGATCGTGCCGTCGGTCATGTGCCGCGAGATGTGGCCGCGCGACCGCCCGGTGCGCACCTGCCGGAACCCGTACACGTTCTCGTAGAACTTCGTCGCCGTTTCGAGATCGGTGACTTTCAACGCGATGTGATTGATGCGGGCGCCCCGGCCCTCGGGCGACCGGTGCCGCTCCATATACGCGCGAAGGACGGCCTGCATCCGATCCCGCCCGTCCTCGCCCGTCGCGGCAAACCAGTCGCCCACCTCGTCATCGACCAGCAACACCCGGTCCCTTAAACGAGGCGGAATGACGACGACGGCATCGCTCCAGTCAGCATCCACCGGCACAGCGTCGGGGTCTTCGGCAACGGCACGGGCGATGTCCTCGTCCGTCATCGCGTCGAGGCGAGCGTAATCCGTCATATCCGGCAGACGTCGTGCCTCCTCAGCGGTCACGACCGTAATACGTTCTTTTTTCGCGGTCATTGGCCTTCCTCGCACTGATGATCCGGCGATTCCCGCCGCGCCATGTATAGACGACGCTATAAACCCGTCCTTCGATTTCGCCGAAGCACCGCAGCCGTCGCTCGCCATAATCATGCCGTCTATCGACAACTTCGACGATGCGTCCGTCGAACAGCCGCACGATTCGGCGAAAGTCGATCCCGTGTTTGGCGAGGTTTTGCTCGCGCTTTGCTTCGTCCCACTCGAAGGGCATGGCTGACTTAACCACGCCCCTGCCGATGGTCAAGGCGTCAGGCGGCGAGAAACCGATTGACGCCGTCGCCTCCGGTCTCGCGCGTCAGCGCGCCTTGCCCTTCGAGGTAATGCAGGTGCGCCAGCGCCTCGCCGAGGGCGAAGCCCATCTGGTGGCGGTCGAGCTGGCGGCGGAAGAGGACCGGCAGCAGGTCGGCGGCGCTGTTCGGACTGGCGCAGGCGGCGATCACGTCGTCGCAGCGCGCGGCGTGATGCGCGGCGAGCTCGTCGATGCGCTCCTGCACGCCGTAGAACGGCAGGTTGTGCGACGGCAGCACCAGGATGCCGGGCGGCAGCATCCCGCGCAGCCTCTTGAGCGAGGCGAGGTAGCGGGCGAGGGGGTCGCCCTCCGGCTCGTAGGTCTGCACGCTGATATTGGGCGAAATCCGCGGCAGGATCTGATCGCCGGCGATCAGCACGCCGGTCTCGGCGCAGAACAGGCAGGCATGCTCGGGCGCATGGCCCTCGCCGATCATGACGCGCCATTCGCGGCCGTCGATCGTGATGACGCTGCCCTCGCCGATGCGCCGGAACACGTGCGGCACGGCCGGGCAGCCGCGCCGGTAATTGCCCTGGCGTTCCGAGAAGATCGTGCTCGACTCCGCGTCGAGCCCGGCGCGCAGCGCGAAGTCGCGGCGCGAGGGCGCGGAGTCGTCGTCGCGCGCATGCATGCGCGCGTGCAGCCATTCCTTCTCGGTCGTCCACAGCGGCGCCGCCCAACGCTCGGTCAGCCAGGCCGCCAGGCCCATATGGTCGGGGTGGAAATGGGTGACGATGACCCGCTGCACCGGCCTGCCGCCGAGCCGCTCGGCAAAGATGCGCTGCCAGGCGTCGCGTGTCTCGTCGAGCGCATAACCGCAATCGACGATCGTCCAGCCCGGCCCGTCTTCGAGCAGCCACAGATTGATGTGGTTCAGCGCGAACGGCAGCCGCATGCGCAGCCAGTGGACACCGGGCGCGATCGCCACCGTCTCGCCCGGTGCCGGCGGCGTCGCGACCGCAAACTCTAGGCTGCCATCCATGATCGTCTCCATCGTGTGGCCACGCCTCCGCGTGGCCTTCGGCGCCAGCCCGCTCCCCCACCCGGCCACCCAATCAGCATACTCTCGTTGGGTGGCCGGGTGGGGGAGCAGGCCGGTGCCGCCTCCGCGGAAGCGGAAAATGACCCCGTTCAATTGACCCGCAAGCTAGGTCCGTGCAACACAAGGCGACAAGCGATAAGCCCGACGGGCAGGATTGCACCGCAAATGATTAGAGGGACGCCAGGACATGCGTGATTTCAGTGTGCCGGGCCGCTCGGCGGCGGTCGCGGCGAACGGCATGGTGGCGACGTCGGCGCCGCGCGCGACCCTCGCCGGGCTCGACGTGCTGCGCGCCGGCGGCAACGCGATGGACGCGGCGATCGCCGCCGTCGCCGTGCAGGGCGTCGTCGAGCCGCAAAGCACCGGCATCGGCGGCGACTGTTTCTGCCTGTACTCGCAGGGCGGCGCGGCGCCGGTGGCGCTCAACGGCTCGGGTCGGGCGCCCAAGGCGGCGACGGTCGATTGGTATGCCGAGCGGCAGATCCGCCAGATCTCGACGCAGACCGCGCATGCCGTGACGCTGCCCGGCGCGATCGACGCGTGGTGCACGCTCAACGCGACCTACGGCAGCAAGCCGCTGGCGGAGCTGCTGGAGCCGGCGGCGCAGGCGGCGGAGGAGGGGTATCTCGTCACCCCCCGCGTCGCCTGGGACTGGGAGCGCAACGCCTGGAAGCTGACCGACCCGCATACCGCCAAGGTCATGCTGCCCAACGGTAAGCCGCCCAAGGTCGGCGACCGGATGCGCAACCCGGCGCTCGCCGCGACGCTGCGCAAGATCGGCCGCGAGGGCCGCGCCGGGTTTTACGAAGGGTCGGTGATGGCCGATATCCTCGCCCGGCTCAAAGAGCTCGGCGGGCTGCACGAAGAGGAGGATTTCGCCGCCCAGCGCTGCGAATGGGTCGAGCCGATCCATGCGCCTTATCGCGGCTACGATGTCTACGAATGCCCGCCGAACGGGCAGGGGCTGGCGGCGCTGATGATCCTGCGTCAGCTCGAAGGCTACGACATGGGCGGCGACGCGCTGAGCGAGGCCGACCGCATCCACCTGTTCGCCGAGGCCACGAAGTCGGCCTATCACGTGCGTGACGAGCACATCGCCGACCCGGCGCAGGCCGATGTCGATGTCGCGCGGTTCCTGTCGGACGGCTGGGCCGAGGAAGCGCGGGCGAAGATCCGCATGGACCGGGCGATGCCGGGACCGGACTGGAACGGCGGCACCGAGCATACCGACACGGTCTATCTCTGCGCGGTCGACCGCGACGGCAACGCCGTATCGTTCATCAACTCGCTGTTCTCGTCGTTCGGCACCGGGATCATGGCGCCGGAGACCGGCGTGCTGCTGCAGAACCGCGGCACCAGCTTCCGCACGACCCCCGGCCATGCCAACGCGATCGCGCCGCGCAAGCGGCCGTTTCACACGATCATCCCGGCGATGCTGGTCAAGGACGGCCGCGCGGTGATGCCCTACGGCGTGATGGGCGGCCAATACCAGGCGGTCGGCCACGCGCATATCGCGCACCAGATGCTGGATCGCGGTCTCGACCCGCAGCAGGCGGCCGAGACGCCGCGCACCTTCGCCTTTCGCAACAAGCTGCGCGTCGAGTCGACGATTTCCCAGGCGGTCAAGGACGATCTGGCGCGCCGCGGTCACGATGTCGAGGTGATGCGGGTTCCCACCGGCGGCTGCCAGGCGATCTGGATCGACCGCGAGCGCGGCGCGCTGATTGGCGGCTCCGAGCCGCGCAAGGACGGTCTGGCGCTGGGGTATTGAGCCTCGGCGTTCACCCCCACCGCGACCCTCCCCCGCCAGCGGGGGAGGGGGTATCGACCGCAACCGCCTGCCACTCTCTCTCCCCCGCCAGCGGGAGAGGGTCGGGGTGGGGGCCGGGTTGCGCCGTCGAAGGCACCGCGGAAATCGGCTTCGCGATACGCGACGGCGGGACGCGGCTCGTCCACCTCTACGAGCGCCATCCTCTGCGGGTGTTGTTCCCCGCGGGAGACCTGCCGACCGCCGTCCTGGTGACGACCTCGGGCGGGCTGGTCGCCGGCGACCGTGTCATGGTCACGGTCAAAGCAGCGGAAGGCGCCGCGGCGCATGTGACGGCTTCGGCCGCCGAAAAAATCTACCGCTCGACCGGCGCGACGACGCAAGTCGAGCAGCATATCGCGGTCGAACCGCGCGGCTGGATCGAGCTGCTGCCGCCCGAGACCATCTTTTTCGAACGCGCCAGACTGCGGCGGCGGACGCGGATCGACCTGAACGGCGACAGCGGGTTTCTCGGCGGCGGCATCATCGTCTTTGGCCGCATCGCCATGGGCGAGCGGTTCACTGAGGGCCTGCTGCACGACCAATGGGAGGTCTATCGCGACGGCCACCTGGTCTGGGGCGAGGCGATGCATGTCGCCGGGGATGTCGCGGCGATCATGGCGCATCCCGCCTGCTTTGCCGGCGCGGCCGCTTGCGCGACGCTGATCCTGGCGTCGCGGGACGGCGACCCGCGGCCGTTCATCGGCCCGGCCCGGGAGGTGCAGCAGCGCGGCGCGGCCGACGACCTGCGCGCCGGGGTGACGGCGGTGAACGGGTTGGTGGTGGCGCGCTGGCTGGGCGAGCCCGTGGCCTTGCGCCGCGCCTATGGCGAACTGGCTTGCCATTTGCGGCAGGCCGCGATGGGATTGCCGCCGCGTCTGCCGCGGCTTTGGCACGTTTAATGCCTATCAATTAGGCGAAGCTTTGGCTTGGGGAGCGCCGATGAACCTGACGCCGCGCGAAAAGGACAAGCTGATCGTCGCCGTCGCGGCGATGGTGGCGGAGCGCCGCCTGAAGCGCGGGGTCAAGCTCAACTACCCCGAGGCCGTCGCGCTGATCACCGATTACGTGCTCGAAGGCGCGCGCGACGGCAAGTCGGTCGCCGCGTTGATGCGCGACGGCGCGACGGTGCTGTCCCGCGGCCAGGTCATGGACGGCGTGCCCGAGATGATCCACGAAATCCAGGTCGAGGCGACCTTCCCCGACGGCACCAAGCTCGTCACCGTTCACGAGCCGATACGATGAAGCCGGCCGATGATCCCCGGTGAAATCCTCGTCGCCGATGGCGACATCGAGCTGAACGCCGGGCGGCCGACCGTGACGCTGATGGTCGCCAACACCGGCGACCGGCCGATCCAGGTCGGCTCGCACTATCATTTCTTCGAGACCAACGCGGCGTTGCGCTTCGACCGCGACCGGGCGCGCGGCTTCCGGCTCGACATCCCGGCCGGCACCGCGACCCGCTTCGAGCCGGGGCAGAGCCGCGAGGTGCGGCTGGTCGCCTATGGCGGGGCGCGCCGGGTCATCGGCTTTGGCGGCCGCGTCAACGGGAGCCTGTGATGGCGCACACGATCGGCCGCAGCGCCTATGCCGCGATGTTCGGGCCGACGACCGGCGACCGCATCCGCCTCGCCGACACCGAACTGGTCATCGAGATCGAGAGCGACCGCACGATCCATGGCGAGGAGGTCAAGTTCGGCGGCGGCAAGGTGATCCGCGACGGCATGGGGCAAAGCCAGGTCACGCGGGCCGGCGGCGCGGCCGATACGGTCATCACCAACGCGGTGATCCTCGACCATTGGGGCATCGTCAAAGCCGATATCGGCCTTCGCGACGGCCGCATCGCCGGGATCGGCAAGGCCGGCAACCCGGACATCCAGCCGGGCGTCGACATCGTCATCGGCCCCGGCACCGAGATCATCGCCGGCGAGGGCAAGATCGTCACCGCCGGCGCAATCGATTCGCACATCCACATGATCTGCCCGCAACAGGCCGAGGACGCGCTCTACAGCGGCGTGACGACGATGCTCGGCGGCGGTACCGGTCCCGCCGCCGGCACGGCGGCGACGACCTGCACACCGGGACCGTGGCATCTCGCGCGGATGATCCAGGCGGCCGAGGGCATCCCGGTCAATCTGGGGTTTTTCGGCAAGGGCAACGCGTCCGACCCGGCGGCGCTGGTGGAAATGGTCGAGGCCGGGGCTTGCGGGCTCAAATTGCACGAGGATTGGGGCACCACCCCGGCGGCGATCGATTGCTGCCTTTCGGTCGCCGAGCAGCTCGACATCGCGGTGGCGATCCACACCGACACGCTCAACGAAAGCGGCTTTGTCGAGGACACGGTCGCCGCGTTCAAGGGCCGCAACATCCACGCCTTTCACACCGAGGGCGCGGGCGGCGGCCATGCGCCCGACATCATCAAGCTGTGCGGGCTGCCGAACGTGCTGCCGTCCTCGACCAACCCGACCCGGCCCTACACGGTCAACACCATCGACGAGCATCTCGATATGCTGATGGTGTGCCATCACCTCGACCCGCGCATCCCCGAGGACGTCGCCTTCGCCGAGAGCCGCATCCGCCGCGAGACCATCGCCGCCGAGGACATCCTGCACGACATCGGCGCGTTCAGCATGATGTCGTCGGACAGCCAGGCGATGGGCCGCTGCGGCGAGGTGCTGATCCGCACCTGGCAGACCGCCGACAAGATGAAGCGGCAGCGCGGCGCGCTGCCCGAAGACGGCGTGCGCAACGACAATTTCCGGGTCAAGCGCTATGTCGCGAAATACACCATCAACCCGGCGCTGACGCATGGCATCGCCGAGCATGTCGGCTCGGTCGGGGTCGGCAAGCTGGCCGACCTGGTGCTCTGGTCGCCGGCGTTTTTCGGGGTGAAGCCCGATGTCGTGCTGCGCGGCGGGATGATCGCGGCGGCGCTGATGGGCGATCCCAACGCGTCGATCCCGACCCCGCAGCCGGTGCATTACCGGCCGATGTACGGCGCCTACGGCCGCGCGCTGACCGCGACGGCGGTGACCTTTCTGCCGTCCGCGGCGATCGCCAAGGGGCTGGCCGCGACGCTCGGCCTGCAGCGCCGGGTGCTGCCGGCGCGGGGCATCCGCACGGTCGGCAAGGCGCAGATGGTCCACAACGACGCGACGCCCGATGTCACGGTCGACCCCGAGACCTACGAGGTGCGCGCCGACGGGGTTCACCTGACCTGTGAGCCTGCCGCCGTGCTGCCGATGGCGCAGCGGTATTTTCTGTATTGACGGGATGTCGATCGAGATTGCTCCGGCGCCGGCGTCATTGCGAGAAGCGCGGCGACGACGCAATCTCGTTCCGTCCTGGTCCTCGGCGGCGCGAGTGCCGCGGCGCCTCGCAATGACGGCGGAGTGAACAGATGCGGCGAGCGATCGCGGTTCACAAGGCGGGCCATTGGCCCGAGGAGGCGGCGATCGACCGGGTCACGCTGGCCTTTGTCGACCGGCATCGCCGCCGCCTGCGGCTGGTTGCCGATAGCGGCAACCCGTTTCTGCTCGACCTGCCGCGGGTCCAGCACATGGCCGACGGCGACGGGCTGGAGCTCGACGACGGCGGCTATGTCCGGGTTTGCGCGGCGCCGGAACGGGTGCTGGAAATCGAGGCCGAGACGCCGGCCGGCCTGTTGCGCCTTGCCTGGCATCTCGGCAACCGGCACTTGCCGGTGCAGGCGCTGGAAGGGAAGCTGCGCATCCGCGACGATCATGTGATCGCCGACATGGTCGCCGGGCTGGGCGGCCGGGTGAGCCGGCTCAGCGCGCCGTTCGACCCGGAAACCGGCGCCTATGCCGGCGCCGAGCCCGGCCACGGCCATGACCACTGAGGGGCTCTACCGGCTGCTGGCGTGGTCGTCGCCGGCCTTTCCGACCGGCGCCTTCAGCTATTCGCACGGGCTGGAGGCGGCGGTCGCCGACGGCGCGGTGTGCGGCCGCGCGACGCTGGAAACTTGGATCAAGGCCGCGATCGTTCATGGCAGCGGGCGGATCGACGCCGACATCCTGCGCGACGCCTGGCGCGCCGCAGCGGCGGGTGACGCGCCGGCGCTGGCCGAGGTGAACCGGCGGGGGTGCGCCTACCGCGCGACCGCCGAACTGGCGCTGGAGTCGGCGCAGCAGGGGGCGGCGTTTCGGGCGGCTTACGCCGCCGCATGGTGCGACGACCCCCACCCCGACCCACCCCCGCCCGCGGGGGAGGGTCGGGGTGGGGGTGGCCGCGACGATGTCTGCCACGCCGGCGTCTTCGGTGCCGCCGCATCCCGCGCAGGTATAACGCTTGCCGCTGCGCTGACCGCCTATCTCCACGCCTTCGCGACCAATCTCATGTCCGCCGGCCTCCGCCTCGGGGTTGTCGGACAGAGCGACGGCCAGCGCATCCTCGCGGCGCTGGAGCCGGAGGTGCGGGCGGCCGCGGCGGCATGCGTCGAGCGCGAGCCGGAAGATTTCGGCACCGCCGTCTTGGCGCTCGACCTCGCGTCGATGGCGCACGAGACGCAATACAGCAGGCTGTTCCGCTCATGAACGCCGCGCATCGCGGGCCGCTGCGGGTCGGCATCGGCGGGCCGGTCGGGTCGGGCAAGACCGCGCTGATGGACCATCTGTGCAAGCGGATGCGCGACCGCTTCGAGATCGTCGCGATCACCAACGACATCTATACCCGCGAGGACGCCGAGTTCCTCACCCGCAGCGGCGCGCTGCCGCCCGAACGCATCCGCGGCGTCGAGACCGGCGGCTGCCCGCACACGGCGATCCGCGAGGATGCGTCGATCAACCTCGCGGCGGTCGATGAGCTGAACCGGCTGTTTCCGCGGCTCGACATCATCCTGATCGAGTCGGGCGGCGACAATCTCGCCGCGACATTTTCGCCGGAGCTTGCCGATCTGACGATTTATGTCATCGATGTCGCGGCAGGCGATAAAATCCCCCGCAAAGGCGGGCCGGGGATCACCCGGTCGGATTTGCTGGTGATCAACAAGATCGACCTCGCACCGCTGGTCGGCGCGAGCCTCGAGGTGATGGACCGGGATGCGCGGCGCATGCGGGGAACGCGGCCGTTCATCTTCGCCAATTTGAAAAGTGGGAAGGGGGTCGATGAAATCGCCGATTTCGTCGTCAAGGACGGTGGACTGTAGCGTGGGTTGTAGCATCGGGCGGCCCGCCCGACGGGCGGGGTTGGTATTCGCGCTCGCCGCGGCGGCGTTGTTGGCACCGGGCTTGAGTCTTGCCTCGCTGCCGCCCGAGCGACCGGCGCATGTCGTCGCCGCGGCGGCCTTTCATCGCGGCGAGCTGGCCTATCGCCGGCATGATTTCGCCGCGGCGCTGCAATGGTTTAGCGCCGCCGGCGAGCAAGGCGACGCCGAGGCGCAAAACTATGTCGGCTGGATATACACCAACGGTCTCGGGACGCCGAAGGACCTGGTGAAAGGGGCGCGCTGGTATCGCCGCTCGGCGGAGCGGGGCAACCCGATCGGCGAGAATTATCTCGGCTGGATGTATCAGCACGGCTGGGGGGTCGAGGCGGACCCGGCCGAGGCGTTATCCTGGTACCGCAAGGCCGCCGATCATGGTAGCGCCGAGGCCGCGCGGCATATCGGCTTTCTGTATCGCAACGGCATGGGCGTGGCGACCGATTACGCCGAGGCGCTGCGCTGGTTCAAGCGGGCCGCCGACAAGAACGACGCGACCGCGCAGTCGACGATCGGCTGGATGTACCAATCCGGGATGGGCGTTGCGCAGGACTACGGCGCGGCGATGCACTGGTACCGCAAGGCCGCCGCGCAAGGCGACATCGCCGCCGAGTACGGCATCGGCCTGCTTTACGCCCATGGCTGGGGCGTGCCGAGCGATATCGGCGCGGCGTCGCAATGGATGCAGAAATCGGCCGGAGCGGGTAATCCGGAAGCCAAGGACTGGCTGCGCAACCACAGCGGGACGGACTGATGAAAAACGCCCCCGGAAATCCGGGGGCGTTGCAATCCGAACGTACCGAGCAGTTTACGCGGCTTCCTTCTGCTCCGTGACCTGCGGCTGGCTGACGGCTTCGCCGATCTTGATCTGGCGCGGCTTGGCCTCTTCCGGGACCTCGCGGACGAGATCGACGTGAAGCAGGCCGTTATCCATGCTCGCACCGGTCACCTTGATGTGGTCGGCCAGGCTGAAACGCCGTTCGAAGGCGCGGCGGGCAATGCCGCGGTGCAGGAAGCGGCCGTTCGCCGCCTCGTCGTCTTCCTTCTGTGCCTTGCCCGCGATCACCAGCGAGTTCTTCTCGACGGTGATGTCGATTTCGTCGCGCACGAAGCCGGCCACCGCCATGGTCAGGCGGTAGGCGTCCTCACCGGTCGCTTCGATGTTGTAGGGCGGATAGGTCGGCGCCGCGTCGAAGCGGGTCGCGCTGTCGACCAGGCGAGCGAGACGGTCGAAACCGATCGTCGAGCGGAACAGGGGAGAGAAGTCAAAACGGTCCATAACCAAGTCCTCCATCGAGCAACGTGGATCGTGGCGCCGGCCGTACTGGCCCAGCGCCGTCGTCAATAGCGCGACCCCCTATGGGCGTTCGCGCCGTGCTGATTTGGGAAGCCGCCAAACGGTTTCAAGCATCCGGCCCGGCAGTTTCTTGCAGTTTCTTGCGGTGCTCTTGAACCCCGCGAGGGGCGGCCTAAATCGATGGGCGCCGGGCGCCCCATCGGGGCCCGGTTCCGGTTGTTTTCCATGTTGCTTCAAGAGGAGAGCGTGGTGATGACTGTCGAGGCCGATACCGATCTCTTGCAGCGCGCGTTCACCCAGTGGACGCCGAACAGCCCCCGGAATGGCGAGCACCGCGGCCGGGTCGTGGAAGCCGAACCCGCATCCCAAACAGACGAAGAACTGGTCTTTCCGACGCTGTCGCCGCCGCCGATTGCGTGGCCGCGGATTTTCCCGGGGCTATAACCGCGACGTGGCGGTCTCCGCGCAGGGGGTAACGGGCTACGATTTCAGCCCAAAGCCCTGGAAGCGCTTGTTGAAGCGCGCGAGCTGACCGCCGGTGTCGAGCAGGCGCTGCTGGCCGCCGGTCCAGGCGGGATGCGATTTCGGGTCGATGTCGAGGCGCAGCGTGTCGCCCTCCTTGCCGTAGGTCGACCGCGTCTTGTACGAGCTGCCATCGGTCATCAGGATGGTGATCTCGTGGTAATCGGGGTGGATGCCGTCTTTCATCGCGCGCGCCTTTGCACCGGAGGCGCGGGTTATACAGGCGCCCTTCCGCCAAGACAAGTTGCGCCGCCGCGACACGCCGCCGTCCCGGCACGGACGGCGGCGTGTCGGCCCTTCGGCTGGACGGTCCGCCTAGTGCAGGATGTGCACCACGCGGCGCGTGCCGGGATCGACCAGCACGGTCTGGTCGCCGATCGTGGCGTATTCGTAGCGCCAGTGCCGCTCGGCCGGGAAGGTGTAGAGCTGGATCGCCTCCGGCAGCACGGCGCCGGTGGTCACCGTGAAGCCGGCCGGCGGCGGCACCATCGGCCGATGCTCGCGGACCACATACTGGCGCATCTCGGTTTCCTCGGCCGGGGCGATGGTGGTGGTGGTCACGGTTTTGGTTTCGGTCATCGACTGGGCGAAGGCCGGCGCGGCGACCAGCGCCAATGCCGTAGCCAGAACAATGCGTTTCACAGCTTTATCCTTTCGACGTGTGAGCTTGCCCGCAAACATCAAAAGGAAAAGCTGGTTCCACCCGGTAAACGCCGTTCGTTCGTGATCGACATTACAGACCAACGCACCGGTTGCTAGGCAGCGGCCGTCAGATACTCCATCGCCGAGACGACACCGCCTTTGCCATGCGGCACGCCGGTAAGGTCGAGCGCCATTTCGACGGCGGCGAGCGAGCCGAGCACCATGGCCTCGTTGAGGTCGCCGAGATGGCCGATGCGGAAGAGGCGGCCTTTGAGGTTGCCGAGCCCGCCGCCGAGCGACACGTTGAACTTGTCGAGCGCCGCCTGCCGCATCGCATCGGCGTCGTAGCCCTCGGGCAGCAGGACCGCGGTCACCGAGTCGGATTGCCCGGCGGGGTCGATCGAGAACAATTCCGGCCCGTCATTCTGGCGCCAGGTGCGCACCGCGCGCCGGGTCGCCTCGGCGAGCCGGTGATGGCGCGCGAAGACGTTGTCGAGGCCTTCCTCTTCGAACATGCGCAGCGCTTCCTGCAGCCCGTAAAAGAAGTGCACCGGCACCGTGCCGTTCCAGTAGCCCTGCCGCGGATCGCCGTCGAGCAGGCGCCGCCAATCCCAGTAGACGCGCGGCAGCTTGGCGGCGGCGGTCGCGGCGATCGCCTTGGCGCTGACCCCGGTGAAGGCCATGCCGGTCGGCAGCATCAGCCCCTTCTGCGAGCCGACCACGGTCACGTCGACGCCCCATTCGTCCATGCGGAAATCGAACGAGCCGAGCGACGAGATCGTATCGACGCAGAACAGCGCCGGGTGCCTGGCGGCGTCGATCGCCTTGCGCATCGCCGCGATCGGGTGGCAGACGCCGGTCGAGGTCTCGTTGTGGACCGCCAGCACCGCCTTGATCTCGTGGTTCTTGTCCTCGCGCAGCCGCGCTTCCAGCTTGGCCGGATCGACTGGGCGCCGCCAGTCGTTGGCGAGCGTCTCGACCTGGAGGCCAAAGGCCTCCGCGCGCAGGCCCCAATTCATCGAGAAATAGCCGCTTTCGGCGACCAGCACCCGGTCGCCCGGGGAGAACAGGTTGACCAGCGCCGCCTCCCACGCGCCGTGCCCGGTCGCCGCGTAACCGAGGATCGGCTGTGTCGTCTTGAAGATCTTCTGCAAGCCGGCAAAGCATTCTTCCGAGATCGCCTTGAACGCGGCGCCGGTGAAGTCGGTCGTACCGCGGTCCATCGCGCGCAGGATGCGGTCCGGAATATTGGTCGGGCCGGGGTTCATAAAGAAATGCCAGCCGTTGCTGCCTGCCATTGTTTGGTCCTTTAAAAGCCGGGCGCCGCGGGAGCGCCATGTCGCCGTCGGATGAGGGGCGCGCAGGATAATCGCGCGCAAACCTTTCGCAATCGCCAATCCGGCAGTCCGGCCGGCGCCGATCGTCGCGGTTCTTATGGGGTTCAGCACAAAAAGAAGGCAGGGCCGGCGCCCTGCCTATGGCGTTTCCCGTTTCTCCGGCCGCGGACCACCGCCGTCGGCCGGGTGTCTGGAACCTCCCTGAACTCGGGCCGGGCTGTTGCCCATGCTGAGTGCTATTGCTGTTATATTACGCAAACGGCCCGGACTGTCACCTGCTTTCTTTCAAAACAGCGCGTATTTCAGGACGAAAATTGCCGCCAGCGCGACGAGCGAAGGATTCGCTTCGCGCCATCGCCCCGCCGCCAGCTTGACGGCGGCATAGGTGATGAAACCAAAGGCGATGCCGTTGGCGATCGAGAAGGTCAGCGGCATGATCAGCGCCGTCACGACTGCAGGCGCGTACTCGGTGACGTCGCTCCAGTCGAGTTCGGCAAAGCCGCGCGCCATCAGGCAGGCGACGAACAGCAAGGCCGGCGCGGTGGCGTAGGGCGGCACCGACTCGGCCAGCGGCGCAAAGAACAGCGTCAGCAGGAACAGCACCGCGACGACGACCCCGGTCAGGCCGGTCCGGCCGCCGGCCCGGACCCCGGCGGCGCTTTCGATGTAGCTGGTGACGGTCGAGGTGCCGAGCAGCGACCCGGCGATCGACGCCGCGGAATCGACCACCAGCACCCGGTCGAGGCGCGGTATGTGGCCGGTCCGGTCGACCAGCCCGGCGCGATAGGCGACACCGACCAGCGTGCCGGTGTTGTCGAACAGGTCGACGAACAGGAAGACAAAGACGATCGTCGCGACGCCGATATCGAGCGCGCTCTTGAGGTCGAGCGCGAGAAAGGTCGGCGCAAGGCTCGGCGGGAGGCTGGCGATGCCGCCGAACGGCGATACGCCCAGCAGGATGCCGGCAAACGCCGTCGCGATGACCGCGAGGATGATCGCGCCCGGCACGCGCAGCCGGTCGAGCGCGACCATCGCGATGAAACCGGCCGCCGCCAGCAGCGTCGCCGGGGCTTTCACATCGCCCAGCGTGACCAGCGTCTCCGGGCTGGCGACGACGAGCCCGGCCTCCTTGAGCGCGATGATGCCGAGGAACAGCCCGATCCCCGCCGAGATCGCGATCTTCTGCGACATCGGGATCGTGTCGATGATCCAGTGCCGCACCCGCGTGACGCTCAGCGCGAAAAACAGGCAGCCCGAGAGAAACACCGCGCCCAGCGCGACCTGCCAGCGATAATGCAGGCCGAGCACGACGCTGTAGGTGAAATACGCGTTGAGCCCCATGCCGGGGGCGAGCGCAAGCGGGTAGTTGGCGTAAAGCGCCATGAACAGCGTCGCGAGCGCCGAGGCCAGGCAGGTCGCGACAAACACCGCGCCCTTGTCCATCCCGGCGGCGGACAGGATTTGCGGGTTGACCAGCGCGATATACGCCATTGTCAGAAATGTCGTCGCACCGGCGACGATCTCGGTGCGGACCGTGGTGCCGTTCTCGCGAAGGCGGAACAACCCATCGAGCATCGGCGACCTGCTGCGTTATCCGGTCGCCGAGTGTGCCGTCAGGTTGCGGGGGAGTAAATCCGTTGCCGCGGGGCGCGGGCCAGGAGCTGAGGAAGACTGGGAACTAGTCGGCCTCGCCCGCCTTGGCCTTTTCAAGTTCGGACGGATGGATGCGGTGGGTCGGGAAGCCGCTCGGCGTCGAGCATGCCCAAACCCCGCGGAAGCAGGCGAAAATGAACACGATCAGCGCGAGATTGACGTACCACGGAAACATCCAGCCCTCTCTCCTACACGTCGCTCGTTGCGCCTTCCGGCGTTCGCGATCGCCACGGGGGCATTATGCCTGCATCGACTGCCCGGGAGATGACACAACCTGTTACAACCTTCATCGAACTCGTAAAGGCGGCGGTGGTGGAGCTGTATATTTTCCGGGCGATCGGCCTGCTGGGGGCGGCGGTGTTCGTCGTCGCCTATTTCGCCAACCAGGCGCGCTGGCTGAACGCGCATGACTGGCGTTTCCCGGCGGCCAACCTTGCCGGCTCGCTGTTGATCCTCGTCTCACTGTTTGGCGAGTGGAACCTGCCTTCGGTGGTGATCGAGGCGTTCTGGGCGGCGATCAGCGTTTACGGCTTGCTGAACCGCGCCTAGAGTGCCGGCCCGTCCTGCAACGAGATTGCCGCATAAAGAAGCCGCCATGCGTCTGTCCCAATATTTTCTGCCGGTGCTGCGCGAGAACCCGGCCGAGGCGCAGATCGCCTCGCACCGGCTGATGCTGCGCGCCGGGATGATCCGCCAGTCGAGCGCCGGCATCTATTCCTGGCTGCCGCTGGGCCTCCGCGTGTTGAAGCGGGTCGAGCAGATCGTCCGCGAGGAGCAGGACCGCTCCGGCGCGCAGGAAGTGCTGATGCCGACGATCCAGTCGGCCGATCTGTGGCGCGAGAGCGGCCGTTACGACGATTACGGCGAGGAGATGCTGCGCATCCGCGACCGCCATGACCGCGAGATGCTGTACGGCCCGACCAATGAGGAGGTGATCACCGCGATCGTCCGCGACGCGATCAAGAGCTACCGCGACCTGCCGAAGAACCTCTATCACATCCAGTGGAAATTCCGCGACGAGGTGCGCCCGCGCTTTGGCGTGATGCGCGGGCGCGAGTTCCTGATGAAGGATGCCTACAGCTTCGATGTCGACGCGGCCGGCGCCAAGCGCGCCTACAACAAGATGATGGTCGCCTATCTGCGGACCTTCGCCCGGATGGGGCTGAAGGCGATCCCGATGCGCGCCGATACCGGGCCGATCGGCGGCGAGCTCAGCCACGAATTCCAGATCCTGGCCGATACCGGGGAGAGCGCGGTCTATTGCGACAAGGCGTGGCTGGAGACCGACATCCTCGCCGAGGAGGTCGATTACGACGGCGACCTCGAACTGTTCTTCAGGCGGTGGACGGCGCGCTACGCGGCGACCGACGAGATGCACGACGCCGGCAACTGCCCGATCCCCGAAAGCGAGCTGGTCACCGCGCGCGGCATCGAAGTGGGCCATATCTTCAATTTCGGCAGCAAATATTCCAAGCCGATGGGCGCGGTGGTGAGCCTCGCCGACGGCAGCGCAGTGCCGCTGGAGATGGGGTCGTACGGGATCGGCGTGTCGCGGCTGGTCGGCGCGCTGATCGAGGCCAACCACGACGACAACGGCATCATCTGGCCCGAGAGCGTCGCGCCGTTCCAGGTCGGGCTGATCAACCTCCGCGCCGCCGACGCCAAATGCGCGGCCGCCGCCGACGCGCTGTACGGCAAGCTGCGCGCCGCCGGGGCCGCGGTGCTGTACGACGACCGCGACGAGTCCCCCGGCGCGAAATTCGCGACGATGGACCTGATCGGCTTGCCCTGGCAGCTGATCGTCGGCCCGCGCGGCGTCGCCGCCGGTACGCTCGAAGTCAAGAACCGCCGCACCGGCGACCGCCAGGACCTGCCGGCCGAGGCGGCATTGAGCCGCGTTTACGGCTAGGAGTATCGGCAAGTGGCCGTCAGAGAAATCGACGAAACCGTCGCGGGCCAGGCGTCCTTTGATATGGCTAATCTCTGCCCCGAACGGACTGGCCTGCCGTTTGTCGTTTTTGTTTCCCAAAGGGGCGGAGCGCGGCGTGACGTCCGTGTGAAACTGTCACGCACGCCGCGCGTGCGCCCCGGCGAGATGATCACCGTCGCCGTCCGTCCTGCACCCCGTATCATCCAAGGCCGGATGAGCGGGCAGGAGTTCGACCTGGTGCGGCGCTGGATCGAGTTGAACGAGCCGGTTCTGGTCGATTATTGGAATGGCGTGATCGAGTACACGGAAGACGTGTTGGCTGCCTTGCAGCCGGTTGCCGAGCAGCCAAGAACTAGCGGGTTGTCGTGATCTTCGGCGCGTTTGAGCGGATGGTCGCGTTCCGCTATTTGCGGGCGCGGCGGCAGGAAGGGTTCGTCTCGGTCATCGCGATCTTTTCGCTGCTCGGCATCGCGCTCGGCGTGGCGACGCTGATCATCGTGATGTCGGTGATGAACGGGTTCCGCGCCGATCTGATCGGCCGGATTCTCGGCCTCAACGGCCATCTCGGCGTCTACGGCCCGGCGGCGACGATGCCGGACTTCGACGCGACCGCCGCCAAGGTACGAGCGGTTCCCGGCGTGGTCGACGTGACCCCGCTGGTCGAGGGCCAGGTCATGGCGACCAGCCCCGCGGCCGCCTCCGGCGCGCTGGTGCGCGGCATCCGCCCCGACGACCTGCGCGCCCGGCAGATCATCGCCGACCATATCGTCGGCGGCTCGCTGGCCGATTTCCACGATGACGGCGTCGCCGTCGGCGACCGGCTGGCCAGCCGGCTGGGGCTCAAGGTCGGCGACAAGATCACGCTGATCTCGCCCGAGGGCACCGACACCGCCTTCGGCACGATGCCGCGGCTCAAGGCCTACACGATCGCGGCGCTGTTCGATGTCGGCTTTTACGAATACGACAGCAGCTTTGTGTTCGTGCCGCTCGAATCGGCGCAAATCTTTTTCAAGATGCCGCAGCAGATCAGCTATCTGGAGGTCTTTGTCCGCGATGCCGACCGGTCGAGCCAGGAGGCGGCGCTGATCCGCGACGCGCTCGACGGCCAGGCGCGCATCCTCGACTGGCAGCGCTCGAACAGCGGTCTCGTCAACGCGGTCGAGATCGAGCGCAACGTGATGTTCCTGATCCTGACGCTGATCATCGTCGTCGCCGCGTTCAACATCATCTCGGGCATGATCATGATGGTGAAGGACAAGGGCCGCGACATCGCCATCCTGCGCACGATGGGCGCGTCGCGCGGCATGATCCTGCGCATTTTCATGCTGTCGGGCGCGAGCATCGGGGTCACCGGCACGCTGCTCGGCTTTCTGCTCGGGCTGGCGATCACCACCAACCTCGAAGCGATCCGCCAGTTCCTGCAGAGCGTGCTGCATGTCGAGCTGTTTTCCGCGGAAATCTATTTCTTCACCCGCATCCCGGCGCATATCGACCACGGCGAGGTGACGGTGGTGGTGCTAATGGCCCTGGCCCTGTCGTTTCTCGCGACGCTGTACCCGTCCTGGCGCGCCGCCCGGCTCGATCCGGTCGAGGGGCTGCGTTACGAATGACCGAGCCGGCGCTGGAGCTGGTCGGCGTCCGGCGGGTGTTTCGCCAGGGCGGCGCCGAGTTGACGGTGCTGGACGGCGTCGACCTGGCGCTGCGGCCGGGGGAGCTGGTGGCGCTGGTCGGGCCTTCCGGCGCGGGGAAGTCGACCTTGCTGCACATCGCCGGGCTGCTGGAGCGGCCGAGCGCCGGCGAGGTGCGGATCGGCGGCCGGGAATGCGGCAGCCTGTCGGACGAACGCCGCACCTTGCTGCGCCGTGCGACGCTCGGTTTTGTCTACCAGTTCCACCATCTGCTGCCGGAATTCTCGGCGCTGGAAAACGTCATGCTGCCGCAGATGATCGCCGGCGTCGCGCGCGGCGCGGCGCGCGCGAAAGCGGCCGACCTGCTGCGCCGGGTCGGGCTCGGCGAGCGGCTCGGACATCGCCCGGCGCGGCTGTCGGGCGGCGAGCAGCAGCGCGTCGCGATCGTCCGCGCGCTGGCCAACGACCCAAAAGTGCTGCTGGCCGACGAACCGACCGGCAATCTCGACCACACCACCGCCGAAGGGGTCATGGCGACGCTGATCGACGTGACGCGCGCCACCGGGCTCGCCGCGCTGATCGCGACGCATAACCTCGACCTCGCCCGCCGGCTCGACCGCGCCGTGGCGCTGGAGAACGGGAAATTGCGGCCATCGTAATGTCGTAGGATGGGTTGAGGAACGAAACCCATCGCCGACAGATAGACGGGGCGGAGTCGCCGCGATTTCGGCGCCCGGTCCGCCCGACCATCGGCCGACATCGGCGGTTTTGCTGGCGCCGTTCGCCGCGGCTGATTTCGCCCGGCGATGATGCGATGCTGGCCCGCTTATCAAACACCGAGAGCCCGATGCCGCTCGCCGATTTCATCCATCTCCGCGTCCATACCGCCTATTCGCTGTCGGCGGGGGCGATCAAGCTCAAGGAGCTGGTCGGGCTGTGCAAAAAGAACAGCATGCCGGCGGTGGCGATCACCGATATCGGCAACCTGTTCGGCGCGCTCGAATTCGGCACCGCCTGTGCCGCGGAAGGGGTCCAGCCGATCGTCGGCTGCGAGATCGCGCTCGTCGCGCATGCGGTGGCCGACGGGACGCGCCCGCAGCGTGAGCCCGAGCGCATCGTCGTGCTGGTGCAGAGCGAGGCGGGCTACCGCAATCTTCTCGGCCTGGTCAGCCGCTCCTATCTCGACAGCGAGGCCGGCGCCGATCCGGCGGTGGCGCTCGCCGACCTCGCGGCGCACAGCGAGGGCCTGCTGTGTCTGACCGGCGGCGCCAAGGGGCCGCTGGGCCGGCTGCTGCTCGACGGGCAGGACGCCGCCGCCGCCATCCTGCTCGACGCGCTGAAGGCGGCTTTTCCCGGCCGGCTCTATATCGAGCTGACCCGTCACGGCATGCCCGAGGAGGCGCGCACCGAGGACGGTTTTGTCGAGCTCGCCTACAAGCACGACCTGCCGCTGGTCGCAACCAACGACGCCTATTTCCCCGGCGCCGATTATTACGAGGCGCATGACGCGCTGCTGTGCATTGCGCAAGGCAAGGTGGTCGACGACAACGACCGCGCCCGACTGACCCCCGAGCATTATTTCCGCCCGGCGGCGGAGATGCGGGCGCTGTTCGCCGACCTGCCCGAGGCGTGCGACAATACGCTGGTCATCGCCCGGCGCTGCGCCTTCATGCCGGTGCCGCGCAAGCCGATCCTGCCGCCGTTCCAGACCGCCGACGGCAGCGACGAGGAGACCGAGCTGCGCCGTGCCGCCCGTGCCGGCCTCGACGTGCGGCTGGCGGCGCGGCTCGCCGGCCTGCCGGCGGAAGAACGCGCAGCGTGCCTGCGGCCCTATGCCGAGCGGCTCGACTACGAGCTCGGCGTCATCATCAAGATGGGGTTTGCCGGCTATTTCCTGATCGTCGCCGACTTCATCCAATGGTCCAAGCGCCAGGGCATCCCGGTCGGGCCGGGCCGCGGCTCGGGCGCCGGTTCGGTCGTCGCCTGGGCGCTGACCATCACCGATATCGACCCGCTCCGCTTCAACCTGATCTTCGAGCGCTTTCTCAACCCCGAGCGCGTGTCGATGCCCGATTTCGACGTCGATTTCTGCCAGGAGCGGCGCGACGAGGTGATCCGCTACGTCCAGGGGAAATACGGCCGGGACAAGGTCGCGCAGATCATCACCTTCGGCAAGCTCCAGGCCCGCGCGGTGCTGCGCGATGTCGGCCGCGTGCTCGGCATGCCCTATGGCCAGGTCGACCGGCTGTGCAAGCTAGTGCCGAACAACCCGGCGCACCCGGTCACCCTCGAACAGGCGATCGCCGCCGAGCCGGTCCTGCTGCAGCAGCGCGACGGCGACGAGCAGGTGGCGCGGCTGATCCGCATCGCCTTGAAGCTCGAAGGGCTTTACCGCCACGCCTCGACCCATGCGGCGGGGGTGGTGATCGGCGACCGGCCGCTGGTCGAGCTGGTCCCGCTCTACCGCGACCCGCGCTCCGACATGCCGGTGACCCAGTTCAACATGAAATGGGTCGAGCCGGCCGGGCTGGTCAAGTTCGACTTCCTCGGCCTCAAGACGCTCGACGTCTTGCAGCAGACGGTCGCGTTGCTGCGGGCGCGGGACATCGAGCTCGACCTGTCGGACCTGCCGCTCGACGACGAGAAGACCTATTCCCTGATCGCCCGCGGCGACACCTCCGGCATCTTCCAACTGGAAAGCGCGGGGATGCGCGACAGCCTGCGCAAGCTCAAGCCCAACCGCTTCGAAGACATCATCGCGATGAATGCGCTCTACCGGCCGGGGCCGATGGACAGCATTCCCAACTACATCAAATGCAAGAACGGCGAGGAGCCGATCCATTACCCGCACCCGCTGCTGGAGCCGATCCTGAAGGAGACGTTCGGCGTCTTCACCTATCAGGAGCAGGTCATGCAGGCGGCCCAGGTGATGGCCGATTACAGCCTCGGCGGCGCCGACCTGCTGCGCCGCGCCATGGGCAAGAAGATCAAGAGCGAGATGGAGGCGCAGCGCGCGCATTTTGTCGGCGGCGCGGTCAGGAAGGGCATCGAGGAGCGCAACGCCAGCCTGGTGTTCGACCTGATGGAGAAATTCTCCGGGTACGGGTTCAACAAGTCGCATTCGGCGCCGTATGCGCTCGTCGCCTACCAGACGGCGTATCTGAAGGCGAACTACCCGGTCGAGTTCCTCGCCGCGTCGATGACGCTCGACATGGGCAATACCGACAAGCTGAACCAGTTCCGCCAGGAAGCGAGCCGCCTCGGCATCGCCATGCTGCCGCCCGACATCAACCGGTCGGATGTCGAGTTCACGGTGGAGCCCAATCCCAAGAGTGGAGAGCCGTCGATCCGTTATGCCTTGGCCGCGGTCAAAGGCGTCGGCGCGCAGGCGATGCGTGACCTGGTCGACGAGCGCAAGGCCAACGGGCGGTTCAAGGACCTGTTCGATTTCGCCCGGCGGCTCGACGCGCGCAGCTTCAACCGCCGCCAGTTCGAGAGCCTGGCGAAAGCCGGCGCGTTCGCCTCGCTGAACCCGAACCGGGCGCAGACCCTAGCCGCGATCGACCTGCTGCTGCGCCAGGCCAACCTCGCCGCCGAGGAACGCAGCAGCAAGCAGGAGAGCCTGTTCGGCGGGTTCGACGGCGGCTTCGCGGAGCGGCCGAAATTGCCGGTGGTGGAGGATTGGCCGCCGGTCGAGAAGCTGCAGCACGAGTTCGACGCGATCGGTTTCTACCTGTCGAGCCATCCGCTCGACCCGTACGGCAAGAGCCTGGAGCGCGCCGGCATTCTCTCCTTCGCCGAATTGCCGGCGGCGCTGGCGGCGCATTCGGCGACGCGCTTCCGGCTCGCCGGCATCGTCGTCGGCAAGAAGGAGCGCACCTCGGCGCGGGGCAACCGCTTTGCCTTCGTGTCGCTCAGCGACACCAGCGGCGTGTTCGAGGTCACGGTGTTCGCGGATGTGCTCGGTGCGTCGCGCGAGCTGCTCGACAGCGGGCAGCCGCTGATCGCGACCGTCGATGTGCGCAGCGAGGAGCAGAGCCTCCGGCTGACGGCGCAAAAGATCGAGCCGCTCGACAAGGTCGTGGCCAGTGCCGCCGCGGGGATGAAGATCTTCGTCGGCGCCGAGGAGGCCTTGGCCCGCCTCAAGGGCCTGTTTCAGCGCGAAGCGGTCGGCGGCCGCGGCCGGATCACGGTGGTGCTCGACCTGCCGTCGAACGAGGTCGAGATCGCGCTCCCCGGCGGCTTCCGCGTCGACCCGCGCATCCGCGCCGCCGTCAAGTCGTTGCCCGGCATCGTCGACGTGCACGACATTTAGTATCGGCGGCTTTACGTTCCGAGGAGCGCGACGCCCAGCGATTCTGCGGCGGTGCGCAACGCGCCATCCAGTGAGGCGAGGGGCAGGACCCGCCGGTAAGCCAGCTCCAAATAGGCGGCGTCATAGCTCGACAAGCCGTACCGCGCCGCCAGGCCGGCTGTCTCCGACCACGCTTGCGAAGCCGTGTCGGTGTCGATGGTGACGGGCAGCGCCCGAAGGAATCCCATAAGCCGTTGCCGCCGGACCGGGTCGAGACGGCCCCGTCGCTCGGCGGCGAGCAGCGCGTTTACGGCCTCCAGCGGCCACAACGCGGGCGCGACGGCGCCGGTTTCGGCAACGCGCTGCAAAAGGGCGAGGGTCGCCGGGGTTTGTTCGTCCTCGAAACACCAGGCGATCGCTATGGAGTTGTCGAGGACAAAGCTCACGAGCGGCCTGCTTCGATGAGGTCCTTGATCTTGAGCCCGCCGAGGACGAGGCCGCGGCTGGTCTCGATGAGACCGGCGGCGGCGCGGCGAGCCTTCTCGCGGTCGAACCTGTCATCGGCTGGGACAAGTTTGGCGATGGCCTTGCCGCGACGGGTGATCACGACCTGTTCGCCGTGTTCGACCATGTCCAACAGCGACCCCAGTCTGTTCTTGGCCTCAAAAGCTCCTACTTGATGCATTTGTCCGCCTTCAAGCTAGCTTAATAGCTAGACTGTTGTCTTGCGGGCGGTCTGTCAATGCCTCGGCGCTTGCCAAATTCGCCGCCAGCCCTTACGTAAGCGCGGCAAACCTCACGCAGGACCGCGGCGCCGTCGGTGGCGGCGCTCGCTCCGGTGTCGCCGAGGGCTGGGCCCGACAGCGATGACTCCTGCGGCGGCTGAACCGGAAAAGGATGTGACGATGGCTCTTCCCGAGTACTCGATGCGCCAGCTGTTGGAGGCCGGTGTTCATTTCGGCCACCACACGCGGCGCTGGAACCCGAAGATGGCGCCCTACATCTTCGGCGTCCGCAACGGCATTCACATTATCGACCTCGAACAGACCGTGCCGATGCTGCGGCAGGGGCTCGAGGCGGTGCGCGAGGTCGTGGCCGGCGGCGGCCGCGTGCTGCTGGTCGGCACCAAGCGGCAGGCGCAGGACGCGATCGCCGAGGCCGCCAAACGCTGCGGCCAGTATTACGTCAACTACCGTTGGCTCGGCGGCATGCTGACCAACTTCAAGACCATCTCGCAGTCGATCAAACGGCTGCGCGAGGTCGAGGAGCGGGTGGCCCAGGAAAATACCGGGCTCACCAAGCGCGAGCTGCTGGAGCTGACCCGCGACCACGACAAGCTGGAACGCGCGCTCGGCGGCATCAAGGACATGGGCGGGCTGCCCGACATCCTCGTGGTGATCGACACCAACAAGGAGGCCATCGCGGTGGCCGAGGCGAACACGCTGCGCATCCCGGTGGTGGCAATCCTCGATTCGAATTCGGACCCCGCCGGCATCGCCTATCCGATCCCCGGCAACGATGATGCCATGCGCGCCATCCACCTTTACTGTGACCTGTTCGCCGGCGCGGTGCTCGACGGGCTGCAGGCCGAGCTGGCGGCGTCGGGCATCGATATCGGCGCGCGCGCGCAGGCGCCCGACGAGGCCACGGCCCTCGACGGCATGGATGAGCGCGGCGACCAGGAGGTTGACGGCGAGCCGCTGCCGACCATGGACGAGGCGCTGGAGCGCGAAACGGCCGGCAGCGCGGAAGCAAGGGCTTAGCCGCCAAGGGCTTAGCCGCTAGACAAGAGGATAAGGCGATGGCGGAGATTACGGCCGCGCTGGTCAAGGAATTACGCGACAAGACCGGCGCCGGGATGATGGATTGCAAGCGCGCTCTCGGCGATACCGCGGGCGATATCGAGGCCGCGGTCGACTGGCTGCGCAAGAAGGGCCTGGCGGTGGCGGCGAAGAAGGCCGGCCGCGTCGCGGCCGAAGGGCTGGTCGGCGTCGCGACGGCGGACAGGGCGGGCGCCGTCGTCGAGGTCAATTCCGAAACCGACTTCGTCGCGCGCAACGAGCTGTTCCAGAATTTCGTGCGCGCCGTGGCCGAGCTCGCGGTCAAGGCCGACCGCGACATCGAGGCGCTGAAATCGGCGTCGTTCGCCGGCAACGGCAAGACCGTCGAGGGCGAGCTCAACGACCTGATCGGCCGCATCGGCGAGAACATGGTGCTGCGCCGCGTGGCGCGGCTGGCGGTCGGCCAGGGCCACGTCGCCTCCTACGTGCATAATGCGGTCTCGCCGGGGCTCGGCAAGATCGGTGTGCTGGTGGCGCTGGAGTCGGCGGCGGCCGAGGATGTGCTGGCCCCGCTGGGCCGCCAGCTGGCGATGCATGTCGCGGCGGCAAACCCGCTTTACCTCGACCGCGGCTCGGTGCCGGCCGCGGCGCTCGAACGCGAGCGCGCCATCCTGCGCGACCAGGCCGGCTCGACCGGCAAATCGGCCGATATCGTCGAGAAGATGGTCGAGGGCCGGCTGCGCAAATTCTACGAGGATTCGGTGCTGCTCGATCAGGTCTACGTCATCGACGGCGAGAATCGGGTCGGCAAGGTGGTCGAGGCGGCGGCGAAATCCGCCGGCACGCCGATCGCCATCGCCGCCTTCGTGCGCTTCCAACTGGGCGAGGGGATCGACCGCCCGACCACCGACCTCGCCGCCGAGGTGGCCGCCCAACTGGCCGGCTGATCAGGCGGCAGGCGGCCGAAATCCGCCGTCCCCGGCCCAAGGCCGGGGATGACGCCGGCACGGCACCGAAACCCGGTGCGGTCGCGCCGCTTTCGTGTATCTTGTGCGCGCCCGCGGGACGGGCGCCAAGGCCGGATGCGCCAGGCTCATGCCAGCCGATCTCAAATACCGTCGCGTGCTGCTGAAGATCTCCGGCGAGGGGTTGATGGGCGAGCGCGACTACGGCCTCGACCCGGCCGTCGTCAGACGCATTGCCGAGGAGATTCAATCGGTCCACGCGCTCGGGGCCGAGGTTTGCGTGGTGATCGGCGGCGGCAACATCTTTCGCGGCGTGCAGGGCGCGGCCGTCGGCATGGAGCGCGCCTCGGCCGACAACATGGGGATGCTGGCGACGGTCATCAACTCGCTGGCGATGCAGAACGAGCTGGAGCGGCATGGCATCGCGACGCGGGTGCAGTCGGCGATCTCGATGCAGTCGATCTGCGAGCCGTACATCCGCCGGCGCGCCATCCGCCACCTGGAAAAGGGGCGGGTGGTGATCTTCGGCGCCGGCACCGGCAACCCGTTCTTCACCACCGACACCGCGGCGGCCTTGCGCGCCTCGGAGATGGGGTGCAACGCCTTGCTGAAGGCGACCAAGGTCGACGGCGTCTACGACGCCGACCCGCACCGGGTCAGCGGCGCAAAACGGTTCGACCGGCTGACCTATCACGACGTGCTGGCGCGCGACCTTCAGGTGATGGACGCGGCGGCGGTGTCGCTGGCGCGCGAGAACCGCATCCCGATCCTCGTGTTTTCGATTTTCGAGCCCGGCGGCTTTGCCCAGGTCGTGCGGGGGAGGGGCCGGTTCACCATCGTCGAGGATGATTAGCGACCGCGAAAAAGCCAAAATCAGGGGACAAACCCACGGACAGGCACAGGGAAACAGTCATGGCGGACGATGCATTACTAAAGGATATGCGGCGGCGCATGGACGGCGCGCTCGAGGCGCTGCGCAAGGAATTTGCCGGGCTGCGCACCGGGCGGGCCTCGACCGGGATGCTGGAGCCGGTGACGGTCGACGCCTATGGCAGCGCGGTGCCGCTCAACCAGGTCGCCAACATCAACGTTCCGGAGCCTCGGCTGATTACCGTCAATGTCTGGGACCGCACCATGGTCAAGGCGGTCGACAAGGCGATCCGCGAGGCGGGCCTCGGCCTCAACCCGCAAACCGAAGGGCAGACGATTCGCGTGCCGATCCCCGACCTCAACGAGGAGCGGCGGCGCGAACTGACCAAGGTCGCCGCGAAATACGCCGAGGCAGCGCGGGTCTCGGTGCGCAATGTGCGGCGCGACGGCATCGAGACGCTGCGCAGGCAGCAAAAGGGCGGCGAGATTTCGCAGGACGAGGAAAAGAAACTGGAGCGCGAGATCCAGCACCTGACCGACGACCATATCAAGCGCGTCGACGAGACCTTGGCGCAAAAGGATAAGGAAATCCTCCAGGTCTGATGAGTTCGAAGATTCCTACGCCGCCGCTGCCGCGGCACATCGCGATCATCATGGACGGCAACGGCCGCTGGGCGCAGGCCCGCGGCCTGCCGCGCATTGCCGGGCATCGCCGCGGCGCCGAGGCGGTGCGGCGGACGTTGACCGCCGCGAGCGAGTTCGGCATCCCCTATCTGACGCTGTTCGGTTTCTCTTCGGAGAATTGGAAGCGGCCGCTCGCCGAGGTGGACGACCTCATGGGGCTGCTGCGCCATTATTTGCGCGGCGAGATCGCCGAGCTGCACCGCAATGGCGTGCGCTTGCGCGTCATCGGCGACCGGGCGCGCCTCGCCCCCGACATCGTCACGCTGATCGCCAATGCGGAGGAGCTGACCCGGGCTAACGGCGGGGTCAACCTGACGATCGCGCTGTCTTACGGCGGCCGGGCCGAGATCATCGCGGCGATGCGCGTGCTCGCCGCGAAGGCCGCCGGCGGCGAGATCTGCCCCGACGAGATCGACGAAGCGGTCATCGCCCGGCACCTGTTCACCGCGGATATTCCCGACCCCGACCTGCTCGTCCGCACCAGCGGCGAGCAGCGCATCAGCAATTTTCTGCTGTGGCAATGCGCCTATGCCGAGCTGGTGTTCACCAAGACGCTGTGGCCGGATTTCGGCCGCGCCGACCTGGAACAGGCGATCGCCGATTACGGCGGGCGCGAACGGCGTTACGGGGCGTCGATTGGGTCCCGCTGAGCCGAGCGGATCCAACACAGGGGCGCTGCGGCTGCGGATTCTCTCGGCGCTGGTTCTGGCGCCGCTGCCGATCATCGCCATCTGGTTCGGCGGCGTGTTGCTCGCGGCGCTGACGCTGGCCGCGGCGGTGATCATGGCCTGGGAGTGGGGCCGCCTGTGCAGCGACGCGGTGAGCCGGAATGCGGCGGCGGTGTTGATCGGCGGCGTTGCGGTTTCGGTCGCCGCGGCGGCGCTGTGGGGGCTCGCGGCGGGCACACTGCTCGCGCTCGCCGGGGCGGTCATCGTGTGGTGGGTCGCGCTGCATTGCCACGCGGCCGCGCCGCTCTGGCTGGCCGCAGGTGCCCTGTGGGTCGCACTGCCCTGCGTCATCCTGCTGTGGCTGGTGCAAGGCGGCGGCGCCGGCCGCGGCACGCTGTTCTGGATGTTCGCGGTGGTCTGGGCAACCGATATCGGCGCCTTTGTGGTCGGCCGCCGGCTGGGCGGCCCGCTGCTGGCGCCGCGCTGGAGCCCGCGCAAGACCTGGGCCGGCCTGATCGGCGGGGTCGCCTGTGCGGCGCTGGCCGGCTGGGCCGTCGCGGGCGCGTTCGGTGCAACCACGGCGCTACCGCTGGTGTTAATCAGCGCGGGACTTGCGATCGTCGAGCAATTCGGTGATCTTGCAGAATCCGTGGCCAAGCGAAGGTTTGGCGTGAAAGACGCAAGCGGCCTCATCCCTGGACACGGCGGCCTGCTGGACCGGCTCGACGGCCTGCTGGCCGTGATCCCCGCGGTGGCCTTGCTGTTGCTTTTCGGCGGTGGAAGCGTGCTGACATGGCAGTGACCGCGCTCAATCGCGCCGAGGCAGCGGTTTTCAAGCCGCGGCGCATCACCATCCTCGGCTCGACGGGGTCGATCGGCCACAGCACGATCGATCTGCTGTTGCGCAACCGCGACGGATTCTCCGTCGAGGCGGTGACGGCCAACCGCAACGCGATACGCCTCGCCGAGCAGGCGCGCCAGCTCGGCGCGCGGTTCGCGGCGGTTGCCGACCCGGCCGAATACGGCGCGCTCAAGGATGCGCTGGCCGGCTCGGGGATCGAGGCGGCGAGCGGCCCTCAGGCGCTGATCGAAGCGGCGGAGCGGCCGGCCGACATGGTGATGGCCGGCATCGTCGGCTCGGCCGGGCTGGGGCCGACGCTGGCCGCGGTGCGGCATGGCCGGCTGGTCGCGTTCGCCAACAAGGAAGTGCTGGTCTGCGCCGGCAGTCTCTTTATGCAGGAGGTCGCGGCCCACGGCGCCACGCTGCTGCCGGTCGACAGCGAGCACAACGCGATCTGGCAGTGCTTCGATTTCGAGCGGGTCGAGGGCATCGAGAAGATCACCTTGACGTGCAGTGGCGGCCCGTTCCGCGAAAAGAGCGTCGAGGCGATGCGCGTGGCCACTGTAAAGCAGGCCGTCGCCCATCCCACCTGGAACATGGGCGCGAAAATCTCGATCGACTCGGCGACGCTGATGAACAAGGGCCTGGAGATCATCGAGGCGCACCACCTGTTCAGGCTGCCGTCCGATCGGATCGACGTGGTCATCCATCCGCAATCGGTGATCCACGGGCTGGTGACGTATCACGACGGCTCGGTGCTGGCGCATATGGGGACCCCGGACATGCGCACGCCGATCGCTTACGTGCTCGGCTGGCCGGGCCGCACCGCGGCGCCGATGCAGCGCCTCGACCTCGCGGCGGTCGGCCGGCTGACCTTCGAGCCGCCCGACCCCGAGCGGTTTCCGGCGTTGCGGCTGGCGCGGCAGGCGCTGTTGCAGGGCGGCGGCACACCGACGGTGCTCAACGCCGCGAACGAGACCGCGGTCAGTGCCTTTATCGACGAGCGCATCGGCTTTCTCGATATCGCCGCGATCGTCGAGGAGACGCTGGCTGCCATGCCGGTCGGGCCGCTTGCTTCGCTCGACGACGTACACGATATAGACCGCGAAGCCCGGGCGCTGGCGGCCGAGCTGGCCGCGCGGCGCGCGCGAAACGACCCCGCCGCAAGCACGGATTTGCGATGAGCTATCTGACACCGTTTGTTCACGGCGGGGTGTGGTACGTCGGCATCTTTCTGGTGGTGCTGACCGTTCTCGTCTTCGTCCACGAGCTCGGCCACTACCTGATCGCGCGCCGCAGCGGCGTGCGGATCGAGGTTTTTTCGATCGGTTTCGGCCCGGAATTGTTCGGCTGGTACGACCGCGCCGGCACGCGGTGGAAATTCAGCGCGATGCCGCTGGGCGGCTACGTCAAGATGTTCGGCGACAGCGACCCGAGTTCGAGCCTCGGGATCACCCGGCTCGGCGAGCTGACCGCCGCCGAGCGCCAGGTTTCCTTCCATCACAAGCGCCTGTCGCAGCGCGCGGCGATCGTCGGCGGCGGCCCGCTGGCCAATTTCATCTTCGCGATTTTGATCCTGGCGATGCTTTTCGCCACTTACGGGCAACCGTTCACGCCGGCCGATGTCGGACAGGTGCAGGCCGGAAGCGCGGCCGAGAAGGGCGGCATCAAGGTCGGCGACACGATCGTCAACATCAACGGCAGCGTGATCTCGCGCTTTGAGGACGTTCAGCAGATCGTCCGCTTCAATCCCGGCGAGCCGATGACGATCCAGGTGCGCCGGGACGGCCAGGTGGTCACGCTGCACGTCACCCCGGCGCGCACCGAGATGACCGACCGCTTCGGCAACCGCCACGAGATCGGCCTGCTGGGCATCGGCCGCAGCGGGGTTGAATACGTCAAGCGCAACCCGCTTGCCGCGGTCGGGCAGGCGTTTAGCGAGACCTGGAACCTGTCGGTCTCGACGCTGCAGGCGATGTGGCAGATTGTCATCGGCACGCGCGCGAGCGACGAGCTCGGCGGGCCGCTGCGCATCGCGCAAATGTCGGGCGAAGTTGCCGAAGGCGGGATCGTGCCGCTTTTGTGGTTCATGTCGGTTCTGTCGATAAATCTCGGCTTGATCAATCTCTTCCCGGTGCCGGTGCTTGACGGGGGGCACCTGCTGTTCTATGCCGCTGAAGCGATTCGCGGAAAACCGCTGGGCCAGCGCGCGCAGGAATACGGTTTCCGGATCGGATTGGCCCTGGTGTTGACGCTGATGGTGTTCGCCACCTGGAACGATCTGGTCCACCTGCGGATTGTGGAGTTCGTGAAAGGCCTTGTGACCTGAGGCTTGGGCCGGGTCGATCACGGGGCAAAACAAGACTTGGGGTGGGGTCTTGCGGCAGAGGGTGAGGAAGCGCTGGCTGACACCGGTTGCTGCCGCTGTGGCGGTCGTCTGGCTAGTTCCGGCGATCGCCCAGAATCTGGTCGCCCCGCCGCCGCCGACGCCGGTGCCTCCGCCGACCTCGCTCGTGCAGCCGCTGCCGCCGCCTCCGCCGCCGCCGGTGGTGCGCCGCCCGGTGCCGGTGCGCCGGCCCGTCGCACCGCGCCCGACGGCCGCCCCGCGTCCCGCGCCGCCGGTCAATCTCGGCACGATCTCCGACATCCGCATCGAAGGCCTGCAGCGGATCGAGCCGGAGACGATCCGCTCTTACCTGCTGCTGCAAAAGGGCGATCCCTGGGATCCCGAGCGCGTCGACAGCTCGCTGAAGGCGCTGTTTGCGACCGGGCTGTTCGCCGACGTCAAACTCGACCGCGTGGGTAATGCGCTGGTCGTGCGGGTGGTCGAGAACCCGATCATCAACCGCATCGCGTTCGAGGGAAATTCAAAGCTCACCGACAAAGAGCTCAACGGCGAAATCACGCTGCGGCCGCGGGTCGTCTACACGCGGACACGGGTGCAGAACGACGTGAAGCGCATCCTCGACCTCTATCGGCATCACGAGCGTTTCGCGGCGACGGTCGAGCCCAAGGTCATCCAGCTCTCGGAAAACCGCGTCGATCTCGTCTTCGAGATCAACGAGGGGCCCAGCACCGGTGTGCGCAGCATCAATTTCGTCGGCAACCGCGACTTCAGCGACTCGACGCTGCGCGGCGTCATCGACACCAAGGAGGGGCGCTGGTACCGCTTTCTGTCGAACGCCGATACCTATGATCCCGACCGCATCACCTACGACCGCGAGCTGCTGCGCAAATACTACCTGTCGCAGGGTTACGCCGATTTCCGGGTGGTCTCGGCGATCGCCGAGCTGACCCCCGACCGCGACGGGTTCGTCGTGACCTTCACGGTCGACGAGGGCGAGCGCTATAAGTTCGGCAAGGTCGATGTCGACATCAAGCTGAAGGACCTGGCGAAGGACCAGGTGCTGCCGCTGCTGACGGTCCAGTCGGGCGACTGGTACGACGCCAACGCGGTCGAGCACTCGATCTCGGTCCTCACCGATGTGCTGGGCAATCGCGGCTACGCCTTTGTCGAGGTCAAGCCTCAGATCACCCGCAATCGCGACGACCGCACCATCGACATCACCTTCAACGTGCAGGAGGGGCCGGAAGTCTATGTCGAGCGCATCGACATCAACGGCAACATACGCACGCTGGACAAGGTGATCCGCCGCGAGATGCGCCTCGTCGAGGGCGACGCGTTCAACACCAACAAGCTGCAGCGCTCGAAAGACCGCATCAAGAATCTCGGCTTCTTCAAGAAGGTCGAGACCGCCACCGCGCAGGGCTCGGCGCCGGACAAGACCGTCGTCACGGTCGAGGTCGAGGAGCAATCGACCGGTGAGCTGTCGCTCGGCGTCGGCTTCTCGACCACCGACGGCCCGTTGGCCGACATCACCCTGCGCGAACGCAATTTCCTCGGCCGTGGGCAGGATATCCGTATCGGCACGGTGGTGTCGTTCCGCTCGCAACAGGTCGATTTGAGCTTTACCGAGCCCTATTTCCTCGATTCGAATGTGGCGGCCGGCATCGACCTGTTCGAAATCAAGACCAGCCCGACCGCGTCGTTCTTCTCCGGCATCGCGCCGACCTATCAGCAATTCTCCTATGGCGGCTCGCTGCGCGCCGGCTACCAGCTCACCGAGTATCTCCGGCAGACGCTGAAATACACCGCGCGGTCCGACGACATTACCGATGTGCAGGCGGGGGCGTCGCTGTTCATCGGGTTGCAGGAGGGCACCCACCTGACGTCGTCGATCGGGCAGGTGCTGCTCTACGACCGGCGCGACAACCGCATCGATCCGACCAGCGGGTGGTTCGCCTCGCTCGGCAACGACTTTGCGGGTGTCGGCTTTGGCGTCCAGTACATCCGCAACAAGGTGAGCGCGGGGTACTACTACCCGGTCGCGCCGGGCTGGACGCTGAGCTTTGTCGGCGAGGTCGGCGATATTTTCGGTTGGGGCGGCCAGCCGGTGCTGCTGCAAGACCGCTTCTTTGTCGGCGGCGATAATTTGCGCGGCTTCGAACCGGCGGGCATCGGGCCGCGCGACGTGGTTTCGCAAGACGCGCTGGGCGGCAACAAGTATTATGTCGGCTCCATCCAGGAAAGCGTGCCGTTGGGCCTGCCGAAGGAGCTTGGGATCACCGGCCGCGTCTGGACCGATTTCGGGTCGTTGTGGGGCAACGACCAGAAAAATATCGTGCTGACCCCGACGCAATTGGCGGCGGCGGGAGGGATACAGCCGCAGGTCGTCGATACCGCGGCGATCCGCGTCAGCAGCGGCATCGGCGTGTCGTGGGCGTCGCCGGTCGGGCCGGTGCGTCTCGACCTGGGTGTGCCGCTAAAGCGCGAGAGCTTTGACAAGACGC
Organism: Allostellaceae bacterium; assembly: GCA_035550515.1. Classification (GTDB taxonomy): domain Bacteria; phylum Pseudomonadota; class Alphaproteobacteria; order ATCC43930; family CGMCC-115725; genus DATARH01. The sequence goes on from DASZOZ010000007.1 coordinate 57,994, forward strand.
AGTTTTTCCGCGTGAGTTTCGGAACCAAATTCTAACTGTCGAGGTTGCAATGCGTTTAATGCGCGCCAAGCCCGCGCTCGGGGCTTGCCTGATCGGTCTTTGCGTCGGCGCCGGCAGCGCGTTGGCACAGCAGGCTCCGGCCACGCCGCCGGCCGCCCCCGCACCCGCGACCCCGTCCGCGACGCCGCAATCGGGCATGTCGGTGATGGTGGTCGACGTACAGTCGCTGCTGCAAAACTCGAAGGCGGCGAAGATGGTCCGCGACCAGATCGAGGGCAAACGCGCGGAATACGCCAAGGAAATATCGCGCCAGGAGGAGACGCTTCGGCAGGAGCGCGACACGCTGCAAAAGCAGCAGGCCTCGTTGAGCCCGGAGCAGCTGAATACGAAAGGCCGGGAGTTCCAGGCCAAGGTCAACGAGCTCGATCGCGACGTGCAGGCCAAACGGCAAGCCCTGGAACGGTCGAATGCCGATGCCCTGCAAAAGATCCAGGAGTCGATGGTCAAGATCATCACCGAGATCGCCAAGGACCGTAAGGCCAATCTGGTGTTCCAGCGCAGCGAGCTGGTGCTGTTCGACCAGGGCTTCGATGTGACCGACCAGGTGCTGACCAAGCTCGACGAACAAATGCCGACATTGACCGTCAACTTCGTCGCGCCCGTCGTCGCGGCGGCGCCGGAGGGCGCCGCGGCGCCGCCGGCGCATCCGTCAAAGCCGGCGAAGAAGAAGTAGCGCCGGCGTCTCGGCCGATATTGCAGGGACCATGGCGGACCCGCGTTTCTTTCAGCGTACCGGCCCTCTGTCGCTCGAGGCGTTGGCCGCGTTGAGCGGGGCGCAGCTCGCCAGCGATGCCGACGCGCAGCAATTGATCGAGGACGTGGCGCCGCTCGAAACGGCCGGCCCTACGGACGTGACGTTCCTCGACAATCGCAAATACATCGATGCGTTCGCGAAATCGCGGGCCGGCGCGGCTTTCGTCAGCGCCTCGATGGCGCCGCGGGCGCCAGCCGGGATGACGCTGCTGGTCACGCGCGAGCCGTACAAGGCCTTCGCGCGCGCCGTGCAGGCGTTCTATCCGCCGTTGCCGGTCGTCCCGTCGCGCGCCGCAAGCGCAATCATCGATCCGAGCGCGCGCGTCCCCGACGACTGCGCGATCGGCGCCAACGTCGTCATCGAAGCGCGGGTCAAGCTCGGTGCGCGCTGCGAGATCGGCGCCAACACCGTGATCGCGGCCGGTGTCGAGCTGGGCGACGACTGCCGGGTCGCGGCAAACGTGACGCTCAGCCATTGCCTGATCGGCCATCGGGTGGTGCTGCATCCCGGTGTCCGGATCGGCCAGGCCGGGTTCGGCTTTGCCCCCGATGCCGGCGGTGCGATCAAGATTCCGCAACTCGGCCGGGTCATTATCGGCGACGATGTCGATATCGGGGCAAACACGACGATCGATCGCGGCTCGGGTCACGACACGGTGATCGGGCCGGGGACGATGATCGATAATCTCGTTCAGATCGGCCACAATGTCGTGCTCGGGCGCGGCTGCATCCTCGCCGGCCAGGTCGGGATTTCCGGCAGCACCAAGCTCGGCGATTTCGTCATGGCCGGCGGTCAGGCGGGTCTCGCCGGGCATCTGACGATCGGCACCGGCGCCAAGATCGGCGCCAAGGCCGGGCTGATGAAGGATGTCGCGCCCGGCGAAACCGTGATCGGCAGTCCGGCAGTGCCGATCGTTGCGTTCTGGCGGCAGGTCGCCATGATACAGCGCCTCGCGCGCAAGAAGGACGGGGGATGAGCGAGCCGGCGGCGTTAACCGAAGAACGCTTCGAGATCGATCGCCAGCGGATCATGGAGATGATCCCGCACCGCGACCCGTTCCTGATGATCGACGCGGTCGTCGATGTGGTCGCCAACGAACGGGCGACGGGGATAAAGCACGTTTCCGCCGACGAATATTATTTCCGCGGGCATTTCCCGACGCGGCCGGTGATGCCCGGCGTGCTGATCATCGAGGCGATGGCGCAGACAGCGGCGGTGCTGGTCGTCCACACGCTCGGCCCGGCCTCGGAGGGCAAGCTGGTCTATTTCATGAGCGTCGACAGCGCGCGCTTCCGCAAGCCGGTCTTTCCCGGCCACGAGCTGCACATCCATGTCACGAAGCAGCGCAACCGCGGCAATGTCTGGAAATTCGAAGGCAAAGCCAAGGTCGGCGGCCAGCTTGTGGCGGAAGCGGTGTTCGCCGCGATGATCCTCGACGATTAGGCCGCTGCGCGATGCCGCAAATCCATCCGACCGCGATCGTGGCGCCGGGCGCGCGGCTGGCCGACGACGTGGTGGTCGGACCGTATTGCGTCGTCGGCGGGCGGGTCGAGTTGGCGGCCGGGGTCTGCCTCAAGTCGCATGTCGTCGTCGAGGGCCGCACCACGATCGGTGCGCGGACGCGGATTTTTCCGTTCGCCTCGATCGGGCATGAGCCGCAGGACCTGAAATACGACGGCGAGGCCTCGTCGCTCGAAATCGGCGACGACAACACGATCCGCGAGCACGTGACGATGAACCCCGGCACCGCCGGCGGCGGCATGGTCACGCGGATCGGCAGCCATTGCCTGTTCATGGTCGGCGCGCATGTCGCGCATGACTGCCAGATCGGCGACCATGTGATCCTGGTCAACAATGCGACGCTCGGCGGCCATGTGGTGATGGAGGATTATGCGATCCTCGGCGGTCTGTCGGCGGTGCACCAGTTCGTGCGTGTCGGGCGCCACGCGATGATCGGCGGCATGTCCGGTGTCGAACGCGACGTCATCCCTTACGGCCAGGTCCTCGGCGATCGCGCCCGGCTGCACGGGCTCAACATCATCGGCATGCAGCGCCGCGGTTTCAGTCGCGACGACATCCAGGGAATGCGCAACGCCTATAACTGCCTGTTCGGCGACAGCGGCACGCTGAGCGAGCGGGTCGACGAGGTGGCGCGGCGGTTCGGCGGCATCGGCCCGGTCGACGACCTCGTCGCCTTTATCCGCGCCGATTCGAGCCGGGCGATCTGCCAGCCGAAAGGGGCGAATGGCGGCTAAGCCGGCCGGCGCACTGGGCATCATCGCCGGCAACGGCGGGCTGCCGCGCCGCCTGATCGACGATTGCCGCAACAAAGGGCGCGACGTCTTCGTGCTGGCGCTGGAAGGCGAGGCCGATGCGGGCATGCTCGGCGAGGTCGCGCATGCGTGGTGCCGCATCGGCGCCGCCGCCAAGGCGCTCAAACTGCTGCGCGAGAACGGCGTCACCGAGGTGGTGTATGCCGGCGGCGTGCGCCGTCCGTCCTTGGCCGCGATCCGGCCGGACTGGCGCGCCGCAAAGTTCTTCGCCAAGGTCGGCTACCGCATGCTGGGCGATGACGGGCTGCTCTCGGCGATCGCCAAGGAGATGGAGGCCGAAGGTTTTCGCGTCATCGGCGCACACGAGCTGCTCGACCAGTCCGCGGCGGTGCCCGAAGGGCCGCTCGGCCGCTGCCGGCCCGATTCCGAGACCGAGGCCGACATCGCGCGCGGCGTGCAAATCGCGCAGGCGGTCGGGGCGCTCGATATCGGCCAGGCGGTGGTCGTGCAGCAGGGGCTGGTGCTGGGGGTCGAGGCCATCGAGGGCACCGATGCGCTGCTGCGGCGCTGCGCCGGGCTGCGCCGCGACGGGCCGGGCGGGGTGCTGGTGAAGGTCGAGAAGCCGGGCCAGGAGACCCGCATCGACCGGCCGACGATCGGCCCGCAGACCGTGCGGCTGGCGGCCGAAGCGGGGTTGCAGGGCGTCGCGGTGGAGGCGGGCGCGACGATCCTGATCGACCGGGCGGAGGTGATCCGCCTCGCCGATGCGGCGGGTCTCTTCGTCGTCGGCGTCCGGGTGGCGCGATGACCGCCAATGTCGCGCCCTACATCTTCATCATCACCGGCGAGCCGTCGGGCGACGCGCTCGGCGGTGCGCTGATCGCGGCGCTGCGCCGGCGCGTCGGCGAGGGGTTGCGGATCGCCGGGATCGGCGGCGAACGAATGCGCGAGCAGGGGATCGAGAGCCTCGCGCCGCTGTCCGACCTGGCGATCGCCGGCGTGACCGAGGTCGTGCCGCGCGCGCCGGTGATCTTCCGCCACGTGCGCAACACCGTCGCCGCGATCCGCGCCGAGCAGCCCGACGCAGTGGTGACCATCGACTCGTCCGGGTTCAGCTGGCGGATCGCCCAGCGGCTGCGGCGCCATGGCGAGCGTCTGCCGCTGATCCATTACGTCGCGCCGATGGTCTGGGCCTGGCGGGCGGGCCGCGCGCGGCGCATGGCGCGGTGGTACGACCATCTGCTGGCGCTGCTGCCGTTCGAGCCGCTGTATTTCCAGCAGGTGGGGCTTCCCTGCACCTATGTCGGCCATCCGGTGATCGACAGCGGCGCAGGGCAGGGAGACGCCGCCCGCTTCCGTGCCGCGCACGGGATCGCCGACGATGAGCTTGTGCTCACCGTGCTGCCGGGCAGCCGGCTCGGCGAGGTGCACCGGCTGATGCCGATTTTCGCCGAGGCGCTGCGGCTGCTGGAAAGCCGGGTCGGCGCGTTCCGCGTGGTCATGCCGACAGTCGAGACGGTCGGCGAGGCCGTCGCCGAAGCGACCCGGGATTGGCCGGGGCGGCCGATCACCCTCCGCGGTGACGCGGCGAAATACGATGCCTTTGCCGCGAGCCGCGCCGCGCTCGCGGCGTCGGGCACCGTGGCGCTCGAGCTGGCGATGGCGCGTCTGCCGATGACGGTCGCCTATCGGCTCAGCCGGCCGACCGAAATCCTGCTCGACCGCGTGCTCAAGGTGCGGTCGGTCAACCTGGTGAACCTGATCCTCGGCCGCGCCGTGGTCGCCGAGCATCTCGGCCCCAACTGCACGCCGGAACGGCTCTGCGCCAGTCTTGTCGAGCTGATCCGGGACGAACAGGTTCGCGCCGTGCATCGCGAAGGCTATGATGCGGCCATCCGGCTGCTCGGCGCCGGCGAGCTGTCGCCGAGCCTCAAGGCCGCCGACACCATCCTGGAGATCATCGCCGCGCGCCGGCAGCAACAGGTCCGCTAACAGGAGGATTGAGCGATGCCCGATGGAAATTTCCGCTTTCTGCATACCATGCTGCGCGTCAAGGACCTCGACAAGTCGCTCGCCTTTTACACCGGGCAGCTCGGCATGAACCTGATCCGCAAGCGCGATTACCCGACCGGCAAGTTCACCCTGGCGTTTGTCGGCTATGGCGACGAGGAGCACAACACCGTCGTCGAGCTGACCCATAACTGGGATCAAGCGGAGCCGTACGCGCTCGGCAGCGGCTTTGGCCATCTGGCGATCGGCGTACCCGATGTTTACGCGACCTGCGACCGGCTGGGGAAGGCCGGGGTCAAAATCCCCCGCCCCGCCGGGCCGATGGCGCATGGCGGCTCGGTGATCGCCTTTATCGAGGACCCCGACGGCTACAAGATCGAGCTGGTCGAGCGGAAGTAACAGCAGATGTCATTCCGGGGCAGCCGAAGGCTGAACCCGGAACCCATGAACTCGGTTCTTTGACAAGAAAACACCGGCCTTCGCCTTCCTGGCGGGGCCGGTGTTCATGGGTTCCGGGTTCGCTGCTGTGCAGCGCCCCGGAATGACGATGCCCGCCTAGCGCCGCTGGCCGATATCGACGTAGTGGCGCAGGTCGGAGCCGGTGAAGAGCTGGCGCGGCCGGCCGATCTTGGTGTCAGGGTCTTCGATCATCTCGGTCCATTGGGCGATCCAGCCGACCGTGCGGGCGATCGCGAACAGCACCGTGAACATCGAGGTCGGGAAACCCATCGCCTTCAAGATGATGCCCGAATAGAAGTCGACGTTCGGGTAGAGCTTGCGGCTGATGAAATACTCGTCGTTGAGGGCGATCCGCTCCAGCTCCATCGCGAGGTCGAGCAGCGGGTCGTCCTTGATGCCGAGCTCGGCCAGCACCTCGTGGCAGCTCTCGCGCAGCACATGGGCGCGCGGATCGTAGTTCTTGTAGACCCGGTGACCGAAGCCGAACAGGATCTCGTGGTTGTGCTTGTCCTTGACCTGGCTGATGAATTCGGGGATGCCCTTGGGCCCGCCGATCTTGGCGAGCATCTTCAGCACCGCCTCGTTGGCGCCGCCATGCGCCGGTCCCCACAGCGAGGCGATGCCGGCGGCGATACAGGCGAACGGGTTGGCGCCCGATGACCCGGCGTTGCGCACGGTCGCGGTCGAGGCGTTCTGCTCGTGGTCGGCGTGGAGGATGAAGATGCGGTCCATCGCCTTCGCCAAGGTCGGGCTGACCTCATAGTCCTCGCACGGCACCGCGAAGGTCATGTGCAGGAAATTCTCGGCGTATCCCAGCGAGTTCTTCGGATAGATGAACGGCTGGCCGTGCGCATATTTGTAGGCCATCGCGCCGATCGTCGGCAGCTTGGCGATCAGCCGGTGCGAGGCGACCATCCGCTGGTACGGGTCGTTGATGTCGGTCGAATCGTGATAGAAGGCCGACAGCGCGCCGACGACGCCGCACAGCACCGCCATCGGGTGCGCGTCGCGCCGGAAGCCCCGGAAGAACGAGGTGATCTGCTCATGCACCATGGTGTGGTGCGTGATGTCGTGGACGAACTGGGTCTTCTGCGCGGCGTTCGGCAGTTCCCCGTTCAGCAACAAATAAGCGACTTCAAGGAAGTCGCTTTTCGCCGCCAGTTCCTGGATCGGGTAGCCCCGATACATCAGCACGCCTTCGTCGCCGTCGATATAGGTGATGCTCGAGCGACAGGCGGCGGTCGCCATAAAGCCGGGGTCATAGGTGAACGCGCCGGTCTTGGCGTAGAGGGTGCGGACATCGATGACCTTGGGACCGACCGAGCCGTTCAGCACCGGGAAGTCCCACGACTTGCCGGTGCTGTTGTCGGTCAGCGTCATCGTGCCGCTCGGAGCGCCCGCCTTCGTGTTGTTCCCGTCCATGGATTCACCTCGCTTCTGCGCCCATCGGCGCTCGTCTCGTGTATGGCGGGAGAATATTCCGCCAGCGGGCCATTATCAAATGGCGCCACATTATTGCAACGCAATATCGCACCTGCGAGATCATCTCGTATCGACAGCATCGGCAAGCCGACTCAAGGTTTCATCGCGGCCGAGAACTTCCATCACCTCGAAGATGCCGGGCGAGGCCAGCGAGCCGGTCAGCGCCGCGCGCAGCGGCTGGGCGACGGCGCCGAGCTTGACGCCTTTGGCGGCGACGAAGTCGCGGAGCCGGGCTTCCAACGCCGCGCCTTCCCACCGGCTGTCGCCGATATCGGCCGAGAGCGCGCCGAGCAGCGCCCGCGCGTCCGGCGTCAGCAGCTTCGCCGCATCGGCGGCCGGACGGATCGGCCGCGGCGCGACGTAGAACCGCGCCCTCTCCGCGAGCTCGACGACGGTCTTGGCGCGCGGCTTCAGCGCCGGCATGGCGCGCAGCAGGCGCTCGCGATCGGTCGCCGACAGGGCGCGGCCGAACTCGGCCTCCAGCCGCTCGGCGACGAGGCCGGCCAGCCGCGCGTCGTCGGCCTCGCGCAGGTAATGCGCGTTGACGCTGTCGAGCTTGGCGAAGTCGAACTGCGCCGGCGATTTGTGGATGCCGGCGAGGTCGAACCATGCGATCGCCTGCTCGGTCGAGACGATCTCGTCGTCGCCGTGGCTCCAGCCGAGGCGCAGCAGATAGTTGCGGATCGCCTCCGGCAGGTAGCCGAGCTTGCGGTACTCCTCGATGCCGAGCGCGCCGTGGCGCTTCGACATCTTGGCGCCGTCCGCGCCGTGGATCAGCGGGATATGCGCCCATTCGGGCTCGGCCCAGCCGAGCGCGCGGGAGATCTGGGTTTGGCGGAACGCGTTGCGGAAATGCTCGTTGCCGCGGATCACATGGCTGATGCCCCTGTCGTGATCGTCGACGACGACCGAGAAATTATAGGTCGGCGTGCCGTCGGAGCGCAGGATGATCAGGTCGTCGAGCTCCTGATTGTCGACCGTGACCTCGCCGAGCACATGGTCGCGGATCATGGTCGCACCGCTCTGCTCGGCCTTGAGGCGGATCGCCGGCGCGATGCCGGGCGGCGCCTCGCGCGGGTCGCGGTCGCGCCAGGTGCCGTCGTAGCGCACCGAGCGCTTCTCGGCGAGCGCCTTGGCGCGCATCGCCTCGAGTTCCTCGGGCGTGCAATAGCAGCGATAGGCGTGCCCGGCCGCGAGCAACTGGCGGGCGATCTCGGCGTGATGCGACGCCCGCGCGAACTGATGAACGACCTCGCCGTCCCACGCGACGCCGAGCCATTTCAGGCCGTCGACGATGGCCTCGGTCGCCTCGGTGGTGGACCGCGCGCGGTCGGTGTCCTCGATGCGCAGGCGGAAGGTGCCGCCGTGATGGCGCGCGAACAGCCAGTTGAACAGCGCGGTGCGGGCGCCGCCGATATGCAGGAAGCCGGTCGGGGAGGGGGCAAAGCGGACGGTGACGGTCATATCTTCGCTGCTATGGACATCTTCGTTCGTCGTCCCGGCGAAGGCCGGGACCCACTGCTCAGCCGTTCGGAATCCGGCGGCATGGATCCCGGCCTGCGCCGGGATGACGATTAGATAGGACGTAGAGCCTCAATAGGCCATGACCGTCTTCGCTCAACGTTCCGGCACCTCGTACCCGGCGAACATCTCCCGCAGCTTCGATTTCATGATCTTCCCGGTCGCGGTATGCGGCAGCTCGTCGACCATGACGACATCGTCGGGCAGCATCCATTTGGGGAAATGCTGCCCGAGCAGCGCGATGAGCTTGTCGCGGTCGGGGCGGCAGCCGGCGCGCGGCACCACCACCAGCAGCGGCCGTTCCTGCCATTTCGGGTGGGGGATGGCGATCGCCGCCGCCTCGGCGACGCTCTCGTCGGCCATCGCGGCGTTTTCCAGGTCGATCGAGCTGATCCATTCGCCGCCGGACTTGATCACGTCCTTGTGCCGGTCGGTGAGCTGGACATAGCCGTCCGGGTCGATCGCGGCGACATCGCCGGTGTGGAACCAGCCGTCCGGCTCGACCGCGGCCCGGGTCGCTGCCGGGTCTTCGAAATAGCCGCTGGCGATCCACGGCCCGCGCACCAGCAGCTCGCCGACCGCCTTGCCGTCATGCGGCAGGGCCGTGCCTGAATCGTCGACGATCTTCATCTCGACGCCGAATACCGGGCGGCCCTGCTTGAGCTTGATCGCGGTCTGCGCCGCCGGGTCGAGCCCCCGATGCTTGCGTTTGAGCGCGGCGGTGGTGCCGAGCGGGCTCATCTCGGTCATGCCCCAGCCTTGCAGGATATTGACCCCGCGCGCCTCGAACGCCTGCAACAGCGCCGCCGGCACCGCCGATCCGCCGCACAGCATCCATTGCAGCGTCGAGCAGCTCCGGTTGGTCTCGCGCAGATAGGCGTCGAGGCCGAGCCACACCGTGGGTACGCCGAGGCTGACGGTCACGGCCTCCGCCTCGAACAACTCATGCAGGCTCTCGCCGTCGAGCTTGGGTCCGGGGTAGACCAGCTTGGCGCCGTTCATCGGGGCGATATAGGCGGTGCCCCAGCCGCAGGCGTGGAACAGCGGCACGACAGGGCAGACCGAATCGCCGGCGGTCAGGGTGATGCCGCCCGGCATCGAGGCGCCCATCGCATGCAGCACGGTCGAGCGGTGGCTGTAGAGCACGCCCTTCGGGTTGCCGGTGGTACCCGAGGTGTAACAGAGCGCCGCCGCCTCGTGCTCGTCGAACGCCGGCCAGGCAAAGTCTCCGGTCTCGGCGGCGGTCAGTTCGTCATACGTCCCGACGATGGGAAGCGCGGTCTCGGCCTTGCCGAGCAGGACGATCCGGCAGTCGCTGGGGAAGCGCGGCCACAGCCGCTCGACCAGCGGGATGAAGGTGGTCTCGATGAACAGCAGGCGGTCCTGCGCATGGTTGACGATGTAGACGATCTGGTCGTCGAACAGCCGCGGGTTGATCGTGTGGCACACCGCGCCGATGCCGGAGATGCCGTAATACAGCTCGAAATGCCGCCAGGTGTTCCACGCCAGCGTCCCTACCCGGTCGCCCGGTCGGACGCCGAGGCGCAGCAGCGCCTGCGCCAGCCGCCGCGCGCCGCGCTCGGCCGCGGCGTAGGTGTAGCGGTGGATCGGCCCCTCGACGCTGCGGCTGACGATCTCGGTGTCGCCGTGGAAATTGGCCGCGTGCCGCAGGCACATCGTGACCAGGAGCGGCCGTTCGCCCATCAAGCCGCGCATGTCTCGTTTCCTCCCGACGGGTTTTCCGCAAGTAGACCCGCCCTCCCGGAGGATTCAAGCGCGAAGCACCGCTGATCTCAAGGCGCCGCCAGCCGGGCTTTGAAGAAGGCGACGACCGCCTGGTCGAAATCCCGGTGAAACGCGGCGCGGTCAAAGCCCGGCGCGGTCACGCAAATTTCCGGCGCCACCTTGGCCAGCGCATCGCTGCACGGCGCGAGAAAATCGAAATGGCCGGCATTGGCGACGAGATGGTCGTCGGGCGGCTTGGGAAGCGCGTCGCGGACGTGGTCGGCGTTCCATTCGTTGGGCGTGATCTTGTCGTTTTCGGCCCGCCATAACTGGACCGGAACGCTCACCGCCGACAGCCCGTCCTTGCCGAACGCATAGCCCGCGGCGGGAGCGGCAATGACGGCGGCCTTGAGACGCGGGTCATGCGGCCAGTCGGGCGGCGGCGCCGGGTTGTCCGGCGCGGGATCGGTGTTGGCCGCGGCGCGCTGTTTGATCTGCTGGCAGCTCCAAAAATCAGGATGCTCCTCGCAGAATTTGGCGGTGAGCGCAAAGTCGGGGGTGCCGCCGAGCGCGATCAGCGCCGTGGCGCCGCCGGCCGAATGCCCGAAAATGCCGATCCGCACCGGGTCGATACGGTCGTGCCCCGCCCAGTCCTTGAGCATGAAATCGATCACGCGGCTCACATGGCGCGACCGGTTGACGAAATTGCGCCGCGTGAAGCTGTCGGCGCGGTCCTTGTAATTGTCGCCGGTATGGTTGAGCGCGACGACGACAAACCCGGCGTCGGCGAGCGCCAGGGCGGTGTCGTAATGCTCGGCGGCGCTCCCGCCGGTGCCGTGCGAGATCACGACAAGCGGCAGCTTGTCGCCCTTGACCGGGCCGTAATACGCCACGTCCTGGGTGAACAGGCCGATCGGCTGCGTCGTCGGCTGGCCGTCGCTCGGATACCAGATCGCCAGCTCGATCGGCTGACCGTCCGGGTCGGGCGCGGCACCGTACTGGAAGCCGGCCGCGCCGGCTGTCGGTGCCGCCAGCGCGGCCGCGACCAGGACGAGAAGCAGGCGAAAGAGGATCAATAGCGCCGCAGCAGCCCCACAAGCCGACCCTGCACCTTAACCCGATCGGGGCCGAAAATACGCGTTTCATACGCTTGGTTGGCCGGTTCGAGCGCAATTGACGCACCGCGCCGCCGCAACCGCTTCAGGGTCACTTCGAGATTGTCGACGAGGGCGACGACGATCGCGCCGTTCTCGGCCGTATCGCAGCGCTGGATGATGACCGTGTCGCCGTCGAGGATGCCGGCGTCGACCATGCTGTCGCCGGCGATTTCCAGCGCGTAATGGTCGCCGCCGTGGCCGAGCAGCGTCGCGGGCACGCCGATGCTCGCCGACTGGTCGCGCAGCGCCTCGATCGGCGTGCCGGCGGCGATCCGGCCGTAGAGCGGAAGGTCGACCGCCTCGCTCTCCGTCGTCACCGGCGAGCCGGGCAGGGCGCCGGAGAAATCGCCGCGAATCACGGTCGGCGAGAAGCGCGTCTTTTCCGAACCGGGCGCGGCGCTCTCCTCGGGCAGCTTGATGACTTCGAGCGCCCGCGCGCGGTGCGGCAGGCGGCGGATAAAGCCGCGCTCCTCGAGACCGCTGATCAGGCGGTGGATACCCGATTTGGAACGCAGCCGCAGGGCGTCCTTCATTTCGTCGAAGGAGGGGGAAACGCCGGTCGCGGTCAGCCTCTGATTGATGAACATCAACAGCTCGTGCTGTTTGCGCGTCAGCATGGCAAACTCCCGCTAGTGGCGGAACAAACCCAAAACACAAGATCATGTTCTATTTTAGTTCGCCTGCGGCGTCAAGCAGAATGCTCAAATCGCCATCATCGCCTCCGGCGGTTGAATTGGGCGGCGGTTGAGGTGGTAGGTTAGGCCATGCTGTCGCAGCGCATCCTTATCGACACCGATCCGGGGCTCGACGACGCGGTCGCCCTTCTGCTGGCGCTGGCCTCCCCCGATCTGCAGGTCGAGGCGATCGTCGCCGTGGCCGGCAACGGGCCGCTCAACTTCATGGCGCGCAACGCCCGCGCGATCTGCGAGCTCGCCGGGCGAACCGACATCCCGGTCTATGCCGGCTGTCCGCGTCCGCTGCGCAGCGACACCATCAACGCGGCGTATTTTCACGGCCAGACCGGGCTGGGCAGCGTGCGGCTGCCGGAGCCGTCGATGCCGCCGCGCAAGGCGCACGGCGTCGGCGTCACCATCGATCTGCTGCGCGCGGCCGCGCCCGACGGCATGACCTGGTGCGCGCTTGGGCCGCTGACCAATGTCGCGGTCGCGCTGGTGCAGGCGCCCGAGATCATCGCCGGCGCCAAGGAGCTGGTGCTGATGGGCGGCGCGTCGCGCGCCCTCGGCAACACCAGCCCGGCCGCCGAATTCAATATCCTCGCCGACCCGCACGCCGCTTCGATCGTGTTCGACAGCGGCATCCCGATCACGATGGTCCCGCTCGACCTGACGCATCAGGTGCGCAGCACGCCGGAGCGCATCGCCCGCATCCGCCGCCTGGGGACGCCGGTGGCGACCGTCGTGGCCGATCTGTTGACGCCGCCGCCCGGCCGCGACGCGGCGGCGCTGCACGACCCGTGCGTCATCGCCTATCTGCTGGCGCCGCAGCTCTTCACCGGCAGCCGGGTCAACGTCACGGTCGAGACGCAGAGTGCGCTGACGCTCGGCGCCACGGTGGTCGACTGGCGCGGCATCAGCGGTCGCGACGTCAACGCCACCGTGCTCCACACCGCCGATGCCGAGGGAATTTATGCGCTGCTCGAAGCGCGGCTGGCGCGGTTTGCTTAACGCCGTTGGTTAGTTGGTTAAGGCGGGGGACGCTGTCCGCGTTAGCGCGTATGATGAGACATGGGTGAGTTTTCGAACGAGTTTCTGCACCGCGTCCGCACGCTGCAGCAGGCGCTGGCCGACCTTATCGCAAAATACAAGGCGCTCCATCACGACCATCCGGAGCGCCGCGCGCTGGCGCGGATGATCCTTCAGTTGCAAGCGGAAATCATGCTGCGGAGCAGCTAGAGAGGCTTGTACCCGGCGGCCATTCGCCCTTTACAATGGGGCCATCAACGCTCGCTGGGAGGATCACGATGTCGATCGTCGAAATGCGCACCTATCGCCTGAAGCCCGGCTCGATCCCCGAGGCGGTGAAGCGGTTCGGCGAGGCGGTCGAAGCCTCGGGACGCAACAAGGTCTCGCCGCTCGGCGGCTTCTTCCATACCGAGGTCGGCCCGCTCAACCGCATCATCCATTGCTGGCCCTACGCCAATCTCGACGACCGCGAGAAGAAGCGGGGCGAGGCGACAAAGCTGCAGGGCTGGCCGCCGAAGATTCAGGAATTCATCGAGGAGATGGAGTCGAAGATCATCAACCTGGCGCCGTTCTCGCCGGCGCTGGGCGATCGCGGCCTCGGCAACATCTACGAGATCCGCACCTATACGATGCTGCCGGGCGCGCTGCCGACCGTCACCGAACGGTGGGCCGAGCGGATCGAAGGCCGCACCAAGCTGTCGCCGCTGGCGTTCTGCGGCTCGACCGAGCTCGGCGGGCTCAACCAGTGGATCCATGTCTGGGCCTACAAGGACGCCGCCGAGCGCTTCAAGATTCGCGCCGAGGCGCAGGCCAGCGGGGTGTGGCCGCCGGCAACCCGCGGCCAGTTCGTCCGCCAGGAGAACATGTTCGTGATCCCGGCGGCCTTCTCGCCGCTGCACTAGGCAGGCATTGCTGTGATCGGACGGCCGGGCCGCCCGGCCGTCCGATGGCGCAAGCCGCCGCTGTTGTCCGCAACCGCGTGCATGGCCAAGGGGAGGGGACCATGAGCGTGCGATTGTCCAAGAGCTTTCTGTTGCAAGCCGTCCTCGTCGGCGCCGGCCTGCTGTCGGTTCCGGCCGTTGCCGACACCGACAAGTTGGGGCCGGTATCGCTCGCCACCGCCAATTGCGGCACCAAGATGAGCGCCAATTTGATGGTCTTTGTCTGCCTCAACACGACCAGGTGCGATTACGCCGTCGGGGTCAGCAATTACTCGGGATCGCCGATCTCCTACAAAGTGACGATCGACGCGCCGCCCGGCTACAAGGTCTTCGAGCAGGGGCAGCGCACCTCCAAGGACTACGACTCGTTCCGGGTCGTCCAGGCGCCGCAAAGCCCCAACGGTCCGTCGATCAAGATCGGGCTGAACTGCGCGGCGGCAACACCCGTCGCGGCGACGCGGTGAGCCGCGGCGGCTAATCCCGCGGCGGCGGCAGGACGGTGCCGACGGGGATCACGCCGGCCGGTTGCGCGACACGGTTGAACAGTTGATCGAGGGTCGTCGGCGGCGGCGGCGCTGCCGGCGACGCCGCGGCCTGGAACGGGACGCTCGGCAGCGGCTTGATCGGCATGCCCTGCGTCGCCGCGAGCATGAAGTTCTTCCACACCGGCGCCGGCAGCGTTCCACCGGTGACCTTGTTCATCGGCGTGTTGTCGTCATTGCCGAGCCACACGCCGGCGACCAGGTCGGCGGTGAAGCCGATGAACCACGCGTCCTTGTAGTCCTGCGTCGTCCCGGTCTTGCCCGCCGCCGGGCGGGGCAGCGCCGCGGCCTTGCCGGTGCCGCGGGCGATGACGCCCGCGAGCATGCCGTCCATCAGTCCGACCTCGTCGGGCGGGACGACCTGCCCGGGTCCCGACCCCGAGCGCCGGTACAGCACGCGGCCGCTGGTATCGGCGATCTCGGTGATGCCGTAGGCCAGCACACCGTTGCCGCCGTTGGCGAAGGGCGCATAGGCCGAGACCAGCTCCAGCAGGTTCACCTCGTTGGTGCCGAGCGCAATGCTGGCGTCCTGCGCGAGGTCGGAGGTGATGCCGAGCCGGTTGGCGACGGCGATCACCCGGGAGATCCCGGCGCGCTGCGCGACCTGCACGGCGACCGTGTTGATCGATTCCGCGAGCGCGTATGCGAGGCTGACCTCGCCGAGATATTTGTTCCCGTAGTTGTGCGGCCGCCAATTGCCGATCTGGATCGGGCCGTCGACAAAGCGGTCGTCGGGACGCAGGCCGGCCTCGATCCCGGCGAGATAGACAAACGGCTTGAACGCCGAGCCCGGCTGGCGCTGCGCCTGCGTGGCGCGATTGAATTGGCTCTCGTTGTAATCCCGGCCGCCGACCATGGCGCGCACCGCGCCGTCCGGGGTCATCGCCACCAGCGCGCCCTGGCTCACCGCATCCCGCAGGCCGTAGCGGTTCAGCGCGTCGGTGATCGCGGTCTCCGCCGCCGTCTGCATGTGCACGTCGAGCGTCGTGCGGACCCGCAGGTCGTGGTCGGACGCGCCGGCGAAATCGCGCACCTGATCGGCGATCCAATCGGCGAAATAGCGGATGCCGGGATGGGTGAGGGCGATCTTGTTGAGCTCGACCCCCGATTTCTCTGCCGCGGCGGCCTGAGGCTGGGAGATCGCCGCGGTCTCCACCATCAGGCTCAGCACCTGGGCGGTGCGGACCGCGGTCGCCTCCCTGTCGCGGATCGGGCTGAACCGGGTCGGCGCTTTGAGCAGGCCGGCGATCACCGCGCTTTCATAGAGGTTGAGCTGCGCCGCCGACTTGCCGAAATAGCGGTGCGCCGCGGCGTCGACGCCATAGGTGCCGGCGCCGAGATAGACGCGGTTGAGGTAGATTTCGAGGATCTGGTCCTTGGTGAAATGGCGCTCCAGCCACAGCGCCAGCAGCGCCTCGCGGATTTTGCGCGACAGGCTGCGCTCGGGGCTCAGGAACACGGTCTTGGCGAGCTGCTGGGTGATGGTGCTGCCGCCCTGGACGACGTGCCCCGTCCGCAGATCGGCAAAGCCGGCGCGGATCAGGCCGATCGGGTCGATGCCGAAATGGCTGTAGAAACGCCGGTCCTCGGTCGCGATCACCGCCTTGGGTAGCCAGGGCGACATCTCCTTCAGGGTCAGCGGCCGGCCGAACAGATCGCCGAACGTCGCGATCAGGCTGCCGTCATCGGCGAGGATGGTGATGCTCGGGCGGCGTTCGGCGACCGTCAGCTGTTTCGTATCGGGAAGGGTCAGCGCGAAATAGGTGACGGCGCCGCCGCCGATGATCGCGGCCCACAAGAACAGCAGCACCGCCAGGCGGAACGCCGCACCGACAAACCCGCGACGGCGGGGCTTCCTCCGGCGTGAGGCGGCTGCCGGCTGGCGCGGCGGCCGGCGCCCGGAAGGCCGCTCGTCCGGGTCGAGACGCAGCGGGGCGTCAGGCACGGCATGACCCCGCGCCGACCGCTGACCCCAGCGCGGCGCTCAACCGGCCCATGTCACGAACCCCCCACCACGACGCCAACAACGCAACCCCCGCCGCATTATGCCGCAAACTGTGGCGGAGATTCGACGAAATCGGCGAAACGGTTTCCGCGCCGGACGCGGAACCCATGCCAGGCGGCTTTCGTTGGCGAGGCGATCAAACCTCGCACGAGACGCAGATGCCGGCCGCAGACTCCGAATTTACCGCGCTTATGCTTCCTCGGGTCGGCGTGGCGGTTGCCGGCGCGGCGCTGCTGTGCCCCGCCTTGACCTTGCCGCTGACCGTCGCCTGCCTGGCGGTGCTCGGCAACGCCGCGATGGAGGAGGCGCGCCGCAAGGCGGAGTTGGTGCCCGAAATCCCTCCCGCCCGGCAAAGCCGCGGCCGCACCCGCCGCGGCGAGGGCAGCGACACGACATCGACCGAAGACAGCTTCCCCGCCAGCGACCCGCCGTCCTGGACCCCCGTCACCGGAACCGGCACGCGGCATTAGGGTGTGGACTCAAACGCACCAATAGATCAGCGCGGCGATGAGGGATAGTCCGGCGAGGAAGTTGCGGGCGAGTTTGTCGTATCGCGTGGCGATGGCACGGAAGTCCTTGATGCGGCAGTTGGTGCGCTCGATGACG
>DASZOZ010000008.1:0-30683 GCA_035550515.1 Allostellaceae bacterium
GATGGCCGGGTCAGGCCCGGCCCAGGGGATGTGGAGGGCCGGGTCAGGCCCGGCCAAGGGGGCGTGGATGGCCGGGTCAGGCCCGGCCCAGGGGATGTGGAGGGCCGGGTCAAGCCCGGCCAAGGCGATTGATCATTCTCCCGGCGGGCCGTAGCCGCCGGCGCCGGGGGTGATGATCTCGACGGTCTGGCCGGCGCGCAGCATGCCGCTGCCTTGCACGAACGGCTCGATACCCGCGCCGAAGCGGAATTCGCCGCGGCCGCCCGGCGCGCCGCCGGCCAGTCCCCAGGGCGGCGTGTAGAGCCGCGACCCGTCGAGCCGCAGATGGCAGTCGGCCTCGGCGCGGTACACCCGGCGCAACCCCATGCCGCCGCGATGCCGGCCGGCCCCGCCCGAGCCGTCGACCAGCTCATAGCGCAACAGGGTCAGCGGGTATTCGACCTCCAGCGCCTCGACCGGCAGGTTGGAGGTGTTCGTCATGTGGACATGGACGCCGTCGAGCCCGTCCTTGGTGGCGCGCGCGCCGGAGCCGCCGCCGATCGTTTCGAGATAGACCCATAGACGGCC
The DNA here is from genome assembly GCA_035550515.1 of Allostellaceae bacterium. Classification (GTDB taxonomy): domain Bacteria; phylum Pseudomonadota; class Alphaproteobacteria; order ATCC43930; family CGMCC-115725; genus DATARH01. The sequence continues at coordinate 568 of DASZOZ010000008.1, forward strand.
GTCCCTGGGGTCGGCGCCGGCAAAGCTCGCGGTCGCGCAGGAGCCGTTGCCGGCGGCGACGGCCTTGTCGGGCGCCGCCTGGGCCAGCGCGCCGATCACCAGATCGGCGGCGCGCTGGCAGGTGCTGGTGCGGCCGTTGACCGCCGCCGGGTGCGTTGCGTTGAGGATGGTGCCGGGCGGCGCGGTCACCGTGATCGGCCGTGCCAGCCCGGAATTGGGCAGGATCGTCGGGTCGACCACCGCCTTCACCGCGTAATACACGCTGGACAACAGGGCGGTGTAGATCATGTTGATCCCGGCGCGCACCTGCGGCGGGCTGTCGAAATGCAGCCGCATCTCGTCGCCGGCGATCGTCACCTCGACCGCGACCGGCAGCGCCCGGCCGAGCTCGGGGTTGTCGTAAGTGTCCTCGAAGCGATAGACGCCGTCCGGCAGCGCGGCGATGCCGGCGCGCATCTTGCGCTCGGCATAGTCCTGCAGCGCGTCGCCGACCGCGAGCACGGTGTCGGTGCCGTATTTCGCACAGAGCGCCTGCATGCGCCGGACGCCGAGCCGGTTGGCCGCCATCTGCGCCCGCAAATCGGAGAGCCGCTCGCGCGGCACCTGGCAGTTCAGCAGGATCAGCGCCTGCACATCCTCCTGCAGCTCGCCGGCGCGGTAGAGCCGGATCGGCGGGATGCGCAGCCCCTCCTGATAGATATGCGCGTGACCGCGATCGGCGAAGTCGGCGTGGTGCGCGGTATTGACCGCCCAGGCGACGATGCGGCCGTCGACGAAAATCGGCTCGCCGAGCACGATGTCCGGCAGATGCGTGCCGCCCCCGGCATAGGCGTCGTTGCCGATAAAGACATCGCCCGGCCGCATCCGGTCGGCCGGGTGGCGTTTGAGGATTTCCGGGATGACGCCGAGAAAGCTGCCGAGATGCATCGGGATGTGCTCGGCCTGGCACAGCGTCGTGCCGCGCGTGTCGAACAGCGCGGTCGAGCAGTCGCGGCGCTCCTTGATGTTGGTGGAGTAGCTGGCGCGCACCAGCGCCTCGCCCATCTCCTCGACGATCGAGGACAGCGCGCTGCCGATGACCTCGACGGTGACCGGGTCGATGCGGTTGGTCGGGTTCATCAACCTACCCTTGCCATGGCGCATTGAAATTCACGACAGCTCCACGATCAGGTTCAGGTACGGGTCCACCGTCGCGACGGCGCCGGGCGGCAGCAAGGTCGTCGCATCCACCTGCTCGACGATCGCCGGACCTGCGATGCGATTGCCCGCGCCGAGCCGGTCGCGGTCGTACAGCGGACAGGCGACAAAGCCGCCGGTTTCCTTGAGCCAGACCTCGCGCCGGCCGCATTCGGCGGCGCCCGGGTCCGGGCCGGCATCGGGGCTGGGGCGGAACTCGGCCTTGCGGACGATGCCGGTCGCCTCGGCGCGGAAGGTCACGAGCTGCATCGGCTCGTCCTCCGCGATAAAGCCGTAGAGCCGCTGGTGCGTCGCGGTAAAGCCGGCCGCGAGCACGTTGAGCGTGTCGGCGGTGATCGGGCCGTCCGGCAACGGCACCGAAAGCTCGTAATTCTGCCCGGCGTAGCGCATGTCGGCGGTCAGCGCGACCCGCCGGTCTGGCGCCGCGATGCCTTCGTCGGCGAACCACCCGGCGCAGCGTTCGCGCAGGCCGGCGACGATCGTCTCGACCTCGGCAATAATTGACGGCGACAGCGGCAAGAGGCGCGTGGTCGCGAAATCCGCGCGCAAATCCGCCAGCAGCAGGCCCATCGCGCACAGGATGCCGGGGCTGCGCGGCACCAGCACGCAGCGGATCTCGAGCTCGCCGGCCAGCCGCGCCGCGTGCAGCGGGCCGGCGCCGCCAAACGCGACCAGCGTATAGTCGCGCGGGTCGTGGCCGCGCTGCACGCTGATGACGCGGATGGCGCGCGCCATGTTGGCGGTGACCACCGAGATGATGCCCTGCGCCGTCGCCATCGGGTCCATGCCGAGCGCCGCGGCGAGGCGGTCGATCGCCGCCGCGGCCAGTTCCCGGCGGATCGTCATGCGGCCGCCAAGCAGCTCGCGCGGGTTCAGCGTCTGCAGCACGACGTTGGCGTCGGTCACGGTCGGCTCGTCATTGCCGCGGCCGTAGCAGGCCGGGCCGGGATCGGCGCCGGCGCTGCGCGGCCCGACCTTGAGCAGCCCGCCGTTGTCGACATAGGCGATCGAGCCGCCGCCGGCACCCACGGTGTGGATGTCGAGCATCGGCGCCTTGATCGGGTAGCCGTGCACCACCGCCTCGCGCGCCAGCCGCGCCTCGCCGCCTTGCATCAGCGCCACATCGGTCGAGGTGCCGCCCATGTCGAAGGTGATGATGTCATCGATGCCGGCGAGCCGCGCGGTGACCTGGGCGCCGACGACCCCGGTGCTCGGCCCCGACAGCACGGTGCGCACAGGCAGCCGGGCGGCGGCGTCGAAGCCGATGACGCCGCCGTTCGATTGCGTCAGATGCGGGGTCGCCGTCACCCCGAGCGACGCCAGGCGATCGGCCACGCCGCGGATGTAGAACGCCATCACCGGGCCGAGATAGGCGTTGACCACCGTCGTCGACAGCCGCTCGTACTCGCGAAACTCCGGCGCCACCTCGTGGGAGACGCAAACAAAGGCTTCAGGAAATTCCTCCGCCGCGATGCGCCGGGCCGCGGCCTCGTGGGCCGCGTCGAGAAAGGCGTACAGAAAACAGACCGCGATGCCGTCGACCCCGGCGGCGCGCAGCGCGCGTACCGCCTCGCGCACGGCGGCTTCGTCGAGCGGGATTTCGACCGTGCCGTCATGCCGCAGACGTTCCGGCACCTCATGACGCAGCGGGCGGCCGACCAGGGTCAGCGGCTTGTCCGCCTGCAAGTCGTAGAGATCGGGCCGTTTCTGACGGCCGATTTCGAGCAGGTCGCGAAAGCCGTCGCTGGTGATCAGCCCGGTCGGCGCGCCGCGATGCTGGATCAGCGCATTGGTGGCGACGGTCGTGCCATGGCCGAAATAAGCCACGTCGCCTGCCTCTCCGCCGATCTCGGCAAGGCCCTCGCTCACCCCGTCGGCGACCGCCTGCGACGGGTCGGCAGGCGTCGACGATACCTTCCAGACCGCGACCCGGCCACTCGCCTCGTCGACCAGGTACACATCGGTGAAGGTCCCTCCGGAATCGACACCGATCCGCCACGCCATAAAACCGGTTCCGTATTTGACAAGCCGTGCGCCTAGCCTATTCGATATCCGGCCGATCCGCGGCACATTGATTCGGGGAAACCGACCTTCAGGAAAGGGCGAGCTCATGCCGATCCCGATCACCGACGATGCGTTCGAATATCTGATCGCCCGCGCCGGGCTCACCCTGACCGATGCCGAGAAGGCCGAGCTGAAATCGGTCTGCGACGGGATCGCGGCGATGGCCGCGCGCGTCCGCCAGCCGCGCGGGCGGATGGCCGAACCGGCCCTGACCTACGGCTTCACCGAGGAGGATTTGTGATGGCCGCCGCCATCCCGACCATCGCCGAGGCGGCGCGGCAGATCGCGGCCAAGAAGCTCTCGCCGGTCGAGCTGACGCGCGCGTGCCTCGACCGGGTGCATGCGCTCGACAGCCGGCTGCATGCCTTTGTCCACCTGACCGAGGAGCGCGCGCTGGCCGACGCGCGCGCCGCCGAAGCGGCGATCATGGCGGGCGGGGCCAAGGGGCCGCTGCACGGCATCCCGATCGGCCTCAAGGACATCGTCGACACCAAGGGCATCCCGACGACCTGCCAGTCGAAGCTGTTGCAGGACAACATCCCCGACACCGACGCCACCTGTACCGAGAAGCTGGCGGCGGCCGGCGCGGTGTTGATGGGCAAGCTGACGACGCATGAATTCGCCGATGGCGGGCCGTCCTTCGACCTGCCGAAGCCGCCGGCACGCAACCCGTGGAACACCGACCACTTCACCGCCGGCAGCAGCAGCGGCACCGGCGCGGCGGTCGCCTCGGGCATGATCCTGTGCGGCATCGGCACCGACACCGGCGGGTCGATCCGCGGCCCGGCGGCGCTGTGCGGCATCGCCGGGCTCAAGCCGACCTACGGTCTGGTGAGCCGCGCCGGGGTCGCACCGGCGGCGTTCAGCCTCGACCACATCGGCCCGATGGCGTGGACCGCCGCGGATTGCGCGATCATGCTGCAGGCGCTTGCCGGGCACGACCCGCGCGACCCGGCCAGCGCCGACCGGCCGATCCCCGACTACCGCGCCACGCTCGGCGGCGGGATCAAGGCGATGAAAATCGGCGTGATCCATCATTTCCACGAGGTCGACCACAAAGTCGGCGCCGCGACGCAACAGGGCATCTCGGCGGCGATCGAGACGTTTCGCGGCCTCGGCGCGGAAATCCGCGAGGTGCAGTTATCGCCGTTGCAGGATTGGCATGCCTGCGGCTCGCTGATCTCGATCGTCGAACGCGCCACCGCCTATGAGGAATGGGCGCGCACACGACTGCACGATTTCGGCGAGCGGATGCGCACCCGGCTGATGCTCGGCGCCTTTGTCTCGGGTGTCGATTACGTCCAGGCGGTGCGCCGCCGGCGCGAGCTGCGCGCCGAGCTGAAGGCGGCGATGAGCGATCTCGATGTCGTGCTGACCGCGGTGTTTCCGAACGAGGCGCCGAAAATCGATGCGCTGCCGAAATGGGACGTGTTCCACGGACCGAGCTTTATGATGCCGTTCAACGTCGCCGGCTATCCGGCGATGTCGGTGTGCTCGGGCTTCGGCGCGGGGGGGCTGCCGGTGGCGATGCAGCTGGTCGGCAAGCCGTTCCAGGAAGCCGCCGTGCTGCGCCTCGCCGACGCGTTCGAACAGGCGACCCCGTTCCGCAACCGGCGGCCCGCATTGTAGACCGCTCATCGCCGCCTTGCCTCGCACCCGCGGAAGCGCGAAGCTCGGCGGCAAACACCATGAAAGGGGGCTTCGATGTCGGGCAAGAGCCATGTCTCCTATCTCTATGCCGGCCTCGCCGGCGAGACCGGGCCCGACCGGCCGGTCGATTACGGTCTCTGCCGGCTTGCCGATGGCAGCCAGGAATGGGAGAGGCTGCATCGCGGCCTGCCGGAAAAGCCGGCGGTGCGGGCGCTCGCGGTGCATCCGCTGCAGCCGGAGATCATCTACGCCGGCACTCAGTTCGGCCCCTATCGCAGCACCGATCGCGGCGAGCACTGGGAGAAGGTGGCGCTGCCCGATCACGGCCTGGCGGTGTGGTCGATCCTGTTCCACCCGCACAATCCCGACGTGATCCTGGTCGGCTGCGACAATTGCGAGATCTACCGCAGCGACGATGCCGGCGAGCACTGGACGCGCCTCCCGGTCAGCGTGCGCTTTCCGGACATCACCACCCGTCCCGGCGCCAACCCGGCAAAGCGCGTGCTGATGCTCGACGCCGCCACCGGCGAGCCCGATCATCTTTACGGCGCGGTCGAGGTCGGCGGCACGATCCGTTCCACCGACGGCGGCGAGCACTGGGAAAACCTGAGCCACGGCCAGTACATCAACGACGACATGGTCGACATGCACGGCGTGCTGGCGAGCCGCTGGCGGCCGGGCACGGTGTTCGGCATCGCGCGGGCCGGGATGTGGCGCAGCACTGACGGCGGCGACCACTGGACGCATGTGCCGCTGGAGCCGCTCAACACCAAGGGGCAGATCTATTGCCGCGACATCCGCGAGATGCCGGGCAACCCGCGGCATCTGTGGTGCGCCGCCGGTTCGGGGTTTATCAGCGACCTCGGCATCCTCTTGCGCAGCCGCGACGGCGGCGAGAGCTGGACGCAGGTCGATGTCGGCGGCCCGGTGCCGCACACCATGTTCAAGGTCGCCTTCGACGAGCGCCAGCCGAGCCTGATGTCGTGCGCGACCAATGGCGGTGAGGTGTGGACTAGCCGCGACGCCGGCGAAAGCTGGGTGCCCCAGCCCCCGCCACCCGACGGCAAGCAGATCTACGCGCTGGTTCGAGGGTGAGTGAATACCCGCGGCGGATAGCGTGTCGAGAGGAAGCGTCGCTCGCCCGCTGAGCAGGTGAGCGACGCAAAACCATGCCGCCAAGGGTTCTGCTCGAAGGCTGCCAATTGATGCTCGCCCAGGGCACCGGGATCGCGACCTATGCGCGCAATCTGGCGCAGGCCGTCACCGCGAACGGCTACGATGTCGATGTCCTGGTCGGCACCGACAAGACGCTCGACGAGCACGATGCCGGCCTCAACGCGATCAGCCTGTTCGACGCGGTTCGCCCCATCCCTTGGCCGGCGTGGCGCATGAGGCTGAGAAAACAATTTGGTGCGCCCTTCGCCATCCGCGCGCACGAGGCATCGCTGGCCGCGGTCAGCGATCCGTTCGCCGCTCGCCTGGAAGGCTTCGACCGGGTGTTTGCGGCAACGGATCTCGACCCCTTGACGCGCCTGCATTTCGCCCGGCACGGCAAGAGGGGGACGGTAAAGCCGCCGTCGACGCCGTCCCTGTTTCATACGACGCAGCCGATCCCGATCGCCGTCCGCGGTTGCCCGAACGTCTACACGATCCACGACCTCGTTCCACTGAAGCTGCCGTCTTCGACGCGGGACAACAAGCGGTACATGGTGAACCTGCTGCGCCATTTGGGCCGCGTCGCCGACCATATCGTCACCGTCTCGGAATTCTCGCGCCAAGAAATCATCCGGTTCTGCGGCGTCGACGAAGCCCGCATCACGAATACCTATCAATCGGTGAGCTTGCCGGCCAAGGCGCTGGCGTCGAGTGAGGACGATGTCGCCCGCCTGGTCGGAAACCTCGCCGGTGTCGACCTGCACGAATATTTTTTGTTCGTCGGCGCGATCGAGCCGAAAAAGAACCTGTCGCGGTTGCTCGACGCCTACCTTGCCGCGGGCGTTCGTCGCCCTTTGGTCGTTGCTGGTGGGTTAGGCTGGCAATACGAGGATGAGCTGCGCAAGCTCGGCGACGACCGCTTCCTCGACGATGACCTGCGCGATGCAGCGGTCGTTCCGCGGCGGCGCGTGCGGCGGCTTTCCTACCTGCCCCGCGCGCATTTGGTGGCGTTGATGCGCGGCGCCCGTGCCTTGCTGTTCCCGTCGCTCTACGAAGGCTTTGGCTTGCCCGTTCTCGAAGCGATGTCGGTTGGTACCCCGGTGCTGACCGCCAACGTTGCCTCGTTGCCGGAGGTCGCAGGCGGGGCGGCGGTGCTCGTCGATCCGCTCGACATCGACGACATTGCGCGCGGGATTCGTCAACTCGATGACGATGCCGATCTGCGTGCCGAATTGCGGCAGCTCGGCTTGCGCCGCGCGGCGGCATTTTCGCCGGAAGCATACCGCCGGCGTCTCGCCGGGCTGTACGCGTCGGTCATCGGCTAGCGCAACCCGGACAGATGGCCCGGCCGATCGTCTACGACGTCACGCATCTGGTGTTCCGCATGGCCGCGAAGGCCATGACCGGCATCGACCGCATCGACCTCGCCTACGGCCGGCATTTCGCCACAGTGACGAGCGAACGAGTGCTGGGCGCGTTCTGCGCTCTCCGCGAACCGCATGTGATGACCGCAGCGACCCTGGACCAAATCGTGCGGCAGGTGCAGCGGGCCTCTTGGGAAGATGCCGACATTGCGACCGATGCCAGCTTCGCCCGCGTCAGAAACTGGCTTTATGGAAAACATCTGGCCCGCGAGCGGCGACAGTTGGTGACGCCGCGGCTCGGCACCAGGAACGAAGTCGCGGCGCGGCTCTGGCGGCTGCGCAGCCGCGCAAGGCGAGCACAGCGGGCGATACCGCGAGACGCGATCTACCTCAATATCGCAGAACATTGGCTGGAGTATCATCACTACTTCGACTGGATCGGTATCCGGCCGGACGTGCAGGCGGTGTTTTTTGTCCACGACCTGCTGCCGTTCGATTACCCGGAATATTTTCGTCCCGGGTACGAAGCCGTCTTTCGCCGCCGTTTCGAGACCATCGCGAAACACGGCACGGCCTTTATCGTCTCGACCAATGTCGTCCGCGACAGGCTGCGCGAGGCATTGACCGATTGGCGTAAGGCCGACGCGCCCATCCACGTCGCACCGCTGCCGTCGCCGCTCAACCTCGGCGACGCCAAGACGGCGGCAGCCGAATTGCCGGAGCATCCCTATTTCGTCCTGGTGAGCACCGTCGAGCCGCGCAAGAACCACCTTCTGGTGCTGAATGTCTGGCGCGATCTCGCGGCGCTGCTCGGCGACGCGACCCCACGCCTCGTGCTGGTCGGCAGCCGCGGCTGGGAAAACGAGCAGGTGATCGACATGCTCGACCGCTGCGACGCCGTCACCAAGCACGTGTTGCGCACCTCGCGGATCTCGCGCCACGGCCTCACTTGGCTGATCAAGCACGCGCAAGCCCTGCTGATGCCGTCCTTCGACGAAGGTTACGGGCTGCCGCTGGTAGAGGCGCTGAGCCTGCGGACACCGGTCATCGCCTCCGACATCCCGACGTTTCGCGAAGTAACGCGGGGCTGCGCGTTGTTGTTGTCGCCGATCGACGGCGTCGCCTGGCGAGAGGCGGTCATGTCGTACGCCCGTCGGGCGGCGCCGGCGTGGCAACTCGCCAAGGCCAAAACCCGCCCCTTCCGCGCACCGGATTGGGAGGGATATTTCCGGCGGCTCGACGCATTCCTGACCGGATTGCCATGACCGGCCCTGGCGGGCGTGAGATGGCGGGGCGTGAGATGACCGTCGCCTACGACGTGACCCGTCTCGTGCACCGATATGCCGTGCCCAGCCCCAACGGGATCGACCGGATCGATCTCGCCTTGGCGCGTCACTTTCTCGATCGGCCTGGGACGGCGAATGTCGGCGTCTATCTTCAGGCGGTCCGCCCTTCGCTGTTCGAGACGCGCGGCGTGGCCTCCCTGCTTTCCGAGATGGACAAGAATTGGCGCGACGGCCCGCCGGCGAGCCGCACGGATTACGCCGGCATCAAGGCGCGGCTGCTGCACGGAGCGCCGGGCCGCTCGGCCGTGGAGGCCGCCCGACGCGACAGGCCGTCCTTGAAGCGACGCCTCGCGCCCTACCGTCTGCTGCAGCCGCAGGCGCTCGGCCGCTTCCTGTTGGCTGCCGTTCCGCGCGGCGCGGTGTTCGTGCACGCCACGCATTTCCATAAGCCGCATCTGTTCCGCTGGCTCGCGCAACGGCCCGATGTGAAGCCGGTGTTTTTCATCCACGACCTTTTGCCGCTGCAATTCCCCGAATATTTCGCCCCGGCGCATATTGCGGAGCATCGTCGCGCACTCGGTATTTTCGCCCGGCGTGGACATGCGGCGATCGTCAACACCAAGGTGGTCGAGGAGCAGGTAAGGGACTTCCTGCGGCGCCGCGACCGGCATGACGTGCCCATTCTGGTGCGACCGATGCCGCCCGACCCGATCTTCTCCGCAACGCGCCCCGACCCCGACCTGGCCGCGACACCCTATTTTGTCGTCTGCGGCACGATCGAGCCGCGCAAGAACCACTTGATGCTGCTGCATGTCTGGCGTGAGCTGTCTCGTCAGTGGGGCGAGCGGACCCCCGCGCTGCTGGTGATCGGCCGGCGCGGCTGGGAAAACGAAAATGTCGTCGATCTGCTGGACCGATCGCACGAAATCCGCAAGCACGTGGTCGAGATCGGCGACCTGCCGACGGCCGATATGGCTCGCCTGATCGCCGGCGCGCGCGCCCTGCTGATGCCTTCATTTGCCGAGGGTTACGGCCTGCCGATCGTCGAAGCGCGAGCCGCCGGCACGCCGGTCGTCGCGTCCGACATCGCGACGTTTCGCGAGGCCGCGCCTGGCGCTACCTTCCGCCGGCCGCTCGACGGCGTCGGGTGGCTCGGCGCGATCAAGGCGCATGCCGAAAGCGTCGAGCGCCGGCCGCGGGAGGGCGGTTCAACCCGCGACGCCGCGGCGTATTTTTCCACTGTCGACGCGTTTATCGAGTCGCTGTGACCGCAGGCCGAGCGGCTTCGCCCGGCCGGATGCCATAGCGGCGTTCGAGCCACGCATCATCGGCTTCCGCAATGTCGGCCAGTCGCCGCTCGTTGCGCGTGCTGAGCGACGGCCGCCCTTTATCATTGGTCCCGGCGAGCCTCGCCAAAAGACGCGCAAGGTTCCGCCGCGGTCCGCGCAAAGCCCGTCGGATGGCCGGCGCTGATGCTCCAGGAATGCCGTTGACGGCGCTGTTGATCCGCCGCAGCCGTTCGGTCGCTGTCGGGCCCATCGACAGATTGTCCCAGTAGCGCCCGCTCTCGCCCATCGGGATGTCCGGCGAAATCAGTCCCGCGGCCAAGACGGGAATGATGTCTTGGCCCCGCGCGTGACGAAACACCATCACATTCTCGCGGCCGAAGGCGGCCTCCCACGCACCGATCGTCGTCGCGTAGCGCATGTACCAGTTGGCGGGGTCAAACACCTCGTCGCAATACGCGTCGAGCGTCATGTCCCGGCCGCTCAGCACGGCCTGGCTGTAGGCAGAATAAAGCCGGGCGCGATGCTCTCTGACGACGACGGCGATGGTGCATGCAAACCCGGCGAAATCTGCCGCCAGTCGGGCGATCTCCGCCTGCCGGAAGCGCGACGAGAAATGCTCGCCGCTGATCAGCACCTTCGGCAACGATGCGGCGTCGATTTCCGCCATGAGCGACCGCAACACGTCCGCGCGCGGCCGCCCGGCGGAGCGGATGCTGAAATCGTGGTAGTCGAGATAGCAGGCCACGAGCGGCTCGTGGTTGTACACACCGAATGCCAAGCTGCGCGTCGGGTAGAGGGTCGCATGGCGCTTCAGCAGTGCGGTCTGCTCGCGACAGAACCGCTGAAAAGAATCCGTGCCGGTCTTTTCCAGGCCGATGTGAAAGATCATGCGGGCCGTCATCGGAGCCAGGAGGTCATGGCAAGCCGCCTCGAAGGGTGGAAATCTTCACAAAACGCCCCGCACCACCCATAGTCCGTCGCCAGGTCGCGAACGCGAGCGAGGATTATCATTGCCATCGAGCGGCCTCACCATCTTTCCGGCACCGAGCGTGGTCCGGCAAGGATGACGCTCGCCTACCGGCTCTGCGCGGGCTTGCATCGGCGGGTTGCCGGCATGCGGCGGCGTCTGTTTGAGCGAGCCGATTATTGCGTCATGCGCGGCAACATGGCGCGCGACCGGCGTGATTGGCGCGAGGCAGTGCGCCACTACCGCAGGGCCTTGAGCCGGCGCCCCGATCTGGATGCCATTTGGATCCAGTACGGGCATGTCCTCAAGGAGAACGGGCAACTGGCCGATGCGGAAGCGGCTTATCGACGCGCCGTCGCCATGGCTCCCCACAATGCCGACGCGCACCTGCAATTCGGCCATCTGAAGCGGTCGCTCGGCGCCCCGGACGCCATGCGTCACTTCGCCGAGGCGCTGCGCCGCGATGCCTCGCTGACCGAAGCGCGGCGTATTCTCGACGCGAACGGCGGCGATCCGGGCTGTTGCGACCTGTCGCCGCTGTCGCTGGAAGAGCGGATCGCCCGGCAGTACTGGTGGCATTCGATCGATCTCGGCAACGGCCGGGTCACCCCCGGCCGGAAGTCGCCGCGCCGCATGGCGAGCGAGTTCGCCAACACCTTTGGCAAGCTCGGTTTGACCGGCCGGTCGGTCTTGGACATCGGCGCGTGGAATGGCGGATTTTCGGTCGAAGCGGCGCGGCGCGGGGCCGCCCGCGTCGTCGCCCTCGATCATTTTACCTGGAACGCGCCGCAATACCGGGGGCGCGAGGCGTTCGATCTCGTCAACGAGATCACGGGGCACGGCATCGAGGCGGTGGATATCGACCTCGATACGCCGCAACTGTCGCTGAGCCATCTGGGACAGTTCGATGTCGTGCTGTTCCTCGGGGTGTTCTATCACCTGCGCGATCCGATCGCCGGGTTGCGCGAGGCGGCGGCGCTGGCCCGCGAGGTCCTGGTCGTCGAAACCCTGATCGAAAGGCGGCTCAACCCCCGCCCGTCGATGGTCTTTTATCCGGGAACCGAACGGGCCGGCGACCCGACGAACTGGTGGGGCCCGAACATCGCCTGCATGCTGGAGCTGCTGCGTCTGGAGGGTTTTCCGCGCATCGAGGTAGCCCGCGGCTATGGGCGCTCGCGCAGGGTGTTTCACGCTTTTCGACGATAATCAGCGGCGTCGACGCGGCGGTTCCTGTACCCGCAAAACACCCAGCGTCTTGACGGTAACGACCAGAAAAGTCGTGAACTGCACGACGACCCACAGCGCGGACAGCACGTTCGGATACGTCGTCACCACGCCGGCGATCGAGAACGGAAACGGAGGCACAAAAAACAACAACGCATTGATCAGGACGAAGGCGACCCTGATCTCGGTCAACCCCATGCCGCCAAAGGAAATTTGGAAGATGTTCATCGCCCGCGATTTGATCAGCCCCAACAGCATCATCATGTAAAACGCGGCCAGGTTGCCGAGCACCAGCTCCCAACGGATGTAGCCGGACAAACCCATCCCGATCGCGAAAATGACGTATTCGAGAACATCGGTGGCGTTGTCGAGAAAGAAGCCATAGGCCGGGCGTTCGATGCCGCGCGCCCGCGCCACATTGCCGTCGAGCGAGTCGCCGAACCAGTTGATCGCGATCCCGGCCGAGCAGGCCCACAGCGTCCATGGCTGGTACGGCGCGAGCGCGTAGCTGACGGCGGCGATGACGCTGCCAAAGAGGCCGAGCGCGGTCAGCATGTCGGGGGTGACCCACTCCGGCATCGCGGCCGAAAGCCAGCGCAACGCGGGGCGTTCCAGGAATTGCAAGATGCCTTCGTTGTGGCGTCGTAAGCGATTGTCGGGTCCGGCGACCCGCTCCCCCGTGTTCAAACCCTTTTCCTCAACCCCTCTTGCGGCGCCCCGACGCGCACCCGCTTCATTTGGCGACGCAATCTAGGGTATGACGCCATCGAACCGCTACGGAAGACAATGGTTGCCGATCCCCGAAATCGCCTGCGTCAGTTCGTGCAGTATTGGATGCTCGACCCGGCGATGGGGCTCCTCAACACGACGATCCATGAGAGCCTTAAGCTGCTCTCGATCGACGGTTGCTCGGCCTTTGGCGCCTTTATCAGCCCGTTCTCGGCAAAGCGGTTCCCGATCAGCGATGCGCGCGCGCGCCGCCTGTGGCAACGGCTGCGGCCCGAGGCGGCCGATCCGGTCTCGACCGACGCGGCGATGCGGCGGTTGTGGCGCTCAGTCAGCCGGACGATGTGCGAATTTTCCGTGCTGCACCGGCTGTGGCCCGCCGGCCGCGTTGCGGTCGACGGCGTCGAACACCTGGAGGCCGTGCGCCGGGCCGGCAAGCCGATGATCATCGCCGGCCTGCATCTGGGCAATTGGGAGACGATCCCCGCGACGGGCATCGCGCTGGGCTATCCGGGGTCGGGATTTTACTGGCCGCTCGAAAACCGCTTCGACACGCGCATCGCCGTGAGGGCGCGCGAGCGCTATGGCGCGGTGCTGTTTCCCGCCAGTCCGCAAGCGATGCGCCCCGCGATGAAGGCGGCCATCGCTGCGCTCAACGCCAATAAGGGGCCCTTCGTCATCTTCATCGACGAGTGCATCGATGAGCATGTTTTCGCACCGGCCTTCGGCCGCCCGTTAAAGCCGGAAGGCAACATCGCCAATGTCGCCTGGCTGGCCTGGACGACGGGGGCGGAAGTGCTGCCCGCCTATTGCGTGCGCATCGACGACAGCGCGCGCTTCCGGATCACGGTCCTGCCGCCGGTCGCGCTCGCCCGCGGCGGCGACCGGCGTGGCGACCTGGTGACCAATATCGCCCGGATCAACGCGGTGATCGAGCCGGTCATCCGCGAGCATCTCGATCAATGGTACTACGCGTTGGACCTGGAGCTCGACGGCTGAGCAGCCGACTCCGCGGCCCGACACTCGGTCATGCGATCGTTCTTTCGGTGCAAACCCGCACGGGGTATCTTTCGACGGCCCCGCGCCATTACCTGTCGTCGGCGCCAGTTCTTTTCGCCATTGCCGGGGCTTTGATGACCGACGTTTTCGGCGCTGTTACAGAAATCATCGCCAAGCACTGCTCGCTCGATGCGGCGACGCTGACCGCGGACACCAGGCTCGAGGACATCCAGGTGCAATCGCTGGACCTGGTCGAGATCGTGTTCGAGATCGAGGAGCGCTTCGGTATCGAGGTGCCCCCCAACGCGGACGCCGAATCCCGTCTCGAGTTCGCGACGATCGGCGCGATCGTCGATGGGGTGGAGCGCATTCTCGGCCAGTCCAAAACCACATGAACCGCGTCGTCATCACCGGTATCGGCGTCGTTTCGCCGGTAGGGTGCGAGCTTCAAGCGTTTTGGGACGCGCTTGTCGAGGGACGTTCGGGTATCGGCCCGATCACCACCGTTCCGACCGAACGCCTCGCGGCGCGGATCGCGGCCGAAGTCAGAGACTATCGGCCCGAGGCCCATTTCACGGCGCGCGCCACCGCGCTGATGGACCGGGTCGCGCAGTTCGGCGTGGTCGCAGCGCGCAGCGCGCTGGCCGATGCCGGACTGGTGCTGGACGAGAATCTCGCGCGCCACACGGCGGCGATCATCGGCACCGGCGTCGGCGGGCAATTGAGCCAGGACGAGGCCTATCACCGGCTCTATGGCGAAAATGCGCCGCGGCTGCACCCGTTCACCATCCCGCGCCTGATGGTCAATTCGGCATCGAGCCATATCAGCATGGACCTGGGGATACGCGGACCGACCTTTACCATCGCCAGCGCCTGCGCCTCGGGGACGCATGCGCTGGGTGTGGCGCTCGACATGGTACGCGCCGGCCGTGTGCCCATGGCCCTGGCCGGCGGCGCCGAAGCCTGCCTCGCGGTCGGCACCATCAAAGGCTGGGAAGCGCTTCGCGTGCTGAGCAACGATACCTGTCGGCCGTTCTCCCGCACGCGTTCCGGTCTCGTGCTCGGCGAAGGAGCGGCCATCCTGGTGCTCGAAACCCTCGATGCCGCCCGTGCCCGCGGCGCCCGGACGTACGCCGAGTTGCGCGGCTATGGGATGACCGCCGACGCCGCGGATGTCACCGCGCCCGATGCCGAGGGCGAGGCCGCGGCGATGCGCGCTGCCCTCGCCGACGCCGGGCTGCCGGTCGACGCGATCGATTACATCAATGCGCACGGCACCGGCACCGCGCTGAACGACGCGACCGAAACCGCCGCGATCCGCGCCGTCTTTGGCGAGCACGCCAAGCGCCTCGCGGTCTCGTCATGCAAGGCGGTGCTTGGTCACGGCCTGGGGGCGGCCGGCGCGCTAGAAGCGGCGGCGACCGCCCTCGCCCTGCATCACGGCATCCTGCCGCCGACCGCCAATTTCGAGGAGCCGGACCCTGCCTGCGACCTCGACGTCATCCCAAATATCGCCCGGCAGCAGCAGGCCGCCCACGCCCTTTCCAATTCCTTTGCCTTTGGCGGGCTCAACGCCGTGCTTGTGTTCAGCGCCTTGTAATTCTCACTCGCTTGGCGATCGCTCCGCCACGGTGAAGCGGTAGGGGTGTTGCGTCCGCCGCCGCAGCCCGTCGGGCAGCAGCCCGCCGATCCGCGTCATCAGCGAGAACCCGAACGGAAAGGTGATGACCGGCTTGTTGCGGGCGAGGCCGCGCAGGATCAGCTCGACCGCGGCCGCCGGCTCCATGACCCCGGGCTTATGCCCGGACTCTTGCGCCATCATCGGCGTACGGACGTAACCGGGGCAGATGACGCTGACCTTGATCCCGTGCTCGTCGAGCAGGCCACGCAAGGCGAGCCCGTAATTCAACGTCGCCGCCTTGCTCGCGCCGTAGCTCGGCGCGTCCGGCAACGGGATGAAACCGGCAATCGAGCTGACGACCGCGATCTGACCGGCCCTGCGCGCCATCATGTGCGGCAGCAGCGGGTGGATCGTGTTCAGCGTGCCCAGAACGTTGGTCTCGACGAGCGCATAGCTCGCCTCGACGGTTTCCATGACCCCGTCGGCCGGGCGGCCCGCCATGACGCCGGCATTGGCGAACAGCAGGTCCACCGGGTGCGCGGCATCGAATTGCTCCAACCAGGCAAACATCTCCGCCCGCGCGCGCACATCGATGGTCACCGCCTCGACATCCGAACCCAGGCGACGGCATTCGTCCGCCACTCGCCGAAGGCGCGCGTCGCTGCGCCCGAGAAGGCCGAGACGGGCGCCTTCGCGTGCGTAGCGTCGTGCCAGCGCCTCGCCGATCCCGCTCGAGGCCCCGGTAATGACGATGGTCTTCGGCATTGATGCAGCCCAGTTTTCCCCGATCCGACGCCGAAGTAGCGGCGATCGGGCCATTATTGCAATGCAAGATCGAGCGGCGGCCAGCCGAAGTCGCGCACCCGCCAGCCGGCTCGGGCCGGATCGGCAACGATGTTGGTCCACATCCGGCAATCCACCATGCGCCAACCGGCCGCCGGCGCCGTGCCATCGATAAGGCCGGGACAGCGGCCGCTGCGCGCCAGCGTGTCGGCTTGTGTGAACTTGCCGCTGTCGGTAACCCAGGCCTCCCAGCGGAGCTTGCCAAAGCCTTGCGCGTAGTAGAAGCGCTCCAAAGCATGGGCTTGGGCCATACTGGCGGCATCAAAATGCTCGACGATGATCGTCGGCAACGAGATGTCCGCATGCCGCGGCGCCTCCCCGGCAGCCGCTCGGTGAAAGGGAAATTTCTCCGTCACGCGCCGGTAGCGTGTGAACGCTCGGTTGAAGCGCTTGGGGCAGGCATCTCGCGACAGATCACCGAGTTCGGCAACCAGCGAGCGCCAGTCAACCCCGACATCGGATTTGAACAGCACCCAGGACACGTATCGGCCTCGCCCAGCCTGGCTGCAGCCCGGGCCGATAAACCATTGCAGGCCCGGGATCCCGCCGTCCTGGGTCAGAAAAGCGCTCGCGGTATCGCCGATGATCATGATGGCGTCGCCGCCGTCATTCGCATCGAACCGCTGGAAAGCATCCGGGCGGCCGTCATTACCCGCCGCCGGCGCGCCGAAATCGAACGTCTGGTCAACAAAAGAGACGCCGCTTCGCTCGGCCAGCACCGCATCGCTTGCCTGCCAGCCCGCCGCCGGGCCGCCGACGCCGCCCCAATCGTGCTTGCGCCAGGGCAGGGGATCATCCTCGCGCAACAGCCGACGGTTGCCGCAATCGGGGTCCGTGGCAAGCCGATCGGTAAGCCGTCCCTGATCGTCCATGCACCCTGACTGCACGAGATATTCCAACATCTCGCCATCGGAGAGACCCGTAGGCTGCGGCGCGCTCGGCCGCGTTGTCGCAGCCCAAACAGCCAGCATGGCGAGGCAGAGCGCGAAGCTTTGCCATAGCCGGATCGGCCCAGCCATCAGGCGGCCGGTCTCCCGATCACGAAAAAATTGCCCAGGCACTCCCGACGGATCTCGATCGTCCGATCCTCGCGGACCTCGAGCAGGAAACAGCCGGCCTGCGAGATCAGGGAGAATATCTCGCGCTGCGGCAGGCAGTGCATTTGCATGCGTTCCGGTGGCGGGTTGTCGAGATAGTCGTCGATGTGGAACCGGTACCCCGCCAGGTAGACCGGGATCTCGAAAATCGCCACGCCGCCCGGCCGCAAAGATGCGAGAGCGAGCCGCACCAGCTCGCGCATCACCGGCGGCGGGTTATGCTGAAAAACCAGGCGCGAGTAGAAAAAATCGCACGGCGCCAGCGGCTCCAATAGACCGCTGCCGCGGTGGTGAAAGCCGATGTTCGCGGCGCGCATCGTCTCCGCGCGCTGGCGGGCGAGTGCGAGGTGGCTCGCCGAAATGTCGTAGGCATGAACTTCCCCGAACCGGGCGGCGAGCGGAATTGTGACGCGGCCGACACCGCAGCCATATTCGACGCACGTCTTTTCGGCCGGATCGCCAAAATCCAACTGGCGGAGCAAGGACACGGCGAGGTCCGCCTCGCCCCGGCCAATGGCCCAGAACTGATCGAGCGAGCCGGCGAGGTTTCCCGGCAGGTATTGCTCTTCCGACAGCACCGAGAAATGCGGCCAGTCCTCACCCATCTTGGACCAGGACCGTTCGATGGCCAGCAGCATGCTAGACAACTGGTCCGGTGTCGCGTCCAACTCGATGTCGAGCCGGGGGTAATGGAGCGGAAAAACCCCGGAAAACTCCGAGTAGGCGGGCGAGTCGATGGTTCCCGCGACCCGCTGAGCCGTGCGCCAGACGCGGCGCCAGTACCGCCAATTGATGCGCATCAATTCGGTCGACGAATAATCAGCACGCGGAAACTAGCTTACCGCTTTCACCGAGCGCAGTTCGTCTCGCACGCGAGACACTTCGTCCAAGGTCATGTCGATCGCCGCCGCCATGTCGCTTTCGTCATGCACGGCGCTGAGGAAGAAGCGCAGGCGGGAGGTTTTTGCCGGCACCGCCGGGTAAGCCACCGGCTGGACGTTGACGCCGCGCTGCAAGAGGCGCTGCGACAGCATCATCGCCACCAACGAATCGCCCACGATGACCGGGCAAACGGCGGTCCCGGCGCCATTGCCGGTGTCGAGCCCGCGTTCGGTCGCCATCCGCCGGAAATAGTCGCCGTTGTACTGCAGCCGCGCCACGCGCGCGGGCTCGCGATGCATGATTTCGAGCGCCTTGTCCGCCGCCGCCGCGATCACCGGCGGCATGCCGACGCTATACACAAAGACGCCGACCAGATGCTTGACGAAATCGACCAGATCGGCACTGCCGGCGATGAACCCGCCGCAACCGGCCAAGGTCTTTGACAATGTCCCCATCCAGATATCGACGTCTCGGCCGTCGACAGCGAAATGCTCGGCAACACCGTAACCGCGCGGCCCCAACACCCCCAGCGCATGCGCCTCGTCGATCATCAGCCAGGCGTCGTGCCGGCGCTTGATCTCGATAAGCCGCGGCAGGTCGGGGTAGTCGCCGTCCATGCTGTAGAGGCCCTCGACCACGATCAGCACCCGCTCGTAGCGATCGCGGATCGAGGTCAGCAGTTCATCGAGCTGGTCGAGGTCGTTGTGCGGGAAATTACGCCGCGCCGCATGCGACAGCACCCCACCCATCACCGCGCTGTTATGGACCAGCGAATCGAGGATGAGCAAATCCTTGGCACCCACCAACGCGCCGATCACCCCGAGATTGGTGGCGTAACCGCTGACCATGGCGACGGCATCGTCGACACCGTAATGCGCCGCCAGCGCGCGTTCGAGGCTCAGATGCGCCGGCCGTTCGCCGGCAACCAGCCGGCTCGCCGAGGCGGAGACCCCGTAGCGCTCGATCGCCGCCTTGGCAGCCTCGACGACCTCGGGATGGCCGTTCAGTCCCAGGTAGTCGTAGGACGAAAAATTGAGCAGACGCTTTCCGGCGATCTCGGTGTACGCCGCCGCCCGCCCCTCATGAAGCCGGAAATAGGGGCTGTGGACGCCAAATTTACCCCCGGCGGCCCGCATCAGCCGCAGCTCTTCGTACCCCGGCAAGCTCCCGAAATCGGTGCGCGATTTCCGTGGTTGAGGCTCCGGCGGCTGCGGTAGCTCAAGCCGCGGCCGCGGTGTCTGCTGGACCGAGCCCACCCGGCTTAACAAGCGCTCCCGCGCGCCCTCGCCAAGGTGGGTCGCTTTGCGGATCAATGGAGTGCCCTTCCCCTCGACCCTTCGGCCTCGTTGACGATTTCCGCCAGGATGGCGATCTGTTCGGGCCCCACACTTTGGACGTGCTGTTCGGCGAACGATTTGGCCACGGTATCGCCGCGTTCGAGGTCGAGCTGGGCGATCAACTCGTTTGCCAAGCCGCCAACCGTGAGATTGCCGATCGTGCTGGTGAGCGACATGTGGATGCCGATGGTCTCCTCGAGGTTCATCGCCACCTCGATCGCCATCAGCGAGTCGACGCCGATCTCGGAGAGCGGCCGCACGCGCGGAATATCCTCCTCGCGTGCGTGAAGGATATGCGCGAGCTGGACGACGATGATGTCGGTAAGCGTTCGTTGAACGCTCTCGATCCCCTCCGTGCGCGCCAGCGCATACAAATCCACATTGTGCGCAAGCCTTCCGGGCTCCGCCTGATCCCCGCGCACCATGCTGGCATAAGTGGGGGAGGCGAGCACCGGCAGACGGTCCGCCGTGAAGATGCCTTCCGTCGGCGAGATCGTCATGACCGCGAGGTTTGCCGTTTGCGGCTGTTCCAGTGCGCGCGCCATGAGGTCGAGCGCATCGCGCGCGCGCATCCCGCGAACGCCGATGAGCTTTTGGAACCGGGCGCGCAAGCGCTCCGAGCGCGCCAACACGCCAACATCGGTGATCGGACCCCAACCCACGGCCAACGCCTTTAGCCCCTCCTGGCGGCGGCGGCGGGCGATGCCCTCCATATACGCATTGGCGGCAACGTAATTGCCCTGTCCCGGATTGCCGACCAGTGTCGTCGCCGACGAGAACAGCACGAAATAATCGAGCGGCATGCCGCGCGTCAGCTGATCGAGATTGTCGGCACCGATCACTTTCGGCGCGAGCACGCGATGAAAGCGGTCTTCATCAAGGTTCGCGAGCAGGCCGTCGTCAAGCACCATCGCGGTGTGCAGCACACCGACGACGGGCGGCATGGTTTGATGGATGTGCTCGAACACGCGCTCGACGGCACGACGGTCGGCGATGTCGCACGGCTCGGCATAAATGCGCACGCCCCGCGCGGCCAGCTCCGCCAGGCCGGCTTTGGCTTCTTCGCCGGCTGCCCCCCGCCGACCGAGCAGGACCAAATGGCGAGCGCCGTGATCGACCAGCCACTTCGCCGCCTCCCAGCCAAAGCCGCCAAAACCGCCGGTGATGACATGCGTGCCACCCGGATTGACGGCAAAGGAGCGGGTTGGTCGCACCACCAATTCGGGGCCGGGAGGGGTGACGACGATCTTCCCGATATGGCCGGAGTGCTGCATCAGATGGAAGGCTTCGTGTATCTCCTCAGCCTTGAAGACGGTATAGGGTAACGGCGTCAGCTCGCCGTTTTCCAACTGCTTCATCACGCGTGCGAACGCCTTTTGGCCGACATCACCCTGCCCAAGCATCAACTGATCGATATCGATGCCAAAATAGGTCAGGTTTTTGCGGAACGGCCGCAGTCCGATATGCGTGTTCGAGATGTAATCGCGCTTGCCGATCTCGACAAATCGGCCGAAGGGGCGCAGGCAGCTGATGCCGCGCTCCATCGCCTCGCCCGCGAGGCTGTTGAGCACGACATCGACACCGGCCCCCGTGATCGAGCGCACGTCCTCGGCAAACGTGTTCGACCGCGAGTCCAGGACGTGGTCAGCACCCAGCGCCGTCAACAGGTCTCGCTTCGCCGTTGATCCGGCGGTGGCGATGATTTTAGCGCCGCAGATGCGGGCGATCTGTGCCGCCGCCATGCCCACGCCCCCGGCGCCGCCATGGATCAGCACCCATTCGCCACGCTTCAGCCGCGCCTGGGTCACCAGGGAGTAATACGCCGTCAGAAAGGCGACAGGCACGGTCGCGCCCGCCTCGGTGCTGATCGTCTCGGGCAGCTTCGCGACGCAGGCCGCGGCGACCGTGACGTGGGTCGCAAATGTCGCCCCCCCCAGGGCGACGACCCGATCGCCGCGCTGAAGATGTCTGACGCCCGGACCGACCTGGACCACGCGTCCGGCGCATTCGCAACCAAGCGTTGCTCCTGCGACACCATCTTCGATGATGTCGTCGGACAACAACGACAGCGACCACATCAAATCGCGGAAATTGAGCCCGGTCGCCTCGACCGCGATCTCGACTTCGTTTGCCGCCGGTCGGACGCGCTCGCCAACCTCCCACTGCAAGCGCTGCCCCGATGAGAGGCGGCGCTGCAGGCGGATCGCCGGGATATGGGGCAGCGGTGTACGGTCGAGGACGCGTTTGATGCGATCGACCCGCACCGCGCGGATCGAGGTCTCATCGATCTGCAGTTCGGTCTCGGGCGTGTTGGAGACGATGATCTCGCGTAGCCGGGCCGCAACCATGCTGGGCGCCAATTGCGGCGCGATGTCGACGCGACGGATGTCCAGCGCCGGAAACTCGTTGCCGACGGTTCGCGAAAAAGCCCAAACCGCCGTGGCCAGAGGATCGATCTTCCCGACACCACTTGGCAAGGCACCACGATAAAGATGCCAGATGACGGCGGGCGCCGAGCCAAAGCGCTCGACACAGGTTTTGATGGCCATGCACCGCCGGGTCAGCAGGTCCATCGCTTCCGGCTGAGGCAGGCCCATGCCGACAAAGTGAATGACCGTGTCGGGCGCCGGATCGGAGAACCGAACAGAAGATACGATCTCCGCGTCGATCTCCTGGCGGCGAAGCTGCTCAAGCAGTTCGGCGGCGATCCGTGCATCCGTGCCGGTCGCCTCGGCCAGCACGATCGTGCACCGCTGCACCGGCGCGACCGCCCGCGGAGTGATAGTCGCCGCCGTTTCTGCGAGGATCAGCGACGACAAACCGCAACCGGCCCGCAGGACATGCGAACGATTGTTGATGAAGCCGGCGTGATCAAGACTGGCGAGCCACGTCTCCGGGCCCTGAAGGCGACGGGTCGCATAGCCCGGATCTTCCCGCGGGGACGCCTGGAGCTCAAGACCGACGGCCATATCCCGGAAGACCGAGGGGTATGTCTCCGCCGCGATCAATACGCCTCGCGGCGCGATGACCTTCCTCAGCTCGGCGAGATCAAGTGTGGCGGGTAGCCGGTAGAGGCAATCGACCGCGACAACGAGATCGAATTCGCCCAGTCCTTCCACACTCTCTTGCTCGACCAACGCAATGTTGCCATTGGCCGCGATGGCTCGCCGCGCCGTGTCGCAACGACGCCGGTCGGGTTCGAGCAGCGTCAATGTGATGTCGCGCCTTTGCTGCAAGGCCAACAGCGAAGACGTCAACGGCCCATGGCCGAGCTGGAGCACGCGAACCGAGCGATTTCGCGGCAAGACGATGTCGTCCTCGATCAGTCGAGCGATGAAGTCGCTCGCCTCGGCGAGCGACTTGCTCGACAGATCGTAAAAATCGAGGACCGTCGGCGTCAGGATCGTCTCGGCCGGAACGAGGATCGCCCGATGCTGCACGGCATGCGCCGCGAGCCCGGAGAAGACCCCGGCAATCATCAGTTCCGCCGCGCAGTCCGGGTGTTCGCTGGCCAGTTCCTTGACGACGGAAGCGGTGCTGGGGAACAGCGGATCGCCGATCATCGTCCAGCGGCCGCCGATGTTCTCGGCCAGTCCCGCGGCTTCCAGGCTGCCGAGCACGGCACCCAACCAGCCACGCAATTCCGGCGGCAATCGACCGCCGCCGATCAACGCGTCGACATCGACGGTGGTCTCCTCCGCGAGTGCCACGGCGATTTCGTAGGCGGCCGCCATTGCGCAACCTTCAACCAGCAGTCCCGCCTCGCTGGGCGATGTCGCGGGCTCGCCAAGCAGGCCCGCGGCACGCGCCCTGCCGAGAATAGCGTCGACCCCCACCGCCAGACCGGTATTGCCGAGAATGGCGCCGTCGATCAGCTGCGGCAGTTCGATAAACGACGCGGTTTCCAGATTGGCCGGGCGTTTGATCTGGG
The DNA here is from genome assembly GCA_035550515.1 of Allostellaceae bacterium. GTDB lineage: Bacteria > Pseudomonadota > Alphaproteobacteria > ATCC43930 > CGMCC-115725 > DATARH01. The sequence continues at coordinate 24,200 of DASZOZ010000008.1, forward strand.
CGACTTGGCAATAGACGCCGCGCAGCACCGCAACGACCGCTCCGTCCGCCCCGAAGAAGGTGTAATTGGCGACGATTGCCCGCTCGTTCTTGCTCAGCACCTCGATCAGCGCTTGTTGCGGAGCCACACCCGGCAGGTACAGGGTGGCCTCGTCAAGCCGCACCGGGAGGTAGCTGACGCCCCGTTCTTCGGCGCGCAGCTCGGAGAAAACGGTGATCAGGCCATGGCAGCAGGCATCGAGCCGAACCGGATCCAGGACAAACGGCGCAGCATCGGCGTTCGGCATGAGATCGACCCGGATGATCCCGGGATCGGCCGTCTTGACACCCGACAACAAGCGGAAAGCCGGGCCGTACTCCAGACCGCAGGCGCTCGCGGTACGATAAATCGTCTCGGGTAAGACGGTTCGGACATGGCCACGCTCATCCGGCCGCCGCGACCCGGTTCGCGTGTCGGCGTGGAACGTCTTGGCTCGACAATGCTGGGTCCAACTCGCCTGCGACAGACGCGGCCGGCTAAAGATCTCGATCGTGTTCGAATTGGGCGAGACCCGCGTCATCAGCTCCCGGGTCTCCCCGTTGGTCAGATCGAGCGGGTTGAGGATTTCGAAATTCGTCAGCAGCATCTGCTTGGTGCCGAGCCATTCGCTCGCCACCGCAAAGGCGATCTCGAGATAGCCTGTCCCGGGAAAGATGATCTGCTCACCGACCCGGTGGTCCGCCAGCGCGGGGAAGAGCGCGGTATCGATATGCGCGCGCCACACCAGTTCGTCGCTGTTGCCGCGAACACCGCTGAAGGGGTGCCGCTCTGTCTCGATCGCGCCTATCGCCTCCTGCGTTGGCGCATAGCGGAAACTGCGCTGCTGCCACGGATAGCTCGGCAAGCTGACCGCGATACCGGGGTTCGAGCCAAAGATCTTTGACGTGTCGAGGCAAACACCGCTGACGAACGCCCGGGAGACGACCCGGTCCACGGGATCGCGTTCCTGATCGTTGCGATCCAACAACGCCAGCATGGCGGTCTGCTCCGCCTCGACCGCCGGGTTGTCGGCAATATGCCTGAGCAAGGTGCTGCGAGGACCGATCTCGACAAAAAATCGGACGCCAAGCTTTACCATCTCGCGGACACCGGCGAGGAATTGCACCGGCTCGCGCACATTACGCCACCAATACGACGCACCCAACTGCCCGCCGGGCAACACCGAACCGCTGACCGTCGAAATGAACGCAACATCGCTGTCGTGCGGCCTCAGGTCCCGCAGGTCCGTCAGCAGCGGCGCCCGGACGGGGGTCATGGCGGCAGTATGGAACGGATAATCCAACCCGAGGTCGAGCAGCGCGATGCCACGGCCCGACGCCAGCTTCTTCAGACTTGCGATGCCTTCCGCGGAACCCGCGACGGTGATCGCGCGCGGGCTGTTGACTGCCGCGATCTCGACCCCCTCGACCTCGGCCAGGGTATACTCGATGTCCTCCAGCGAAGAGAGGACGGCCGCCATGCGGCCCGCCCCGTTCACCAACTCCTGGTGCTTGCTGCGAAAATAAATGACCTCAGCGGCGGAGCGGGAGTCGAGCGCGCCGGCGGCCTCGGCCGCCGCCACCTCCCCAACACTATGACCGATCGTCGCGACCGGCTGTAGACCGCGTGCCCGCAGCGCGGCGGTGCTGGCCGACTGGATCGCGAAAATCAGCGGCTGCGCGACGCTCGTCAAATCCAGGCGCCGGCCGAGGGTCTCGTCGAACATAGCCTCTTTCAACGACCAGCCCGACATCTCCCGGAAGTATTCATCGACCAGATCGAATTGAGTGCGGAACGCAGGGTTGTGGCGGTGGGCCGTGATGCCCATGCCGACCCACTGACTGCCGTTCCCGGAATAGACAAAGCCGACCGGCAGCGCGCTGCCGATGGCGGTGCCGGTCGTCAGCCGCGGATCATCCGACCCCGCGACCAGCGCGTTGAGCGCTTCCGTCACCTGGTGCGCCCGCGTGGTCGAAATAATCGCGCGGCTGACCAGGTTGTCGCGGCGATGCGCGATGGCACCGGCGAGCCTCGCGGTCTCGCCATCCGACATATGCGGCAGCCGATCCGCATATTGCGCGGCCAGCGCCGTCAACGACGCCTTTGTCGCCGCGGTCAATGCGAAGAAACCGCCGCCGCCCGCGGGGCGCCAGCCCGCATGCTGCTGATGCGCCTGTTCCGCCGGAGCGATCACGACATGCGCGTTGGTCCCGCCAAAGCCGAAGGAATTGACCCCGGCACAGCGACCGGCCACATCACCGAGCGGCAGCGGGTTCGCACAGACGCTGAGGTTGAGGTCCTCGAACGGGATGGCCGGGTTCGGCGTGGATGCGTGCAGCGAGCGCGGAAACACGCCATGCCGCAACGACAACGCCGCCTTCAACAGGCCCGCCAGACCGGAAGCCGCCTCGGTATGGCCGATATTGGTCTTGATCGAGCCGATCGGCAGCGGCGCCGATCTGCCCCGCCCCAGTGTCCGGCCGAGAGACTCGGCCTCGATCGGATCACCGACCGGTGTGCCGGTGCCGTGCGCCTCGACAAAGGCGAGCCTTTCGGGATCGATGCCGGCGCGCGAATAGACGCGATCGAGCAACGCCGCCTGCATCGTTGCCGAGGGCAGCGAGATGCCGTTGGTACGGCCGTCGGAATTGACGTCGGAAGTGAGGACCAAGCCATGGACAGGGGTCGCTCCCACGGCCACCTGGCTCGCCCGGCGCAAGACCAGCACCGCGCCGCCCTCGGCACGAACATAGCCATCGGCGTCGGCGGAAAACGCGTGGCAAAGGCCGGTCGGCGACAGCATCGAGGCCTGCGAGAACGACACGAACTCCGCGGCACTGGTGATGACGTTGACGCCCCCGACAATCGCCGTATCGACGCGTCCGCTGCGCAAGGCCTCACAGGCCTGATGCAAGGCGACAAGCGATGAGGAGCACGCCGTGTCGATCGTGACGCTGGGCCCGTGCAGGTCGAAAATATAGGAAACGCGGTTGGCCAGCACCGCAAGGGCATTGCCGGTAGCGAAATGCGGATCGGCGATCGCATAATCCGCAAACATCGAATGCGCGTAGTCGGTCTGCGAGCCGCCGACAAAGACACCGGTTTCGCTGCCGGCGAGCGAGGAGGGCGGGATGCCGGCATCCTCGAGAGCTTCCCAGGTCAGTTGCAGCAGGATCCGCTGCTGCGGGTCCATCTGCTCGGCTTCACGCGGCGAGATTCCGAAAACGCTCGGGTCGAAGCCCCAGACGTCGTCCAGCACCCCGGCCGCCCAGGTATAGGTCTTGCCTCGCTCTTGACGGCGCGGATGGCCAAAGCGCTGCAAGGGAAAACGGTCCGGCGGCACTTGCGAGATCGCGCATTTACCGTCGACCAGCAGCTTCCACAAACTTTCAATTGAATTCGCACCGGGCAACCGACACGACCACCCGATAATGGCAATATTATCGTGTTCGCGAAGCTGATGAATTATCGCCACTGAGCCCCCGATTTTTTACCTGCAGCGCGTCGATAGTCTCGCCCTCGGAGCCCGCGCCGACAGGCCGGGCGAACCTAACAGCCTGCGGCAATTGGAGCAATGATTTACGCGGCTTGGTCACCCACTCTTGACGGTTGGTCCGGCACGACAGCACACGGAAGACAAAGACCAAAGCGCGATACGGGATTTTCGATGGACAAGTTCCCATTCAACGATGGTATGGTCGGCGCGGTTTTGCTGAAGCGCCGCGGGTGGGACGGTGAACGACAAAGACAAATTTCTTTGCGGCGAACAAACCAAAACTCAGCGTTAGGCACAGCGCACATCGGCGAATGAAGCCTGCAGTCTTCTTCCTGATCGCGGCATTGATGGCCGGGTGCTCGTGGTTACCCAACGCGGGTCCTACTGCGGAAGCCATCGGCGAACAAGCGACAGCTAACGGCACGCCTCGCTTTGACATCGTCGAGGTCAACGATCAGGTCGTCAAAACACTGCTGAGCCGACCCAAACCCAGCTTTCAGGCCGAATTCGGTCGTTTCGGCAAGCCTTCCGCGCCGACCATCTCGGTTGGCGACACCGTCGTCGTCTCAATCTGGGAGGGCGGCGATGAGACGCTGTTCGGGACCGGTCTTGTTCTCGAACAGACGACAGGCGCGGCAAGTGGTTCGCGCGGCACGACGCTGCCCGCGCAAGTGGTGCCCCCGGACGGGATGATCACCGTGCCGTTTGTCGGCCGCGTCGCGGTAGCCGGGCGCACCACCGCCCAGGCCCAGACGTTGATCCAAACCCTGCTCACCGGAAAGACTGCCGCGCCGCAAGTGATCGTGACCGTGCCTCAGACCTCCCGAAACACGGTGACGGTCGCCGGCGAGGTGGTACATGGCGCCCGCGTGCCGCTGTCGCCCAACGGTGACCGCCTGCTTGACGTTATCGCCATCGCAGGCGGCGCACAGGCGCCGATTTTCGATGTTTACGTGCGACTGTCGCGCAACAATCTGACAACGACGATCCCGTACAAGGCCCTCGTGGATAATCCCGCCGAGAATATCTACGCGTGGCCTGGCGACGTGCTGACGCTGATCCGCGTCCCGCACAGCTTCGAAGCATTTGGCGCCACCGGCCGAAACGCGCAAATCACCTTCGATCAGGATAAGCTCGATCTCGCCCAGGCACTCGCCAAAAGCTCCGGTTTGCTCGACGAGCGGGCCGACCCGGCTGGCGTCTTCCTGATGCGCGAGGAACCCTTGCCGCTTGTACGAAAGATCGATCCGTCCGGCGGCGCGCAATGGCAGCAGCCCGAGGTGCCCGTCGTCTATCATTTCGATCTACACGACGCGAAAACCTATTTCATCGCGCAACATTTCCCGATCGAGCACAACGACATCCTCTATGTCGCCGGCGCGAAAGCCAACGCCATCCAGAAATTCTTCGGCCTATTCGGCAGTGTTACCACACCAGTCATCACCGGGGCCGCGGTCAGCAATTCGGTCCCGCGTTAGCGAGGCACCCCCCTCCCCAGGTGGGCAAGGTTCTCGGCACAAATCTCCCGGTCACAAGTCGCGGATGGTCATGCGCTTCAGAAGCGCATGACCACTGTCGCCGATGAGTTGGTCTGTAATCGGTAGGGGCCTGCGCGCAGTTCGGTGGCGCGATGTGTTTATCGGTTTGGATCCGGTGAAGCCGGATCGCACATTCCAATCCTGATCAACGCAGCTACAAAATCGGCAAGATCGCCACCAACAAAATGGTGAGCCCAAATACCCGCTGCTGTTGCCGCGACCAAGTCGCTTTCTTGATCGCCGATCAACCAGCGGCGATCAGGATCCACCGGCCACCGCGCCATCAAGTCAAGGGATCATCTGCGGGGCGGGTTTGCGTTAGGGATGGATCAACGATGTGCGGCTCACGGTGGCTTCGGAATGATAGGGCGGTAACAGATGTCATCGATGTGGGCACCGACCACCGCCGATTGGAGGTCAAGTGTGCATACAAGCTGAGGACATCGTCTTCCGTGTAAAGGCTCTGTGCCACGCCGGATTGGTTGGTCACCACAAAAACAAAAAACCCAGCATCGTTCAGCATCTTGACAGCCTGCGCCCCCCCTCGACCCAGTGGAAGCGCGCTACGGATTTGGACATAGCTATCATCATGGTTGAGAACCCCATCACGATCGAGAAAGACAGCGGGACGACGGTGCCTTTGCGCAACCTCCTATTGCGCATAAAAAATCGCTAGCGCGGTAGCCGTCTAGGTTGGCGGGGCATAGCCGTCGTTGATGATGTAGTTTTGGCACTCGGCGACGGGGAAGCAGTCGAGCATGGTGCCAATGCGCCGCCACAATGATTGGCGGTCGTGGGTTGCGCGGCGGAGCAGGGTTTTTGAGCTTGGCAAAGACCTGCTCGATTGGGTTGAGGTCGGGCGAATAGGACGGCAGGAAGCGCAGTTCGGCGCCCGCGGCCTGGATCGCCTTGCGGGCCCCGTGCCCTGTTGCCGAGATTGTCGAGGACGACGATGTTGCCGGGCCGCAGGCGGGGCGCGAGAATCTGTTCGACATAGGCGGTGAAGCTCCGCCCCTTTGATCGGGCTGTCGAACACCGCCGGGGCGGTCATCCTCTCCTAGCGCAGCCCGGCCAGGAAGGTCGAAGTGTTCCAATTGCCGAACGGCACACAGGCAATCAGTGGCCGGTCGCGCCGGCACCGGCCATGCGCCGGCGCCATGTTGGTCTTGGCCCAGGTCTCGCCGAGGAAGACCAGTCGGCGCGGGTCGAACTCGGTGCGCCGTTAGCTTCGGCGGGGTTGGGTTGCCCGGCGGGCACGCCGTCACCCGCCCGCTGGCACGAACCTCATCCCACTAGGGTCTGTACTCAAATAGGGAAACGTGGTTCACATTTCGCCGGGGATTTTGGGGGGATTGGATCATGTCGGACAATTTCTGGCTGAACGAGACGCAATGGGCAACGATCGCGCCGTTGCTGCCGATGGTCCACACCG
>DASZOZ010000009.1:0-4589 GCA_035550515.1 Allostellaceae bacterium
ATTCGTAGCGCACGTCGTCAAAGATGAAGAACTCGGCCTCGGGCCCGAAATAGGCGGTGTCGCCGATGCCGGTGGCGGCGAGATGGGCCTCGGCCTTCTTGGCGGTGGAGCGCGGGTCGCGGGCATAGGGCTGGCCGGTCAGCGGCTCGTGCACGTCGCAGAAGATGATCAGCGAGGGCTGTGCGGCAAACGGGTCCATCACCGCGGTGGCGCAGTCCGGCTGCAGCAGCATGTCCGACTCGTTGATCGCCTTCCACCCGGCGATCGACGAGCCGTCGAACATCACCCCCTCGGCGAGAAACTCCGGCGTGATGGTCCGCACGTGGTGCGCCAGATGCTGCCACTTGCCCCGCGGATCGGTGAAGCGAAAGTCGACATATTTGCACTCGTTCTCCTTCAGCTTCGCCATCACGTCATCTATCGCCGACATCGATCTCGTCCCATCGGTTGAACGGCGGGAAACACCGTCGACCGGTCTTTTAGCGCGCCGGGGCGAGCGAGTCCAAATACTTAAACCCGGATGGGCGCCGCGTCCCCGGCCGCCCCGACCGCGGGTCTAGAACAGGATGCCGGTTTCGATGACGAGCCGCTCCTGGGACTTGGAATTGCCCGACTTGCCAAAGGCGGCACCGGGCGCCGCGCTCGACACGCCGACATAGGAGCCTTCGAGCCGCGCGAAGTAGATGCCGTTCTGCCAGGTCGGGGTCAGCGTGAATGACCACGCGGAGCTTCCCGGGCCGAAACCGAGCGGGTTGGCCGAGCCGTCGGTCAAGTTGCCGCTCGACGACACGTATTCGGCGCGGCCGGCGAGGTTCCAGTTGTCGTCGATGTTGTAGTTCGCAAGGATCGCGCCGCCCCAGGTCTGCGCGTCCTTGGTGGCCCCGGTGATCGTCGCGTTGTGGCCGTTATTGGTGAACTGAAAATACGGGCTGATGGTGAAGGGGGCGGCGTTGTAGGTGTAGATCAGATTGACGATCGTCTCGTTGTTGAGGACGTAGGGTGCGGCGACGCTGTTGGTTTTGGTGTTGCCGTCGAAATTGCCGCCGGCGGCGACTGCCAGCGTATTTTGCGGATTGATCGTCCAGGCCGCGGAACCGCTGATCCAGCTGATGTTGCTGGAATAGAAGCCGTCATTGACCGACATCGCCCAGGCCACCGGACCGGTGGTCAGGTTCGCCTGCACGCCGCGGCTGATCGCCGGTTCGAGGTTCCACAGCAGGCCGCGCTCGATATTCATGTTCTGAAAGGTGAAGGTGTATTCGTCACCGATCAGGCTCGGCAGGTTGCCGCCGGACACCGAGAACGTATCGGTCGGCACGATCTTGAGGTAGGCCTCGGGCAGCGGTCCGAAGAAGTAGCTTTGGGCCTGCCCGGCGCGCTGCGTCTGGTGATAGTTGGTCCCTAGCGCCGGCAGCGAATAGGCGCCGACCTGCGCATAAAACTGCACCAGCCCGTCGATCTTCTGGATGATCGCCATGCCGTTGCTGAGATCGACATTATTGTTGATGTCGCTGCCGAGCAGCTTGCCGGAAGGGTTGAACACCGCGCCGTAAGGGTCGCTCTGGAACAGTGCCAGGCCGCTGAGGGCGCCGGTCAGATAGACCGTGCCCAGCCCGGCCAGATCGGCATGGATCGGCTCCGGGTTCTGGGTCAGCGGGCCGGCGTAGCTCGGCGCCGTCAGCGGCGAGGTCGGCGCCGCGGGCGCCGGCGCCTCGGCGGGAGCGAGGGCGGCTGGAGGAGGCGACGGCGGTGGCGTCTGCGCCCGCCCGGCGGTCGCGTCGAGCTGTGAAGCCGCAAGAATAGCGATGCCGGCGGCGCCCAGCCTTAGTGACTTCGATGTGCTTCGCTTCATGGTTTTGCTTCCCACCGATCGGTCTTTGTTTCGGCGCCGCTCACCGCTGAGTTGGGCGCCGGCCATTCAGTAGTATATAACGCGCGATAGCTTGATCAATTAAAATAAAGAAGATGCAGGAAGAATCTGGCTATATTTACTGTCATGCCCAAATAATAGGCAAATATAGACCGTTCCGGCGTTGCTAAGCTGCCGGACGCCGCCGCGACTGGCGCCGCGGCGGCTGCGAAGCGTCTATGCTTCGGTTTCTCATATGATTCCCATTAAAATCGCCAGGGGCTAAGGCACCACCTCGCCGTGCAGGTTGAGATCGAGGCCTTCGCGTTCGCTGTCGGTGTCGACGCGCAGCCCGATCACCAGGTCGATCAGCTTGAGCAGGATCAGCGACACGATCGCGTCGTACACGACGGTGCAGCCGACACCGTAAAGCTGCACCAGCACCTGGTGCGGGTTGCCGTCGATCAGCCCGCTCTTGCCGTCGCCGCCGATCGCCGACACCGCGAGCACCCCGGTCAGCAGCGCGCCGACCGTGCCGCCGACGCCGTGCACGCCGAAAGCGTCGAGCGCGTCGTCATAGCCGAAAGCGTGCTTGAGCCCGGTCGCGCCCCAATAGCAGACGACGCCGGCCGCGATGCCGATGATCAGCGCGCCGCGCGGGTCGACAAAACCCGAGGCCGGGGTGATGGCAACGAGGCCGGCGACCGCACCGGAACAGATGCCCAGCACGCTCGGCTTTCCCTTCAATGCCCACTCGACAAACATCCAGGTGAGCGCGGCGGTCGCGGTGGCGATCTGGGTGACGGCCATCGCCATGCCGGCGCCGGCACCGGCGGTCACCGCCGAACCGGCGTTGAAGCCGAACCAGCCGACCCACAGCAGCGAGGCGCCGATCATGCTGTAGACGAGGTTGTGCGGCGGCATCGGCTCGTTCGGGTAGCCGCGCCGCCGCCCCAGCATCAGCGCACACATCAGCCCGGCGACACCGGAGTTGATGTGCACCACCGTGCCGCCGGCGAAATCAAGGACGCCCGCGTTGTTCAGGAAGCCGTCGGCGCCCCAAACCCAGTGCGCGATCGGCGCATAGACGACGATCGACCACAGGCCGATGAACCAGAGCAGCGCCGAGAACTTCATGCGATCGGCCACCGCGCCGCAGATCAGCGCCGGGGTGATGATCGCGAAGGTCATCTGAAAGCACATATAGACCGATTCGGGGATGGTCTTGGCGAGGTCGTTCACCGAATCGACGGCCATCCCCGTCAACAGGAAGCGGCTCATCCCGCCGACATAGGGGCTGCCGGTGGTGAAGGCCATGCTGTAGGTGCACACCGTCCACAGCACCGTCACCAGGCAGGTGACCATAAAGCTCTGCATCACCGTGGCGAGCACGTTCTTCTTGCGCACCATGCCGCCGTAGAACAGCGCCAGGCCGGGGATCGTCATCATCAGCACGAGGGCGACCGACGTCAGCATCCAGGCGGTATCGCCGCTGTCGAACTTGGGCGCAGGCGGCGCCGCTGCCTGCTGCGCCCATGCCCCGAGCGCGCCGAACCCCAGCACCGCCGCCGCCATCACCGCACCACACGTAAAGCGAAAAATCGTTCTCATTACCGTTCCCCAAGCCTCCAACCCAAAAGCCCCCAGCGCGCACGTCGCCGCGCCGAGCAACACCCAGAGCCGAGCAAGACCAAGAATCGTGCCAAGTCCGGATGACTTTCGGCTTTGTTATCGGCAGAAAATGCGGGGGTGCCTTCCGGCCGCCCAGAGCGCACCCCCGCCGGCGCGAAGTGCCTACTCGGCGGCGGCCGGCTCCTCGCCGTCGCCGAAATTGTAGGCGGTCTCGCCGTGCACGGCGTCGTCACCGACGCGCAGCGTCGTCTCGTCCATCCGCAGCGGCACGAAGATCGCGATCACCTTGAGGACGATAAAGGTGCCGACGGCGTTGTAGGCGATGATGAACAGCGCCGCGTAAAGCTGCATCAGCAGCTGGTGGCCGGTGTCGCCGTAAAACAGGCCGGTGACGCTGATCCCGGGGGCCTGCTTGTCGCCGTCCGGCGCGAGGTAGACCAGCATGTCGCCGCAGGCGAACAGGCCGACCGACAAACCGCCGATGAGGCCGGCGACGCCGTGCGTCGACAGCACCGACAGCGTGTCGTCGACTTTCTTGAACAGCGCGGTGGTCTGCACCTTGTTCATCATGATCCACGGGACGATCCCGGTGATGATGCCGATCGCGATCGCGCCCCAGCCATTGACGGAGCCGGCGCCGGGGGTGATGCCGACCAGGCCGGCGATCATGCCGTTGATCGCGCCGACCACCGACGGCTTGCCATAGGCGAACGAGTCCATGATGGTCCACACCAGCAGCGACACGCAGGTGCACAGATTGGTGTTGAGGATCGCGGCAGCGGCGTCGGCATTGGCGAAATAGGGGTCGCCGCCGTTGAAGCCGTTCCAGCCGAGCCACAGGATGCCCGCGCCGGCCAAGGCCATCAGCAGGCTGTTGGGCGGGAAATGGTCGCGGTCCTGCTGGATGCGCGGGCCGATCACCGCCGCGGCGACAAAGCCCGACGTGCCCGCCGCCAGATGGATTACATAGCCGCCGGAATAATCCGCCGCACCCAGCGCGGCGAGCCAGCCGCCGCCCCAGATGCTGAACGCGCCGACCGTGTAGACCAGCGTCATCCACACCGGCACGAAGATGATCCAGGCCTTGAAGCTCATCCGGCCGATCAGC
>DASZOZ010000010.1:0-95412 GCA_035550515.1 Allostellaceae bacterium
GCAACCGCTGCCGCGCCCGTCGATCGACACCGGCATGGGCCTGGAGCGCATCGCCGCGGTGCTGCAGGGCCGGCACGACAATTACGACATCGACCTGTTCCGCGCGCTGATCCAGGCCTCGGCCGACGCCTCGGGGGTCGCTGCCGACGGGCCGCATGCGGTGTCGCACCGGGTCATCGCCGACCATTTGCGGGCGTCGTCCTTCCTGATCGCCGATGGCGTGCTGCCTGCGAAGGAGGGCAGGGGGTACGTGCTGCGCCGCATCATGCGGCGGGCGATGCGCCACGCGCACATGCTCGGCTGCAAGGAGCCGCTGATGTGGCGGCTGGTGCCGACGCTGACCACGCAGATGGGCGCCGCGTTCCCCGAGTTGATCCGCGCCCGGCCGCTGATCACCGAGACGCTGCGTTTCGAGGAAACCAACTTCAAGCAGACCCTCGAACGCGGTCTGCGTCTGCTCGACGAGGAGGAGGCGAAGCTGCGCTCCGGCCAGGATTTCCCCGGCGAGGTGGCGTTCCGGCTCTACGACACCTACGGCTTCCCGCTCGACCTGACCGAGGATGTGCTGCGCGGCCGCGGCCGCAAGGTGGCGATCGACGGCTTTGATGCCGCGATGGAACGGCAGCGCGCGGAGGCCCGCCGCAGCTGGGTCGGCTCGGGTGAGGCGGCAACCGGTGCGGCGTGGTTCGCGTTGCGCGAGGAACTCGGCGCGACCGAGTTTCTCGGCTATGAGACCGAGAATGCCGAGGGCGTGGTGCTCGCCCTGCTGAAGGGCGGCGGGCGCGTGGACGAGGCCGCGGCCGGCGATGAGGTGGCGGTCATCGTCAACCAGACGCCGTTCTACGGCGAGTCGGGCGGCCAGGTGGGCGATACCGGGGTCATGTTCTCCGCCCAGGGCGGCGAGGTGACGGTGCGCGACACGAGCCGCGAGGCGGGCGACCTGTTCGTCCATCACGGCATCGTGGCGCATGGCACGCTCAAGGTCGGCGATGCGGTCGAGCTGCACGTCGATCACGAGCGGCGGCGCCGGCTGCGCGCCAACCACTCGGTCACGCATCTGCTGCACCAGGCGCTGCGGCACCGGCTGGGCGAGCACGTCACGCAAAAGGGCTCGCTTGTCGCGCCCGACCGGCTGCGCTTCGATTTCAGCCATCCGCGGCCGGTCAGCCACGAGGACCTTGCGGTGATCGAGGCCGAGGTCAATGACCGCATCCGCGGCAACACCGAGGTGACGACCCGGCTCCTCAGCCCGGAAACGGCGATCGAGGAGGGCGCGATGGCGCTCTTTGGCGAGAAATACGGCGAGGAGGTGCGCGTCGTCGCGATGGGCGGCGGCGCCGATGAAGGCCGCCCCTATTCGGTCGAGCTGTGCGGCGGCACGCATGTCGCCCGCACCGGCGATATCGGCTTGTTCAAGACGGTCGGGGAGAGTTCGGTGGCCTCGGGCGTGCGCCGCATCGAGGCGCTGACCGGCGCGGCAGCCGAGAGTTACCTGGCGGCGGAGGAAGACCTGTTGCGCCAGGCGGCGGGTGCGTTGCGCACCAGTCCGGCCGAGCTGCCCGCGCGCGTCGCGACCCTGATGGAGGAGCGGCGCCGGCTCGAGCGCGAGCTGGCCGACGCCCGCCGCGCCTTGGCGAGCGCCGGCGGCGGGCAGACGGCAGCGCCGGCGGCGGCAAAGATCGGCGACGTCGCGTTCGACGGCCGCGTCGTCGACGACGTGCCGGGGCGGGAGCTGCGTTCGCTGGCCGACGACCTGAAGCGGCGGATCGGCTCCGGCGTCGTCGCCGTGGTCTCCCGCGATGACGGCAAGGCGGCCATCGTGGTCGGCGTCACCGACGACCTGACGGGCCGTTTCGACGCGGTGGGGCTGGTGCGCGCGGGCGCCGAAATCCTCGGCGGCAAGGGCGGCGGCGGCCGCGCCGACATGGCCCAGGCGGGCGGCCCGGATGCGCGGCGCGCCGAGGAGGCGCTCGAAGCGGTACGCCGGGCGCTCGCGATCCACGCGAGTTCGTAACGCCGCGATTCGCCTGCCGTTCCGCCGTCGATCGCCGGTGCCGCACCGCAACTCCTTGATGCGACGGCATCCTTTTCTCCGGCGATAGACGCTGCGGCGGGCGCGGCCGATAGTCGGACGGGCGTCGGTGGAACTGTCGCCGGGGAGCGACGCGGGGACGAGCAATCGGGGGATGACTCGACTTCGGCACACAACGGCCCTCGCTCTCGTCCTCGGCTTGGCAGTGTTGACCGGCTGCGAGACCACCTCGTCGACGCAGCTCGACCCGTTGGCGGTCAACGGGCGCACCGGCAACGCGCCGGAGGTCGGCTATGCCGGCGTCATGCATATCGCCGCCGCGTCGCGCGCCGCCGGCGATTACGGCAACGCGGTCAGCCTCTACCGCCACGCGGCGTCGCTCGAGGCATCGAACCCCGAACCGCTGGTCGCGCTGGGCGACACGCTGCTCGACATGGGCAATCCCGATGATGCCATCGTCAATTACAACGCCGCGCTCAAGCTCAACCCGCACGAGCCGAACGCGTTGCGCGGGCTGGCCAAATCGTATCTGAAGACCGGGCGGCCCGAGCTGTCCGCGAACCCGCTCGCCACCGCCTATGTCGACACGCCGAACGACCCCAAGATGCTGATGCTGATCGGCGTCGCCGACGACTTTATCGGCCAGCACGACCATGCGCAGAACCGCTATCGCCAGGGTTTGCGGATCGCGCCGACCGACCGGTCGATAACCCTCAACCTGGCGCTGTCGCTGGCGCTGAGCGAGAAATTCGATCAGGCGATCGACGTGCTGCGCCCGCTCGCGCTGGCGCCGAACGCGACACCGCAGGAGCGCCAGACGCTGGCCTTGATTTACGGGCTGAAGGGCGACCAGAAAATGGCGCGCGAACTGGCCCGCCGCGATCTCGACGCCGCGGCGGCGGACCATAACCTCGCATTCTACGACACGCTCCGCCGGCTGCCGCCCGACGCCCGCAGCCGCGCCATCCTCTCCGCCAGCGCCGCGCCCAAGCCGCAATCGTAGGCCGGCCTATTGTGGCGGCGTAATCAGGATCGGGATGCGGGCGGCGACGACATAGGCGCTGTCGTCATGCGGCAGCGCGTAAAGCCGGATCTCGCTGTCTCCGGGCTCGCGGCCGCTGACCTGGACCTGCATCTGGGTGGCCGCGACGGGCTTGGCGTCGGCGAAGAACGTCGCCTCGTCGGCAACGGTGTCCGGCGTGTTGATCGGCACCAGGACCACCTGCAGCTTGTTCCAGTCGGTCAGCCGGTGCGCGTCCACGTCGACGAGGACCGGCTGGTCGGCCGGGGCGATCGAGCGCTCGGCGGTCAGCGTGGCCAGCGGGAGGTCCTTGATCGGCTTCAGGATCGGGCTGTCGTCGGCTTGCTTCTCGATGATTTTCGGTTGTTTGACGTCCTGGTTCTCGCCCGTGCCGTTGTCTTTATGGGTGACGACGGTCACCTGTTTCGGGCCGCCGGTGCCGGACTTGTCGAAGGTGTCGATGATGCCCAGCGCCGCCGGCCCCATCAGCACGATGAACAGGGTCGGCAGGATGAACACGATCATCGGCACGGTCATCAGTGCCGGCAGGCGCGCGGCCTTCTCCTCGGCCTTGAACATGCGTGCATCGCGATATTCGGTCGCCAGCACCCGCAGCGACTGGGCCAGCGGCGTCCCGAATTTCGCGGTCTGCATCAGCGTGTTGACGACCCCGCGGATCGAGTTCATGTCGGTGCGGGCGTTGAGGTTCTCAAAGGCGATGCGGCGGTCGGGCAGAAAGGTCAGCTCGGCCGAGGTGATCGCCAGCTCTTCGGCGAGGTCGGGGCAAGCCGATTGCAGCTCCCGTGACACCCGCACCAGCGTCGCATCGAGGCTCAATCCCGCCTCGGCGCAAATGATCATCAGGTCGAGGCAATCGGGCAGGCCCAGCTGCATGCGCTTCTGCCGCTTGGCGGTCAGGTTCTTGATGTAGATGCCGGGCGCGAAAAAGCCGAACACCGCCGCCCCGGCGGCGGCCAACATGCGCAAGTGTTCCGGCACCGGGAGGAGGTGCAGCGTGTAGTTGTCGAGCAGTTCGGCAAGGCCAAAGGCGAGCGGCAGACTGAGCCGCGCGAACAGGTAGCGGATCATCGCGTCGCGCGACCGCATCCCGGCCCGCGCCAGCATCAGGCGCGCCTCGGTGGCGTGGTGCGAGCGCAGCAGGTCGAGCCGCGTCACCAGCTCGTGGATGATGTTCGCCGGCGTCAGCTGGGTCCGCTGCCGGCGGGTCGACAGCGCCGCGGCGCGCATCACCTCTTTTTTCTGGGCGATCTGCGCCAGCCGGCGCTCGAAGGATGTGTCGGCGCGCAGCCCGTGCCACACGGCCACGACCGCCGCCAGCACGGCAAAACCGGCGGTCAGCGCGATGACGTCGCTAAAGCTCAGTCCAAAGGGCAGATACTCGTCGAGGGCGATCGTCGTCATATTTCGAACTTGGCCATCTTGACCATGATGCCGATGCCGACGACCAGCATGCCGATGGCGAGCGCGATCAGCATCATGCCGCGCGGGTCGGCAAACAGCGTGCGGATGTAGCCGGGCGAGGTCATGAACAGGATCCCGGTCACGACAAACGGCAGCGAACCGAGGATCATCGTGCTCGCACGCGCCTCGCTCGACATCGCGCGGACCTTCTGCTGCATCATCCGGCGGCGGCGCAGCAGGTCGGACAGGTTGGCCAGCGTCTCGCCCAAATTGCCGCCGGTCTCGCGCTGCACACCGAGGGCGATGATGAAAAAGCGAAACTCGGGCGCGTCGATGCGCTTGGCGATGTCCCACAGCAGGCTGTCGAGGTCGCGGCCCATTCGCATGCCGCTTTCGATCGTGCTGAACTCGGCGCCGACCGGGTCGCCGATCTCTTGCGCGGCACCGATGATCGCTTCGCTGATCGGCAAGCCCGAGCGCAGCGCGCGGACCATCAGGTCGATGGCGTCAGGGAAGAGGTGGAGAAAAGCCGAGACGCGCCGCTTGCCCATGACGCCGACCGTGCAATAGGGCAGGCCCACCCCGGCCGCCAGGCCGAACAGCAGCGCCGACATGAGCTGCAAGTGCAGAAACAGCCAGCAGACCGCCACCATGACGATGGCGAGCCCGGCCGTGACCACCGCGTACTGGCCGATCGTGATCGCGCGGCCGGTGCGTTGCAGC
The DNA here is from genome assembly GCA_035550515.1 of Allostellaceae bacterium. GTDB lineage: Bacteria > Pseudomonadota > Alphaproteobacteria > ATCC43930 > CGMCC-115725 > DATARH01. The sequence continues at coordinate 5,199 of DASZOZ010000010.1, forward strand.
TTGGCGACGAGAAGATCGCGGCGCGGCACCCAGTTCTTGACCAGGCGATCCATGACCGGCGTCGCGCTTTCGCGCCGCGCCAGCGAGCGCGTCTCGGGGGCGTTGCCCAAATCGGCAAGCTTTTTGCCGCTCGATACCGTTTCCAGCCGGCGCCGATAGCGTCGGACGGCGCCGCCGCCGACTATCTCCGCGACCAGCAGGGTGCCGAGCCCGGCGACGGCGCCGAGCCCCAGCGACAGGATCATGGCCGGGTCCATCGACACGCTCAGATGGCCTCGAGCAGGGCGCGGTCGAGACCGAAATACTCGGCCCGCGGCAGGAAAGCCGGGCGGATGCCGGTCGACTGGAACGTGCCGCGCAGCCGGCCCTCGCCGGTTTCCCCCTGGAACTGATAGGTGAACAGCTCCTGCGTGGTGATGATGTCGCCTTCCATCCCCACCACCTCGACGATGTGGGTGACGCGGCGGGCGCCGTCGCGCATACGGCTGACCTGGCAGATCAGGTTGATCGCCGAGGCGATCTGCGTGCGCATCGCCTTCGACGGCAGATTGACCGCGCCCATGCTGATCATGTTCTCCATGCGGGTCAGCGCCTCGCGCGGGTTGTTCGCGTGGATCGTCGACATCGAGCCGTCATGGCCGGTGTTCATCGCCTGCAGCATGTCGAGCGCTTCTTCGCCGCGGCACTCGCCGATGATGATGCGGTCGGGGCGCATACGCAGCGCGTTCTTCAACAGGTCGCGCATGGTGATCTCGCCGCTGCCTTCGAGGTTGGGCGGGCGGGTTTCCAGCCGTACGACATGCGGTTGCTGCAACTGCAGTTCCGCCGCGTCCTCGATCGTCACCGTGCGCTCGGCCGGGTCGATCATGCGCGACATGGCGTTGAGCAATGTCGTTTTGCCCGAGCCCGTACCGCCCGAGATCAGGATGTTGAGCCGGCAGCGCGAAGCGATCTTCAGCACCGTCGCCATGGCGGTGGAGATGCTGCCGTTCTGCGCCATGATGTCGAGCGTGATGGTCTTCTTGGCGAATTTGCGGATCGAGATCGACGGGCCGTCAAGGGCGAGCGGCGGGATGATGATGTTGACGCGGCTGCCGTCTTCGAGGCGCGCATCGACCAGCGGCTTGGCCTCGTCGATCCGGCGGCCGATGCGCGAGACGATCTTGGTCGCGACGTTCATGACGTGCTGGTCGTCGCGGAACTGAACGTCCGCGAGTTCGAGCTTGCCGCGCCGTTCGACGTAGACCTGCTTGGCGCCGTTGACCATGATGTCGGTGATGGTCTCGTCCGACATCAGCGGTTCGAGCGGGCCGAGGCCGAGCATGTCGGCGATCAGCGATTCGACGAGCTCGCGCTGCTCGGCGAAGTTGAGCTGGATCTTGGTCTCGGCGAGCAGCTCCTTGACCCAGCCCGTGAGCTGCGCCTCGAAAGCCGGGCGCGGCATCTCGGCCGCGGCGGCGACATCCATGTGCTCCAGCACCAGCGGCTGAATTTGCGCCTTCGCCGCTTCGACCAGCGCACGGTGCGGCTGCCGGCGGTTGCTGAGCGTCTCGGGGTCGGGCGTGCCGGGATTGAGCAGCTCCTGGAGGATTTGCGTGACGAGGTCGCGCCGTGCGAGCGGATCGGCGTTGATAGCGTTGCGGACGAAATGCGCCTGCACTGCGGCGTCCACCAGCTTCGCCAGCTCGCCGCGGCTCAACAGGCTGCGCCGCTCGGGGCGAATTTCGCCGGTCAGCCGGGCGGTGACCTGAGCCCGCGCCGCCTGGAGCTGTCCTTCGAGCGACCCGTCGGCGGCGGACCCGGCGGGCGCGTTGGGCAGCGGCCGCGACGCCATGTCGGGCGGCGGCGGTGCGGGCGAGGATACGACAGGCGCCGGCGCGGCGGGCCTCACGGTTGGCGGCGAGAGTGCGGCCGGCGGGTCCGCGGCTGCCGGCTCGGCCCGGGCGACGATTTGCGCCGGCTCCCGCCGCGGCGCCAGTATCGGCTCGGCCGGCGGTGGGGCAGCGCGCGGCGCGTTGTGCTCGGCGGTGCCGTTCAGGGCGGCAAGCGAGGGCGCCGGGCTTGGCTCCGGCGCGGCGTCGCGCGTGGCAAGACCGCGCGGCGGTTCCGGCTTTTGTGCCGGCTCTTGCGGTTCAGGTCGAGCCGGCTCGGCCGGCTGGCCGAAGCGGCGCCGCGTCAGACCGGCGATCCGGCCGTCGAGATCGGGTTCCGCAGCAGGCTTACGAAACAGAGTTACCATGGGAGTGCAAACCGCCGTTTCTTGGCTTCGGCCGGGGGAGCGCCGGCGAACTTGCCGACCAGTTGCTGGATTTCCTTGGAATAGGCGCTGCGCGGAGCGGCCAGGGGCACCGGCTGTCCGGCATTCGCCGCGGCGCCGGCCGCCTTGGGGTCGTAGGACAGCGTCGCGTCGATCGACTTGCCGACCGCCTTCTCGAACTCGCTTTTGCCGACGGTGGCCCGGTCGCCATGCGCACCGCTATCGACGAGGAACAGGCGGGTCTGGGGCGCCTGCTCGCGCAGCAGCGTCTGCATCCGGATCGTGTCGCGCAGACCGGCGAGGCTGCGCTCGCAGACCAGGATCGCGCGGCCGGCGGTGCTGAGCACGACGCGATGGATCGGCGTCACGAAACGCGGCATGTCGAGGAGCACCCAGGCGAACTTCCGCCGCAGCTCGTAGAGCAGCACATCGATCGCGCCGGTATCGATGACTTGCGGGTCGGCCAGCGCCGCTTCGGCGGCGAGGATCCGCAGATTTTCGCTGACCTTGATCATCGCCCGCTCGATGAACAGGCTGTCGACGCGCGACGGCTGCTCCAGCGCCTCGCACAAGCCGTTGCCGGGGTCGCTGTCGAGCTTGAGCGCCACCGTGCCGTAATGCAGGTCGAGATCGACCAGCGCACAGCGTTCCTTGCGCTCTTCGGCAATGGTCCAGGCGCAGGAGACCGCGGCGGTCGTCGTGCCGACCCCGCCGCGGCTGCCGAGGAACGCGACGACTTGGCCGAGCCCGCCGCCGCCACCGCCGCCGCCGTTCTTTTCGAAGATCGCGGTGAGCTGCTCGCGACCCGGCGGCTTGACCAGGTAGTCCGTGGCGCCGGCGGCGATCATGTCGCGGTACAGCCCGACATCGTTGACCGTGCCGAGCGCGACGATCTTGAGGTCCGCGCCGCCGACGGCGCGGGCCGCGCTCAGCTCGGAGATCGGCGCCGGGGCCTCGCTCAGATCCATGACGAGGACGCGCGGGGTCGCGCCCTCATGGACGCGGCGCAAGGCCGCGTCGAGCGTCGGTTCGAACGCCAGCTCGTCGTCGAGCTGCAATTCGCGGATGACGCCTTGAATGCGATCGAGTGTCGCCTGGTCGTGGACGATCGCGATCACGCCGGCCCGTTCGGGCTTGCGCGCGGTCGCGGTCGAACGTTCGACGGCTGCTGCCATTCTTAACTCCCGCCGGTCGGTGAATTCGGGTTGGTGCCGGGGCCCTGCTGCGGCGTGCTCTGCGTCGCGACCGGCAAATTCGTGTTCGCGTTCGGCAGCTGGACCTTGTCGTTGAGATAGCGGTTCACACCGGAAGCGGCCGGCTGCCCGGCGCTGCCGCCGACCGGCAAGCCGCTGGCGAGGTCGGTCGGGTGGGCGATCATCAGGCCGAGATTGGTCTCGCTCGCGCAGCCGAAATTGCTGCTCGGATGGTTGCCGAAATCCGCGTAGGACGGCTTGCTCCAGTTGGGGCAGGGCGGCAGCGTCACCAGCGTGCGGGTGATCGCCACCACGGCCGCGTTGGGCGGCGCGTCGCCATAGGCGGTGATCGGCACGATGCCGTAATCGAGCAGCGCGGTACCGACCGCGCCCGCGCGCGCCTTCGCCAGCGCCGGCGGTCCGGCGACCGCGACCGTGACGCGGTCGCGCGAGTCGATCCGGCCGGTCGCGGCAAGCTGCCGCAACCGCGCCGCCTCGCCGACCGGCAGCACCGCGCTGCCGGGAGCGAAGTGGAGATCGACCTGTGATGTCGCGCTGTCGAGCTTGAGGCGCTTTGGCGCTTCCGCGGCGGTATAGGTCGTCACCGGCGCGCAGGCGCCGACGAGAATTGTCAGCGCCACGGCGAGGAAGGAATGCTTCCGGTTCATTGCTGCTGCCCCCGTCAATCGAGCTTGAAGCCCACCGGGCCGATCAGGCCCGGCTGTCCACCGGCCGGCTGGGGGCCGCGTTGCGGTCCGGGGAGGGTCTGTTTGTAGGTCGCGTTGGTGGCGATGCGCTCGGCGTCGTGCGGCAGCATGAACCCGTCGGTCGGCGCCGCCAGCCGGGTATTCGACGGCTTCACCAGATAGGGCGTCACGATGATCACCAGCTCGGTCTCGTTGTGCTGGAACAGGTTCGAGCGGAAGAGCTGGCCGAGGACCGGGATGTCGCCGAGCCAGGGGATCTTGCTGATGTCCTGCTCGGTCGAGTTTTGCAGCAGGCCGGCGAGGGCAAAGCTCTGGCCGCTCGCGAGGTCGACGGTGGTTTCGGCGCGGCGCACGGTCAGGGCCGGGATCGTCACCACCTGGGTGGCGGTCAGCGGCACCGAGACGGCGCCGGTGCTGCTCAGCTGGCTGACCTCGGGACGGACCTTGAGGCTGAGATGGGTGGCGTCGATGATCGTCGGCGTAAAGTCGAGCTGCACGCCGAAGGTCTTGTACTCGACGGTGATGTTGTACCCGCCGTTGCCCTGGCCGTTGCCCGCGATCGGCACCGGGAACTCGCCGCCGGCGAGAAAGCTCGCGGTCTGACCGGACGTCGCGGTCAGGTTGGGTTCGGCCAGCGTGGTGATCAGGTTCTCCTGGGCCAGCGCATCGACGACGCTTTCCAGCCGAGAGCCGCTGCCCGGGATCGGGATGCCGTAGGAAATCGTGTTTTCGATCGTGATCGCCTGGTTGGTCAGCGGGTTGGAGACCGTCGTCAGCAGATTGCTCGCGGTGCCGCACAGGATGCCGCCGATGCCGCCAGTCTGGTCGTTCTGGCTCTTCGTCACGCAGTTCTGCGGCGCCTTCGACCAGTTGAAGCCGAGCGCTTTCAACGCCGTCCGGTTGACTTCGGCGATCTTGACCCGAAGGTTCACCTGGTTGGGCGTGTTGACCGAGAGCTGGTTGACCACATTCGCGTTCTTGATGTCGGTGGCGTTGGCGACCGACGCCGCCAGGGCGCGCGCCTTTTCGGCACGGCCGGCGCTCGACACATCGCCGCTGAGGACCAGCGAGTTATCGACCGACCTGACGGAGATATTCTCTCCCGGCATCAGCTGGCGCATCGAATCGCGCACGCGCGACAAGTCGTGCTCGACCCGCACCGGCGAGTGCAGCAGCACATTGTCGTTGGCATCGACCGCATAGACCACGGTCTCGCCCGGCTGCTTCGCGGCGACATAGATCAGCGAAGGCGATTTCACCTGGACATCGGCGATGTCGGGATTGGCGATAAACACGGTCGAGGCCGGCGCGTTGAGGCGGATCAACGTGCCCTTGCCGGCCTCCAGCGTGATCGGCGTGCCGCCGGGCGGCACCTGGCTCATGGTGATCGCCGGCTTGCCGCTCGGCCCTGCGGCGTGATCGCCGGCGGCCGGTGCGGGCGCCGGCGAACCGGCCGGCGAGGTCTGCGCGACACTGCTCGTACTGAATTGGGCCACCGCGACGGCGGCGATGGCCCCGACAAACCAACGGTACATCACACCCCCCAATGTTTATTTCTGTACGGCTGACGTCGCCGTGCTCTGGCCGCCCCGCAGGACCGTGACGCCTTCACTGCCGCCGCCGCTGCCGCTGCCGGCGGGACTGCCGCCGGGGCTGGGCAGAAGCGGACTGACGTCGCTGTCCACGGTGTAGGTCTCAGAGCGTGGGGGGCTCGGCGTTGCATTGGCGGAAGCTTTGATAGTGGTCGCGTCGCTGACCTTTATCTCATCCGGTCCGGGCACCAGGCTGCGGAGGCTCAGCGACAATTTGCCCATCTCGTTGGCCAAGGCGATGATCTCGCTCTGTTTCGGCGTCACCTCAAAGGTCGCGGTCTTGGCGACCGCGGCCTCGCCGGCCTTGCTGTCGAGTTTCTGGTCCATCGCGATGACCCGCACATCGGTCAGCACGGTCTCCGAGACCTTGTGCTCGAGCTGCGGGCCGGCGTTCTGCTGTCCCGGCGCGGCACGGTCCTGGACCGAATAGGTGACGATCAGGTCGACCTGGTCGCCCGGGAAGACAAACCCCGAGATGCCCGAAGTGACGGTCACCGGAACCGACACGGCGCGCATGCCGGGATGCAGTACCGCGGCGAGAAAGCCGCGATTGCCGGGCGCGACGATCTTGGCCTCGATCAGCGGCTCGCCGGCATCGATCGGTTGCCGCGCGACCCACCCCGCATAGGTCTCGGGCGTGCGCGATCCGAGCAGGACGTAGTTCTTGTCGATCCCGGCCTCGGGCCATTGCTGCCAGGCGAAATCATCCGGCCGCAGGATCTGTCCGCGCTGGATGTTGGAGCGTGCGACCAGCACCGATTTTGTCGGCAGCGGCACGACGATCGGCGCGGCCTCCTGCGTCGCGACCCGCTGTGAGTTGAGCCAGACGCGGGCCATCATCGTGGTGCCGCCGGCGAGAAGCAGGGCAATGAAGAGAAGGGAGACGGTCCTGGCGCGCATGGTTCTGCTAACGGAAATGGGGGAGGAAAACGACCAGCATCGCCGCGGCGGCGATGGCGATGCCGTAAGGCACGGGTGTCGCCGCGCCGAGCTTGACCGAGGCTTCGCCGGGGCCGAGCTTGGCCCGGGCGAACGCCGCGATCTGCGCGCCCGGCGGCATCAACAAAAAGAGCGCGAGCAGTCCGCCGAGCATGCCGGTGACCACCAGCAGCGCCGGCGTGCCGCCCGGTCCGGCCCACAAGGTCGCGGCGGCCAGCAGCTTCACGTCACCGCCGCCGAGAAAGCCGCGCGAAAACGCCAGCGCCCCGATGACGAACACGAGCAGCGCGCAGACCAGCGATCCCAAGACCGCAAAGAGGCTCGGCGTCGGTGCGACGTAAAACGGCCACAGCAGACAGATCGCCACGATCAGCGCGTTGGGAATGATCAGCCGGCGCAAATCCTCCAGCGCCGCGATCGCCATCAGCGCGGCGAAACCCAACAACGCGGCAAATTGAAACTGCAGGGCCATGCGGCACCCCGGCGTCTTCGGACGCGGGAATCCTCGCTAACAATGGTTAACGAAGACATAACCGCGGGGGAATTTCACGTGGTCACCGCCGGCGACAAAGCCCTGCGGCGATTTACGTTCGGTCAATGTTTTCGCGCGACACTCGGGACGTGCCCCTGAAGATGGCGTCCGCGGTCGATGATGTTGCCAGCCGTTTCCCGATTGGCCGTGTTTCCCCGATTGGCCGTGTTTCCCCGATTGATTGACCTCGCGAGGGGCAGCCGGGGGACTGTCACCATCGAGTTCGCGATCATCGCGCCGGTGCTGCTGCTGCTGGTGCTGGGGACGTTCCAGTTCGGGCTGGTGATCAGCAATTACGTGCAGTTGACCAACGCGGTCGGCGCCGGCACGCGTCAACTGTCGCTGAGCCGGGGCGACAGCTCACCCTATACCGACACGGTCGGCGTGATTACCGGGTCGTCGCCCTCGCTGAGCACGTCGAGCCTCACCATCACCCTGTCGGTGAACGGCACCAATTGCACGAATGACAGCACCTGCTCGACCGCCTTGTCGAACGCCGCCGGCCAGTCGGCGACGGTGACGGCGACCTATCCCTGCAGCCTGGCCGTCTACGGCTACAACTTCGCGCCGAGCTGCACCCTGTCCTCGCAGATGACCGGACTTGTGAACTGAGCGGAACGATGAAGGCTCTACTGAACAGACTGCGCCGGGACCGGCGCGCCAGCGTCGCCATCCTGACGGCGGGCATCTTGACCGGGGCCGCGGGTTTGACCGCGCTCTCGGTCGATCTCGGCAATATCGCGCGCGCCCAGCGCCAGCTGCAGAACACTGCCGATCTGGCGGCGCTGGCCGGCGCGGCGAATATCGCCAACGGCACCGCGATCTCCGTCGCCACCACCTACAGCGCGGTGGCGAACGACAAGAACGCGGGCTCCGGCGTCACCGCGACGATGGCCACCGGCTATCCGCAGCTCAAATGCTTCACCAGCACCGGTGTTCCCTGCGGCGGCTCAAGCGCCGCGAACGCCATCGTCGTGCAGCAGAAGGCGACCGTTCAGCTCTATTTCGCCCCGCTTTTCGGCATCAACACGGCGTCGATCGCGGCGACCTCGACGGCCGGATCGGGCGGCGGCAAGCCGAACGCGCTCGATGTGATGCTCGTGCTCGACACCACGCAGTCGATGAACAGCAGCGACAACCAATGCTCGATCAGCCATGCGACGCGCGAGGATTGTGCGCTCGCCGGCGTGCGCTCGCTGATCCAGGGGTTTTGGCCGTCGCAGGATCACGTCGGGCTGATGGTGTTTCCCGGAGTGAAGCAAGGTCAAACTCAAACTGGAACTAGAGGTAGAGGTAGAGGTGGAACCGGAACTGGGAGCCAGACTCCACCGGAGGCGCTCGAGTACGATTGCAGCAGCTCACCACAATCGACGATCGCCGCGTATGACGAATCGCCAATATACGAGATTGTTCCGCTATCGAGTGATTACAAAACCTCGGACACGACGACGACGCTCAACACCGCCTCCAACCTGGTGAAGGCGGCGCGGGGCGGCGGGAGCGGTTGTTCCCAGGGCCTCGACGCGATCGGCGGCGTCGGCACCTACTACGCCGACGCGATCACCGCGGCGCAGACGGAGCTGACCACCAACGGCCGGTCCGGCGTGCAGAAGGTGATCATCCTGCTCAGCGACGGCGACGCGTCTTCGAGCGACATCTCTTCCAGCAAGCGGTACGACCAGTGCCAGGCGGCCGTCAATGCGGCCACGACCGCCACCAATGCCGGCACCTGGGTGTACTCGATCGCTTACGGCGCCAGTACATCGTCGTCGGGCAGCTGCAGCACCGACACGCCGCATATCTCGGCTTGCAACGCGATGAAGAACATCGCCTCGGACTCGACGAAGTTCTACTCCGACAATTCGGGCGGCACCGGCGGCTGTAATTCGGACAATTCGGCGAGCGAGCTCGTCGACATCTTCAACCATGTCGGTTCCAGCGTGACGATGCCGCGGCTGCTGCCCAACGGCACGACGTGACGCCCCTCCCTCAACGGACCCGAATGCATGACGGCCGCCTCGCGCAGAGGCGGCCGTTTCGCTAGTGGATGGTCGGGTCAAGCCCGGCGCAAGGGACATGGATGGCGGGTCAAGCCCGGCCCCAGGGGACGTGGATGGCGGGTCAAGCCCGGCCCAGGGGACGTGGATGGCCGGGTCAAGCCCGGCCATGACGATGAACAAGTATCGCAGATAATCCTGTTCCGGCAGCGGAGCGCCGGAGGTCACAAAACAAAAAGCCCGGCGAAGCCGCCGGGCTTTTTTCGGTTTGCCGAAAGCTTAGAGCTTGCTCGCGACGGTGTTGAACGTGCTCGACAGGTTGGTGCCGACGGTGCCCATCACGGTCACGGCGGCGACGGCGATCAGCGCGGCGATCAGGCCATACTCGATCGCGGTGGCACCGTCCTCGTTCTTCAGAAGCTTCAGAATGGTCGTGAACATATGGAACCTCCTAGGGGGCTGACACGAGGGATAATGCGGCCAAACACTTTCCAAACCGTAAAGAGCGGTTGTTAAACGGGAGGATTGTTTAAAACTTTAAATATTGGCGCGCGGTGGTGGCCGGCCGATGGAACGCCATGCGCTCCATCGGCCGGCGCGTCGGCGCGCTAGGACCCGGCGGCAACCACCTCGTCATCGGTCGGAAAGCGACCGGTCTGCTTTTTGGAGAACTTCAAGACGCCGTCGACGGTGATGTCGAACACACCGGCGACACCCGGCACCAATTCCACCTCGGCGCCGTATTTCTGCTCCAACAATGCCCTCGCACGGAGGGCGCGCGGCTCATAGTTTCAGGGCTTGCACCACTCGATTCTGACTTTCACCGCAAGACCTCCGCATCAGCTGTCGTTGCCGCGGCCAGCATAGCACAAGCCGGGCGGGACGTGGCGAGGGGGTTGCCTTTCCCCGGCTTTGGCGCGACCGTGCCGCCGGTTTGTCGAGGAGCGGGACATGACGGAAGGCGCGGGCGAGCGGTGGCAGGATCGGCTCTATGACCTGCTGCGCCGTTACAACGTCACGCAATTCGCCTATGTGCCGGACGCGGGGCATCGCATCCTGATCGACCGCTCGCTCGCCGACCCGGACGTGTATTCGGTGGCGCTGACCACCGAAGAGGAGGGCGTGGCGCTGCTCGCCGGCGCCGATCTCGGCGGCGCGCGGGCGGTGCTGCTGATGCAGTCGAGCGGCGCGGGAAACTGCATCAACATGCTGTCGCTGGTGAAGGGCGGCCGGTTTCCGATGCTGATGCTGCTCAGCATGCGGGGGGATTTCGGCGAGGGGAACCCGTGGCAGTTCCCGATGGGGCAGGCGGTCGAGCCGGTGCTCCAGGCGATGGGCGTCATCGTACTGCGCGTCGACCGGCCGGACGACGTGATCCCCACGGTCGAGGCGGCGCTGACCATGGTTTTTCAGAGCGGCAATGCGGTCGCCGTGCTGCTGACCCAGAAGCTGCTCGGCGCCAAGGCGTTTTAGGGATCGATGCGGCCGGACCGTTGCAAGGAGGTCACTTATGGCGATGCGTTATCCGCAGGGGGTCGATGTCGCGGCGGCGATGGCCGCGGGGTTTGTCCTCGATCGCTGCGAGGCGGTGCCGGCGCTGATCGGCGACCCCGCGGATTTTCTGATCGTCACCGGGCTTGCCGGAACGGCGCGCGATATCGCCGCCCTGACCCATGACAGCGCGCAGATCTACACGATGGCTGGCGCGATGGGCGGCGCGGTGATGATCGGGCTGGGCCTCGCTTTGGCGCGGCCTGACAAGCGCGTGCTGGTGGCCACCGGCGACGGCGAGATCCTGATGAATGTCGGCGCGCTGGCCACCGTCTCGATCCTCGACCCGGCGAATTTCTCGATCGTCGTGGTCGACAACGGTCATTACGGCGAGACCGGGTGGCAGAAGAGCCATACCAGCCTCGGCGTCGACCTGGAGAAGATCGCGGTCGGCGCCGGCATCAAGCGGACGCGCACGGTCGCCAGCGAATCGGAGCTGCCCGATGGGGCGCGGATGCTGCGCGAAGGGAACGGCGCGGCCTTTGTCGTGCTGCGCGTCGCGCCGGCCGAACCGCCGGCGTTCAAGCGCGATTTCGACCCGGCTGCTTGCCGCAACCGGTTCCGCGCGGCGCTGCTCGGCGCGGCGTGACCGGCCGCTTGTCGGCGCCCTCGACTCCGGCGAAGAACGGCGCGACAGTCGGGTTCCGGCGCGACCGCGCTCGCGTGTGAGAGCAGCGTCGCCGGAGGGGCGGTCGGATGGCCAATCCGGTGGGGGATGCAGCGGGTCGCGGTAACGATGCGCCATCGAATCGAGGCGTCGTCCCGCCGCAATTGCCGGGCGCCGAGGACGCCATCAATCGGCGGATTTTCGAGACCTCACTCGACCTGATCCTGGTGGTCGACAAGCAGGGCACGTTCATCCGCGTCAGCCCCAGCGCTCGCGCCATCATCGGTTATGACCCGGCTGAGCTGGTCGGCCGCAGCGCGCGCGAAATCCTCTACCCGCCCGATCTCGACAGCACCCGCGAGGAGATGCGGCGCGCCCGCCGCGGCGGCGAGATGCGCAATTTCGAATGCCGCTATGTCCATCGCGACGGGCGTGTCGTACCGCTGGCATGGACCGGGGTGTGGTCCGAACCGGAGCAGCAGCACTTCTTTATCGGCCGCGACATGTCCGACCTGCGCGGCGCCGAGGAGCGGCTGCGGCAAGCGCAAAAGATGGAGGCTATCGGCAACCTGACGGGCGGCCTGGCGCACGATTTCAATAATTTGCTGGGCGTCGTCATCGGCAATCTCGATCTTGTGCTCGGCGGCGGTTCGCTGTCGGCGGACGATACCGAGCTGGTCGGCGATGCGTTCGAGGCGGCCTCGCGCGGCGCCGAGCTGACGCGGCGGCTGCTGGCTTTTGCGCGCCGCCAGCCGCTGGCGCCGGTGGAGATCGCGGTCAACGATCTGGTGGTCAACATCGTCGAGTTGATGCGTCGCACGCTGGGCGCGAACATCTCGATCGACGTCGCGCTGGCGCCGGATATCTGGCCGGTTCACGCCGATCCCGCCCAGCTCGAAGCCGCTATCGTCAATCTGGCGACCAACGCCCGGGACGCGATGCCGAATGGCGGCCGGCTGATGATCACCACCGGCAATTGCCATCTCGACGCCGACTATGCCGCCCTCCATGCCGAGCTCGTGCCCGGCGATTACGTGCTGGTCGAGGTGACCGACACCGGGGCCGGCATGAGCGCGGAGACGATGAGCCGGATTTTCGAGCCGTTTTTCACCACCAAGGAGCAGGGCAAGGGCACCGGCCTCGGGCTCAGCATGGTGTTCGGCTTTCTGAAGCAGTCGGGCGGTCACATCAACGTCTACAGCGAGCCCGGCAAGGGCACGACGTTCCGTCTCTACCTGCCGCGGCGGCGGGCGACGGCGGCTGTCGAGCCGGCTGCCGTCACGGTTTCCCCGGGCGGCAACGAAACGGTCCTCCTCGTCGAGGACAACGAGCCGATGCGGCGGGTGTCCAAACGGCAGCTCGAGGCGCTCGGCTACCGGGTCGTCGAGGCGGACCGCGCCGCGGCGGCGCTGCCGCTGCTGGAAAGCGAGCCGATCGACCTGCTGTTCAGCGATGTCGTGATGCCCGGCGGGATGAGCGGCTTCGACCTCGCACGCGCCGCCCTTGCCCGTTGGCCCGCCCTCAAGGTGCTGCTGACCTCGGGGTTCCCGGAAGCAAAGATGCAGGATCAACCCGACGCCGTCGCCGGCGTCCGCTTGCTCTCCAAGCCTTATCGCCGCGAGGATCTGGCGCGCGTCCTGCGCGAGACCTTCGAGGCGCCCTCGCGGCAAAGCTGATCCCTGCATGTCCCATTTCGGAGGTCCAGATGCCTGATGGCGGTTTCGATCCGGTTCGTCTCGCGCCGGCGGTGAAACGAACCGACTACACGGTGAAAAAGGGCGACGTGTCGCTCGCGGTCTACCGCAAGCGGAGCGGCGAGGGGAGCCGTCCGGTGCTGTTCCTGGTGCACGGCTCGTCGAATTCCGGGCTGTCCTCGTTCGACCTGGTCGCGCCGGGCGGCGAGTATTCGACGATGAACGTCTTTGCCGAGCTCGGCTACGACGTATGGACGATGGACCACGAGAATTACGGCCGCTCGTCGCGCACCGAAGGCAATTCCGACATCGCCAGCGGCGTCCAGGACCTGATCGCCGCCAGCGCGCTGGTGATGCGCGAGACCGGCGCGGCGAAGATGCACATGCTCGGCGAAAGCTCGGGCGCGCTGCGTGCCGCGGCGTTCGCGACGGAGCGGCCGGCGATGGTCGACCGGCTGATCCTCAATGCGTTTACCTATACCGGCCGCAACTCGCCGACGCTCGCCAAGCGGTCCGAGCAGCTGCCCTATTTCCGCGCCCATAACCGCCGGCTGCGCGACCGCGACATGATCCGCAGCATCTTCACCCGCGATCATCCCGGCACCAGCGACCTGCGCGTCGTCGATGCGCTTGCCGACGCCGAGCTGCAATTCGGCGACCAGGTGCCGACCGGCACCTATCTCGACATGTGCGCCAACCTCCCGGTGGTCGACCCGGCGCGCGTCGCCTGTCCCGTGATGCTGATCCGCGGCGAGCATGACGGCATCGCCAGCGAGGAAGACCTACTCGATTTCTACGCCAAGCTGCCCAACCCCGACCGCCAGTTCGTCGTGCTGCCGGGCGCGGCGCATGCGCTGGTCTTCGGCCATAACCGACACCAGTTCTGGCACGTCGCGCACGCCTTCCTGTCGATGCCGCCGCGCCGCGACGAGATGGACGAGCACGGCAAGGCGTCGTGACCGAGGTGCCCGGACCGTCGCCCTTGTGAAACTCTCACGATGTGAAACTCTCGCGATCCTCCGGCGTTACCCGTATCCGAAGATGCAACGGGTTTTGTTACGCCGGAGGACAGGATGAAGAAGACAGCAATCGCAGCAATACTCGCGACGGCAACCATGCTGCCGCTCGCCGCGGCGCCGGCCTGGGCGGCGGCCGACATCATGGGCACGGTGCCGCCGGGCAAGACCATCCAGAACTACTACAAGCAGAGCGTCTACGATCCCGCCAACAACAAGGTCGGCAGCATCGATGACGTGGTGATCGGCGATAACGGCCAGATCACGGCGTTTATCGTCGGCGTCGGCGGTTTCCTCGGCGCCGGCACCAAGGACGTGGCGGTGCCGTTCAACGCGGTTCACGCGGAGATGAAGAACGGCGCGTGGTATCTGACGATCGACACGACAAAGGACGCGCTGAAACAGGCGCACGGCTTTACCTACGACAAGGACAAGACGGCCTGGGTGCCTGAAACCAAGAGCTGAGCCGAACGCGCGGGGAGGCGCCCTACGTCTGCGCCTCCCTCAATTCATCAGCCTCGTCTGCACCCAGGCGGGGTCGAATACCCGGTCGGCCATCACCTGGCAGCGCTTGATGAGCCGGTGCTCGTCCGGTCCGTAATCGGCATGCGCGTTGTGCAGCGTCCCGATATCGTCCCAAAGCAGCACATCGCCTTCCGCCCAGCGATGCACCCAGCGGAATTGCTCTTGCAGCTGATGCCGGAAGAGAAAGCCGAGCATGTCGTCGCTCTCGCGCTCGGGCAGCTCGTTGATGCGGATCGCATAGCCGGGGTTGGCGTAGAGCACCTTGCGCCCGGTGATCGGATGGGTGAGGAAGATCGGATGCGAGACCGGCGGCTTCTTGGCGCGCTGCTCGGGCGTGAGCGGTTTGCGCCAGCTGCCGGGACGTTTCAGCATCATGTCCCAGAACTTGTTGAAATCGTGCAGCACGGTTATCCCGTCGAGCCGCGTCTTAAGGTCGTCCGGCAGCGCGTCGTAGGCCGCATGCATGTTGGCGAACTCGGTGCCGCCGAGCGGCCGGCCGTCGCGCTGCGGCACTTTCAAGGCATAGAGCACATTGGCGAACGCGATCGTCTCGCTGTACGACATGTCGGTATGCCAGTCCTGCCCGGCGTCGCGCGCGCCCAGCGGGCGGCCGCGTTCGTCGCGCATGTTCGACAGGATCATGACCTGCGGAAAGCCGGGCTCCTGAAACGCGCCGGCGACATTGATTTCGAGCGACCCGAACCGTTCGGAAAACGCCATCTGCCGCGCCGGGTCGAGGTGCTGCCGCGGAAAGCGCAGCACGCCGTGGCGGCCCAGCGCCCGCAGTATCTCGGCGAACGCCGCGTCGTCGAGGTCGTCGTTGAGGTCGACGCCCTCGATCGTGGCGCCGAGAACGGCACCGGTCGGGGTCAGGTTCATCGCGTTTCCCCGACAAAACCCGCCTGGATCTCGGCGACGCGGGCGAGCCCGCCCGGCGACAGCGGGCCCTTCTCGACCGCGCGGGCGGCAATCTCGAACTGCTCCAGCGTCGCGATGCCGATCAGCACGGTCGATATCGCATCCGACGAGATCACGTAGCGCAGCGCCGCTTCGACCAGGCTGTCCGCGTGGCCTTCGTGCACCAGCGGCATAAAGCGCTGCGCACGCTCCAGATCGACGTTGTAGCTGCTGCCCGAACCGATCGGGTCGGGCGGCGGCGAGGCGAGCGGGTGGCGCTTGTCGCTGCCCGAGAGCGCGCCGCCGGCGAGGACGCGGATATTGATGACCCCCATATTGGCGGCCTTGGTGTGGGTCATCAGCCCGCCGTAGTCCTGGGCCGGGAAGCCGGCCGGCACCGATGCGCCGGCGCTGGGGTTGAGCAGGTTGAAGCTGACCTGTGCGGTCTCGAAGGCGCGCGCGTCGACCACGCGGAGCAGCGATGCGGTCTCGCCCACCGCGGTGATGCCGTAATGGCCGATCTTGCCTTGCTGGACGAGCTGCTCGAACGCCGGCACGACCTCGTCGAGCATGCTTTCGACCGCGAAACTGCCGCCTTGCGTGGCGCCGACGATCGGATTGTGGAACTGGTAGAGATCGACGCGCTCCAGCTGCAACCGTTTGAGGCTCGCCTCGAGCGCCGCGGCGATGCCGGCGGCGATCTGCCCGGGCTCGGTCGGCGGCAGCCGCACCTTGGTGCCGACATAGATGTCGTGCGGTTTCAACACTTTGAGGACGCGGCCGAGGTTCTCCTCGGAGCGGCCGTTGCCGTATTGCGCGGCGGTGTCGAAGTAGTTGATCCCGAGCTGCAGGGCGCGCGCCACTGCGCGTTCCTGGTCGGCCGGCGTGCCGCCGACCATCAGGCCCCCGACCGCGCCGCAGCCGAACCCCAACAGCGACACGTCGAGACCGGTCTTGCCGAGTCTGCGCTTTTCCAAACAACCCTCCCACAAACGTCTCGGGGGCAATCTCTACGGGATCAAATCGCCGCCGGCTCCGCGATGTCAATCGCGCCGATTCGCGGGGCACGTCCGGTATGGCGGCATGGAACGGCGCGCGATCCCAGTCACGAAGCGGCGAAGAGCGTCCGAACTGCACCGGCGCTGCAATCGGCATAGCATGCAGCAATGCGTTCGCGGCAGGAGGACACTCCGATGCATCCGCTGTTTCGTGGCGCCTCCGTTATCCCGGTTTTGTCGATCGAGCATGAGCGCGATGCCGTGCCGCTCGCCCGCGCACTTTACGCGGGCGGGCTGCGGGTTATCGAGGTGACCTTTCGCACCGCAGCCGCGGCCGCCGCGATCGCAGCCATCGCGGCCGAATCGCCGCAGGTCACGGTCGGCGCCGGGACGCTGCTGCGCGCGGCCGATGTCGCCGCCGCCGTGGCGGCGGGGGCGAAGTTTCTCGTCAGCCCGGGGACGACGCCGGAGCTCGCCGCGGCGGCACTCGCGACCGAGCTTCCCTATCTGCCGGGGGTCGCGACGCCGTCCGAGATCATGGCGGCGCGGGCGCTCGGCGTGTGCGTGATGAAGCTGTTCCCCGCCGAGGCGCTTGGCGGGGTGGCGTTGCTGCGCGCGCTGGCGCCGGTCTTCCCCGGCATCGCCTTCTGCCCGACCGGCGGCGTCGACGAGCGCACCGCCGGCCATTATCTCGCCTTGCCCAACGTGCCGATGGTGGGCGGCTCGTGGATGGTGCCGCGCGATGCGATCGCCGCCGGCGACTGGGACCGCATCCGCCGCCTCGCCGAGCGAGCCGCCGCGATCGGCCGCAGGGAAGCGGCCTAAGCGTCGTCTTCGGGTCAGTAGGTCGCGCGGCCGCCGGAAATATCGAACACCGCGCCAGTCGCGAACGAGCATTCGTCCGAGCACAGCCACGCGACCAGCGCGGCGATCTCCTCGACCTGCACAAAGCGTCCCATCGGGATTTTCGACAGCATGTAGTCGATCTGGGCCCCGGTCATCTGGTTGAAGATATCGGTCTTGGCCGCGGCCGGCGCGACCGCATTGACCCGGATGCCGGTCGCCGCCAGCTCCTTGCCGAGCGATTTGGTCAGACCGATGACGCCGGCCTTGGCGGCCGAATAGGCCGAGGCGTTGGGATTGCCTTCCTTGCCGGCGATCGAGGCGATGTTGACGATGTGCCCGCGGTCGAGCCGCCGCATCACCGGGACCACCGCACGGCAGCAGTAGAATACGCCCATCAGGTCGATGTCGATGACTTGGCGCCACGCCTCGACCGGGTATTCGTCGAGCGGATGGTTCGGCCCGGTGATCCCCGCATTGTTGATGAGGATGTCGGGCATGCCGATGCCCGCCATGGTCGCGGCCAACGCCCGCTCGATCGACGCGGGGTCGGTGACGTCGGCGGCGATCGGCACCGCATTGAAGATCGATGCCGCGGTGTTTTCGGCGACCGCGGTGTCGATGTCCCAGATCGCGATGCGCGCGCCCGACGCCGCCAGCCGGTCGGCGATGGCGGCGCCGATGCCGCGGGCGCCGCCGGTGACGATCGCGACGCGGCCTTCGAGGTCGATGCGGTTCCATGGCGCGCTCCACAGATTGCGGTCGATCAGCGCCCTGAGCATGGCGGTAAAATGCGCCGCCGCGGAGCGCTCCAGCCCTTCCAGCCAATTCTGGTCGAGGAACGAGGCCAGCGCCGGCTGGCCGAGTTCCGCCTCCCACAGAATGCCCAGCAACGACGCCATCGCCTCGTCGGCCTCGCGCTCGAGTATGGGCAGCACGGCGGCGCGCTCGGCACCGTCGCGGTCGCGCGTGTCCGGCCCCGGCCCGAGGCCGAAATCCGGCAGCGCCCGCCGCTCGGGCGGCGCCAGCACGTAATGCGCCGCCTCGTGCAGGATCACATAGGCCTCGGTATCGCCGTCGAGCGCGGCCCCGTCCCAATTATACGGGCAAGGCGTGCCCGTCGGATGGACCGCCATGCCCCGCTTCCGGGCAAAGGCCAGGGCGACGCGCCAATGTCGTTCCGCGACGCCTCGCTCGGCCCGCGCTGCCGGGGTTTGCCGGATCAGCGCGAACGCCGTCCGCGCGGCTTGGTCTGCGAGCCGCGATGCGAACCGGTCGAGCACGGCGTCGAGCTCAGTCTCCGCTATCGGCGTCAGGATCATCGAAAACCATAATCGCCTTGGCCGGGCTTGACCCGGCCAACCCAAATCTCTTGGCCGGGCTTGACCCGGCCGCCCACGAATTGTTTCTGGCGATCCATGACCCCTCGGGTCAAGCCTTTCCCGGAGGTGATGCGATGCCCGGCGCTCTGTTGTTTTCCAGCCGTCTCGACGATCCGGTCGCATGGTCGAAGGCGCTCAACACCGAGATGCCGGAACTCGAGGTCCGCGTCTCGCCGGCGATCGGCGATCCCGCCGACATCGAGACCGCGCTGGTGTGGAAGGCTCCGCCGGGTGAACTGGCCTCTCTGCCCAATCTCAAGCTGATCACCAATCTCGGCGCCGGGGTCGACCCGATCCTCGCTGATGAGACGATCCCGCCGCACATTCCCGTGGCGCGCCTCGGCGATGCGGTGATGGCGCAGATGATGGCGCAATTCGTCACGATGTGCGTGCTGCGCCACTACCGGGAACTCGGCCGTTATGGCCGCCAACAACGCGAGGCGCGCTGGCATTACGAGCTGCCGCGCGCCGCATACGAGGTGCCGGTGGGGGTCATGGGGATCGGTCTGCTCGGCGGCGCCGCCGCGCGGATGCTCGCGTCGATCGGCTTCCGCGTTGCGGGCTGGGGGCGGTCGCCGCGGACGATCGAGGGCATCGACACCTATCACGGGCGCGAAGGGCTTGCGGCATTTCTCGCCCGCACCGAAATCCTTGTCTGCCTCCTGCCGCTGACTCGCGAAACGCGCCACATCGTCGGCCGCGACGTGCTGTACGGGCTGCCGCGCGGCGCCAAGATCATCAATTGCGGACGCGGCGGCACGGTCGACGAGGCAGCGCTGCTCGCCGCGCTCCAGGACGGCCAGATCGCCGAAGCGACGCTCGATGTGTTCGAGACCGAGCCCTTGCCGGAAACCCACCCGTTCTGGCGCATGGACAATGTTTTGGTGGTGCCGCATATCGGCTCGATCGCGGTGCCCGAGATCGCCGCGCGCGATGTGGCCGAGAACATCCGCCGGCTGCGCCAGGGGCTGCCGCTGCTCAACATCGTCGACCGCGCCCGAGGATATTGAGGTCGTGCTGGGCCGAAACGGGGCGGTTTCTGTTTATGCAATGGTAAGCGGGGCAGGGCATACTCTTTCGCATGAGCACCAGCATTCTCGTGATCGGGCGGACCGGTCAGGTTGCCCATGAACTGGCGCGCGGCCGCTGGCCGGCGGATGCCGTCGTCGATTTTGTCCAGCAGCCCGAGATCGATCTCGGGCGTCCGGACGAGGCGCGCAAGGCGGTGATCGCGGCGCGACCCGGCATCGTCGTCAACGCCGCCGCCTACACCGCGGTCGACGCGGCGCAGACGCATGTCGACGAGGCGTTCGCGATCAACCGCGACGGTCCGGCCGTGCTGGCCGAGGCCTGCCGCGAAATCGGCGCGCCGCTCATCCATTATTCGACCGACTATGTCTTTGACGGCACCAAGCACGGCGCCTATGTCGAGGACGACCCGGTCAATCCGTTTTCAGTCTACGGCGCCAGCAAGGCGGCGGGCGACGTGGCGATCCGCGCGCGGCTCGATCGCCACGTGATCCTGCGCACTTCGTGGGTCTACAGCGCGACCGGCCATAATTTCGTCAAGACGATGCTGCGGCTCGGCGCCGAGCGCGACGGACTGACGGTGGTCGACGACCAGATCGGCTCGCCGACCGCCGCCGCCGACATCGCCGCCGCGACGATTGCGGTCTGCGCTGCGCTGATGGCGGGCAAGGCGGACGGCTTTGGCGTGTTCAATTTCTGCGGCGGCGGCGCGACCACGAGCTGGTATGGCTTCGCGCAGGAGATTTTCACCGGCGCCGAGCGGCGCGGCGCCAAGCTGCGCGCGGTGGTGCGGCCGATCCCGGCCAAGGATTATCCGACGCCGACGCCGCGCCCGGCCAGTTCGGCGCTCGACTGCGGCAAGATCGACCGTGTCTACGGTATCGCGGCGCGGCCGTGGCAAGCGGCGTTGTCGGCGGTTCTCGACGAGCTGATCGTGCCGGTTGCGATGGAGGCCCGGTGATGAAAGGCATCGTCCTTGCCGGTGGTCTCGGCACGCGGCTTTATCCGATCACCCTGGCGATCTCGAAGCAGCTGCTGCCGGTCTACGACAAGCCGCTGATCTATTACCCGCTGTCGGTGCTGATGCTGGCCGGCATCCGCGACATCCTGCTGATCACCACGCCGCACGACCAGGCGCATTTCCGCACGGTGCTCGGCGACGGGGCGAACTGGGGCCTGTCCATCAGCTATGCGACACAGGCCGAGCCGCGCGGCCTGGCCGATGCGTTTATCGTCGGCCGCGAGTTTGTCGGCGGCGACCGCGTCGCGCTGGTGCTGGGCGACAACATGCTCTACGGCGCCGGGCTGAGCGAGACGCTGGAGGCTGCGGCGCGGCGGGAGACCGGGGCGACGGTCTTCGCCTATCAGGTCACCGACCCTGAGCGCTACGGCATCGTCGCGTTCGACGCCGAGGGCCGCGCGACCAGCATCGAGGAGAAACCGGCGCAGCCCCGCTCCAACTGGGCGGTGACCGGGCTTTATTTCTACGACAACAGGGTGCTCGACATCGCCGCCGGGGTACGGCCCTCGGCGCGCGGCGAGATCGAGATCACCGATGTCAACCGCGCCTATCTCGATGCCGGCGACTTATCGGTGCAGAAGCTCGGCCGCGGCTATGCCTGGTTCGACACGGGCACGCACGAATCCCTGTTGGAGGCGGCTGAATTCGTGCGGACGATCGAACATCGCCAGGGCTGGAAGATCGCCTGCCTCGAAGAGATCGCCTGGCGGATGGGCTACATCACCACCGACGACCTGCTGCGCACCGCCGTGCGCTTCGAGAAAAACGGCTACGGCGCCTATTTGAAGAACATCACCGCGGAAAGTCGCTGAATTTACCGGTCACTCGGCCACTTGCGCCGCCGGTGGTTCTTCCGACGGCGCAGCGGCGTCGACGCGCGCGAAATAGAGATGCACAGCCGTGCCGACCCCTTCGGCACTTTCGACCCGGACAAAGCCGCCGAGCCGCTCCATCACCGCCACCGCGGCAGCGATGGCCGGCCGGCTTGTGGTTTGCGGGTCGAAGATATGGTCGGACTCCTCATCCGACAGACCGGGGCCGTTATCGCGCACGGTGATGCGGGCGAATTCGCCGAGCCGCGCACCCGGGCCGTAATCGGCGATGTTGTCGGGACGGAACGCGAAATTGCGCGTGCCGACGATCAGCATGCCGTCGCTGTCCATCACGGCGGTGGCAGCCGCGACAAGATCGAGCACGCAGGCGGCGGCTGGACCGCCCTCGGTCCGGCACGGCCACAATGCGTCGAATAGCGAGAACCGGCACCGCACCTTGCCGCGCACCCGCTGTCGGATGCGCCGTTCGAGCGGTGCGAGCACGTCGTTCAGATTGACGATCGGTGGCAGGGAAGGGGTGGGCGCCGGCACCGTCATCGGCCGGCGGGGAACGGTGATGATGATGTCTGCGGCGGGGGTCGATTGGTCCCGCTCGGGGATCGCGGCCGCAGGCGCGCGGGGCCGGCGCACTGAAAGCCGCAGCCGCGCCAGCCTCTGCCACAGGTCGCGGCTGAACCAGGCCAGGGTCGCGAAGACAACGGCGCCGATCAGCATGATGACGGGCGGCGCGGCTGGCCTGCCGCCGCCATCCGCCCGCGGCAGTTCGGGCGCCGGGTTGTAGACGAAGCTCGTCAGATCGACGCTGCGGGCGAGCACGCCAGCGCCGATCATCCCGGCTTCGATCTGTGTCCAGCGATCGCCGTTCGAATAGCCGATCGGCATTTCGGGGTAGCGCGCGAGCCGGCGGGCCACATCCGCCTGATAGCGGTTGAACCCGGCGATGTCGGCGATCGGCGGCTCGCCCGGCTTGTCGGCGACGAGCCGCCCGATCATCTCGTCGGGGTGTTCCAGCGCGTATTCGCAGCCCTTGAGCGACGCGGCCCGAAAACGCTCGACGCTATCCCGCTCGGCGAGCAGGACGCGTTCCATGGTGAACAGGCTGTCGCCGTAATACTCGACCCGGTAATTGGCCGGGTTGAACGATTTGAGCACGATCCCGCGCTCGTGCGCCTGCCACGGCACCATCCAGGCCGAGCCGATGGCCGCATCGATCGTATGGCCGGCGAGCGCGGTGACGGCCTGATCCGGTTTCAGCGGGACCGATTTGGTCTTGTCCGGGTCGATGCCCTCGGCGCGCAGCGCGGTTGCCAGCTCGATATCGAGAATGTCGCTGGCCGGCAGCCGCCCGATCCGCGCGTTGACGAGCGCGGCGGGCGACGAAAAATCGCTGTCGGCACGGTAATAGACGGCGGCGCCGCTCTGCTGGAAAATCGGCGCCAGCAGCGTCACCGGCAGCCCTTGGGCGCGGCGGATCACCAGCTGCATCGAGCCGATGCCGAACTGCGCCCGGTTCTCGGCGACCTCGCGCACCGGGTCGATCGGGACGTTGTCGCGCTGCCCGCCGGGCCGGATCGTCACGTCGAGCCCTGCCTGGCGGTAATACCCTTGCCACAAAGCCGCGTAATAACCGGCGAATTCGAACGTCGCCGGGCCGCTGAGCTGCAAGGTGACGGCCTCCGCCGCCTCGCCCAACCGCGGGATCACAAGCAGTGCCCAGGCAATCGCCGCGGCGAAGGCCGTCATCTTCGACATGAGCCTCCAACCCCGCGCGGCGATGCGGCCATCACGCATCGCGCGCGACCCCAAGCTTTCGCATCTTGGCGTGCGTTGCCTCATGTCAGCGCGAAACCGCTGCGAAATCAATCGGCATCGCTGAAGATCCCGGCGGCGAGGAACGGCTCGACCGCGCTAACGAACGCATCGGGCGCATCGGCATGGACCCAATGTCCGGCTTCGGCGATGCGGACGAACGCGGCATTTCCGAACAGCGCATTCACCGCCGGCTCATGCGCCGCCGGCAGGGATCGCGATCGGCCGCCGGCGACAAACAGCGCGGGTCCGTCGTAACGCGCGTCGCCCGGCAACGCGGGAAACCCGGCCAGCGTTCCGAGCGCCGCTTCGATCGCCGGCAGATTGATCCGCCAGCGCGGCGGGCCGTCGCCCCCGCCGACGTCACGCCCAAGCACGAGGTTCTGCAGCAGGAAAGCCCGCTCCGCCGCATCCTTGACGACCTCGGCAAGCTTCGCATCGGCCTCGCGGCGGCGCGTGATCGTGCTCAGGTCGAGCGCGCGCATCGCCGCGACATAGGCGGCATAGGGCATGATCGGATAAACCACCGGGGCAATGTCCACAACGACGAGCTTCTCGATCGCCTGCGGGGCGGTCAAGGCCGCGACCATCGCCGCCTTGCCGCCCATGCTGTGGCCGAGCAGCGCATATCGGCGATATCCCCGCTGCTGCATCGCCAGGCGAATATCGTCCGCCATGGCGCGGTAATCCATCCTGTCCGTCCAGGGCGAGGCGCCGTGGTTGCGCATGTCGAAGGCGACGACCCGCCAGCCGGCGGCAAGGCGCTGCGCGATGCTTGCCCAGTTGCGTCCCGAGCCGAACAGCCCGTGCAGGATCGCGATCGGCTCGCCCTCGCCGTATTCTGTCGCTTGCAGTGTGACCGGCATGGCACGACACCTACGCCGAACCGCGGCGTGATGCACGCGTTCGCGTGTCACGCGCATCGTCGATCATAATTAAATCCTTATAGAAGTATATATTGGCTCAATCTTCTCCCGGATAAGATGGGCGGAAGGGTAATCAAGACGAGGTCATCGCCTGATGCGCGGCCGCGGCCGTCCTCCGCTGTTGACCGGTGCGCGGCGCTATCCCAACCGGCTGCGCGAGTTGCGCGAGCATCGCGGCCTGTCGCAACAGGCCGTGGCGCGCGCCGCCGGGATCAGCGGCGCTTATTACGGCGCGCTGGAGCGCGGCGACAAGCGAGTCAACACCGACACCGCGGAGAAGCTCGCCCAGGCGCTCGATTGCGCGGCCGGCGATTTGCTCAGCGGCGCGCGGCGTGCCTCGGCGCCGCTGGTGTTCGCGGTCGCCGCCGCCGAGGCGGAAACGCGGCCTCCCGAATATGATCTGCCGGAACCGCACGAGCGCGTCTTGCTGCCCCGCCCGGTCGATGCGGAAAACTGCGTGGCGGCGGAGATCTTCGACGACAGCGCCGATATCGACTTTACACCCGGCACGGTGCTCCTGCTGCGCCGGGCGACGTCGTCTCCGCTGTCCGTCGCGGTCGGCGCAAAGGTGGTGGCCCGCTTCTTTCTCGATGCGCCGGAAGGGCGGGATGCCGATCGGCGGACGCACGAAATCCTGTACGGGATATTCGACCGCAACATCGTCGGCGATCTGGTGCTGATCACCCGCAGCAGCAACCGGCTGATCCCGCGCAACCTGCTGATACAGGGCGCGCCGCCAGGCCGCCCGGGCTTTGCCGAACGGGGGGTGATGGCGATGCCGCATACCGAGCCGGTGGCCTACGAGCGGCGTCCGGACGACCCGGCGGAACTGCTCGGCGTCGTCATTTATGCCATGGGGCCGATTTGACGATTCCCGTAGCGGGAGGACTTGAAACCAGGAGCAATATTGGGCTAATTTACTTCCATAAGAACTTTATCGTTTTAGGAGTGGAGATGGCCGGTACATTGCCAGCGGGTTCACCGGACGTTCCGTCGGGCGCGCGCGAACTCGCATGCGAGCCGGATGCCGTCCATTGGGCGGAGGTTTGCGGCTGGGTGCCGGGGACCGGCCACTGCGACGACCGCGGCTGTGCCGACGGATGCGTTTTCCGCGCGCAGCGTGCGGCCGAGGCCGCAACAATTATTCGCCGCCGTCGGCTGCGCCGCATCCAACATCACCGCTGACCGGTCGTTATCGGTCCTCTTCCGACAGGCTGTCGGGACCCTCATCGGTCTCGACCCGGTAAACCCCGCGCAGCCAGCGGCCGAGATCGATCTCGCGGCAGCGTTTCGAACAGAAGGGTCGGTGCGCGGCACTCGTCGGCTTGCCGCAGATCGGACAGGCGGCAGTTCGCGGCGAGACCGGATCGTCGTTACCGGGCATGGTGGCGATATGGGTTTAGACCCGAGCGATGTCAAAGCTCTCGACGCCCGCCTCCGGATCGATCGCGATCCTGTGCCCAAGACGCTCTTCGAGCGATCGCAGCGCCGCTGCCGCCGGTCCTTGCAGCGCCATGACGACGCTCGGCGCGGCGCGCAACCGCCAGCGCGCCGCGGGCGCAGCCCGAGCCTCGCGCTGCAGCCGTCGCAGCGCGTCGTAGGCGACCGCGACCGGTTGACGGCGCCGGCTCGCGGGTTCGAGCATCGCGTCCGCCAAGGATCGTCCGCGGCGCGGCCGCACCAGCTCGAGATGGCCGAGCCGGGTCCAGCCGAGCAGTTGCGGTTTCGCAGGGTCTTCGCTGAGCGCTGCTTCCAGCGTGCGCCGCACTTGCTCGCGATGGTCGCGCCGCTCCAACCCGACAAAATCGATCACCACCGCGCCGCCGATATTGCGCCGCCGCAATTCCCGCGCGACGAGCCGTGCCGCCTGTCGGTTGGCGGCGAGCGCGGCACGGACGGAGGAGCCGCCCGCCGGCGTACCGGTATCGATGTCGATCATTGTCGCGGCGCGGGTCTCTTCGAGGTGCAGGCTGCCGCCGTCGGCGAGGGCGAGGCTCGGTGCCAGCGCGGTTTCGAGGAGCGCTGCCAGATCCGCCGGCCCGTCCGGTTCGCTCCGCAGCGCGATTTCCGCGGTCGGAAACACATGGCGGAGGTCGGCGAGGGCGGCGGCATCATCGACCATGACCCGCACCGGCAGGGCCGGCAGGCGCAGTGCCAGCGCGGCACCGAGGCCGGGCGCGGGAAAGAGCTGGCGTGGCGGTTCCAGGCGGTCGGGTAGGGCAGGGGGATCGGCAATCTTCGCCGTCAAGCGCGGCGCCTTGTCCTGCCAGGCCTCGCGCCGGACCTCCACGACAAGCCGCAGGCCCTCGATCAACGCGACCCCCGCCGGCGCGTCCCGCAACGGCAGAAAGCCGGACCGTTCGTCGCCGATATCCACGAATGCCGCATCGAGCGCCGGGACGACGCGCACCACCCGGCCGAGATGCCGGCTGCCGAGCGGCTTGGTGTCGCCGCGCTCGACATAAACCTCGCGCGCCTCGCCGCCCTCCAGCCAGGCGGCGCGCCATTCCCCCGGTCCCGCGCCGATCAGCAGCTCGCCCATCGGTAGCCGAGACCGCCGAGCAGCTGCGCCGTCTCGAACAGCGGCAGGCCGACCACGTTCGAGTAGGAGCCCTGCATCCAGGACACCAGCGCCGCCGCCCGACCCTGGATCGCGTAGCCGCCGGCTTTGCCGCGCCACTCGCCGGTGGCGATGTAACCGGCGATTTCCGGTTCCGATAATCGCTTCAACGCGACCTGGCTGACCACGCGCCGCGTTGCGACCCGCCCGTCGGGCGCGAACACGGCGATGCCGCCGTAAACCCGATGCCGGCGTCCCGAGAGCAGCGCGAGAAACGCCCGTGCCTCTCCTTCGCCTTGCGGCTTGCCGAGGATGCGGCGACCGCAGGCGACAACCGTATCGGCCGCCAACACAAAGGCTTCTCGATGCCGCGGCCGCACCGCCTCGGCCTTGGCGCGCGCCAGCCGCATGACATGCGCCGCGGGCAGCTCGCCCTTCAGCGGCGCCTCGTCGATTTCCGCCGGGTCGACCGCATCGGGGACCATCCCGATCTGGCGCAGCAGTTCGAGCCGGCGCGGCGAGGCGGAAGCAAGGACCAGCTTGGACATCCGAAAAACGTAACGTATGCGCCGCGCCCGCAAAAGCAGCGCGGCCGGTATCGCCTCACGCCCGCAGGTGCAGCACGCAGATCAGCGTGAAGAGGCGCCGGCCGGTATCGTGATCGACCGCGATCTTCTCGGCCAGGCGGTCGATGAGCAGCGCCGAGCCTTCGTTGTGCAGGGCGCGGCGCCCGGCGTCGATGGCCTCGACCTGGGAGAGGTTCTGGCGCCGCAGCGCGTCGTAATAGCTCTCGCAGACGACGTAGTAGTCCTTGACGATGCGGCGGAACGGGCCGAGCCCGATCTGCACTGTCTCGGTGGAATCGTCGGCGCCGGTGATGTCGATCAGCAGCCGGTTCTCCTCGATCGCCAAATGCAGCCTGAACGGCCCGGTCTGGCCCGATGCCGGCGAAAAGCTGTTCTCGTGCAGCAGATCGGCGATCGCGGCGCTGCGCTCGCTCTCGATTTCCGGGCTGCGCCGGACGACGCTGCGCTCGTCGAGGGTGATGGCCGCGATGCGGTTCATGTGCCGTCCGCACGGTTGAGCCGGACCGACAGCGACAGCGCATGCGCGTCGAGCCCTTCGGCCTCGGCCAGGCGGATCGCCGCCGGCGCCAGCGCGGCCAGCCCGGCGGCGTCGCATCCCACGAACGTGGTGCGCTTGAGGAAGTCGAACACGCTGAGGCCCGATGCAAACCGCGCGCTGCGCGCCGTCGGCAGCACATGGTTCGGGCCGGCGATGTAGTCACCGACCGCCTCCGGCGCATAGCGGCCGAGGAAGATCGCGCCGGCGTGATGAATGCGCGCGGCGAGCGCATACGGATCATCGACCGCGAGTTCGAGATGCTCGGGAGCGATCCGGTCGACCAGGCGCACGGCCTCACCCCAATCGTGGACAATGACGATCGCGCCGTTAGTTTCCCAGCTCTGCCGGGCGATCGCGGCGCGCGGCAAGGTGGCGAGATGTCCGGCTACCGCGGTCTCCACCCGGGCCGCAAAGCCGGCATCGTCGGTGATCAGGACCGCTTGCGCCGAGATGTCGTGTTCGGCCTGCGACAGCAGATCGGCGGCGATCCAGCCAGGGTCGTTGCGGGCATCCGCCACCACCAGGATTTCCGACGGTCCGGCGATCATGTCGATGCCGACCCGGCCGAAGACCCGTCGCTTGGCGGCGGCGACGTAAGCGTTGCCCGGACCGACGATCTTGTCGACCGGCGCAATCGCGGCGGTGCCGTAGGCCAGCGCCGCGACCGCTTGCGCCCCGCCGACGCGGTAGATCTCGTCGACGCCGACCAGTTGCGCCGCGGCCATGACCAGCGGGTTGAGCACGCCGTCCGGCGTCGGCACCACCATGACCAGCCGCGCGACGCCCGCCGTCTTGGCCGGGATCGCGTTCATCAGCACCGATGACGGATAGGCCGCGGTGCCGCCCGGCACGTAAAGCCCGGCGCTGGCCAGCGGTCGCCACCGCATGCCCAGCCGCACGCCGTCGGCATCGACATAGTCCAACGATTGCGGCAATTGCCGGCGGTGGAAATTTTCGATGCGTTCCGCCGCGAGGCGCAGTGCCGCCACCGTGTCGGTCGGGGCTTGCGCGGCGCTGGCAGCGATGTCTTCGCGCGTCAGCCGCAACCGCTGCGGCGGCAGTGTCACCCGGTCGAACCGTGCGGTGTAGTCGACCAGCGCGGCGTCGCCGCGCGCGGCGACATCGGCGATGATCGCGGCGACCGCGTCGTCGACGTCGGCATCGGTCTCGCGCTTTGCGGCGAGGAGCGCCGCGAAGGCCGCCTCGAACCCCGGATCGCCGGTGGAGAGGGTGAGGGCCATCGCTGGATCTAGGCCGACGCCTTGGTCTTCTTCGCCGCGGCGACCGCGTCGCGAAACGCCTCGATCCAGGACGCGACCTCGTCGGGTCTGGTCTTCAAGGCGGTGCGGTTGACGATCAGCCGGGACGTCACGTCGGCAATGTGCTCGATCTCGACCAGACCGTTGGCCTTGAGCGTCGAGCCAGTCTGCACCAGGTCGACGATATGCCGGCACAACCCGATGACCGGCGCCAGCTCGACCGCGCCGTTCAGCTTGATGACCTCGGCCTGGACGCCGCGCGCGGCGAAATGGCGGCGCGTGACCTCCGGATACTTGCTGGCGACCCGGATGTGGCTCCAGCTGCGCGGGTCTTCCTGGCCGACCCAGTCCTTGGGGGCCGCGATCATCATCCGGCAATGGCCGATATCGAGGTCGAGCGGCGCGTAGATGTCCGAATAGTCGAATTCCATCAGCACGTCGTTGCCGGCGACCCCGATATGCGCCGCGCCGAACGCGACGAACGTCGCGGCGTCGAACGCGCGCACGCGGATCAGGTCGAGGCCGGGGTCGGAGGTGGCGAAACGGAGCTGCCGTGCCGACGGGTCGTCAAACGCCGGCTCGGGTTCGATGCCGGCGCGGCGCAGCAGCGGCATCACCTCGGTCAGGATGCGGCCGTTGGGCAGCGCCATGATCAGCTTGTCGTCGTTGGCGGCGCGCATCATGGCGTATCGCCGGTGCTGTGGTCGGGTTGCCACGCCGTCGGCCACGCTTCGCCGAGATCGGTGGCGAAGACGCGGATCGCCGCGATGCCGAGCCGCATGCCCGGGCTGCCGGAAAAGTCGAGTTCGAGCGTGCCGCCTCGCTCGCCCGGCCGCAAGGCCAGCAGCGACAGGATCCGCTCGTCGTCGCGCCGCCGGAAACCGCGGTAAGACACGCTGTCGACAGCCTCGATGGTGACCGCGCAGAGCCTTCGCTCGAAGGCCGGCTCACCGTCCGCGCCGTTCGGTTTGGCCTCCCAGCGGAAGCGGTTCGCGACCAGCGTAAAGCGCTTCGCGTCGCGGTCGTAGGTCAGGTCCCTGACCGCGATCAGCGCGTCTTGCAGGACCGCCGAAAGGACCGCGAGATCATCGGCATCCTCGGCGCGCAACCGGAGCGGAGCGTCAGGTGCCACCGCTCACCCGTTCGATGCGCGCGCCGCAGGCGGCAAGTTTCTCCTCGAGCCGCTCGTAGCCGCGGTCGAGATGGTGCACGCCGCTGATCATCGTCTCGCCCTCGGCCACGAGGCCGGCGATGACGAGCGACACCGAGGCGCGCAGGTCGGTCGCCATGACCGGCGCGCCGGTCAGCCGCTTGACCCCCCGCACCAGCGCCGACGGCCCTTGCACGTTGATGTTCGCGCCGAGCCGCATCAGTTCGGGGACGTGCATGAAACGGTTCTCGAAAATCGTTTCGGTAATCATGGCCGCGCCGTCGGCGATCGTCATCAGCGCCATCACCTGCGCTTGAAGATCGGTCGGAAAGCCGGGGTATGGCTCGGTCATCACGTCGACGCCGTCGATGCGGCCGGTGCTGCGGCGGACCAGGATGCCGCCCTCGGCCTCACGCATGCGAATATCGGCATGTTCGAGAATACGCACCACCGCCTCGATATGGTCCAGCCGGCCGCCTTCGAGCCGCACCTCGCCGCCGGCGGCGGCAACCGCCATGATATAGGTACCGGTCTCGATCCGGTCAGGGATCACCGAATGACGCACGCCATGCAAGCTCGGCATGCCGCGCACGGTCAGACGGTCGGTGCCGATGCCCTCGATCCGCGCGCCCATCGCGTTAAGGCAGATCGCGAGGTCGGTGATCTCCGGCTCGCGGGCCGCGTTGATCAACGCGCTCTCGCCCTCCGCGAGCGCGGCTGCCATCAGGATGTGCTCGGTCGCCCCGACCGAGACGCTGGGAAAGGCAATTTCCGAGCCTTTGAGGCCGTTGGGGGCGCGCGCCTCGATATACCCGCCCTGCAGTTCGACCTCGGCGCCGAGGCGCTGCAGCCCCTTGATATGCAGGTCGACCGGCCGCACCCCGATCTCGTCGCCGCCCGGTAGCGAGACGCGCGCCGCGCCGCACCGCGCGACCAGGGGGCCGAGCACGAGAAATGACGCCCGCATCTTGCGCACGATCTCATAGGGCGCGGTGGTCGAGGTGATGTTGCGCGCGGACAGTTCGAGGACGTGCGACGGCATGCCCGGCCCGGCCCGCCGCAGCGTCACCGTGACGCCATGCTGCGACAGCAGCTCGGCCATGGTTCGGATGTCGGCGAGTTCCGGCAGGTTGGCCAGCACCACCGGCTCGTCGGTCAGCAGGCTCGCGGCCATCAGCGGCAGCGCGGCGTTTTTCGCGCCGGCGATCGGGATCGTGCCGGATAGCGGCAAGCCCCCGCGAACCAGGATTTTATCCATGCCCTACGGCTCCCATGCGCGTGTTCAAGGCAAACACGACGCCCCGGTGATCGGCCGTCTCTCTCGCGCAAGCTTTTACTGAAGCGCCTCGCCGCGCTCAACCCCGCGGCACGCTTGCCTGTCCCGGCGGCAAAAGGGGAGCCGGGGCCCGCCTCGGCGAGGCAGGCCCCGATCGAATGTGCCGTTCGGGCTAGGAGAAGATGCCGGTATCGACGTGCGTCACGCCGGCCAGCACGACCGAGGTATGGTCGGGGAAGGTCAGGACGGTGTTCCCGCCGACGACCTGGGACGACGCGATCACCGACGCTTCGCTGGTCGGATTCTGCCCGACAAACTTCAATTGCCCCGACCCCTCGTTGAAGCCGACCACGGTATCGGTTCCCTGATCGGCGTCGTAGAGGGTGCCGGTGGCGCCGGCGGCGAAGGTGATCGGGCCTTGGACGATCGCGCCGGGGTCGAGCTGCAAGGTGCCGTTGGTGATGGTCGGCGCCGTGACGGTCTGGCCCGAGGCGACGTGCTGCGTGCCGGGGGTCGCGGCCAACGGCGTCACCGTGGCGCCGTTCAGCTGCCAGACCACACTCTGGCCGTTGGCGTTGACCCACAGTAGCTCGCTATTGCCCGAGGCGGTATAGTCGCCGACCCCTTCGAGCGACCAGGTCGGCCCCATGTTCCCGACCGGGGTGACGATCTGGCCGATGACGCCGTTGGTCATTTGCCAGATCTGGACGTCGTTGTTCTTGTCGACCCAGACGATGTCGTTGTCTGTACTGCCGCTGCCGATGCCGTTGAAATGGCCGACGCCGGCGACGCGCCACTCGGCGCCGATCTGGCCGACGTTGTCGTTCAGGGTGACCAGGTCGGGCCCGTTCAGCGACCAGTCCTGCACCACCCCGGTATTGCTTTCCCACAGCACGCCGCTGCTTCCGGTGCCGTAGAAATCGCCCGTCGCCACCGGGTTCCACTCGACGCCGATCTGCCCGGAGGAGATGCTGAAGCCGGACAGGTTGGTCCCGTCCATCGACCAGATCGCGACTTGGCCGGCATCGGTGCCGCTCTCGGCGTGCCACAGGATGTCGGCATTGCCGTCGCCGTTGAAATCGCCGGTCGCGCCGACCTGCCATTCGGCGCCCATCTGGCCGGAGGGGATGCCGAAACCGACCAGCTGCGCGTTGCTCAGCTCCCAGATCGCCGCCTGTCCGCCGGTGCCGTTGGTCCACAGCGCGTCGGCATTGCCGTCGCTGTTGAAGTCGGCCATGCCGACCGCGGTCCACTCGCCGCCCATCTGCGCGCCGGGGATCGTCGTCTGGGTCACCCCACTGCCGTCTTCGGTCGCGAGCGCCAATTGCTGCTGGCCGCTCGGCAGGCCGCTGACCTGGCCGGCGACGCTCGCCAGGCCGGCGAAGGTGCCGGTGCCGATGCTGCGCACGATCGCGCCGCCATTGGGCAACGGCACGCCCAGCTGATCGACCCCGATCTTGTTGTTGAGCAGCGGGTTGTCGCCGGTGCCGGCCAACACTGTGATGGCGTCGCCGGTGTTGCCGGCGATCACGTTCTCGGTGTTGCCGCTGGCATTCGGGCTGGCGTCGCCGCCGATCGTATTGTTGTAGGTCGAGCCGCCGATCAGGATGCCGCCGGCGCCGTTCGGCAGGGCCGGGTTCACCGGCGGGCCAAGCCCGCTCACCCCGGTGCCGACCATGTTGAACGGCGTGATCTGGTTGTCGTGCGCCTGCCCGACGATCGCGATCCCGTAGCCCTTGTTGCCCGAGAAGGCCTGGTTCGGGATGATCGACGGGACATTGCCGCCGATCACGTTGTTGTTCGCGTTGCCGGTGATCAAGAGGCCGTCGCCGCCATTGGGCAGCGGCGCGTTGCCGGCGGTGACGAGACCGACGATGTTGGGGTCGATCTGCACGCCGCTGGCGTTGCCGGCGAGCTCGATGCCGTTGTTGGTGTTGCCCGAGAAGACGTTGGTCTGCAGCACATTGGCGCCGGCGCCGCTGGAATCGTCGGAGGTGATCAGGATGCCGTCATTGCCGTTGGGCGCCGCCGGCCCGAACGCCAGCCCGCCGCCAAAGGTGTTGAAGCTGGTAAAGCCGCTCGCCGTGCCGCTGACCTGGATGCCGTTGAGCCCGTTGCCGGAGCTCACGTTCCCCAGCGGGATGACGCCGCCGACCGTGGTGGTCTGCGACGAACCGTCGACGAGGATGCCGTTCAGCTGGTTGGCGACGACGCTGGCATTGTTGGCGCCGACCCCGAAGAAGTTGGCCTGGACCGTGACGTTGTCCGAATCGGTGACGTGCAGCCCGTTGCCGCCGTTGCCGCTGACCACGTTGTAGTAGTTGAACGGCGTCCGGTTGACGCTGCCCGGATCCGGGCTGCCGGGAGGGTTGAGCAACGATGTGCCGATCAGCGAGTTGTTGTCCGCTCCGTTGATCCAGACACCGTCGCCGCCATTGCCGAGCGGCTTGCTGCCGTCGGCGGTCGTGCCGATAAAATTGCCGCTGAGGGTGTTGTTTTCCGACCCGGTGTCGATCAGGACGCCGGACTGGGTGTTGCCCGAGATCAGATTGCCCAAAGGCGGCGTGACAAAGGTCGGCACGGCGCCGCCTTCGGTGCCGGTCGGGTTGTTGGCCGTGCCGCTCGTCGCATCGATATAGGCGGCGCCGCCGATCGTGTTGTTGGCGGAACCCCCGGTGATGTCGATGCCGTTGCGGCCGTTGGCGATCGCCGACAAGCCGGTCGGGTCGGTGCCGATGCGGTTGACGATGATGGTGTTGCCCGACGAGCCGAACAGCGTGATGCCGTTGCCGCCATTGCCGGAAATGACGTTGCCGACGACGCCGGCAGCGGCCGTCGTGCCCAAAGAGGAGGTCGGGTTGACGCCGATCTGGTTGTTGGTGGAGGTCTGCGTGACCAGCACGCCGTCCAGCGCGTTGCCGGCCGCCTGGCCGGACAGGTCGAGGCCGATATAGTTGTTGTTGAGGGTGATCGAGCCCGCCACCAGGGTCACGCCGTTGCCGCCCAGGCCGCCGGCATCGGTCAGCGATAGCCCCAGCAGCTGCGAACCGTCCGAGCCGGTATCGAAAACCAGACCGCTGTTGCCGGCGAAATCGATCCCGACGACGGGCGGTCCGCCGCTCGTATGGGTCGGTGCCGTGGTGGCGTCGATCGTGACCGGGTGGGTGAGCGCCGGCAGGGCGCTCGCCAGGGTGATGGTGCCGTTGACGGCGAAATCGATGACGGTCGGACTGCCGGAATCGGCGTTTGCCGCGGTGATGGCCGCGCGCAGCGAGCCTGCGCCGGAATCGTTAAGATTAGTGACGGTGAAGGTCGTCATCGACATCTCCCCTATTTTCTAATTGGCACTACGGACGTTCACGTAGACGGCAAGCGATGGCGCAACCGCATAGGCAGGCGGCCCACCGCCTACCCGATGGACGACAACAATTGCAGGCGGAAGAGGCGACTTTCCAGACCGAGCGGCCGCCGATCATTCGCCGGCGCGTGAACATTGCTTTCGATGCCGCGGGA
Organism: Allostellaceae bacterium; assembly: GCA_035550515.1. GTDB lineage: Bacteria > Pseudomonadota > Alphaproteobacteria > ATCC43930 > CGMCC-115725 > DATARH01. Next base: position 40,430 of record DASZOZ010000010.1, read on the forward strand.
GCGCGCGACTGGCATCGCGGGCGCAAGGAAATCGAGGATTTCCTCAACGGCATCTCTTTCGTTTTCCCCTTCGGCGAGACGTTCACGATCCGGGCAGTGCGATATTACCAACACCAAATCGACGATCCGGTTCTCAAGGAACAGGTGCGACGTTTTAGCTTTCAGGAGTCGATGCACACCAAGGGGCACTCTCGCTGCAACGCGGCGATCGTCAACGATTTTCCGCTGGGGCCAACCGTCGGGAAATACTGCGCGCGCGGGCTTTCGCCGGCGACCCGTGGCATCGTGGCTGGGCGGCGCGACGAGGTCGGCGGTCCGCTATTCCTTATCGCGCGGCTCGGCGGGGGACGCGTCCTCGCGCGCGCGGGCCTGCTCCTTGCGCCGCCGCAGGTTGTCGCGCAGCGACGCGGCGAGGCGTTTCTCGCGGGCCGTGCGTTCGGCCTGGCGAGCCGGCGTGAGGCGGGGCGTTTCGTTCATGCCCGGCAGCGTCCATGCGGCCGCTCGCCTTGTCAACCGGCGGGGGCTCGTGTATGTCCGGCCTTGGCTTTTCCCGGCCTCGCCCGAGACCCCGGCCGCTGCCGTAGCTCAGTGGTAGAGCACCCCCTTGGTAAGGGGGAGGTCGACAGTTCAATCCTGTCCGGCAGCACCATCTCGCCCGAGGCTCAGGCCGAGCCGCGCGTCCCCGTCCGCCTGATGCGTTCCACCTGCGCCCGGCATGTGTCGATTTGCGTTCTGATCTCGGCGACGCGGACTTCGTCCCTCTCGTCCGCTGCCTTGGACAGATCGGCCCACAGGCGGCTGAGCTGGAGCGCAAGCGACTGGAGCTGATCGCGCTGGTCGCGGGTGATGCCCGTTAACTCGCCGGCCATCTCCGTGCCCTCTCAGTATGCCCGCGGGAGGTTGTCATCGCAGCTGCGACATCGGGTGAACGAGGCGGAGCAGATAAGCCGCGCCGAGCACCGGCAGCATGACGGTCGCCCCGAGCAGGAAAAGGTTCCCGGCGGCATAGGCGATGCCCATCGTGGCCGGGGCGGTGGCGAAGTGGATCGCCGCCGCGAACATCGCCCCGTCGAGCCAGAACCCGACCGCGGTGAGGCCGAACAGGGCAACCAGGCTCGACAGCGCGATCTTGGCGGCGGCCCCATGTCCGGCGAGCAGCGCCGCTGCCGGCTCGTTGATCACGACAAACGCGCCGATCGCCGCCAGCACCGCGAGCGCCAGCCGCAGCCCGCCGACCTGGTGGATGCCGCGGATGAGCGGGAACAGGCTGGCCGCGCAAACCGTCGCGGAAACCAGCCAGTAGCTCGTCGTCACCGCCGCCAGCATGGCGAATTGGCGCGGCGTCCGGAAAACCTTGGTCCCGCCGAGCCGCGCCGCAAAAGCATGGAGGCCGGAAACCTGGGTCCATTCCGTTGCGAGCTGCATGGCGACCACCTTTCCTCGGCTCGCCTGCGAAAATAGCCGGCTTTGGCCGCAGCCAATGTGACCGGGATTACACAGGCCGAAATTTTGGCGCCAAATCCCCGACGCCGTTGCGCGAGCCGGCGCTTTACCTGCCGTTAATCGGCCGTCGGCTAGGCTGGGGCGGTTGGGCTGCGCGGTCGGCGTCGTGATTGACAGAGATAATCGCTTTCTGGAGCCGCAACGCAGCCCGGGCTTGATGGCATGGGCCGTCAAGCAGCTGACGATGTGGGGCATCGGCGCTTTCTTTGCCTACGCGGTGCTGATGCATAGCCCGCTGTTCAAGCCGCAATTGCCGCAAACCAAACCTCAGGCCGTAGTCTCCGGCGACACGCCGATCGAGGATCGCACCCCGTTGCGGCCCCTGGGCAAGGCCGCGCCGCCGACGGTCTATTCGCTGAGCCTGCGCGCACGGCCCGACGGCTATGCCTATGTCAAGGCGTCGGTCAACGGCGCCGAGATGGTCATGGCCTTCGACACCGGTGCATCGTCGGTATCGCTGACCCGGGCCGACGCGATCCGCGCCGGGGTGGCCGGCAGCCTCAATTATTCGCTGTCGTTTGCCACCGCCAACGGCCGGGCGCGCGGCGCGCCGGTGATGTTGCGCGAGATCCGCATCGGCCAGCTGGTGATCCCCGACGTGCACGCCGTCGTCATGGAGAACATGCAGGTTTCGCTGCTGGGCCAGACGTTTCTCAGCCGCCTGCGCAGCTACCAGATGCAGGACGGTGTGCTGACGCTGACCTGGCAGTAGGCTACTGCAGCATCGCCTGCAGCCGGTCGACGCGGTGCTCCGCCACCGTGCGCCGGCCGTTGTCGCGGTCGCGCATGGCCGCGTTGACCAGTTCGTCGGCCTCGGCCATCTTGCGTTGCCCTTCGCGCGGCGACAGCACGCCGCGATCGATCTGCCCCGAATATTTGACGCGCAACTGCTCCTGGAGCCGCACCAGGTCGGGGTGCTTCGCCAGCGGGATCGCGTCGCGCTCGACCGCGGCGTTGACGCATTCGGCATGCGGCAGGTAGTTGCCGATCCGCTCGGGGAATTGCCTGTTGCAAGCCCGCCGGTCGGCGGCGAGATCGCCCGGCGGGCCGCCGAGCGTGGGTACCGCGAAAGGCGAGGGGATGGCGCACCCGGCGAGGCCGCAGCACAGGATCGCCGTCGCCAGGATGCGCCGCATTGCCATCTCCCAAACGATTTGCGGTTGAAGAACGGCCGGTCCGCTCGCTGGTTCCATTCCGTCCGGTTCGCTCGCTGCCCTCCCGACCCTCTCCCCGCTAGCCGCGCGTTTGCGGCGAGCGGAAGACGAGCTCAGCGGATCGCATAGAGCAGGTCCGGTGACGGCGCGGCCTTGCCGAGCTCGACCTGCTTCACCGCCGCGATCAGCTGTTCGTGCGTCGCCGTCGGCAGGCCGAGCGCCCTGCCGCGCTCGACGATGACGCCGTTGATGAAGTCGATCTCGGTGCGCCGGCCCTTCTGCATGTCCTGGCCCATCGACGGCCGCTGCGCCTCGCTGCGGCCTTGCGAGTTGCGCAAGGCCAGCATCAGCGCCTCGACCTCGGCGCGCGCCGCGGCGTCGCCCTCGGACGCGCGGGCCAGCTTCTCGGCGTCCTGGCCGGCGATGTCCTCCAGCCGGTAGCCCTGCGCCTGGCCGATCCGCACCGCCTCGCCGCCGAGCTTGATGATGACCTCGCGGATGCGGTCGTCCTGGCGCATCGCGTTGCCCGAGAGGCCCGAGGCGGCCGAGACGCCGTTATGCATGCCATTGACGCAGAGTTTCGACCAGCGCTCGCCCCACAGATTGTCGGTCACCTTGCAGGTATCGACGGTGCGGATCATCGCGCCGAGCTCCTCGATCCGCGCGGTCATCCTGCCGTGCACTTCGCCGACCCGGTAGACCTCGTGTCCCGGCGGGTTCTTGGCGCCGGTGCGGCGGATCCTGCCGGGTGCGTAAAGCTCGGCCGAGAGGATCGCGGCGATCGCGCCGACCGTCTTGCCCCAGCCGACCACGCCGGCGATGCGCTCCTCGTTGATGCAGTTCTGCAGCGAGACCATGTAGCCGCCCGGCGCCAGGTACTGCTTCATCATCGTCGCCGCCCATACGGTGTCGTACGACTTCATCGAGATAAAGCAGATGTCGATCGGCGGCTGCTTGGCGAGCTCCTGCGCCTCGGTGAGGTGCATGGTCTTGGGCCGCGCCCGCACGAACTCGGCCTCGGTGACCCCTTCGAGCGCCAGCCCGTCCCTGCGGATCGCCTCGATATGCTCGGGCCACGGGTCGATCAGCGTCACGTCGAACCCGTTATGCGCCAGGTTGCCGCCGGTATAGCCGCCGATCGCCCCCGCGCCGAACACCACGATCCGCTTGTCGCTCGCCATCGTCCCGCTCCCCGGTGATTCGCCGACGGCGATAATAAGCACCGGCGCGCGGCCGGCAGAAGTGCGGAATGCGCGATGGGCTGCGGCGTTGTTGGCGGCATTCGCTTCCTGTTGAGGACGGGTGGAGTTATGTGGGTCGTACCGATGCGCTCGTTTGTTCTCGCCGCAGCCGTTGCGGGTCTTGCCGCGGCCGGTGGCGGCCCGGCCCGGGCGCAGGCCATACCGCCGGGCAGCTACCAGCGGTCGTGCACGCAGATTCATTGGGCCGGCACAACCCTGGTGGCGGAATGCCGCCGGGCCGACGGGCGGATGCAGGGCACCGGTCTGCCCGACGCCAATCGTTGCGCCGGCGACATCGGCAACAATAACGGCCGGCTCCAGTGCACCTATGCCGGCGGCGGGCAATCGCCGGGTTCGTCGCCGGTGCCGCGCGGCCAACCGGGGCCGTCTCAAGGCTACGGTCCGGGACCCGGACCCGGCTACGGCGGACCCGGCTACGCCGATCGCCGGGAGCGTTGCGAGCATCTGCGGCACGAGCAGAACGAGTTGCGCGGCCGCATCCCCTATACCTGGGGTGCGGAGCGCGACCGCCTCGAGCACCGTCTGCACGAGATCCGCAAAGACCGCGACCGTCTCGGCTGCGGCTAGGGGACGAGGATCGGCGGCGGGGCCGGCCCTGCCCGGCTCGTCGGCTCCGGGCTGCGCCCGCGCCGCGCCGAAGCCGGCCGGCCCGGTCTTCTGCACGCCAAGCGCGGATACGGCCGCGAAACATGCATATCTCCCGGCGAACGGCTGCGGCTATGTCTACGGTCGAAGCCGGAGTGCGACCGATCGGCGCGCTCGGGCCAACGGCAGGCGATGCCGACCAAGGGAGGGACCCGGAATGGATTATCGAAAGCGTATGCTAACCGCGGCGATGCTCGCCTTGCCCCTGCTGGCGAGCACAGCCGCCAACGCGCAAAAGCAGGGCGGCACGCTGCGCATCTTTCACCGCGACAGCCCGGCCAACATGTCGATCCACGAGGAGGGCACGATTTCGGTGGTGGCGCCGATGATGCCCATTTTCAACAACCTCGTGCTGTTCAACCAGCACGAAAAGCAGAACCGGCTCGACGACATCGTCCCCGACCTCGCCGACAGCTGGAGCTGGAGCGATGACGGCAAGGACCTGACGTTCAAGCTGCACCAGGGCGTCAAATGGCATGACGGCAAGCCGTTCACCGCCGCCGACGTCAAATGCACCTGGGACCTGCTGCAGAACAAGACGGCGGAAAAGCTGCGCCTCAACGCCCGCGAAGCGTGGTGGGCCAATCTCGACAACGTCACCGCCGACAACGATTTCCAGGCGACGTTTCACCTGAAGCGGCCGCAGCCGGCGTTTCTCGCTTTTCTCGCCTCCGGGTTCACCCCGGTCTACCCGTGCCATGTCTCGCCCGGGCAGATGCGGCAGCACCCGATCGGCACCGGGCCGTTCAAGTTCGCCGAATACAAGCCGAACCAGTCGATCAAGGTGGTCAAGAACCCGGACTATTGGAAACCGGGCCGGCCCTATCTCGACGCGATCGAGTGGACGATCATCCCGAACCGCTCGACGCAGATGCTGGCCTTTATCGCCGGCCAGTTCGACATGACCTTCCCCTATGAGGTCACGGCGCCGAACATGAAGGACATCAAGAGCCAGATGCCCAGCGCGATCTGCGAGATCGCGCCGACCAATTTCGCGCCGAACCTGCTGATGACGCGCAAGCCGCCGTTCGACAATCCCGAGCTGCGCAAGGCGGTGGCGATGACGATCGACCACAAGGCCTTTGTCGACATCCTCGGCGAGGGCAACGGCGATATCGGCACGGCGGTACAGCCGGGGCCCGAAGGACAATGGGCGATGCCCAAGGAGATGCGCGAGCAGCTGCCGGGCTACAGCCCGGATGTCGCCAAATCGCGCGAGGAAGCCCGCAAGATCATGCAGTCGCTCGGCTACGGCCCGGACAAGCACCTCGCGTTCAAGATCGCCGCGCGCAACCTGCCGGACTATCGCGATGCCGCCTCGCTGGTGATCGACCAGCTAAAGCAGATCAATATCGACGCCGAACTCGAGCTGGTCGAGACCGCGCAATGGCTGCCCAGGCTGGTGCGCTCGGATTTCGTCCTGGCGCAGAGCGTGGCGGGCGCCGGCATCGACGACCCCGACCAGACTTTCTACGAGAATTACGGCTGCACCTCGAACCGCAACTACACGCATTACTGCGACCCCGAGATCGAGAAGATGATCGACCAGCAGTCGATGGAACGCGACCAGGAGAAGCGCAAGAAGCTGGTCTGGGCGATCGACAGCAAGCTGCAGCAGGCGGTGGTGCGGCCGATCGAGTTCTACCTGCGCAAGGCGACCTGCTGGCGGCCCGAGGTCAAGGGGCTGAACATCATGGTCAACAGCTCCTACAACGGCTGGCGCTTCGAGGACGTCTGGCTCGACAAATAGCGTGGCGCCGCGATGCGGGTCGAAGAGGGGTTTGACCCGCTCGCGGACATGGTAAGCTCAGGGCGCGATACGCAGCCGGAGATGGAGAGCATGGACTGGAGCGAACGACGGACCCGTTTTCGTGCCCTGATCGCCGGCGAGCGCTGTGTGCATCCGGGTTCGGTGTACGACGCGATCTCGGCGCGCATCGCCGAGGATCTGGGGTTCGAGGTCGGCATCTTCTCCGGCTCGATCGGCTCGATGGCGGTGCTCGGCGCGCCCGACATCGTCGTGCTGACGCTGACCGAGTTCGCTGCCCAGGCCAACCGCGTCTGCCGCGCCGGCAATCTGTGCCTGCTGGTCGACGCCGATCACGGCTATGGCAACGCGATGAACGTCCGCCGTACGGTCGAGGAGCTGGAGACCGCCGGCGTCTGCGCGATGTCGATCGAAGACACGGTGCTGCCGCGGCCCTACGGCGCGTCGGGCAAGCCGACGCTGATCCCGGTCGAGGAGGGGATCGGCAAGATGAAGGCGGCGCTCGATGCGCGCCAGGACAAGAAGCTGGTCATCGCCGGCCGCACCAGCGCGCTGGCGATCACCGGGCTCGACGACGCGCTGCGGCGGGTCAAGGCCTATGAGGCGGCCGGGGTCGATGCGGTCTTTCTGGCCGGCGGGGTGACGGTCGAGGCGATCGAGGCGATATCGGCGGAGATCAAGGTGCCGATCATCACCGGTGGCGGCGCCGGCACGCTCGCCGATCTCGACTGGATGGCGGCGCACAAGGTGCGCGTCGCGCTGCAGGGCCACGCGCCATTTAGCGCCGCGGTGCTGGCGGTCTACAACACGCTGAAGGCGCTGCGCGACGGCACCAGGCCCGAGGCGCTGACCGGCATCGCGCCGGCCGAGCTGATGCGCCGCGTCACCCGCGGCGAGGACTATGCCCGCTGGACCAAGGATTTCATGGGCGGGGCGTGACATGCGAAAAGGCGGACAGGTGCGCGTCCTGCTGTCGGCGGCGGTGCTGCTCGTCACCGCGTCATGCAGCCAGTATTACGGCGTGAGCCCGGTCTCGCTGGCCTGGACGCCGCCGCCCGGCCAGCTGACGCTGAGCAATTACCGCTTCGAGCATGCGGCGATCGAGGCGGTCATCGCCGCCGGGCCGGACTGCACGCCGCTCGACGCGACGGCGCCCACTGCCTTCGACCTGCCGTTCAAGGGGACGCACGTGCTGGCGGCCGCGCCGAACGCCGATATCTGCTGGCGGCGCCAGGTCGCGGGCGGACAATGGACCGATTGGAACCGCGCGTTCACCGCATCCGGCAAGTTTATCGACGTGCAGCTTTAACCGCCGCGCGCGCCTGCCTAGACTGGGCGGGTGAACGCCACCCGCCGCGACCTGTTCCCCCCGATCGAGCCGTACCGGACCGGCCGGTTGCGGCTCGATTCGCGGCACACGATGTACTGGGAGGAATCCGGTAACCCGCGCGGCGTGCCGGCGCTCTTTCTGCATGGCGGGCCGGGCGCGGGGGCGACGCCGGTGCACCGGCGGTTCTTCGACCCGGCATTCTGGCGTGTCGTCGTCTACGACCAGCGCGGCGGCGGGCGCTCGACGCCGCTCGGCGAGACGCAGGACAATACCCCCGCGCATCTGGTCGCCGATATCGAGACGCTGCGCCGGGAACTGGCGATCGACCGCTGGCTGGTGTTCGGCGGCTCGTGGGGGTCGACCCTGGCGCTGCTCTACGCCCAGGCCCATCCGGAAAGCTGCCGCGGCCTGGTGCTGCGCGGCATCTTCCTGGCGCGCGCCGCGGAAATCGACTGGTTTCTGTACGGCATCCGCACGGTCTTCCCCGAGGCGTGGCGGGCCTTTGCCGGCTATCTCCCGGAGGCGGAGCGCGGCGACCTGCTCGCGGCCTATTACCGGCGGCTGATCGACCCCGATCCGCGCGTGCATCTGCCGGCGGCGCGGGCGTGGAGCCTGTTCGAGGGCGCCTGCTCGACATTGCTGCCGAACCCGGAGACCGTCGCCGCGTTCGGCGAGGACCGGCTGGCGCTCGGGCTGGCGCGCATCGAGGCGCATTTCTTTACCCACCACCTGCTGGCCGGGAGCGACGATCTCATCGCCCGCCTGGGCCGCATGCGGCATCTGCCGGGGATCATCGTGCAGGGCCGCTACGACATGGTGTGCCCGATCCGCGGCGCCGACGAGCTGGCGCATGCCTGGCCGGAGGCCGAGTACGTCATCGTGCCCGACGCCGGGCATTCAGCGATGGAGCCGGGGATCCGCGAACAGCTCGTCCTGGCGACCGAGCGGATGAAGCGGCGGTAATGGCGGCGACGGGCGATCGCGTTGCGGTTTCGCTTGCCGGCGGGATCATCGCGCCTAATATGCGTTTGCCTGAGATGGCTTTTTCGCGGCAAGGGTGGGGATGCCGGTGAGACGGGTGGAAATCGCACGATGCGTCCTTGCCGCGGTTGCGGTCGTCGCGGTTGCGATGGTCGGGGCGGCGCTGACGGCGCGGCCGGCCGCGGCGCAATTCTCGCTCGGTTCGCCGGGCGGCCCGATGCGCCTCGCCTTGGGCGCGGGCGCGTTCGACTTCACCCCCAACGACAATCATCCCGACTCGACCACCCAGGGGCTGTTCTCCGGCGAGTTTCATTTCGGCGATCTGCTGTGGATCGTGTCGCCGATGGTCGGGGTTCAGGTTTCGACCCAGGGCAGCACCTATCTTTACGGCGGGTTCGGTTTCGACATCAATTTCACGCCGAACTGGGTGCTGACGCCGAACGGCGCGTTCGGCTGGTACGAACGCGGCTCCGGAACCAATCTCGGCTCGGCGGCCGAGTTCCGCACCGGCGCCGAGCTCGACTACAAATTCGACGACCAGTCGCGGCTCGGCGTGACGGTCCATCACATCTCCAATGCCGGCATCGGCAAATACAATCCCGGCGAGCAGCAGATCATGCTGGTCTACCAGCTTCCGCTGCACTGGTAGGCGCGGCCCTCAACAGCCGAGCCGCTGAACGAGGGAGGGCATGATGGATATCGCCGGCACGGCGGCAGTGATCAGCGGCGGCGCCTCGGGGCTGGGGCGCGCCACCGCCGCGGCCCTGGCGGCAGCCGGCGCCAGGGTGGCGCTGCTCGATGTCAACGGCGGCGCGGCCGCTTCCGCCGCGCAGCAACTCGGCGGGCTGGGCCTGGCCTGCGACGTGACCGATGCCGCTGCGGTCGAGGCGGCGGTCGCGCAGGCGCGCGAACGACATGGGCCGGCTCGGATCGTCGTCAATTGCGCCGGGATCGGGCGTGCCGGCCGCATCGTCGACCGCAACGGCAAGCCGATGCCGCTCGACCAGTTCCGCCAGGTGATCGAGGTCAACCTGATCGGCAGCTTCAACCTGCTGCGCGTCGCGGCGGCCGACATGGCCGGGCTCGACCCGCTGGCCGATGGCGAGCGCGGCGTGATCCTGCTGACCGCGTCGATCGCGGCCTATGACGGACAGATCGGCCAAGCCGCCTACAGTGCCTCGAAAGGCGGGATCGTCGGCCTGACGCTGCCGGCGGCGCGCGAGCTGGCGCGCTATGGCGTGCGCGTCGCGGCGATCGCGCCGGGGGTGTTTGCGACGCCGATGCTGGCGGGCCTGCCCGAGGCCGCGCAGACCAGCCTCGCCGCCGACGTGCCGTTCCCGCAGCGTCTCGGGCGGCCCGACGAATACGCTGCGCTCGCGCTGCATATCTGCTGCAACGCGATGCTCAACGGCGAAGTCATCCGCCTTGACGGCGCCCTGCGCATGCCGCCGCGGTAAATCGAGCACGCCGAGCCACCCTCTCCCGCAATGCGGCAGAGGGTGGCTCCGGGCAAAGCCCGAAGGCGGGTGAGGGGACCGTCTCCCTCACCCTCCGTCGCTGCCGTTGGCTAGCCGCGGACGACCGGGGCCGGCGGGGGCGGCGGCGGGGCCGGAGCGGCCATCGGTTGCGGCGGCGGGGGCGGCGGCGGGGCGGGCGCCGGGGCGCAGGCCGCGAGCAGCACCACGGGAGCCAGGACGCCAACCATCACCGCATAGCGCAAGTGCCTGCCGCTCACCAATTTTACGTCGGACATCGATTTCCTCCACGGTTGAGAGGCTGAGACGATAAGACAATCGAAAAGCGATTGACAGAACGGAATAACGCTGAAGTTGCCCTGCTGGTTCCGGCCGGCGTTGCGGAATCCCTTTTGTCGCACCACGCGAACGACGGGTGCGGGCCACGCGACGGTTGAAGAAAGACCGCTACGGTGGGCACAATCGCCTCGAGAGGGCATCGCGTTGAAGTTTTACCCCATTTCGGCTCGGAACCGCGAACGCGTACCGCCGTTCCACCAGGGGCAGCGCGAATCGCGCCGGGATCACGCGTTCGGTGAGGCTACTGTGCACCCATCATGCAGCTTCTCGATAAGGCGCATTCTCAGGCTCGCCGGACCGATCGCGGGCGGCGCGATCGCCTTTGCGGCATGCGCCTTCGCACCCGCCGCTGGCCATGCCGGGGATCAGGAGACCGGGGCGGTCTTTGCGCCGGTGCGGGTGGCGGCTCCCGTCGTGATGCAGGCCAACGCCAACGGCGATCTCGGGCGCCTGCTCAACAGCGCGCCCGAGATATTTGTCGCCGGTGAGCGGCTGAACGCCGGGTTGCTGCGACGTTTTTACGCGCGCCACGGTTTTGCGCCGGTATGGACGGCCCGGCAACAGCAAGCCAATGCGCTGGTCGACGCCGTGTTGCACGCGGGGGATCACGGGCTTGCGCCGGAACTGTTTCATGCAAATCTGCTGCGGTCGGCGACATTGGCGCCGCCGGACCGCGAACTGCTGCTGTCGGACGCGTTTCTCTCCTACGCCGACGCGCTCTCGCGCGGGGTCGTGCCGGTCGAGCAGCGCAGGGACGACGAGGCGTTGACGCCCGGGCCGATCGATGTCGCGGCCGCGCTCGACGCCGTCATCGCCAGCCCCGACCCCGCCTCGGCGATCGAGGCGCTCGCGCCGCAGACGCCGACTTATCGGCTGCTGCGCCAGGCGCTGCAGAATTTTCATGCCGGCCTGCCGGTCGGCGGCAAGACGGCGACGAGCCGCCTGCGCGAGATCGAGGTCAACCTCGAGCGTGAGCGCTGGCTGCCCCGGCGGCTGCCGCCCGACCGCGTGTGGGTCAATGTGGCCGACGAGCGGGTGGTGCTGTACCGCGACGACCGGCCGGTCTTCGCGACCAAGGTCATCGTCGGACAGGACGAGTTGCGCAACCAGAGCCCGGAGTTCGAGGCGACGATCGACGGCATCCTGTTCAATCCGCCCTGGAACATCCCGCAGGACATCGCCGCCAACGAGATCCTGCCGAAGACCGCGCAGGACCCGAATTACCTGGCGCGGCATAACATGGTCATGCTGCCCAACGGCATACTGCAACAGCTGGCCGGGCCGAATTCGGGGCTTGGGCAACTGATGTTCGAGATGCAGAACCGGTTCGACGTCTATCTGCACGACACGCCGTCGAAAAACCTGTTCAGCCGCAGCGACCGCCGCATCAGCCATGGCTGCATCCGGGTGGAAAAGCCGCGCGAGCTGGCCGCCCTGCTGATGCAGCAGCCGGTCGAGGCGATCAACCAGGCGATCGCGACGGGCGACACCGTCAGCAGCAAGCTGCCGCAGCCCGTGCCGGTCTTTGTGGTCTACGAGACCGCATTCGCGGATGCCGACGGCCGGCTGCAATTCCGCCCCGATGTCTACGGGCGCGACCCCGAGATCTGGCCGCACCTCGATCCGGAGCGGCAACCGGTGGCGGAACGCGAACCCTCGTTCGGCCAACGCGGCGGCTGACGCGAACGCGGCGCGACATCACGCGCGCCCGCTACCTGCCGGCGACCACCAGGATCGATACGCCGAAAGGGGGATGCAAGAGCGGCGCCGTTCCGACATCGGCGCGAAAGATCGCGTTGCAGACGCGATTGACCAGGGGAGAGATCAACCGGGTCTCGCTCTCGATCTCGATATGCAGCCGCTCGATGAGCCGCCGGACGATCCAGATCGGCAGGAACATCAGGTAATTGAAGTAGAACGCGTGCGATAGTCGCAGGCCGGCCCGCTCGAACTTGCTCCTGAGCGGCGCCATGCGGTAGCGCCGCCGATGGTGCGACACCCGGTCCTGCAACCCCCAGAGCTGGCTGAACGCCGGCACCGAGACGAGGGCCATGCCGCCGGGACGCAGCACCCGCCTGATCTCCCCGAGCGCGCCGAGATCGTCGTCCACATGCTCGATGATGTCGGTCGCGAGCACCAGGTCGAAGCTGCCGTCGGCGAACGGCAAGGCGCAGATATCGCCGCGGCTCAGCCGGCCGAAGCCTTTGTCCCGGCAGAACCGCAGCGCTTCCTCGCTGTAATCGAGCGCGGTGACCCGGAGAAACCCCAACTCGCGCAGCATCCGCAGATTGGTGCCCGCCCCGCTGCCGACGTCAAGCACGGCGGCGTCGCGCCCGATGCCGCTGTTCGCCAGTTCGCGCGCGAACAGCTGGCGCCGCCCGACATACCACCAATGCGTCGCCTCCAGCTCGGCCTCGGCGGCGTAAACCCCGCTTTCCACGTCGACGCCCCGCTATTTCCCTGGCTCGGGCACCAAATCGCGCTCGGCCACCAAACCGTGCTCCGGCAGCCGGCTCGCCGCGGCGCCCGGCGCGCGATAAAGCTCCTTGACGATAAAGAGCGGCCGCCGCCGCGCCTCGATATAGATGCGGCCGACATACTCGCCCAGCATCCCGAGGCAGAATAGCTGCACGCTGCTGAACACGAGAAGCGCCAGGAACATGCTGGCCCAGCCGCGCACCGTCCCGCCGAGGATCAGCGCGAACACATCGTAGATCGCCAGCATGATCGCGATCACCAGGAAGGAGCACGCCAGATAGGTCGCAAAGCGCAGCGGCGCGGTCGAAAAGCCGGTAATGGCGTCGAGCCCCAGCCGCACCATCTTGCGCAGCGTGTAACCGGTTTCCCCGGTCCCCCGCGCCTCGCGATCATACGGCAGCGCGACTTGGTTGAACCCCAGCCACGACACCATGCCGCGAATGAAGCGGTGCTGCTCGGGCATCTGGTTGAGCAGATCGACGACCTCGCGGCGCATCAGGCGAAAATCGCCGGTGTCGACCGGGATCGACACATCCGCGAGGCGTTGCAGCACGCGGTAAAAGCCGGTCGCCGACAACGTCTTGAAGCGGCCTTCCCCGGCGCGCGAGCGGCGCTGGCCATAGACCACGTCGGCGCCGTCATCCATCAGCCGCATCATCTCCGGCAACAGCTCGGGCGGGTCCTGCAAATCGGCGTCGATGACGAGGACGCGCCGGCCGCGGCACAAGGCCAGCCCGGCCGACAGCGCCAATTGGTGTCCGTGGTTGCGCGACAGGTCGACGCCGGTCACCCGGCGGTCGTGCTTGCACAGCCCGAGAATGACCTCCCAGGTATTGTCGCGCGAGCCGTCGTTGATGAGGACGATCTCGAACTCGCTCTCGCCCGCGGCCGCGCAGGCCGCGGCCAGCCGGGTATACAGCGCGCGGAGCACCGCCGCCTCGTTGTAGCAGGGAACGACGATCGAGAGATTGGGATCGCCGCCGCGATCAGCGGTCGTCGCGCTCATCCGTCGCGGCCCGCGACCGCTGGGACGGGCACGCTCTCGCCGTCGGCCGGCGCGAGACGGAACGAGCGTGCGAGCAGCCAGCGCGCCGCGGCAACGGCGCATGTCACGGCGATCGCATAGACGGCCAGCCGATACGCGATCATGTCCGCGGTCGTGAAAGGATTGGGCCACGCGATCAGCTGCGGGAGAACGCCGAAACCGGCGAACAGCGCGAGCAACCCGGCGCGCCGGCCCAGGTCCCGCAGAGGCCGCGCGGGCGGCCGGGCGATGACGAAGACGCACAGCAGCAGGACCTGGATCAAGCAAAGCCAGACCGTCAGGCGCGCCGCGTTCCACCATTGCAACGTCGACTGCACGAGCACCCCGAAGAGTGCGGCGGGCTTGTAATAGAAGAAGGTGAGGAACGCCTCACGCGGGTATGTCTTGACGATCGCGAAGAAGGCGGAGCGCAGCACCTTTTCGTATCGAGCGCCGTACATCCCGTCGATTCCTTCGTGATTCGGGATGCCCTGCCGACGGATGTACCCCCACCAGACGCATTGCGCATTGCGATCGACCAGGCCCGGGATAATCCCTTCGGGAATCTCGGCAGGGCAGCGGTAGGTCTCCGGCACGCCCGCAAAGGGCCAGGCGGGATTCTCGCCAAAGCTGACAAACATCCTGTGCCAGACCGTGCCGTAAAGGCGGCCGGCCGCCGCATATTCGGGGAAGGCCCATCGCGGCAGCGTTGTCGTCTCGACGCGGAGCAACACGGCCGGAAGGAGCAGGACAAGAGCGATCCGCCACCGCCGCGCCGTCCCCCGCCACAGCGCCGCCGCGGCGCAGACGACGACGGGACCGATCAGATAGGCCGGGCTGCCGCGGACGAGCATCGCGAAGCCGAGGATCGCCACCTGCAGGCCCAGCGCCGCCCAGCGCGGCACGCGGCCGGGCGCGCGGCCCTGCTCGAAGAACTCCAGGCACCAATGCAGGGCCGGGAGAACGCCAACGACCGAATAATAGCGCAGGCCGCCGACCGGCGCCTGGGCCACGTAATCGATGGCGGTCGAGAGCGGCGTCAGCAGCAGCAAGGTCAATGCGAACAGCACCGTCGGCACGGCCGACATCCGCTGGTCGCGGTAGCGCCAGATGAAGACGGCCGCGGAGAGCCCGACCAGCACGAGAAAAAACAGCGGCAAGGCCTGCGTGCCGAGCCCGAACAGCGCAAAGGCGGCCTCGGCCATGACGATCCCGCCGATGCCGGTGCCGTCCCTCGTCAGGATAACAGCGCCCACGGGCGCCGCGCCCGCGGCGGCGGCCTCATCCAGGGCCTGCTCGGCCGGAACGCCGGCGCCTACCCTCTTCGCGAGAAAGTCGTGCACGCCGAGTTCCATCCGCCCGTGCGTCGCGAGAGGGTAAAGCCGCCGCGACAACGCCGCCGGGAACGGACCTTCCTCTTCCAGGGCGAACGGTGTGTGCCGGCCTTGATGGAGCGTCAGCACCGCGAGCGTATAGACCGCGAAGCTCAGTACCGCGATCGCAATCGGCAGCACCGAGGCGCCTCGATGTCGCATTGCGATCAGTCCTGCCCTGCGCAGCGCTCTGTCTGCCTTATCGGCACGCGGACCATCCAACTACCAACAATACGTGCAGCGCCTAAGGCATAACATTTTTCGGCGTGCCGATAAAAAGATTCACGATCGCCCGAGGCTCTGTCCCGAGCAGGCGCGATCACGCCGTCGTCGTCCGGCGGGGGCCAGGGTCAGGGGCTCGGCCCGGCCCGCGCCCGGGGTACGCACGCCTGCCGTCAGGGTGTCGACGGCCGGCGGTCGCGCTCCGGGGCGATCTCGTCGATGGCCTGGGCTTCCTTGATGTCGCGCTCGCTGAGCCCGTCCGCGTCGTGGGTCGTCAGCACGATCTCCACCCGGTTGTAGACATTGAAGATTTCCGGATGGTGAGCCATCTTTTCGGCAATCAGCGCGACGCGCGACAGAAAGCCCCAGGCCTCGGAGAAATCGGCAAAGTGATAGCTCTTGCGGATCGCGTCGCGATCGTCGACCTCGCTCCAGCCGTGCAGTGTCGCGAGCGCCGCGTGCCGTGCCGCACCGGTCAGCTTTTCCACCATGTCGCCCTCCCGCTTCGTCGCTCGCTAGCAAGTGTGCGGCGGCGGCGATCCCGTCAAGCGGCAAGGCGGCGATGACCGCCCGCAAGCCGCCGACGCTCGCCGATATCGAAGCGCTGGCCGGGCGCGCGCTCGAAACCATCCCGGCCGAGTTCAAGCGTCATCTCGGGCCGTTGGTGATCCGCGTCGACGAGTTCCCCGACGAGGAGACGGAAGAGGCCATGGAGCTGGAAAGCCCGTTCGACATTCTCGGGCTTTATCGCGGGGTGGCGCTGCCGCATCAGAGCCTCGCCGCGCCGCGCACCGAGATCGACCTGGTGTTTCTCTATCGCCGGCCGATCCTCGATTACTGGTGCGAGACCGGCGAGGACCTCGCGGCAGTGGTGCGCCACGTGCTGATCCACGAGATCGGCCACCATCTCGGTTTCAGCGACGAGGACATGGAACGGATCGAGGGGGAGGCGTGAGCAGCGCGCCGACCCGCGCCCGCAAATCCGGCAACGCTTCGGCGAGAAACCACGGGTTGTTGCGCTCCCAGATCGCGGCGCGCCAGCTCGGGTGCGGCAGGATGAAGAAGTCCGGCAGGAAGTCGCGCCATCGCGCCGCCGCCCGGGCGAGGGGCTTGCCGCGGGTCTGCGGCAGGTAGTCGCGGACCGCGTAGCCGCCGACCAGCAACGTCAGCCCGACCGCGGCGAAATGCGGCCGCAGCCGCGGGTGCCACAAGGGCGCGCATTCCGGCCGCGGCGGCAGGTCGCCGCCGTTTGCCGCGCGGCCGGGATAGCAGAACGCCATCCCCATCACCGCGACCTGGCTCTCGTCGTAAAAGACGGCGCGGTCGATGCCCATCCATTGCCGCAGCCGGTCGCCGCTCTTGTCGTCGAACGACAGCCCGGTGGCATGGACCCGGCTGCCCGGCGCCTGGCTGATCACTAGGACCCGCGCCGAGGCCAGCCCGCGCACGATCGGGCGCGGCCCCAGCGGCAGATGCGGCGCGCAGCGGGTGCAGGCGCGGATTTCGGCGAGGAGCGCGGGAAACGCATCGGTGTCGGCCGCCATGGCGGTAACTTAAAGCTTCGATCCGCCGGCGGCGAGTTGACTTGCGCCGACCCGCTGACTAGAACTCAGAGGGCATACGCCGTGACAATCCCACTCTTCGGTGGAGGGGTGGCCGAGTGGCTGAAGGCGGCGGTTTGCTAAACCGTTATACGGTTAACCCCGTATCGTGGGTTCGAATCCCATCCCCTCCGCCACCTTCTTTGCGCGCTCGCCTTGGGTGGATGCCGCTTTCGCTCGAAGCGGGTTGGGTATCGCCGCCGGTCAAATAAGCATCGCCGTGTCCGGGCCGGCCGCAGGATGGCCGGGTCAAGCCCGGCCATGACGAACCACCATATAACCCCTAATCCACCGTGTGGCGGGGGTCCTCGATGATCTCGCAGAGGCCCATGCCGACGATGTTGTAGAACGCGACCGGGCAGCCGCCGAACAGCACCGCCGGGGTGGGCGGCGCCATGCAGACGGCGCGCATGCCGTTGTCCTCCAGCGCGGTCAGCGCGGCGGCGATGTCGGCGGCGACATAGCACATGTGGTAGACGAGGCCGTCGGGGTGTAGCTTGATCCAGGCGTCGGCGGGTGAGCGGGAGTCCGCCGGGTAGATGATCTCGACATCCGGCATCGCTCCCCGGTGCCGGCATAAGATCAGATGCACATTCTGCGCGGGATCGAAAACCGGCTCCGGGATGTCGTAGCCGAGAGCGGTGAGGAACCGCGTCGCGTCGCGCGGGCGCCGCACCGCCAGCCCGAGATGATGAAAGCGCAGGCCCAGCGCATTCGCCCGGTCCATGTCAGTGCGCCCCGGCCTTGGGCAGCAGCGCCTCGACCTGCGGGTCGGCCATCACCCGGCGCATCACCTGCCCGGTCAGCCGCGCGTCGGGGTCGAGCGAGTCGATGAAATATTCGGGCTTGTCGCGATAGTCCGGCATGTCGGCGAAATCGAAGAACAGGACACCGGCATCGGCGAGATGCCGGCGCCATTCGGCGCCGGCGAACTCGCGCCAGATCCCGTCCTGCGGGTCGTTCAGCCCGTCGAGGATCTTGCGGTAATACGGCAGCTGGACGCCGACGAGGGCGACGTGCTTGGCCTTGGCGAGCGCCGCGAACCGGTCGAACTTGGCGATCTGCTCGGGCGAAAGATGCTCGGCCATCACCGCGGGGGGCGTCCCGGCCTCGGTGAGGTCGGCCTGCAGGCGCGTGGGATCGGGGGTGGTCGGCTTGGGCGTCAGGACGCCGTCGGGGCCAAACCCCTCGTCGGTCAGCAGCGCGAACAGGCCGTGCTCGCGGTCGGTCGCCGGCAGCCGGCGCAGCAGATCGACCGGGGCCTGGGCGAACTGCCCGACCACGCGCATCAGGTCGGAGACGTGCGGCGCCGGCGCCTCGTCAAAGCGGTTGCCCCAGTAATGGTCGAAACCGGGGCTCAACATCCAGTAGTCGAGGTTGAAGACCAGGACGCGCGGCGCGTAGCCGTCCTTGGTCATCAGCTCGAGGAACCGGCGGTCCTGGTCGATCGTCCAGGTGGTGAGCCCGGCGTTGAAGAAGCTGTAGGGCGCAAAGACGTCGCCGCGAAACGCATTGGCGCGCGACGGCCCGATCGCGACGATGTCGGGCTTCAGCTCGGCGATGCGCGCGAGCTTGTAGGTCACATAGGAATGGCCGTCGCCGCCGCGCCAGACCCGGTCCGGCGCCTCAGCCTGCCATTTGGCGGTCGCCGCCGGCGACATCGTCTCGCCGACGCGCCAGGCGAGCAGCTCCAGCGCCGCCCCGGCCAGCAGCAGCGGCGACAGAACCAGCAGCAAGGTGACGACAAACCGCCGCCACTCGCCAAGCTGCGAGCGAACCGGCGCGTGCGCCGCTATCGTTTCCACCGCGATCATCCGATTAGAATTTGTAGTAGAGGAAAGGCGGCGCGACGCTGCTCGTCATCCATTGGTAGACGATGGCGCCGAGCCCGACATTGTAAGCGACGACCTGCAGCCATACCGGGGACTTCTCCAGCGTGTAGCCGTTGCGCACCAGGATGTCGCCGGCGACGATCGCCGCGATCAGGAACCAGTCGGCCCAGAAAGCGCTCACCACCGGCAGTTCGAGCGGCGCGCCGTGATGGAACAGCCCGCCGGCCACCACGCCCCACAGATTGTCGAGCATGCCGAGCGAGAAGATGTCGCGGTAGAACAGCAGCGCGTCGTCGAGGTAGTCGGCCCGGAACAGCACCAGCACCAGCGCGAACAGGATGAAGGTGATCACCGCGCGGATGATGCGCACGGCCAGGGCGGGCACGCCGAGCCGGGCATAGACGGCGTCGCGGTATTTCAGCGTGTAGAGCGAGGCGACGGCCAGCACGCCGAACGCAGAGCCGTAGATCGCGAACTGCCACCCCGCGCCGTGCCAGATGCCGAGGATGGTGAACGACAGCACCGTGGCCGCGACCATGCCGCGATGGCCGGCGCGCCGCCATTTGGCGCGCAGCGGCAGGAACAGGTAGTCGCGCACCCAGAACGACAGCGACATGTGCCAGGTGCGCCAGAACTCGGGGATGCCCTGGCTCAGGAACGGCTGGCGGAAATTGGGCTGCACATCGATGCCGAGCATGTTGGCGCAGCCGATCGCGATCAGCGAGTAGCCGGCGAAATCGGCGTAAAGGTCGAACGCGAAGAAGACGATCGCGACAAATTTTTCGAGCGGCAGCGCGCCTTCGGGGTCGCCGAACACGGCCGCGACCGGTGCCGCCAGCGTGTCGGCAAACAGCACCTTGAGTACCAGGCCGATAAAGATCAGCCGCAGCCCCGCCAAGGCGCGGTCGCTGGAAAACGGGCGGGCGAAGGTGAATTGCGGCAAGAGCCGGCCGCCGCGCTCGATCGGCCCCGCCGTGACCAGCGGGAAGAACGAGACGAACAGCCCGAGCCGCAGCGGGTTGGTCTCCGGCGCCGCGAGGTCGAGGTTGACGTCGATCAGATAGCCGACCGCGGCAAAGGTGAAAAACGACAGGCCGATCGGCAGCGCCAGCAACTCGACAAAATGCGGCGTGCCGAAGCCGATCGCCTGGCACAGAAAGGCCGAGTATTTGAAGACGACCAGCGGCGCCAGGATGCCGAGCAGCGCGGCGACGAAGGTGATCTGCCGGCGCCGGCCCTGGACGTGCGACGGCAAGGCCAAACCGCCGGCGTAGGTGACGGCGATCACCGCCAGCAGCACGCCGAGATAGGCGCCGGACAGGTAGGCGTAGAAGCCGAGGCTGGCCGCGAGGAGCAGCACCAGCCGCGCCGTCCCGCCCGGCAGCAGGTAGAACAGGACGAACACCGCGGCGAAGAAGCCGATAAACGACGGATCACTCAGCGACATGGAAACTCTCGTCGGCTATGGCTTCTTCGGTCGGCGTCGGTGTCAGGCGTCGGCGACGCCCTTGGAGGTCAGCACCTTCTTGACGATCGCGACATTGCGCATCGACACGATCTCGGCGGTGGTGAGGCGCACGTCGAACTCGTCTTCGATCGCCACCACCAGGTTCATCGCCGCCATGCTGTCCCATTGCGGGGTGTTGTCGGGCGAGGTGGCGTCGGTGATGGTGTCCGGCGACAGGCCGAGAACCTCGGAAAACACTTTGGCAACGCGCATGGTGGTCACTCCGCAGCAGCTTGAAGAAGGGTATCCGGCGCACCCAGCCGGGTGATGTGAGCCGGGATCGCCGGCGCGTTCGCCAAATCGAGGTGCCATTCCCGCTCGCCGATCTGGGTGAAGCCCTGGTCGGGCAGGAACCGCTTGCAGATCGCGTTCTTCGCGGTCGGGATGTACGAGCCGACAAACTCGACCGCCCCCTCGGCCCGGGCGTCTTCGGCGAGGGCGCCGATCAACGTCGTCTCGACGCCGCGGCCCAGCACCCGGCAACTCATCAGCACCGAATCGAGCGTCCAGCGCCGGCGGTCAGGCGACACCTCGGCGATGATCACGCCGGTCAGACCGTATTCGCCGAACTTGTCGGTGACGCGAAAGGCGTAGAGCCGCCAATCGTCCGACGCGGCCAGCGCGCGCACCTCGTCGAGCGTGCGGCGGATCGTCGTCAGGTTGTACTGGTTGGTCTTGTTGATGAGCTGGGTAACGCGGCCGAGATCCTCGGTCTTGGCGCGGAACAGATCGACCTTGAGGTCGAGCGCCTTGAGGAAGTCGGCGTGGTTGATCTGCGACCCCAGCACCTCGCGGTCGCGTTCGGCGCGCATCATGTCGGCGCGCTTGCGGTCCTCGTCGGTGACTTCGAGCTGGTCGAACAGGCTCAGCGCCTGCATCGTCGCGACCATTTCGGCCGGGTCCGAGGGGACGAGGATGCTCGTCACCTCCGGCCGCGCCTCGCGCATGTAGCCGATCTCCATCGGGTTGTCGTCGATGAAGACAAGGCTGTCGGTGCCGATATTGAGCGATTTGGCGATCGCCGGGATGCCCTCGGCCTTTGGCAGCCAGCCGATCTGCCAGGCCGACAGATGCTCGCGCTTGAGCACCATGCCGGTGTGCTTGTCGAAGACTTCCCAGACGTCGGCTTCGTTGTTCTTGCTGGCCAGCGCCAGGAACACGCCCTGCTGGCGCCAGCCCAGCACCAGCTTCTGGAAGTCGCGGAAGGCGGAGCCGGGGAACTCGTCGCCGATCTGGATGCCGTCGATGCCGTCTTCGCCGACGATGCCGCCCCATAGCGTGTTGTCGGCATCGAGCACGACGCATTTCTTCGCCGCCCGGCGCGAGGCCATGATCATGCGCGAGAGCTGACGCGCCAGCGTGTTGAGGAAGCCGTCGCTGAACGGCTGGCGATAGAGATACCAGTGACGCGAGTCATGCGTGGCGGCGATGCCGACCTGGCGCTGCACCGCGTCGAGATCGACGAGGTAGACACCGTCGGTGCGGCCGATCTCGTCGGTGAACTGGGCGGCGAGCGTGCGGTGGAAGCCGCCGAGCCCGCCGGCATTGTCGAGCGCCAGGATATTCGCCGCCGGTCCGGTCGGGTAGGGCGGCAGGCCGACGATGACCATGCCGCGGTAACCCGCGCGCAGCTGGCGGATCGCCCCGACCAGGGCGTCCAGCTTGTCGCGCGCCTGCTGCAAGGCGGTCGCATCGCCCCGGGTGAAGCCGGTGATCTCGTCGAGCATCAGGTCTTCCAGCCGCCACAGCAGCACGATCACGTCGGTCGGGCCGTGGAAGATGGTCTGCGGGTCGAGACAGGTCTGGAACAGCTGGTTGTACGGCCCGACCGCGAAGCTTGCGGACGTGCCCTCGGCGAGCAGCGCGGCGCCGACAAACGGTACCAGCGTGTCGGTGGTAAAGCTCGCCGCCAGACCGACGCGCAGCGCCGGGGTTGCGGCGCCGCCCAGGGCGTCGGGGTTGGCGACATGCTCGCGCCACAGTTTCTTGGCCTCGATCGTCGCCGACCGGCTGGCGGCGGCAGCCGCGGTCATCGGGTCAGCCATCGACGACCCCGTTCGTCAGTACCATCAGCATCGTGATATCCCCTGTACCGGTGATTAAGCTTGCCTGGACGGCGCGCTCCCCTCATTCGATCGGTTGCGGTAATATTTCAGTATTGCGATACCTGGATTTTGCCGAAGCATGTCTTGTGTAATATTGTTGGTCCTCGAATCGGTAACAATTAAGCACCTACCGCTGGAACTTATCTGGGTAAAGTTCATCTAAAATTCGATGTTAATTAAAACTAAAGGATGTGCAGATGTCAACTTACGATAATGGTTAAAACGAGATGCCGCACCTTGGCGATAGTAAAAACAGCATCGCCGCGGCCATCGGTGGCTGCGGCAATGGTGAATACGCCGGGATTTCAGCTATTTGCTCGGCAGCGCGTCGAGCGCGAGGTTGAGTTTCAGGACATTGACGCGGGGTTCGCCGAGGACGCCGAGCATCCGGCCCTCGATATGCGCGTCGACCAGTTTTTCGACGGCCTCCTGCGACAAGCCGCGCGCCTTGGCCACGCGCGGCACCTGGAACAACGCGCCGGCCGGAGTCACGTCGGGGTCGAGCCCGCTCGCCGAGGCGGTGACGAGGTCGACGGGAGGCGGCACGGCCGGGTTCTCGTCGTGCAGCTTCCGGGCGTCATCGGTCACCCGGTCGATCAGGGCTTTTGCGGTCGGCCCGAGGTTCGACCCGGCCGAATTGTCGGCCGCATAAGGCGCCGGCACGGTCTTGGACGCGTCGTCGGGGTCGGTCGCGGTCGTCGCCGAAGGGCGGCCGTGGAAATATTTGTCGGCGGCGAAATTCTGTCCGATCAGTTCGGAGCCGACGATTTTGCCGTCGCGTTCGATAAGGCTGCCGTTCGCCTGGCGCGGGAACAGCAATTGGGCGATCCCGGTCACGCCGAGCGGATAGGCGAGGCCGGTAATGATCGTCATCGTGACGATCATTACAAGGGCGGGGCGGATTTCTCTGAGCATGGTTCTCTCGCAGGGGGCGTCACGCCCAGCCGATGGCGGTGACGAACAGGTCGATCAGCTTGATGCCGATGAACGGCACGACGATGCCGCCGAGACCGTAGACCAGCAGGTTGCGGCGCAGGATCGCGGCGGCGCCGACCGGACGATAGGCGACGCCGCGCAACGCCAGCGGGATCAGCGCGATGATGATCGCCGCGTTGAAGATGATCGCCGACAGGATCGCGCTTTGCGGCGTCGCCAGCTTCATCACGTTGAGCGCCTGGAGCTGCGGATAGAACGCCAGGAACATCGCCGGGATGATCGCAAAGTACTTGGCGACGTCGTTGGCGATCGAGAAGGTGGTCAGCGCGCCGCGGGTCATCAGCAGCTGCTTGCCGATCTCGACGATCTCGATGAGCTTGGTGGGGTCGCTGTCGAGGTCGACCATGTTGCCGGCCTCGCGCGCCGCCATCGTGCCGGTGTTCATCGCCACGCCGACATCGGCCTGGGCGAGGGCAGGGGCGTCGTTGGTGCCGTCGCCGCACATCGCCACCAGCTTGCCCTGGGCCTGCTCCTCGCGGATCAGCTTCAGCTTCATCTCGGGGGTCGCCTGGGCGAGGAAGTCGTCGACCCCCGACTCGGCGGCGATCGCCGCCGCGGTCATCGGGTTGTCGCCGGTGATCATCACCGTGCGGATCCCCATCTTGCGCAGCGCGGCGAAGCGCTCGCGGATGCCGCCCTTGACTATGTCCTTGAGGTGGATGACGCCGAGCAGCCGGCCGTCCTTGGCGACGGCGAGCGGCGTGCCGCCGGTCTTGGCGATGCGCTCGGCGATCGCCTGCAGTTCGTCGACGCCCGGCGCCCGCCGCGGCGCCACCGCGACATTGCCGCGGCTCGCGGGCGACTCGTCGAGGCCGACATGGCGCAGCACCGCGTCGACCGCGCCCTTGCGGATCGAGGCGCCCTCGAAATCGATGCCGCTGATCCGGGTCTGCGCGGCGAACGGGATGAAATGCGCGTTGAGCGGCGCCATGTCGCGGCCGCGGATACCGTATTTCTCCTTTGCCAGGACCACGATCGAGCGGCCCTCCGGCGTCTCGTCGGACAGCGAGGCGAGCTGCGCCGCGTCGGCGAGCTCGCGTTCGTCGATGCCCGGCAGCGCGACGAACTCGGTGGCCTGCCGGTTGCCGAGGGTGATCGTGCCGGTCTTGTCGAGCAGCAGCGTGTCGACATCGCCTGCCGCCTCGACCGCGCGGCCCGACATCGCCAGCACGTTGAACCGCACCAGCCGGTCCATCCCGGCGATGCCGATCGCCGAGAGCAGCGCGCCGATCGTCGTCGGGATCAGACACACGAACAGCGCCACCAGCACCAGCACCGACAGGCGGCCGCCGGCGTAGGAGGCAAACGAGGGGATCGTCGCGACGGCGAAGACGAAGATGATGGTCAGCCCGGCGAGCAGGATGTTGAGGGCGATCTCGTTGGGGGTCTTCTGCCGCTCGGCGCCTTCGACCAGCGCGATCATGCGGTCGAGAAAGGTCGAGCCCGGCGCCGCGGTGATGCGCACCTTGAGCCAGTCGGAGATCACTTGCGTGCCGCCGGTGACCGCCGAGCGGTCGCCGCCGCTCTCGCGGATCACCGGCGCGCTCTCCCCGGTGATCGCAGCCTCGTTGACCGAAGCGACGCCCTCGACGACCTCGCCGTCCGATGGGATCATGTCGCCGGCCTCGACCAGCACGACATCGCCCGGCTTCAGGCTCGTGCCGGCAACCTGGCTCCACGCATCGCTCGTCTTGGAGAGCAGCTTCGCCATGGTCTCGGTCTTGGCGCGGCGCAACGTCGCCGCCTGCGCCTTGCCGCGGCCTTCGGCGACGGCCTCGGCAAAGTTCGCGAACACGACCGTGAACCACAGCCAAAGGTTGATCTGGAACGAGAAGCCGTAATGCCCGGCGCCGGTGACGAGGTCGCGCAGGAAGAGCAGCGTCGTCAGTGTCGCGACGACCTCGACCACGAACATGACCGGGTTGCGGATCATGGTCCGGGGGTGAAGCTTTTTGAACGCGTCGCCGATCGCCGGAATGACGATCCTGCGGTCGGTCAGCGTCGCAGCCGAGCTGCGAACGCGCGCCGGAATGAATTCCGTGGTGGACATCGCGATGCCCTTTCGCGGCTGGCTTTGCGGTGGGGTCAGAAAAGGGTGCCGGCTTGCAGCGACAGCTGCTCGACCACCGGGCCGAGCGAGACGGCCGGGAAGAAGACCAGCCCGCCGGTGATGGCGATGACGCCGGTCAGCAGCCCGACAAAGAGCCCGCCATCGGTCGGGAAGGTGCCCGCCGAGGCCGGCACGATCTTCTTCGCGGCGAGCGAGCCGGCCATCGCCAGCATCGGCACGATCATCAGAAAGCGGCCGATGAACATCGCCAGCCCCAGCGTTGCGTTGTAGAACGGCGTGTTGGCGCTGAGGCCGGCAAAGGCGCTGCCGTTATTGGCGGTGGCCGAGGTGAAGGCGTAGAGGATCTCGCTGAAGCCGTGCGGCCCCTGGTTCGCCGGACCGGCGAGACCGGCGGGCAGCACGGTCGCCAGCGCGGTAAAGCCGAGCATCGAGAAGGGCAGGATCAGGATGGCGAGCATCGCCATCTTCACTTCCTTCGACTCGATCTTCTTGCCGAGATATTCGGGGGTGCGGCCAACCATCAGCCCGGCGATGAACACCGCCAGCACCGCGAACAGCAGCATGCCGTAAAGCCCCGAGCCGACGCCGCCGAAGATGATCTCGCCGAGCATCATGTTGACCATCGGCACCAGGCCGCCGAGCGGCATCAGGCTGTCATGCATGTTGTCGACGGCGCCGCACGACGCGTCGGTCGTCACCGTGGTGAACAGCGCGGACTGGGCGATGCCGAAACGGATTTCCTTGCCCTCCATGTTGCCGCCGGATTGCAGCGCGGACGGCGCCTGGTCGACCCCGAGCGCGGCGATCGCCGGGTTGCCGGGCGCTTCGCTCGCATAGACGGCCGCAACCCCGACGAGGAACAGCAGGCCCATCACCGTGAAGATCGCCCAGCCCTGCTTCTGGCTGCCGACCATGCGGCCGAAGACATTGGTGAGGGCGGCGCCGATCGCGAAGATCAGCACCATCTCGACCAGGTCGGTCAGCCCGTTCGGGTTCTCGAAGGGGTGCGCCGAGTTGGCGTTGAAGAAGCCGCCGCCGTTGGTGCCGAGCATCTTGATGACTTCCTGGGAGGCCACCGGCCCCTGCGCGATCACCTGCCTGGCGCCTTCGAGCGTCGTCGCCTCGGTGTAGGCGTTGAGGTTTTGCGGTATGCCCTGCCACACGAAGAACAGCGCGACGACGACTGCGACCGGCAGCAGGACGTAGAGCGTGCCGCGGGTCAGATCGACCCAGAAATTGCCGACCGTCTGCGCCGAGCGCCGCGCGAACCCGCGGATCAGCGCCATCGCCAGCGCAATGCCGGTCGCCGCCGAGACGAAATTGTGCACGGTGAGCCCCGCCATCTGGGTCAGGTAACTCATCGTCGTCTCGGGGACGTAGGACTGCCAGTTGGTGTTGGTGACAAAACTCGCCGAGGTGTTGAAGGCGAGGCCTTGCTCGACCGCCGGTTGGCCGGCCGGATTGAACGGCAGCACCGCTTGCAGCCGCTGCAGCGCGTAGAGCACCACAAAGCCGGCCGCGGTGAAGAACAGCATCGCGACCGCGTAGGTCACCCAATGCTGCTCCCGGTCCTCGTCGACCCCGCACAGCGCGTAGATGGCGCGCTCCAGCCACCGCAGCACCGGGGTCATCAGGTGGCGCTCACCATTGAAGACCTTGGTGATGTAGCCGCCGAGCGGCTTCACCAACGCCGTGACGACCACGCAGAACAGCGCGATCTGAAACCAGCCGTTAAAGGTCATGCCGCATGCTCCCGCAGGCGCCGGATCAAAACTTCTCCGGGCGCGTCAGCGCATAGACGAGATAGATCAGCAGCCCGAACGTCACCGCGCCGCCGAGCGCGTAATCCAACAGCATCGCCGCCTCCCTCAGAGCCGGTCGCAGGCCGCGACGTAAAGAACGGCCGCGGCCAAAAAGCCGCAGCCGATCGCCAGATACACCACGTCGAGCATCATCCGTCTCCCTGACGCTGCGCCCGGGAAGATCAGGTCAAGCGCATATAGATTCGAGGGAGCGCCGCTGCCGCGGCGCATTAAGATTTCATATATGCCCGGCCGGCGGTTCAGGGCGTCCAACCGCGATGACTTCTGTCGTCGTCGCCGGGCTTGACCCGGCGATCTCGGCGGCAGTCTTGAGACGGCCGGGTCAGGCCCGGCCGCGACGAACCGTCAAAGCCAATTCGCTTTGGCCGGGGAGTGGCCCTAAGCGTAGCGGCGTGCCATCAGGCTTTCGTCAAGCAGGATGCTGTCCGCCAGAGCGTCGTATTTCGCCGCGATGTCGAAGAGGTCGCGGCCAAGCTCCGCGTCGCGGCCGCCGGCGGCCATCTCCCGTAACTCTTGAGCTTGTTCTCGATAATACGCGGCGCGTGTTTGCGTGCTGTTCGTCATGACGTCGAGCGTCGACGCAGTCCCCATCCGCCCCTGCATTGTCCGCCACCGTACATGTTTCCCCATTGTCGCAACGCCAGGACCTTGGGGAAGTTCCCAAAGCGAGGGCTTGGCCGGAGAGCGTCATCCAAACGGCAAGGATCCGGGCGGGGCCGGTTGCGGGCGGATGGACGGAGCGACCGCGTCGCGCGCTCGTTTACGGTAAAAGCCCAAGGAGCCGCCGATGGCAGGACAACCCGGTATGCCCGAGCCCCCCGGCAACCCGCCGTCGGTGCCCGAACGCGACCCCGACGAGCAGGCCCCGCCGCGGGAAGAGCCGCCGATGCCGATCCCGGTGCCGCCGTCTCCGCCGCCGCCCCCGCCGGTCAATGTCAGGCCGGTCGGCGTCAGGCGGCCGAGCGGGCGATGATTCCGGCGTCGGCGAGCGCGGCGATTTCCGCCGGGCTGAAGCCGGCTGCTTCCAGCACATCCTGATTGTGCTCGCCGACCCGCGGCGGCTGGCGGGTGAGGCCGGGCCGGCGGCGCTCGGCGCCGAATTCGACCGGCAAGGCGGGGAGGCCGGCGACCTTGCCGCCCGCTTCGCCAAAGCGCGAGATGAACACATCGACCAGCCCGCCGGTCGCCAGCAGATGCGGATCGGCGAACAGGTCGCCCGGCTGACCGACCGGCGCCCAGGACACGTTGCAGCGCTCGCAGCGCGCCGCGACCTCGTCCTGCGGCAAGGCCGCCAGCACCTCCTGCAACGCCGGGATCAGCCAGGCGCGCTCGGCCAGCCGCATGACGTTGGTGGCCAGCCGCGGGTCGGCGGCGAGCGCCTGCAGGCCGAATTCCTCGACAAACCGCGTCCATTGCTGGTCGCTGGTGACGCCGATAAAGAGCTGGCCGCCGCCGGCGGTGTTGAACACCTCGTAGATCGCCCAGGCGCCGCGCCGCGCCGGCATCGGCCGCGCCTCGAGCCCGGTCGCGGTCATCCCCGCCATGTGCGTGCTCATCAGGAATGCGGCGTTCTCGAACAGCGCGCTGGAGACGCGCTGGCCCTTGCCGGTGGCGTCGCGCTCGCGCAGCGCCGCCTGGACCGCGATGACGCCGAACATCGCGCCCATGATGTCGATCACCGAGGCGCCGGCGCGCAGCGGCTGGCCCGGCGGCCCGGTCATGAAGGCGAGACCGGTCTGGAACTGCACCACCTCGTCGAGCGCCGGGCGGTGTTCGTACGGCCCGGCGAGATAGCCCTTGAGCGCGAGATAGACAAGGCGCGGGTTGAGCGCCGCGAGCGTGTCGTAGCCGCAGCCGAGCCGTTCCATGGTGCCCGGCCCGTAATTCTCCAGCACGACATCGGCGGTCGGCGCCAAGCGATGGACCACCGCCTGCCCCTCGGGCCGTTTGAGGTCGACCGCGAGGCTGCGCTTGTTGCGGTTGAACGCGGCGAAAAACCCGGCGCCGAAGCCGCCGAGGCCGCGCGTGTGGTCGCCTTTCGGCGCCGGCTCGATCTTGATCACGTCGGCGCCGAGCTCGGCGAAGATGAGCCCGGCGGTCGGACCCATGACCGTGTGGCTGAACTCGAGGACCTTGAGGCCGGCGAGCGGAGTGGCGAGCGGGCGGTCGGGCATTATACCCCCACCGCCGGCGTCAGGCGGCGGCCCGCCGCCGGAACGCATCCAAACTGCCGGCGTGGATCAGCTCGCCGGGCAGCTGGTGGCCGACGATGTCCTCGGCCATGCGCCCGACCTCGATCAGCGCGTCGAGGTCGACGCCGGTATCGATGCCCATCTCCTCGCACAGCAGCACCAGCTCCTCGGTGCAGATATTGCCCGCCGCCTTGGGCTGGCCGGCGAACGGGCAGCCGCCGAGCCCGCCGACGGTCGAATCGAACTGGGTCACGCCCATCTTGAGCCCGGCATGCGCATTGGCCACCGCAAGGCCGCGCGTGTCGTGCAGATGCAGCGAGATCGGCATGTCGGGCCAGCGGCCGCGCACCTCGCCGAGCACCCGCTCGATGCGCAGCGGCGTCGCCCAGCCCATCGTGTCGGCCAGCGAGAAGTACTTGATATCGGCGCCGGCTTCCGCGGCGATCGCGAGGCCGTCTTCCAAGGTCGAGATCACCTGCGCCGGGGCGATGTCGCCCTGGTAATTGCAGCCGAATGCCGCCATCACGCCGATGCGCGGCACCGCGACGCCGTTTTCGAGATGCAGCGCGGTCTGCTTCTTCATCGCCGCGACGTTCTCGGCATGGCTGCGGTGCAGGTTCTTTTGCGTGAACCCTTCCGACGCGGTCAGCGAGATCGAGCCGGTGATGGTCAGCTTGTTGCGGAACTTGAGCGCGCGTTCGAGGCCGGCGGCATTGAACCACAGCGCGGTGTAATGCACGCCCTCCTTCGGCGTGAAGCCGGCGACGACATCCTCGGCGTCGGCCCAGCCCGGGACGATCTTCGGGCTGACGAACGAGGCCGCCTGGATGTGGTGCAGCCCGGTCTCGGCCAGCGCCTCGATCAATTTGATCTTGTCGGCGGTGCTGATCGGGCCGGGTTCGATCTGAAAGCCCTCGCGCGGGCCTTCCTCGTGGATGTCGACATGGTGCGGGAGGTCGGTCATCGGCTGCCTGCCTTGTTGGACGGCGAACGATATCGCGCGACCGGGCACGATGAGAAGGGGCGGGAGGCGCCTCGGCTCGTTGCGGTCTCCCGTCTGCGCGAGCAACGGGAGCGGGCGAGGGTCAATCGGTCGCGCCGGCGAGCGACTCTCCGGCCCGGCGGCGGTCGACGCGGCGGATGACCAGCGCCAGCGGGACGCAGAGCAGCAGCATGAAGCCGCCGACGATAAAGAAGCTTTCGCCGACGCCGCAGCGGTCGGCGATCGCGCCCATCACCGGCGGCACCATGATCGAGGTGAAGCGCTGCCCGGTCTGGCGCAGGCCGACGACCGCGCCCTGTTGATGACGGCCGGCGGCGCGCGCCTGGACCGACAGCACCAGCGGCTGGATCACCCCCTCGAGCCAGCCGCGCAGCATCTGGAACACCAGCAGCAACGCCAGCATGCCGCCCAGCACCGGGGTCAGCGCGATCAGCAGGATCGACAGCGCGGTGCCGCTCAGCATCGTGCGCTGGGCGTTGCCGAGGCCCATCGCGCGGCCGGCGAACAGCGCGCCGAAGCCGCTGGCGATCTCGGCGGCCGAGAACAGCATGCCGATCGTCGTGCCGACCAGCCCCGCCTGCTTCAGGTAGACGACATAGACCGAGGTCTGGATGCTGTAGGTGCTGTTGCGCATCGCCATGATCGCCAGCGACAGCGCGATCGCCGGAATGGCGAGCAGCAGCAGCGAGTTCCGATAGTCGGACAGCCGCGGCCAGACATCGCGTGCGCGGAACCGGGCGCGCACCGTGCCTTCGTCGCGCGGCGAAGCGGCGAACTCGGCCTCGGGCGCGCACAGCAGGGCGAGGGTCAGGACGCCGCCCCAGGCGACGCCGACGAGGTAGGACGGCCAGAGCCCGCCGACATCCCAGACCGCGCCGCCGAGGAGCGGTGCGGTGGTCGAGCCGAGCCGGGCGAAGAAGGTGAACCGGCCGAGATAGCGGGCCTCGCCCTCGGCCACCTGCGCGATCAGCGTCTGCGCCCCGGACCAGGCGAACGACACCGCCGCGCCGTTGACCAGCTGCAGCAGCAAGAGGCTCCAGAACCACGGCACCAGCGGAAACAGCGGCGCCATCGCCATGCTCGCCCAGACGAAAAACAAGGTGACCTTGCGGGTGCCGAACCGGTCCATCAGCACGCCGATATGGATCGACAGGAACATCGCGACGATCGAGCGGGCGCCGACCAGGATGCCCACCCGGCCGGCGTCGAACCCGAGCGACAGCGCGTAAAGCGGCATCAGAAAGGTGTAGAAATCGACATAGCCCATGCTGAACGGCCCGGCGACGTACAGCGCGGTCAGCGGTCGAGTGCTGGAACCCGTCATGCCGGCCGCGATCCCCCTGGCGTTCTTGCCGGCGAGAGCTTACCAGCCTTCCGGCCTTTCGTGTCGGCGGCAGGGTGTCGATATTGCGATGCTGACCGGCATGATCGCCGGGTCCACGCTCTTGACGGCGATGCGGGTGTTGCCAAAGCTGATGCCCGCGCAAGTGAGAAAGGAGCCGCCGGTGTCTCCCTTGGTTCTCTCGTCTGACTCTCATGTCTTCGAGCCGCCCGATCTGTGGCAGACCCGCATCGACGCGGCCTTCCGCGACCGGGCGCCGCGGATCGAGCGGATCGACGGCGGCGACCATGTCGTCGTCGAGGCGGATCAAGTCCTGTCCGGGATCGGCCTCATCTCGAACGCGGGCGCGCGGTTCGCGGCGCCCGAGACGATCTCCGCCAAAGGGCGCTTCGAGGACGTGCACGCCGGCGGCTACGATCCCGGCCAGCACATCGCGGACATGGCGATCGACGGGGTGGCGGGCGAGGTCCTCTACCCGTCGCAGGGGCTGTTCTATTTCAAGGTGGCGGACCCCGGGCTGATGTCGGCGATCTTCCGCGCCTACAACGACTGGCTCGCCGAGTTCTGCCGCACCGACCCGGCGCGGCTCAAAGGCGTGGCGATGATCAACCTCGACGACGTCGCGGACGGGGTCCGGGAGCTGGAGCGCGCCGCCCGGCTGGGGCTTTGCGGCGCGATGATCGCCGAGTACCCGGCCGAGGACCGGCGCTACGACCAGCCCGAATACGAGACATTCTGGGCGGCGGCCGCGTCGCTCGGCATGCCGCTCAGCCTGCACACGGCGACGCGGCGGACCGGCAAGATCCGCGGCGCCGGCACCGGCACGCTGCGCGACGCCAGCAGCCGGGCGACCAAGGCGTTCTACCCGGCGCTGTCGATGTGCGACATGATCTTCTCGGGCGTCTTCGAGCGCCACCCGCGGCTGATGCTGGCGATCGTCGAGTTCGAGCTGTCCTGGGCGCCGAACGTCGTCACCTCGATGGACTACACCTATCGCGAGCGGCACGGCGAGGCGCTCTACCGGTTCAAGGACGGCATGGTGCCGAGCGACTTCTTCCGCCGCAACGTCGTGCTGAGCTTCCAGGAGGATGCGATCGGCATCCGCCTGCGCGATGTGATCGGCGTCGACAACATGATGTGGGGCTCGGACTACCCGCACAGCGAATCGACCTTCCCCGAGTCGCGCCGCATCTTGTCGGACATCCTGGCCGGCGTGCCGGCGGAGGAGCAGGCCAAGATCGTCGGCGGCAATACCGCGCGCGTCTACGGGTTTGATGTGGCGCGGCTCACCGCCGCGACTTGAGCATCGGATCGGAAGATCCTCCCGCGTCATTCCGGGGCATCGCGCAGCGATGAACCCGGAACCCATGAACATGGACTTGAAAGGGTGTGTTTCGACGCTGGGGTCCACCTGGACAAGACCGTGTTCATGGGTTCCGGGTTCGGCCTGGAGGCCGCCCCGGAATGACGAGGATATCGTTCGCTCAACGGATAAAGGAGGGCGGCATGGCACGGGTTGCGGGCAAGGTGGCCTTGGTCGCGGGGGCGGGCGGCGGTATCGGCGGCGCCGGGGCGGAGGGGCTGGGGCGCGAGGGCGCGGCGGTGTTCTGCACCGACAACGACGGCGCCGCGGCCGAGGCGACCGCGGCGCGCATCCGTGCCGCCGGCGGGCGCGCGGCGGCGGCGGTGCTTGACGTGCGCGACCGGGCGGCGGTCGATGCCGCCATTGCCGCCGCGGTAGGCGCGTTCGGCCGGCTCGACATCGTGCTGGAATCGGCGGGGATCGCGCACCGACTGGATTTCCTCGATGTCGATGCCGCGACCTGGGACCGGGTGATCGCGGTCAACCTCACCGGCATGTTCCATGTCGGCCAGGCGGCGGCGCGGCAGATGGTCAAGCAGGGCGGGGGCGGCAGCATCATCAACGTGACCTCGCAGCTCGCCGAGGTCGCGCGGCCGGAGCGCGCCGCCTATGTCGCCTCGAAGGGCGGGGCGCGCTCGCTGACGCAGGCGATGGCGGTCGATCTCGCGCGGCATGACATTCGGGTCAACGCCATCGCGCCGGGGCCGACGCTGACCGGCCTTACCCGCGCGAACTATACCGACCCCGAAGCGCGGCGGGCGACCAAGGCGCTGATCCCGCTCGGGCGGCTGGGACAGCCCGGCGATCTCGTCGGCGCGGTGCTGTTTCTCGCTTGCGACGAGTCGCGCTGGGTGACCGGGAGCACTGTGACGGTCGATGGCGGCTATCTGGCGATTTGAAGCAAGAACCCCTTCAATTCGTCATGGCCGGACTTGACGATGACGGGTGACGAAACTCTAAACAAACCGGGACTCGGCCCAGCCGGTGTCGAAGGGGACGTTCATCAGCGGCTCCGACCGCTTGTGGCGGAACATCCATGTTCCGTCCACCCGCGCATAGGTCTCGTGGTCGATGCTGGCGCGCCACATCGCGCGGTTCCCGGCAGCGACCAGGCACGGCATGAACAGATACCATTGCGCCCGCGCGGTATCGCCGTCGATCTCGATCCGGCCGTTCAGGCTGTAATGAATGGCAAACGAGAAGATCCGCGACGCGCCCCGAAAGAAGTTCCGGATCGCCTCGCGGCCCTCGAACCGGCCGAGGCCGGGGCTGTCCCACAGCGCGTCCTCGGTAAACAGCGCGGCGATGCCGTCGGCATCGTATTGCCGGTCGCACAACGCCGCGTAGCGCGCCTTCAGGTTGCGGATCGCCTCGGCGTCTTCCAGCGCCTGCAGCCGCCGTTCCAGCCGGTCGATGCGCGCCGGGTCGACGGCCTGGTCTTGCGCCATGTCGTCCTCCGCGAAGACGCCGCTCACGACAGCATGAAGCCCTCATAGCCGCGCGCCACCACATCCGCACAGATCTGCCGGTAGCGCACCATGCCGCCGGCATAAGGCATGAACACGCGCGGCTTGCCGGGGATGTTGGCGCCGAGATACCAGGAATGCCGGGCCAGCGGCAGCACGGTCTTGTGCGCCATGGCATTGACCTCGGCGACCCATTTGTCGGCCGCGTCGGCGCGCGCCTCGATGCGTTCGAGGCCGCTGTCGTTCAGGTGCTTGATGCAGGCGGTGATCCAATCGGCGTGCTGCTCGATCGCCACCGGCATGTTGCACAGCACCGACGGGCTGCCGGGGCCGGTGATGGTGAACAGATTGGGGAAGCCGGCGACCTGCAGGCCGAGATAGGTCAGCGGGCCCGCTTGCCACGCGTCCTTGAGGGCCATCCCGCCGCGGCCGCGTATGTCCATGCGCAGCATCGGGCCGGTCATCGCGTCGAACCCGGTGGCGAAGACGATGATGTCGACCGGGTATTCGGCCTCGGTGGTGCAGATGCCGGCGCGGCTGATGCGTTCGATCGGCGCGTTGCGCAGGTCGACCAGCGTCACGTTGGGGCGGTTGTAGGTCTCGAAATAGTTGGTGTCGATCGGCGGCCGCTTGGCGGCGTAAGGGTGGTCGATGTCGGACAGCACTGCCGCGGTCTTCGGGTCCTTGACGATCGCGCGGATCTTGCGCTTGACGAAATCGGCGGCGGTGTCGTTGGCCGCCTTGTCGATCATCATGTCCTGGAACGCGGCGCGGAACTGCAGCCCGCCGCGCCGCCACGCCGCCTCGTAGATCTTCTCGCGCTCCTCCGGCGAGGTTTCGACCGCCAGCCGCTCCTCGATGCGGAAGCCCATGCCGTTGATCGTTTCGTGCGTGACGGCGCGGATGTCCTCGGCGTGCTGCTTGACGTACTGCTTGAACTCAGGCGTCAGCGGCGCGTTGCGCGCCGGCACCGAATAGTTGGCGGTACGCTGGAACACGGTCAGGTGCTGCGCCTGCGCCGCGATGACCGGCGCCGCCTGGATGCCGGTCGACCCGGTGCCGATCATGCCGACCCGCTTGCCGGTGAAATCGACCCCGTCATGCGGCCAGTGGCCGGTGTGGTACCAGTCGCCCCGGTAGTCGTCGAGCCCGGGGAATTTCGGCACGTTCGCGGTCGACAGGCAGCCGACCGCGGTGATCAGGAACTTGACGACGTAGGTATCACCCTGCTCGGTGCGGACCCGCCACCGGTTCGCCGCTTCGTCATAGGTCGCGGCGGCGACGCGGGTGTTGAAGCGGATGTCCTTCTTCAGGTCGAACTTGTCGGCGACGAAATTGAGGTAGCGCAAAATCTCGGCCTGGCCGGGATAGCGTTCCGACCACTCCCACTCGCGCATCAGCTCGGGCGAGAAGGTGTACCAGTAGACATGGCTCTCGGAATCGCAGCGCGCGCCGGGATAGCGGTTCCAGTACCAGGTGCCGCCGACCCCGGCGCCCTGTTCGACCGCCTGCACCGACAAGCCCAGCCGGTCGCGCAGGCAGAGCAGCTGGTAGAGGCCCGCGAACCCCGCGCCGATCACCAGCGCGTCGAGTTCGGTGGTCCGGCCGTGGCGGCCGTTCTCATGAACCAGGGTGTCGTGCGGCATGTCAATGCCCCGCGCGCACCAGGCGGCCGGGACGGGCGCCGGTGTCTTCGCCGTTCTCGAACACCGGGGTGCCGGCGACAAGAGTGGCGCGGTAGCCGTCGACGCGCTGCACCAGGCGGCGGCCGCCGGCGGGCAGGTCGTGGATGATCTCGGGCTGGTGCAGCCGCAGCCGGTCGAAATCGATGATGTTGACGTCGGCGCGCAGGCCGGGCTTGAGCCGGCCGCGGTCGTGGAAGCCGAAGAAATCGGCGGTCTCGCTGGTCTGCATCTTGACCAGAAGCGGCAGCGGCAAACCGGGGCCGCGTTTGCGGTCGCGTGCCCAGTGGCTGAGCATGTAGCTCGGCAGCCCGGCATCGACGATCTGGCCGCAATGCGCGCCGCCGTCGCCCAGCCCGAGCAGGGTGCCGGGATCGACCAGCAGCTGGCGGATCTGCTCGTGGTCGCCGTGCACGTAACCGACCACCGGGAAGAACAGGAAATGGTCTTCGCCTTCGGTCAGGTAGTCGTAGGCGACTTCCTGGGGCGAGCGGTTGCCGCGCGAGGCGATGGCGGCGATGCTCTTTTCCGGCGCCGGCTCGTAATCCGGGGTCGCGCCGGCCATCACGAACATGCGGTCCCAGCGGGTCGCGACAAAGCGGATGAACTGGCCCTGCCGGTCGAGCTCGGCCTCGGACGGCGGCTCCGCGAGGATGGCGGCGCGGGTTTCGGGGTCGCGCAGCCGCGCCCAGCGCGCCGCCGCCGGCAGGCGGTCGAGCGCGCGATAGGCCGGGCGGAAGGTGAATGGGTTCATCGAGGTGTTGTGGCCGAGGATCACCCCGACCGGCCGCCCGGCGACCTGGGCGGTGATGCTGGCGCCTTGCGCGCGGGCGGCGTGCACGCCGGTCATCAGCCGCTGCCAGCGCTCCGGGTCGGTCGGCCGGTCGGTCAACAGGAACCACACCGGGCGGCCGGTCTCCTGCGACAGCCGGGTCATCCAGGCGAGCTCGCGTGCTTCGTCCATGAAATCGCTGTTTATGCCGAACGCGCCGCGGCCGACCGCGCCGAGCGCCCGGCCGATGCCGAACAGCTCGGCCTCCTCGGCGAAATGCCCGGGGACGAGATCGCCGGTCTTGGTCTTGTGCGAATAGGTGCGCGAGGTGGTGAAGCCGAACGCGCCGGCCTTGAGCGCGCCCTCGGTCAGCCGGTTCATCGCGGCGATGTCGTCCGGGGTGGCGGCCTCGCGGTTGATCGCGCGGTCGCCCATCACATAGACGCGCAGCGGGTGGTGCGGGAGCTGCGCGGCGACATCGATGGTGCGCGGCATGCGGTCGAGCGCGTCGAGGAAGTCGGGAAAGCTCTCCCACTCCCAGTTTAGCCCTTCATGCAGCGCGGTGCCGGGAATGTCCTCGACCGCCTCCATCAGGTCGATGAGGCCGGCGCGGTGCTCCTTGCGCACCGGCGCAAAGCCGACGCCGCAATTGCCGAAGAGGATCGTCGTCACGCCATGCCACGACGACGGCGCCAGCACCGGGTCCCAGGTCGCCTGGCCGTCGTAATGGGTGTGGACATCGACCCAGCCGGGGGTGACGAGCAGGCCGTGCGCGGCGATCTCGCGCTTGCCCGGCCCGGCCTTGCCGCCGACCGCGGTGAGCTTGCCGCCGTCGACCGCGATGTCGCCGGTGACGGCCTCGGCGCCGGTGCCGTCAAGGATCGTGCCGCCGCGAATGACGATGTCGTGCATGGCTTCGCCTCGAAAATGCGCTGCAATGGGCCGCGGACAGCATGCGCCCGCGGCCGGGCTACGGCAATCGCGAGCGCCCCGCGATGCCCGAAGGGCGCCATGCCGCCCGTGCAGGGGAGGGCAGGTCGCGCCCGCTCAGTAATAGACCGATCGCCCGGCGCCGCCGCTCGCCACCACCAGCTCGCCGGAAACCGCCCAGGCCTTGTCCGAGGCCAGGAAGGTCGCGACGAACGCGACCTCCGAAGCGTCCACCATGCGGCAGATGGCGTTGCCGCGCGGCGAATCCGGGGCGAAATCGCGCCGCTCCGCTTCTTCCGCGGAGACGCCGAGCTGTGCGGCGCGGGCGGCAAGCAGGCTCGGCGTGCGTTCGGTGCGGGTGGTGCCGGGATGGATGCAGTTGACGGTGATCCCGTGACGGCCGAGCTGCACGGCGAGGGTCTTGGTCATGTGCACCAGCCCGGCATTGCGCACGCCGCCGCTCAGATTGCCGGCGTTGCGGGCGTTGCCGCCGCTGATGTTGATGATGCGGCCCCAGCCCGCGGTCTTCATCAGCGGGATGACGGCGCGCGAGCAGCGCAGCGCGCCGACGTATTTCACGTTGAAATCCTCGATCAAATCCTCGTCGACGACGGTTTCGATCGGCCCGGTCGCGGTCGCCGAGCCGCCGGGGGCGGACCCGCTGTTGACCAGGATGTGCACGCCGCCGAGCTGCTGCGCCGCCTCGGCGACCGCCCGTTCCACCTGTTCCTTGCTGGTGACGTCGGCCGCCAAGGGAAGGATGCGCCGGTTGGTCTCGCCGGCCAGCTCGCGGGCCGTCGCCTCCAGGTCCGCCTGGTTCCGGGCCACGATCGCGACATCGACCCCTTCGCGGGCGAGTTCGCGCGCGATGGCCTTGCCGATGCCTCGGCTGCCGCCCGTCACGATCGCATGCTTGCCGTGCAGTCCGAGATCCATGGCCGTCTCTCCCCGTCGTCGTGGCGTGGTATTGTTCTTGTTGCCGGAGAGTAGCGCAAGGATTGCCGCGACCCCGGAGGGCGGGCGGTTTACGCTGCCGGTCGGTGGAGCGAGGCGACCGCCTCGCGCACGCGGGGTTCGAGACCGCTGCCGCCCGCCGCCAGATGCGCCGAAATCGCCGCGCGCATGCGCGGGTCCCAGAACTTGACCAGGTGATCGGCGATCGCCGCCACCGCTTCCGCCTCGTCCCGATAGGCGAAGAACTTGCCGATCTGGTTGGCCATGTAAACCAGCTTCTCAGGCGACATGCTCGGCAACCCTGGCATCGATGCGTTGCGGGTGGGTGAAGACCTCGTAGCCGTCGGCGCGGGCGATGGCGGCAAGCGTGATGCCGGCCGCCTCGGCGGTGCGCAGCGCCAGCGCGGTCGGCGCCGAGATGGCGACGACGACCGGCGCCCCGATCATCGCCGCCTTCTGCACCATCTCGACCGAGACGCGGCTGGTGAGCAGGACGATGCCGCGCGCCGCCGACAGCCCGGCGCGCGCCAGGGCGCCGGCGAGCTTGTCGAGCGCATTGTGCCGGCCGACATCCTCGCGCAGCGCGACGAGGCCGCGCCCCGGCTGCCAGAACGCTGCGGCGTGCACGGCGCGGGTTTCGCGGTTGAGGTGCTGCGCGGCGGGCAGCGACACGGCCGCGTCGACGATCATTTCGGGCATGATGCGGAGGTCGCTGTCGACCCGGGGCGGTGCGCGCATCGCCTGTTCGAGGCTCTCGATGCCGCACAACCCGCATCCGGTCGGGCCGGCCAGGTGACGCCGCCGGTCCGCGAAGACGTCGCCGCGCGGCCCGGCGAGCCACATCCGCAACTCGATGCCGTTGGGTTCCGCGACGATGTCCAGCGTCTCGATGTCGTCGGGGCTCGCGACGATCCCCTCGGTGAGGCTGAAGCCGACGGCGAAGTCTTCGAGATCGGCCGGCGTCGCCATCATCACCGCGTGGGTCACCCGGTCGTAGGTCAGCGCGACCGCGCTCTCTTCCGGGATCAGGCGCTCCCCGGCGCACACCTCCTCGTCGCGCCACGCGGTCCTGCGGGCGCGGTAAAGCGGTGGCGGCAGCGGCAGGGTCACTCGGCCGCCTCGACCTGCGCGATACGCCGGGTCTCCCGGCTCAGGGCCTCGTACTCCTCCTGCCATTGGGAAGGACCGTTCGAGGGCGTCACCTGCACCGCCGTGACCTTGTACTCGGGGCAGTTGGTCGCCCAGTCGGAGTAGTCGGTGGTGATGACGTTGGCCTGGGTGTCGGGATGGTGGAAGGTGGTGTAGACCACGCCCGGCGCAACCCGCTCGGTGATCTTGGCGCGCAGGCTGGTCTCGCCGGCGCGGCTCGCCAGCCGCACCCAGTCGCCGTCGCGGATGCCGCGCTGCTCGGCGTCGTGCGGATGGATTTCGAGCCGGTCCTCGCCGTGCCACACGACATTCTCGGTGCGCCGCGTCTGCGCCCCGACATTGTACTGGCTGAGGATGCGCCCGGTGGTGAGCAGCAGCGGGAAGCGGGGTCCGGTCCTTTCGTCGGTCGGCACATATTCGGTGATCAGGAAGTTGCCCTTGCCGCGGACAAAGCTGCCGATATGCATGATCGGCGTGCCATGCGGCGCCTTGTCGTTGACCGGCCATTGCAGCGACTCGGCTTCGAGCCGTTCGAACGAGACGCCGGCGAAGGTCGGCGTCAGGCGGGCGATCTCGTCCATGACCTCGGAAGGATGCGTGTAGCGCCATTCCGCTCCCATCGCCTTGGCGATCAGCTGGGTGATCTCCCAGTCGGCATAGCCGTTCCGCGGCTGCATGACCTTGCGCACCATGCCGATGCGACGCTCGGCGTTGATGAAGGTTCCGTCTTTTTCGAGAAAGGTCGAGCCGGGCAGGAAGACATGCGCGTAACGCGCGGTCTCGTTGAGGAACAGGTCCTGGACGACGACGCATTCCATCGCCGCCAGCCCGGCGGCGACATGATGCGTGTCGGGGTCGGATTGCAGGATGTCCTCGCCCTGGATGTAGATGCCGCGATAGCTGCCGTCGACCGCGGCGTCGAGCATGTTGTTGATGCGCAGGCCCGGCTCGGGATCGAGGCTGACGCCCCAATCGTGCTCGAACATCTCGCGCGTGGCGGTGTCGGAGAGGTGGCGGTAGCCGGACAGCTCGTGCGGGAACGAGCCCATGTCGCACGAGCCCTGGACGTTGTTCTGGCCCCTGAGCGGGTTCACCCCGGCGCCGCGCTTGCCGACATTGCCGGTGATCATCGCGAGATGGGCCATGCCCATCACCGCCGTCGTGCCCTGGCTGTGCTCGGTGACGCCCAGCCCGTAATAGATGCCGGCGTTGCCGCCGGTCGCGTAAAGCCGGGCGGCGGCGCGGATCTGGTCGGCCGGCACCTGGGTATAGGCGGACACCGTCTCGGGGCTGTTTTCCGGCCGCCGGATAAAGGCTTCCCATTCGGCATAGGCGTCGAGGTCGCAGCGCGCTTGGACATACGCGGTGTCGACGAGGCCTTCGGTGACGATGGTGTGCGCGAGGGCGTTGAGCATCGCGACATTGGTGCCGGGCAGCAGCGGCAGGTGGTAGTCGGCCGCGATGTGCGGCGAGCGCACGAGGTCGGTGCGGCGCGGGTCGATGACGATCAGTCTCGCCCCTTCGCGCAGCCGCTTTTTCATGCGCGAGGCAAAAACCGGATGTGCGTCGGTCGGGTTGGCGCCGATCACCATGATGACGTCGGCGTCCTCGACCGAGTCGAAATCCTGGGTCCCGGCCGAGGTGCCGAAGGTGCGGCTGAGGCCGTAGCCGGTCGGCGAGTGGCAGACGCGGGCGCAGGTGTCGACGTTGTTGTTGCCGAAGACGCCGCGCACCAGTTTCTGGACGAGAAAGGTCTCCTCGTCGGTGCAGCGCGACGAGGTGATGCCGCCGATCGCCCCCTTGCCGTGCTGCGCCTGGATGCGCCTGAACTCCGCGGCGACGCGGCCGATCGCCTCGTCCCACGTCACCTCGCGCCACGGATCGGTGATCCGCTCGCGCAGCATCGGCTTCAGGATGCGGTCGGGGTGGTTCGCGTAACCCCAGGCAAAGCGCCCCTTGACGCAGCTATGGCCGTGGTTGGCGCTGCCTCCCTTGTAGGGAACCATGCGGATCACCTGGTCGCCCTTCATCTCGGCCTTGAAGCTGCAACCGACGCCGCAATAGGCGCAGGTCGTGACGACCGAATGCTCGGGCTGGCCGGCCTCGATAACGGATTTTTCCATCAAGGTCGCGGTCGGGCAGGCCTGGACGCAGGCGCCGCAGGAGACGCATTCGGAGGCGAGGAACCCCTCATCCATGCCGGCGGCGACATGGCTGGCGAAGCCGCGGCCGTCGATCGTCAGCGCGAACGTCCCCTGCACCTCCTCGCAGGCGCGCACGCAACGCGAGCAGACGATGCATTTCGCGGGATCGAAGGTG
This sequence comes from Allostellaceae bacterium, assembly GCA_035550515.1. Lineage (GTDB taxonomy): Bacteria > Pseudomonadota > Alphaproteobacteria > ATCC43930 > CGMCC-115725 > DATARH01. The sequence continues at coordinate 83,091 of DASZOZ010000010.1, forward strand.
AAATACGGGTTGGAGGCGTCTTTCTCGGCGTCGAGGTGGTTCTCGCCGGCATAGCCGTAGCGCACCTCGCGCAGCCCCACCGCGCCGGCCATGTCCTGCAGCTCGCAATTGCCGTTGGCGCTGCAGGTCAGGCAGTCGAGCGGGTGGTCGGAGATGTAGAGCTCCATGACGTTGCGGCGGATGCGCCCCAAGCGCTGGTTCTGGGTCGTGACCTTGATGCCCTCGGCGACCGGCGTCGTGCACGAGGCCGGGGTGCCGGCGCGGCCCTCGATTTCGACCAGGCACAGGCGGCACGAGCCGAACGCATCGACCATGTCGTAGGCGCAGAGCTTCGGCACCTTGATGCCGACCGCCATCGCCGCGCGCATGATCGAGGTGCCTGCCGGCACCGTGACGGTGAAGCCGTCGATGGTGAGCGTCACCATCGTTTCCGATTTCGCGGCGGGTGTGCCGTAATCGATCTCTTGGACGAGAGACATGTTATCCCTTCCAGGCAAATTTCACGGCCTGCCCTCAAGCCGCGGCGGTGAGCGGCGCGCCGCCGAAATCTTCGGGGAAATGGGTGAGGGCGCTCGTCACCGGGAACGGCACGAAGCCGCCGAGCGCACAGAGCGAGCCGAAGCGCATGGTCTCGCACAGCTCTTGCAGCAAAACGAGGTTCTCGCCCCGGCGTTCGCCCTTGACGATGCGGTCGATGACCTCGACCCCGCGGGTCGAGCCGATGCGGCACGGCGTGCATTTGCCGCAGCTTTCGATGGCGCAGAACTCCATCGCGAAGCGCGCCTGCCGGGCCATGTCGACCGTGTCGTCGAACACCACGACCCCGCCGTGGCCGATCAGCCCGTTCCGGGCCGCGAAAGCCTCGTAGTCGAACGGGGTGTCGAACAGCGCGCGCGGGAAATAGGCGCCGAGCGGGCCGCCGACCTGCACCGCGCGGACCGGCCGTCCGGTCGCGGTGCCGCCGCCGATCTCGTCGACGATGTCGCCGAGCGTCAGGCCGAACGCCGCCTCGAACAGGCCGCGATGCTTGACGTTGCCGGCCAGCTGGATCGGCATCGTGCCGCGCGAGCGGCCGTAGCCGAGGTCGCGGTAGGCGTCGGCGCCGTCGGCCAGGATCGCCGGCACCGAGGCCAGCGAGATGACGTTGTTGACGACGGTCGGCTGGCCGAAGGCGCCCTTGTGCGCCGGCAGCGGCGGCTTGGCGCGCACCTGGCCGCGCTTGCCTTCCAGGCTGTCGAGGAGCGCGGTCTCCTCGCCGCAGACATAGGCGCCGGCGCCCACCCGGATCTCGATGTCGAAATCGTGGGTCGAGCCGGCGATCGCCCGGCCAAGCAGGTTTTCGGCGCGCGCCGTCGCGATCGCCCGGTCCATCGTGCGGATCGCGTGCGGGTATTCCGAGCGGATGTAGACAAAGCCCTTGGTCGCGCCGACCGCGATGCCGGCGATCGCCATGCCCTCGATCAGGCAGAACGGGTCGCCCTCCATCAGCATGCGGTCGGCATAAGTGCCGCTGTCGCCTTCGTCGGCATTGCACACGATGTATTTCCGCGCGGCCTGCGCGTCGGCGGTGGTCTTCCACTTGATCCCGGTCGGGAACCCGGCGCCGCCGCGGCCGCGCAGCCCCGATCTGGTGACCTCCTCGACGATCCCGGCGGGACCGAGGCTGAGCGCGCGGGCGAGCCCCAGCAACCCGCCATGCGCGCGGTAATCGGCGAGCGACTGGCGGTCGATGACGCCGCACCGGGCGAAGGTGAAACGGGTCTGCCGCTTGAGGAACGGAACCTCCTCGGGCGGGCCGATCCGCAGCCGATCGGGCCTGCCGTCGAGCCAGCCGATGGCGAACAATGGCTCGACATCCTCGGGCGTGACCGGGCCGTAGGCGATCCGTCCGGCCGTGGTCTCGATCTCGATCATCGGTTCGAGCCAGAACAGGCCGCGCGAACCGGTGCGCACGATCTCGACCTCGATCCCGCGGCGCCGCTCGGCAGCGATGATCGCGCGTTCCACCGCGCTGGCGCCGAGCGCCAGCGCGCCGGCATCCCACGGGATATAGATGCGCGGCCTGCTCATGTGCCCCGCGCCTCGCTGATCAGCGCCGTCAACCGCCGCTCGTCGAGCGCGCCGACGACCTTGCCGTCGAGCATCGCCGCCGGCGCGCAGGCGCACAGCCCGAGGCAGAACACCGGTTCCAGCGTGACGCGCCCGTCCGGCGTCGTCTCGTGCCAGCCGATTTGCAGCCGGTCGCGCGCCGTCGCGGCCAGCGCGTCGGCGCCCATCGATTGGCACGCCTCGGCACGGCACAGCTTCAGCACGTGACGGCCGGGCGGGGTCTCGCGGAAATCGTGATAAAAGCTGACGACGCCATGGATTTCGGCGCGCGACAGGTTGAGCGCCTGCGCAACGAGCGGCACCGCCTCGCGGTCGATATAGCCGAACGCCTGCTGCAATGCGTGCAGGATCGGGAGCGTCGCGCCCTCCACACCATCATGCGCGGCAATGATTTCTTCCGCCCGCTGCCGGTCCCACGGACGTGTGCTGTCGTTGGTTACGCTGGTTGGCATAGGCTGACGGCCATCAGACGAGGTTTCCGATATATGCTAAAATTCGCATATTTCGACTTTGGTGATCCGATTACAAAGTAGCGATCAAATATCTGCCCTCAATATGCGAGATTTCGCCTATGTCGGACGGCGAGGCCGCACTGCACCTCGATCTGGTCTGGAGTGCCGGCGCACAGGCGCGAAAGCCGATCGAGCCCGAGCTGTTTGCGCTGCTCGAAGGGATCCGGCAGACCGGGAAGCTCAGCAGCGCGACCGCTCAGGTCGGGTTGCCGTACCGCCAGGCCTGGGGCCTGATCGCCAAATGGTCCGGGGTGATCGGGCAGCCGCTCGTCGAGAAGGAGCAAGGCCGCGGCACGCGGCTGACGCCGCTGGGCGAGCGGCTGTTATGGCTGCGCGAGCGGATCGAGGCGCGTCTGTCGCCGCATCTCGAAAGCGCGGTCTCCGAAGTGGAGCAGCAGCTGAGCGGCCTGCTGTCGGGGCCGTCGCCGATGATCTCGATCTATGCCAGCCACGACCTGGTGCTGGCGGAGCTGCGCGATGTCCTGCGCGCGCGGCCGGGGCCAAAGCTCGACATCCGCTTTGTCGGCAGCGTCGACAGCGTCGTCGCGCTGTGCAAAGGGCGCTGCGAGGTCGCCGGGTTCCATGTCCCCGAAGGCGGCTTCGGGGCCGAACTGCTCGCCGCCTACCAGCCCTGGCTGAAGCCGCGGCTGCAGCGGCTCATCCAGTTCGTCAAGCGCCGGCAGGGCTTGATGGTGCCGCCGGGAAACCCCAAGGGGATCGAGACGATCGCCGACATCGTCCGCACCAAAGCCCGCTTCATCAACCGCCAGCGCGGTTCGGGAACCCGCCTGGCGATCGAAAAGATGCTGAAGGACCAGGGGATCGACCGCGGCGAGATCGACGGGTTTTATGCCGAGGAATTTACCCATGTGGCGGTCGCCGCCGCGGTGGCGAGCGGCATGGCCGATGTCGGGATGGGGATCGAGGCCGCGGCGGCAAAGCTCGGCCTGCAATTCATTCCGCTGTTTACCGAGGACTACTACCTGCTGACAAAGCGGGAATCGCTGGAACAGAAGAATATCGCCGAACTGGTCGAGATCCTGGGGAGCGAGACATTCCGCGCGCTGGTCGCCGCGATACCCGGCTATGACGCGAGCAGCGCCGGCGCCGTTCAGACCGTCGGCGGCGCAGCCTAAACAAACACCAGCGCAAGCAGGACCAGGACCAGCGCGGCGGCGTAGGGCATCACCGCGCGGAACGCCCGGCCGGCGGCGACGCCGGCGATCGATGCGGTCAGGAAGGTCAGGATGCCCATCGGCGGCAGGATCATGCCGATCCCCGAATTGATCATGATCAGCACGCCGAGCTGGATCGGGTCGATGCGCAGGGAGGCGATCGCCGGCAGCAGGATCGGCGTAACGACGACGATCGCCGGCGCGGCTTCCATCACCGTATGCATGACGAGAAAGATGGCGTTGATCGCGAGGACGCCGATCACCGGATCGGAAATGTTGTGCAGCAGGGCGGCCGAGATCGCCGCGGGGATGCCGGTCAATGTCAGCAGCCAGCCGACCCCCGCCGCCCCGGCCAGGATTGACGTCACCCGTGCGGTTCCGACCGAGGCTTCGACCAGCAGGTCGGGCACCGTGCGCAGCCGCAGCGAGCGGGTCGCCGCCAGCGCCACCAGCAGCGAGTAGGCGACCGCCACGACGCCGGATTCGGTCGGGGTGAAGACGCCGCCGAGGATCCCGCCGATTATGATGACGATCGCCAGCAGCGGCAGCGTCGCCCGCGCCAGCGTGCGGGGGATTGCGCCGGCGACGAAGTCCGCGGTCGGCGCCAGGCCCAGCCGCCGCGCCATGATGCCGTTCACGACCATGAACACCGCGGTGACGATCAGCGCCGGCGCGAACGCCGCCGCGAACAGCGCGGAGATCGGCACGTCGGTCACCGAGGAATAGACGATGAGCGCCGTGGCGGGCGGAAACAGCAGGCCCAGCGTGCCGCCCGCGGCCTGCACCGCGGCGGCGAATTGCGGCGGGTAGCCGCGCCGGATCATCTGCGGGATCAGCACGCCGCCGACCGATGCGGCGTCGCCGACGGCGCTGCCCGAGATGTCGGCGAAGATCGCGCTGACCACGATGTCGACCTGCGCGAGGCCGCCGCGCATCCAGCCGACCAGCGTCTGCGCGAACGCCACGAGGCGCGCGGCGAGCCCGCCGCTCGACATCACGACACCGGTCAGCATGAAGAACGGGATGGCGAGCAGCAGAAAGGAGTTCACCCCGTCGTAAAGCTGCCGGGCGATGGCCTCGGTATTGGCGAGCCCGCTGTCGGCGACCCCGGCGAAGGCGGCGCCGGCGAGGCCGAGCGCGATCGGCACGCCGAGCACCGACAGCACGCAAAACACCGCGATGGTCGCGATCCCGACCGGCGCGAAACCCGCGGGCAACAGCGCGACGCCCGCCGCGCCCAGCGCGCCCAGGGCGATGTGCCCGATGCAGATCGCCGGGCGGACCGCCGGAACCTGGGGTTCCGCGGCTTGCCCCTTGGCCAGGAGCTGAAAGGCGAGCAGCGCGCCGCCGCTGCCGACCGCCAGCGGGAACCAGGCGGTGGACAAGCCGAGCGCCGGGGTCGGCATCATCGCGACGTGGCGGGCGAGCTGAAAACCGTTGAACGCCATCAGCAGCGCGACGGCCATGTTCATCACGTCGCGCGCCGCATTGAGGGCGGCGGCCAGGCCGCGATGCGACACCCGCTCGCCGAGCACAAAGATGGTCGGCAGCGCGCCGCGCTGCACCGCGAGGCCGAACCCGAGAAACGTCAGCCAGACGAAGAGCAGGCGGGTAAGCTCCTCGCTCCAGCTCAGCGACGCGTTCAGCACATAGCGGCAGAACACCTGCAGCAGCATCGCCCCGACCATGACCGCCAGCAGCGCAGCGCAAACGCGCTCGGTCAGCCAGGTGATCGAGGCGGCCAGGCGGATGATTAGTGGCTCCCGATACTGGCGGCGAGCGCCTTTGCAGCGTCGGGGAAGTCGGCGGCGATCTTGTCGCGCGTCGGTGCGGTGGCGGCCTTGAACGGCGTGAGGTCGGGATGCGTGACGGCGACGTGGAACTTGTCCTGAACCTCCTTCAGCTCGGTGACCTCGTCATCCTCCGACAGCTTGCGCTGCCGGGCGGTAGCGGCGCGGATGTCGCGCACGACGATCGCTTTCAGGTCGGCCGGCAGGCCGTTCAGCCACTGCTCGCCGACGATGAAGAAGGCGGCGCCGTACATGTGGTTGGTGATCGCGAAGGACTTCTGCACTTCCATGTACTTGCCGGCATAGTAGTTGGCGATCGGCTGCTCCTGCCCGTCGACCACCCCTTGCTGCAAAGCGCTGTACAGCCCGGCGATGCTCATCGGGGTCGGGTTGGCCCCGAGATTGTGGAAGGTGTCGAGCCACAGCGCGCCGTTCGGCACCCGCACCTTGAGGCCCTTCATGTCGGCGAGGCTGTTGACCGGCTTGCTGGTGCTGAGCTGGCGGAAGCCGCTGTCCCAGGCGGCGACGAACTCATACCCGCGCTTGCGGCATTCGGCGTAGATCGGCTGCGCCGCCGCGCCGTCGAGCGCGCCGAAGGCCGCGGCGCGGTCGGGAAAGACGTACGGTGCGAGGAACAGCCTGGTCGGCGGGCAGATCGTGTCGGTGACGACGGTGATCGTGGCCTGGACCCCGCCGCCGGTGACGATCGCCTGCAGCAGCGAGTCGGTCTGACCGAGCTGCCCGCTGTCGAACACCTTGGCGGCGACACGGCCGTCGGTGTCCTTGACGATCTGCGCCGCCACCTCCTTGGCGACGACGTTTTGCGGGCTGTTGGGGCCGGTGGCCAGCCCGATGTTGAACGTGAAGGTCTCGGCGCGGGCCGCCGAGACCACGGCCGGCATCACGGCGAGGCAGGCCGCGACGGCCAAGCCCGCTGCCCGTCTCATGCGCCGGCTCCCAACAGGCGCCGGGCGTTTTCATGCAGCACCTTGGAGTGCACCGCCTCGCGAAAGGGGAGCTGAAGAAAATGTGCTACGGTTGCCCCAAACGGTAGCGCCGGATAGGCGGTGCCGAACAGGAAGCGGTCCTGCAGATAGGTGTTGGCGGCCTCGACATACATCTGGCCGCCCGGGAGGAAGATGTACATGTCGGGCGACACCCAGACATTCTTACGGCGATAGGCGACCCCGAGGATCTCGTTGACCCACGGCCACGACCCGTGCGCCGCGACGATCTGCAGTTTCGGGTGGCGCGCCGCCAGCCGGTCGAGATGGACCGGGCTGCTGTAGCTCAGATCGGGGCCGGCATTGCCGCCGGCCATCAGCAGCACCGGCAATCCGGCGTCCTCGCACGCGCCGAACAACGGGGCGAACGCCGGGTCGTCGGTGTAGCGCGGGTTTTCCGCGCAGCCGCTCTCGAACACCGCGCCGCACAGATGCGGGCTGCCGATCGCCTCCTCGACCTGGCGCCTGGCGGCCGCCATGTCGTCGAGATCGATCCCGGCCATTCCCCAGAACCGGCCGGGATGCGCGCGCACCAGCTCGATGATGGCCGCATTCTCGACCCGGCCGAGGCGTTGGCCGGACAGGCGGCCGGTCACCACGCCGACGCCGATCCCGGCCTCGTCCATTTCGGCGATGCAGTCGTCGACCGATTCCGACAGGTAGGACGGCGCCGGCTCGAACCCGATGTCGCGGCCCATCTGCGCCACCCGGTCCTTGTCCCAGTACAGCGCCATGGTCTCGAAACCCGCCGCCGGAGGGCGGCAGCGCAAATCGATGATCTTGCCGTGATCGGTCATCGGCGATGTTCCTCGAGCGGGCAATCGGCAAAGCGGCGTGCGAGGAACCCGCGCAGGATCGTCGCGCAGCCGCTTGCGTGAGAGAAGGGCAGGCCGTGTTTGGCGTGGCCGATCACGTGCAGCTCGGCGTCGGGCAAGCCAGCGTGAAGCGCCGCCGCGACGGCGACCGGAATGAACGGGCTGGCGTCGGGGTGAAGGATCAAGACCGGCGGCCGTACCTTGGGAAGGTCGGCCGAGAGGTCCATCCCGACCAGCACGGCGAGTGCGTTCAGCACCGCATGCCGGTCGTCCGCCGCCTGCTGGCGGGCATACCAGTCCCAGCGCTCGGGGCTCAGCGCGCCGGGGTGGAAGCGGTCGGCCATGAAGTCGTCCGACCAGCCGTTCATGCCCCGCTCGTCCATCGTGCGGCGCCAGCTTTCGACGCGCTGGATCGAGCTGCCGACATGCCCGGCGTTGCTCATCGTCAGGCTCAAAAACCGCGCGGGGTGCTTCAGGGCGGTGTAGAGACCGATCGTGCCGCCGATCGACTCGCCGACGAAGTGAAAGCGCTCCGCGCCGGCCGCATCCGCGACCGCCAGCATGTCGTCGGCCAAGAGGTCGATCGACCAGGGGAAGTCGGCGGCGGGGATGTCCGACCGCCCGTAGCCGCGCATGTCGAAGCGCACGATGCGGTAGTGGTCGGCAAGCGCGTGGACCCAATCCGCCCAGATGCCGCTGACCGCGCCGATGCCGTGGTGAAACAGCAGCGTCGCCGGCTCGCGCACCCACGGGGCGGCGATATCGGTGATCTGGTAATAGAGGCGCTGCCCGCCGCGGTCGACGAACGCCACGCTTTCTCCCCAAGGCGCTCTTTATGCCGGAGGTGTATGCCGCGCGCGTCGGGGCAAGTCGAATTCATATCGTTCGCAAGTCCATAGCTTATGTCTATGGTAGGGCGGTTCGGGTTACGGGCCGCCGCCGCATGAATCTTCGCCAGATCGAGGTGTTCCGCGCGATCATGCTGTGCCGGTCGATCACCGACGCGGCACGCCGGCTCGGCGCATCCCAGCCGACGCTGACCAAGGTGCTGCGGCATGCCGAGGACCAGCTCGGTTTCAAACTGTTCCGGCGCGAGCGCGGACGGTTGCAGCCGACCGAGGAAGCCCAGCTCCTGTTTGCCGACGCCGACCGGATCTTCCGCGAGCTGCAATCGCTGCAGCGGCTCAGCACCGATCTGCGAGAGGGCACCGGCGGCCTATTGCGGGTCGGGGCCACCGCGTCGCTGGCGCTGTCGGTCGTACCGGACGCGCTCGCGCATTACCGGCGGGAGTTTCCCGGCGTCCGGATCATGTCGTACCTGCTGGCCGGCAACGAAATGGCCGAGATGATCGTCGCGCACCAGCTCGATGTCGGGGTTTCGATCGCGCCGATCGACGTGCCCGCGGCGCGGACCGAGACGATCGACAAGGTCGAGATGGTCTGCATCCTGCCGGAGGGCCATCCGCTGGCGGCGCTCGGCACCGTCACGCCGCGCGACCTCGGCGGCCACACGCTGATCTCCTACAGCGGCATGACCCCGGTCGGGCAAATGATCGAAGCCGCGTTCCGCCGCGCCGGGATGCGCCGCCGGGTCGATATCGAAGTGTCGCTGTCGCCGCTGGCCTGCAGCCTGGTGCAGCGCGGCGTCGGCGTCGCGCTGGTCGACGGCTACGTCCCGCGGCTGGCCCTGCCCGGGATCGTCGCCCGCAAGTTCCGGCCTCAGACGGTGCAGCAGATCATCCTGGTCACCCCGCTGACCCGGTCTCATTTCGCGAGCAAGTTCGTGACCCATCTGCGCCGGGCGATCGACCGGCCGCCCGCGGCGCCGCAGTCGCCTTTTGCGTCGGCAGCGGGTATGACAGCGTAGCCGACGCGGCGACCGGACAAGCCCGTTCCGGCCTTCGGACACCATGCTGAGAGGCTCCCATGAACGACCTGCTGCACGACCATTCGCGGTGGGGGCGCGGCGACCAGCTCGGCGCCGGCAACCTCCTGACGCGCGAGCGGCGCCTCTCGGCGCTGCGGTCGGTCGCCACCGGCCAGGTCTATGACCTGAGCCACGAGATCAGCCCCGCCGCCCCGTTCATGGCGCCGAACCAGACCCCGTTCCTGATGTCGATCTGGGCCTCGTGGCGGGATTCGATCAGGCGCCGGCGCAAGATGGGCGCGACCAACGACGCCGGTTCCAACGTCGAGCGGGCCGAGATGACGATGCATGTCGGGACGCATATCGACGCGCTCGGCCATTTCAGCATCGGCGACCATCTCTACAACGGGTTCAAGGCCGCCGAGGTGGTCACCGACTGGGGGCTCGACCAGCTCGGCATCGAGCACATCCCGCCGATGATCGGCCGCGGCGTGCTGCTCGACGTATCGGGGTTCGACGGGGGCGCCTATCTCGATCCCGGCCGCGTCGTGACGCCGGATGACCTGGCACGCGCCGCCGACCATGCCGGCCTCGCCGTCGAGCCCGGCGACATCGTGCTGATCCGCACCGGCTGGGGCCGCTTTTTCGGCGCCGACAACGCCCGTTACCTGGAAGGCGAAGCCGGGATCGACGTCCCCGCGGCGCGCTGGCTGACCCGGCAGGACGTGGTCGCGATCGGCTGCGATAACATGGCGGTCGAGGTGCTGCCCAACCCGAACCATGGCCTGATGATGCCGGTGCACCAGCATGTGCTGGCGGAGGCCGGCGTGCATCTGATCGAGAACCTGGCGCTTGACGCGTTGGCGCGGGACCGGGTCGCGAGCTTCTGCTTCATCCTGCTGGCGACGAAGTTCAAAGGGGCGACCGGCTGTCCGGTGCGGCCGATCGCCCTCGTTTGAGGGCGCGCCCCGACGCGACGGTCAAATCAGGCCGATCAACTTCAACGCGGTCATCGCCGAGACGATGAATGTGCCCGCGAGAGCGATGACGATGGGCGCCCGCTGATCGATCTTTTCACTTGGCGCGGCGTTCAAGCGGCGCACGATCACGATGATGACGCTTACCCCGACGCAAATGAACCCGGCGGCCACAAACCACGCCGCTGCGCCGTGGAAATGGTAAGAGCGGCCGTTGCTATGCCTGGGGGAGACGGGGACCGCGAAATCGTCGCGCAACGCACCGTACAGCCCGAAGCCGATCAGCGATGCGGCGATGACCGCGGCCCCGATATTCGCCAGCGTCGGATGGCGGCTGCGCCAGCCGGCGCCGCGCGCCTTCATGGTTCCCCTCCGGTGCGCGCCACGGTATCGAGCCTTCGAAAAGGGGGATGGAGGCCGGAAGCGGAATCGAACCGCTGTACACGGATTTGCAGTCCGTTGCATAGCCACTCTGCCATCCGGCCGTACGGAGGCTGGCCGTTGATATAGGCGGCGGCTCCCCGCGGGGTCAAGTTGCGCCGCGGCGGAGCGAAGCGCGGTTTTGAGCGTTAATGCCGCGGGAGGCGGTGTTGCCGGGCGCCGGCCGCACCCATATAGTCGAGCAAATCCAGAAAGCTGGCGGAAAGGTTGCAGCATGGCGCGGGTAACGGTCGAAGATTGTGTGGTCAAGGTGCCCAACCGTTTCGAGCTGGTGTTGGTCGCGTCGCAACGCGCGCGCGAGATTACCGCCGGCGCGCCGCTGACCCTCGACCGCGACGACGACAAGAACCCGGTCGTGGCGCTGCGCGAGATCGCCGACGAGACCGTGCCGCTCGACCGGTTGCAGGACCAGCTGATCCGCGGCATGCAGAAACATGTCGAGATGGATGAGCCGGAAGAGGCGATCGAGCTCGAATCGAACCTGTTCGGGGTCACCGAGTCGCTCGGCGTCGCCGGGCTGAGCGAGGTCGAAGAGGAGCCCAGCGAGGAAGACGAACTCGCCGAGGACATGCTCTCGGTCGAAGACGAGGAAGAGGATGTCGATCTCCCCGAGCTGCCGGAAGGCGAGCCGGAGAGCTTCGAAGACGACGAGGCGCCTTGACGCGCGGTACCTTGACGCGCGGTCAGGCCGCCGCCCCACGGATCTTTCCCCAAGGAACGCCGCGGCATGATGCGGCAGCCTGATCTCGTCGACCTGGTCAAATCCTACGATCCGGATGCGGACGAGGCGGTGCTCAACCGCGCCTACGTCTATTCGATGAAGGCGCACGGGGCGCAGCTCCGCGAGTCGGGCGACCCGTATTTCTCGCACCCGGTCGAGGTCGCCGGGCTGCTGGCGCAGATGAAGCTCGACACCGCGTCGGTGGCGACGGGCCTGCTGCACGACACCGTCGAGGACACGGTCGCGACGCTCGACGATATCGAGCAGCGCTTCGGCCCGGAGATCGCGCGCCTGGTCGACGGCGTGACGAAGTTGTCCCGCCTCGAATTGCAGTCCGACCAGTCGAAGCAGGCGGAGAATTTCCGCAAGCTGGTGCTCGCGATGTCCGAGGACATCCGGGTGCTGCTGATCAAGCTCGCCGACCGGCTGCACAACATGCAGACGCTGCGCTTCGTCAAGAACCCCGAGAAGCGCCGGCGCATCGCGCGCGAGACGATGGACATCTATGCCCCGCTCGCCGAGCGGATCGGCATGCACCGGATGAAGGACCAGCTCGAAGACCTGGCCTTTGCCGAGCTTCACCCCGATGCGCGCTCCAGCGTCACCGCGCGGTTGGGCTTCCTGCGCTCGAAGGGCGGCGACGTCGTCGCCCGCATCACCGCCGAATTGACCCGCAAGCTGATCGAAGGCGGGCTCAACGCCACGGTGTCGGGCCGCGAGAAATCGGCCTATTCGATCTGGCGCAAGATGCAGCGCAAGGATGTGCCGTTCGAGCAGCTTGCCGACATCATGGCGTTCCGCGTGCTGGTCGACGATGTCGGCCAGTGCTACCACGCGCTCGGCATCATCCATTCCGCCTATCACGTGGTTCCGGGCCGCTTCAAGGACTACATCTCGACCCCGAAGCCGAA
>DASZOZ010000011.1:0-14826 GCA_035550515.1 Allostellaceae bacterium
GCATCGCTACAACTGGCACCGACCACATGGCGGCATAAAATACCGTACGCCCATCAGCCGACTCGACCTGCCCGAAGACAACCTATTGAGGCTCCACAGCTAACCCGGGACAACACCGTCGACCGCGACGAGGCGCGGGCCGGGATTGGGCTCGTCGCGGCGGTGTTCGCGACGTAGCCCCCGGGGCAAGCCCGGGGGCGAATACGCCAGGTGCTTTAGGCTAGACGGCTTCCCCTCTAGCGCTGCGACGGCATCGGGGCCGGCGCCGGCATGCTCGACGACGGCGGCGGCGGGGCCGTCATGTTCGACGCCGGCGGCGGGGCGGGCATGGCCGACGATGCCGGCGGCGCATGGTGCACGACATGGTGCACATGGTGGTGCACCACCTTGTGGTGGTGGTGCACGTGGTGCACGTAATGGCGGTGCCGGCGATGCGTGTAATGCTTGTGCGGCGGCGGCGGCGCGGGCGGTACGGTATAGGGCTGCTCGGTCACCGGGGGCGGCGGCGGCGCCGGCACGACCGGCGCGGGCGCGGGCGGCGGCGGGCTCGAGCAAGCGCCGATAAGCGCCATGAAACCGGCAATCGCGATTAGCCGAGTTGGGTTACCCACGAGACTCTCCCTTGCTGAGCAGCGATGTTGAATGAGCCAATCGACATAGCATTTCGGCCCTGTCGACTAAAGCGGCGATATGGACACGGTTGTTAGCACTGGACGTTTGCGACCTTAGGCCGCTTCCCCCGGCCGAGAGGTGCGGAATCGGCGAACCCCGACCCGCGAATCACTCAACGCCGCGCCAGCCGGTAGGTTGCATTGACGGTTGCGCTTCCGCCGGTTTTTACGAGGTCGCGGCCGATCAGATCGATCAGGTGGGCCAGCACCGAGCGGCCCGCGGCGCGCCGCAGGTTCGGGTTGAGCCCGACATAAAGACGCTCGACCATCGCGTCGACTTGTCCGACCCCCGCCTCCAGGCAGGCGAGGATGCCCGCCTCGCGCTCGCGGCGATGCGCGATGAACGCCCGGACATGCCCCTTCGGGTCGGTGATCGCCGGTCCGTGCGTCGGCCAGTAAACGGCGTCGTCGCGCCGCAGCAGCTTGTCGAGTGAGGCCATATAGGCGGCCATGTCGCCGTCCGGCGGTGCGATGACGCTGGTCGACCAGCCCATCACATGGTCGCCGCTGAACAGGATGCCGTGCTCGGGCAGCGCGAAACACAGATGGTTCGAGGTATGGCCGGGCGTGTGCACCGCCTGAAACCGCCAGTCGGCGCCGACGATCTCGTCACCGTCCTGTACGACGATGTCGGGGGTGAAGTCCCAATCGCCGTCTTCCTCGACCGCGGCCTCGCCGCGCCGGCCGCCGGCATGCGGCCCGAAACCGTAGGTCGGCGCGCCGGTCGCCGCCTTGACCGCGGCGGCGGCCGGCGAATGGTCGCGATGGGTATGGGTGACGAGGATATGCGTCACCTCCTCGCCGGCGAGGTCCATCAGCAGCGTTTCGATATGTTCGGGCAGGTCGGGTCCGGGATCGATCACCGCGACTTGCCCTTCCCCGATCACATAGGTGCCGGTGCCGCGGAAGGTGAAGGGGCCGGGGTTGCGGGCGACGATGCGGCGGATGCCGGGCGCGACCTCTTCAAGCCGGCCGTATTCAAAGGCGAAGTCGCGGCGGTATGGGATTTCAACGGCCATGGCTGGCAACCTCGCGCGCTATAATCGCCGGCAATCTAGGAGGCGGCGGCATGAAACTCAAATTCGACATCGATTGTACGCCCGAGGAATTGCGGGCGTTCTTCGGCCTGCCCGAGGTCAAACCGATGCAGGACCGCCTGATGGCCGAGCTCGAGGAACGGATGCGCGCCGGCCTCAAGGCGCTCGACCCTGAGACCATGCTCAAGACTTGGCTGCCTGCCGGGCTCAAGGGCTGGGAGCAACTGCAGGAAATGTTCTTCTCGCAGATGGGCGGCGCGGGGAAGAAGTGATGGCGATCGCCTTGCGCACGCCGCGCTTGCTGCTGCGCGAGTGGCGCGATGCGGATGCCGACGCCTTCGCCGCGATGTCGGCCGACCCGGCGCTGAGCGAATTCCTGCTGCCGCCATCGCCCGATTGGGTGGCGCGGGCGCGGGGTCATTGGCAAGGGCACGGTTTCGGCCAGTTTGCGGTCGAATTGCCGGGCGAATGCGGGTTTATCGGCTCGGTCGGGCTCGACCGTGTGCGCTGGGCGGTGCCGTTCGCACCGGCCGTCGAGGTCGCCTGGCGCCTGGCGCGGCCCTATTGGCACCGCGGCTATGCCACCGAGGCGGCGCGGGCCGCAGTCGAAGACGGGTTCTACCGGCTCGGCTTTGGCGAGATTATCGCGTTTACCGTGGTGAGCAACCGCCGCTCGCGCGCGGTCATGGAGCGGCTCGGCATGACAAGCGACCCGAGCGAAGACTTCGACCACCCGCGCCTGGCCGGCCAGCCCGAGCACCCGCTGCGCCGCCACGTGCTCTATCGCCTGAAGCGGCCGGGCTAAATCCTTACCGGCGCAAACCCGCGGTCCGGTTGCGCCAATTGCGCGCGCGACGCGACCAGCGCCAGCTCGTAGCGGCCGAGGCCGACCGTCGTCTCGATCACCGCAAACATCGCGGCGGCGGTCTGCGCCAGCGCGTCCGGGAGGTCGGCGCCGCGCAGCAAATGGCCGAGGAACAGCGCCGCGGTCACATCGCCGCAACCGTTGAGCTCGACCGGCAGCCGCGGCGTCTCGATCGCCCAGGCGCCTTCGGGGCCGCTGGCGAGCATCGTCAGGCGCTCCGGCGCGAGGCTGAGGCTGGTGAGCAGCACGGTCTTCGGCCCGCGCCGGCGCAGCGCCGCCGCCGCCTCGGCCGCTTCGGCCAATGTGCCCGCGGTTCGGCCGGTGAGGTATTCGAGCTCGAACTGGTTTGGGGTGACGATATCGGCTAAACCCAGCGCCGCATCGCGGAAGAATTCGGCGACGCCGTCGCGCACATAGGACCCGGTATCGCTGTCGCCGATCACCGGATCGCAGCAGAACAGGGCGTTCGGGTTGGCCCCCTTGACGCGCCGGACGATGTCGAGCAGCGCCGCGCCGGTTTCGGCGGTGCCGACATAGCCCGACAGCACCGCATCGATGCTCGGCAGCACGCCGAGATCGGCAATGCCTTCGAACAGCGTCGCCACGGTCTCGGCCGCGACGACATCGCCGCGCCAGCGGCCGTGCCCCGTGTGGTTCGAGAACGCGACCGTATCGAGCGCCCACGCTTCGATCCCCAGGCATTGCAGCGGAAAGACCGCGGCCGCATTGCCGACATGGCCGTACGCCACGCGCGACTGGACCGAGAGGACGGTCGGCATAGGCTGCGTGCGACGAATCGGTTGCGCTAAGGTCGGGAATCGAGCTTGTCGAAGACGCGTTTGAGGCTGAGGAAAATGATCAGGCCGCAGACGACAAAGAGCCCGACCCCGGCTCCCTGCAGGCTGCCCGGCTCGCTGGCGGCGATAAACAGGCCGACGAGCGCGATCGCCGTGAACAGCGGGATCACGACGACGAGATGCGCCGGCTTGTCGACAAAGAGAAAACTGGTCCAATCGCCGGCGGTGCCGTCAAACCATGCCTTGAGCCGCAGGAACGTCAGCAGGATCGCGCCGATCGCCAGCATCAGCCCGGTCGCATAATCCCCCGGTTCGCCGTCGCTGGCGACATGGAGCCCGAGGATGGTCAGCGCCGCCAGGACGACAAACTGGAACCAGAAGCCGAACCAGGCGCCATAACCCTGGTCGGACAGGCGTGGCGGGGTCGTCGATGCGTTCATGCCAACTCTCACCGGATCACTCGCCCTAAGTATATCGTGGCGCTGGATGAATGGCAGTGCGTCGTTCGCGGCTCCTTCAGGGTAAACTGCCGGCATCTGAAGGACGTACACGCCATGCAACCCGACCCGACGCGCATCCGCCCCCGCCGCAGCCTGTTGTTCATGCCGGGCGCCAATGCCCGCGCCCTCGAAAAGGCGCGCGGACTGGCGGCCGACGGGCTGATCTTCGACCTCGAGGATGCCGTGGCGCCGGACGCCAAGCCGGCGGCGCGCGACGCGATCGCGGCGGCGCTGGCGGCGGGCGGTTTTGGCCGCCGCGAGCTGGTGCTGCGGGTCAACGGGCTCGACACCGCATGGGGCGCGGACGATTTGCGCGCCGCGGCGCGCCTGCCGGTGGATGCGGTGCTGCTGCCCAAGGTCGAGAGCGCGCGCCGGGTCAACGAGGCGCTCGCGGTCCTCGACCGCGCCGGCGCGCCGGCGTCGCTGGCGGTCTGGTGCATGATCGAGACGCCGCAAGGCGTGCTGGCGGCGGCCGAGATCGCGGCGGCGAGCCCGCGCATCGCGGCGCTGGTGATGGGCACCTCGGACCTCACCCAGGATTTGCGCGCGCTGACCGTGCCCGACCGCCTGCCGCTGCTGACGTCGTTGCAGCTGGTGCTGCTGGCGGCGCGGGCGCATGGGCGCGCGGCGCTCGACGGCGTGCATCTCGACCTCGCCGACGAGGCCGGGTTTGCCGCCTCCTGCACCCAAGGCCGCGCGCTCGGCTTCGACGGCAAGACCCTCATTCACCCAAAACAGATCGCGCCGGCCAACACCGCCTTCGCACCCGGCTCGGAAGAGATCGTACAGGCGGAGAAGATCATCGCCGCTTACGAGGCTGCGCTGGCGCAGGGCAGGGGCCTCGTTGTCGTCGACGGCCGGCTGATCGAGAACCTGCATGTCGAGGCCGCGCGGCGCCGATTGGCGCTGGCGGCAGCGATCGCCGAGGCGGCGCCACCCCCACCCTGATCCTCCCCCGCTCGCGGGCTCGCGGGAGAGGGGGGACGATCGGGTGAACCTAGCCGACCGCGACGCAGTAGGCGTCGCGCACGCCTTCGGGCAACCGGCTTTCGCTCCAGGTCTTGCCGCCGTCTTGCGTGCCGAAGATCTGGCCGACGCGCGATACCGCGTAGACCTGGTTCGGGTCGCGCGGGTGCAGCGCCACGCCCATCATCGTCGCGTCGGCCTTGATGCCGTGGTCGAAGCGCGTCCAGGTCTTGCCGACATCCGTGCTCTTGTAGACGGAGCCGTCGGTCGAGCGCGCCGCCGGCGACAGCGCCGCATACATGGTCTTCGGGTCGTGCGGCGAGGTTCGGATGTCGCGGCCGTAGGTGAGCGGTGAGAAGCGGCCGATCTCCATGTCCTCCCAGGTGTCGCCGTGGTCGCCGCTCTTGAACAGCCCCATCCGGTTGGCGAGGAACACGGTGCCCGGCGCCGCCGCGCTGCAGGCCAGCGCATGGCCGTCGAGCATGCCCTCGATCTCGGTCTGGCTGCCGATCCGGCTGCGGTATTTCGGCTGCTCGCAGAAGCGGATCAGGTCGGCGGTGCAGTCATCCCAGCTTTCGCCGGCGTTGCGGCTGCGCATCGCGCCGTTGGCTTCCAGCGTGGCGTAGACATCGTCCGGCGAGTTCGGGTCGACATCGAGCCGCATGACCCGGCAGGCAAAGGCCATGATCACCCGGTCCGGCAGCGGCGGATGCGCCAGCTTCTTCCAGTTGTCGCCGCCGTCGTCGCTGCGATACACGTCGACCGGGGTCGCGCCGGCATAGAGCCGGTTGGGGTCCTTCGGATGGACGAGGATCGACCAGATGTCGGGGTCGCCGCCCGGCACCGACATCTTCTCGAACTTGCCGCCGCGGTTGCGGCTGCGATAGATGCCCTTGGTGCTGCCGACAAAGATCGTGTCGTGATCGGTCGGGTGCACGGTGATGGCGTGAACTTCGGCGTCCGCCGGCAAGCCGCCCTTCAGATGCTCCCAGCCCTTGTCGCCCGGCGACTGACGGAAGATGCCCGCCAGCGGGTGCCCGGAATGGTCCATCCCGACCGTGCCGGCGATGCCGGCATACACATGCGTCTGACCCGCCATCGTTTCCTCCTCGATCCGAAGCTTGTCGCGGGATCATAGCGCGCCCCCAAGGGTACGCCAGTTGGTTTGTCACAAAAACTCGCGGCAGTTAGGGGCAGCCGCTATGCTGCGCGCAACACAACGGAGGCTTTGATGGCGTTGCAGAAAAGAAGGGTCGGCAGGAACGGGCCGGAGGTCACGGCGATCGGGCTGGGCTGCATGTCGCTGTCCGGCGTCTACGGCCCGAGCGACGAGGCGGCCGGCGAGCGCTTTATCCAGCAGGCGGTCGATCTCGGGGCCGATTTTCTCGACAGTTCGGACATGTACGGCTGGGGCCAGAACGAGTCGCTGCTCGGCCGGGCGCTCAAGGGACGGCGCGACAAGGTCGTGCTGGCGTCGAAATTCGGCCAGACGCAGAACCCCGGCGGGCAGAACGGCGTCGACGGCCGGCCCGAATACGTGATGCAGGCATGCGAGGCGAGCCTCAAACGGCTGCAGACCGATTGCATCGACGTGTATTTCCAGCACCGGGTCGATCCCAACGTGCCGGTCGAGGACACGGTCGGCGCGATGGCCCGGCTGGTCGAGCAGGGCAAGGTCAGGCAGCTCGGCCTGTGCGAGGCGAAACCCGAGCGCATCGTCGCGGCGCACAAGGTGCACCCGATCGCCGCCGTGCAGAGCGAATACTCGCTGCTCTATCCCGAGATCGGCATCGCGACGCGCAAGGTGACGCGCGACCTCGGCATTTCCTTCATTGCCTACGCGCCGCTGGGCCGCAGCCTCCTGGCGGGGGTGGTGCCCGACCTCAACAACCTGGCGCCCGGCGACACGCGCGGCCGCCATCCGCGCTTTACCGGCGACAATTTCGCCAAGAACCGGGCGCTGGTGGAAGGCGTCGAGGCGATCGCCGCCGACAAGCGCTGCACGGTCGCGCAGCTCTGCCTGGCATGGCTGTTGGCGCAGGGCGAGGACGTGATCCCGATCCCCGGCACCAAGTCGCTCGACCGGCTCAGGGAAAACCTCGGCGCGATGGATATCACGCTGAGCCAGGCCGAGCTCGACGCGATCGCCGAGGTGGTCCCGGTCGGCGCCGCTGCCGGCACCCGCTATCCCGCCGGCGGCATGGCCGGGGTGTTTATCTGAGTCTCCGCCGCTGAGCCCGTTTCGCTGCTGTCGTTGCGCGGCCGGTCGTTCTCGGTGATGCCGGTCATGCGCCGTTCGACGAGCAGAAGGCGCATTTCTGACGGTGTTCAACGGTTTTGCGTCCCCCTTGACCGGCGTCGGGGCCGGCGCTAGCCAGTAGCCGGGATTGTCAGAACGTCAAGCGCAGCATGGTCGAGCCAGCCGTCATCATCGTCGGCGTGATCTCTGCCGCGGCCTGGGTCTATCTGCTGCTGTTCCGCGGCGCGTTCTGGCGCCCCGAACCGCATGGGCGGGGCGAATCGGCGGGATTGCCGGTGTCGTCCCGATCGGTCGTCGCGGTCATTCCGGCACGCGACGAGGCGGCGGTGATCGGCGATGCGGTCGCGTCGCTGCTCGCACAGGACCATGCCGGGCGGCTCGACCTCGTCGTCGTCGACGATCACAGCAGCGACGGCACCGCCGAGGCGGTGCGGGCCGCGGCCCGCGCGGCGGGTGCCGCCGAGCGTGTTACCGTGGTCCGCGCGGCGCAGATGCCGCGCGGCTGGACCGGGAAGCTGTGGGCGGTTCGCCAAGGGACCGCGATCGCGACTGCGAAGAACCCCGATTATCTGCTGCTGACCGACGCCGATATCGTCCATGCGCGCGACAATCTGCGGCGGCTGATCGCGCGCGCCGAGACCGGCGGCTACGACCTGGTTTCACTGATGGTGCGGCTGCATTGCCGCGGCGTGCGGGAGCGGCTGCTCGTCCCCGCCTTTGTGTTCTTTTTCTTCAAGCTATACCCGCCCCGCTGGGTCGCCGACGCCGCGCGGCCGGTCGCCGCTGCCGCGGGCGGCTGCATGTTGTTGCGTACCAGGATGCTGCGGCAAATCGGCGGCATCGACAGCATCCGCGAGGAAATCATCGACGATTGCGCCTTGGCGCGCCGCGTCAAGACGGTGGGGCGGGTATGGCTCGGCATCGCCGACGACACCCGCAGCGTGCGGCCCTACGAGTCCTGGCGCGCCCTGTGGGACATGATCAGCCGCTGCGCCTTTGCCCAGCTCAACTACTCGGCGGGGCTCCTGGCGGCGTTGACCGTGGGGATGGCGGTCACCTATCTGGCGCCGCCGCTGCTGGTGCTGGCGTCGGGCAGCGTGCCGGCAATGGCGCTGGGGGGCGCGGCGTGGCTGGCGATGGCCGCCGCGTTCATGCCGATGCTTCGGCACTATCGCTGTCCCCGGCCGATCGCCCTGCTGCTGCCGGCGATTGCCGCGTTCTACATGGCGGCGACCGTGGCCTCGGCGGTGCAGTTCTGGCGCGGCCGCGGCGGCGCCTGGAAGGGCCGCTTCCAGGCCGCCGCGGCGCGGTAGCTACTCCGCGCGGAATGCCGCGACAAAGCCGGGGCGGCGGCGGTCGACGAAATGGACGAGCGCCGCCGCCAGGCGGCGGAACCCTTCCCACTGGTGGCGCAGATAGCCGCAGCGCACCGCGGTACCGCCCAGCGCGGCGACGCCGGTCTGCGGATAACCGGCATAGGGCCGCCAGGTACGGAAGATCACATCCCAGACCGGGAAGATGATGGCGAAATTGCACCCGCGCGCCCGGTCGAACGGCGCTGTGGCGTGCTCGATCGCGTGATGCACGCGGTGATAATGCGGGCCGACCAGGATCAGCGAACCGACCCGTCCGAACCCCAGCCGGACATTGGTGTGGGACAGGCTTTCGATCAGGCGGAAGCCGATCAGCATCAGCGGGTACTCGCCCGGCGGCACGCCGATCAGCATCGCCAGCGTGCCGCTCCAGGCCAAGGCCAGCATATCGTCCAGGATGTGGTTGCGGTCGTCGCTCCACAGGGTCATCTGGCGCTGGTCATGGTGCAGGCTGTGCAGCGCCCACCACCAAGCCAGCCGATGCTGCAGCCGGTGGCGCCAGTATTCGCCGAAATCGAGCACCACCATGTAGGCGAGAAACGTCGCCAGCGGATGGTTGAACAGCGGGTGCCAGAGCTGCTCGAGCTCCGGCGGGATGTAGCCGGCAAACCGCGAGTACGAGTCGATCGCGACGCCGATCGGCGCCAGCACCAGAAAGAGGATCGCCGGCACGACCCCGAGCCGGTGCACCAGCGTGTAGATGATGTCGGTGCGGACGGCCCGCCGGTCGCCCCACGCCTCGTCCCGACGCTCGACCGGGCGCCACAATTCGAGCGGGCGGCAAAGGATGTAGGCCAGCACCACCGCCAGCGCGCCGTACAGCGCGAATTCGACGCCGTCGAAGACGTCCTCCGACCAGTCCATCAGCCCGAGATGGAACAGCGCAGGCTGGATCGCGGTCTCGAAGATCGTGCCTTGGACCTGCTCGATCATGCGCTCGACCGCGTCGAACATCGTCGGCTCCGGACCCGCTAGTACACGAAGATCCCGTGCGGCGAGCGCCCCACCGGCACGCTGGTCTTCAGCGCGCCCGACGCCAGCTCGATGACGTCGACCCAGGCGTGCCAGCGGCCGGTGACCCACAGCTCGTGCCCGTCCGGGGATAGCGCCATGTCGTCCGGCCCGCCGGGGGCTTGCAGCGTGCCCGCGACCGCCAGCGTGTCGGCGTTGAGCACGGATATCGTGCCGGCGACGCGATTGGTCACATACAGCGTCTTGCCGTCGGCGCTGGGGAGGAAATTATGCGCGCCGTTGCCGGTCTGGATCTTGCGGATGACGCCGCCATTGGCGGGATCGACTTCGGTGATGTGGTCCGACCCCATGATCCCGACCAGCAGGTTCCCGTTCGACCGGGTGATGATCCCGGCCGGTTGGCGCCCGACCGGTGCGGTCCAGTTGACCCTGCCCGACGCCAGATCGATCGAGATCAGCCCGCTGGTGCCCTGCAGCGTCACGAAAACGGTCTTGCTGTCGTGCGAGAAGGCGATGTGGCTCGGCATCGTGGCGGCCGGCAGGCGGTGCAGCAGCTGGAACGTGCTGCCGTCGTAGATGTCGATGCGATCGAGCCGGATCGATGCGGCGACAAAGTATTTTCCGTCCGGGCTGAAGCCGATCTGGTAGGGGTCGCTGGCGGTGACCCGCTGCTTTTCGACACCGGTCGCGCGATCGATCATCACCAGCTCGTTGCTGCCCGACATCGCGATGATCAGCGTGCGGCCGTCGGGCGTCTGGATCAGGTGGTGCGGTCCCCGGCCGATATGCGTGCGGGAGATTTCCTTGTAGCTGTCGCTGTCGATGACGCTCAGCGAATCATCGTCGGAGTTGAGCACCACCGCGGTCGTCGCCGTCGCCGGCCGGGCCAGCGGCAGCGCGGCGGCCAGCACGATTGCGAGGGCCAATCCGATCGATCGAAGGGGGCGAGCCACGGGGGTCTACCGATCATCCTTGGGGCGTTGGGTGCTAAGTCAACACGGGCCGTCCTTCATAATCCTTAGCCGAAAGGTAGAAAAGCGGCCGGTCGTCGCGCCGCGCGAGAATTTCCGCCGAGGCGTGGAACGCAGCGCGAAAACCAGTGTTCGCCGACGGACACAACACGATCTCTCAGCCCGGTTTCTCATCATGCGCCGCATCCTGCTGGTCGAGGATGACCCTGAACTGCGCCTGCTCGTCGAGCATGTGCTGCTGGATGCGGATTATGAAGTCGATGTCGGCGAGACGCTGGTGGATGGATGCTTGCGCCTCGAGCAAGCCGCTTACGACCTTGTCGTCGCCGATGCGCGGCTGGCCGACGGCAGCGGCTTTGTACTCGCCCGGCTCGCACAGGCCAAGGGCGTCGCGGCCATCATCATGACCGGCTACGCCTTTGTGCTGAACGATCCGGCGCTCGACATGAGCCGCTACGACGTCCTGCTGAAGCCGATCACCCCGGAAGAGTTGCTGACGAGCATCGCGAACGCGTTCAAAGAGCGCAGCTAGCACGCGGACCCAGCCTCATGGCCGGGCTCGACCCGGCCCGGCGATAGCGAATTAAAGCGGTTAAGCCCGCAGCCGCTGCGGCAAGGCGACGATGGCTTCGTCGATCAGCGCGTTGCCGCGATGCGCGTCGATCTGCGCGGTGATCACCTCGCGCGCCGCGGCGATGGCCACGTCGATGGCGACCGCGCGGACCTCGCCGAGCGCCTTCGCCTCGGCCTGGGCGATGCGGTCCTCGGCCATGCGCTGGCGCCGCTCGAGCGCCAGTTCGAGGTCGCGCGCCGACTGCGCCGCGATCCGCTCGGCTTCGGCTTTCGCATGCGCGACGGTGGCCGCGGCCTCCGACCCTGCCGCCTGCTGCCGCGCCTTGTAGTCGGCGACCAGCCGCTCGGCCTCCTCGCGCAGGCGGCGCGCTTCATCGAGCTCGCCGCGGATGCGGGCGGCGTGGGCGTCGAGTCCGCCGGTCAGGGTGCGGCTGATCGGCTTGAACACCGCGGCGACAAAGATCACCGCGGCGACGAGCACCCAGAATTCGGCGTCGTGAATGAGTTCCATCACGCGGGCTCCGTCAGTTCGCCCGGCCGTTCAGGGCGTGCCCGACCGCGTTGGTCATCGCCAAGGGGTTGGGCGCCGCGCCGGTCAACTTTTCGACGACGGCGCTGCCGACCTCGGCGGCAATCCCGCGAATTTCGCCGAGCGCCTGCTCCTTGCCGGCGGCGATCCGCGTCTCGGCGGCGGCGATCTGCTCGGCGAGCGTGGCCGAGAGCTGGCGTTGCCGCTCGGCGGCGTCGGCGGCCAGCTTCTCGCTGGTCTGCCGCAAGGTTTCCTGTGCCGCGGCGCGCGCGTCGGCGAGCGCCCTCTGATAGGCGGCGAGCGTCGCCTCCGCCTCTTCCTTGAGCGCGGCGGCGCGGTTGAGGTCGCCGTCGAGGTGATGGCGGCGGCCTTCGATCGCGGCCTTGACTTTCGGCAGTGCGATCGCGGTCATCAGCACATAGAGGACGATGAACGAGATCGCTAGCCAGACGACCTGCGGCGCGAAGGTATGATAATCGAGCTGCGGCATGCGGCCGGCTCGGCTCGCCTAGAACACGAACAGGATCAGGAAGGCGATCGCCAGGCCGAACAGGCCCGTCGCCTCGGCCAGGGCGAAACCGAGGAACGCGAACGGCTGCACCTGCGGCTGGGCGGCCGGGTTGCGCGCGACGGCGCTGATCAGCGACGAGAACACGTTGCCGATGCCGACGCCGGCACCGACCAGCGCGATGCAGGCCAGGCCGGCGCCGATCATCTTTGCGGAAGCGAGATCCATGATTGTCCCCTAGGTGCTTAGGTTGCGTGGTTAGTGAAGGTGAAGCGCGTCGCGCAGGTACAGGCAGGTCAGGATCGCGAAGACATAGGCCTGCAGCGCCGCGACCAGCACTTCGAGCGCGAGGATCGCCACGTCGAGCGCGACCGGGAAGATCGCCAGCAGCCCGACGCTGGCCGCGAACCCGCCAAAGATCGCCAGCATCGTATGCCCGGCCAGCATGTTGGCGAACAGCCGGATCGACAGCGTGAACGGGCGGATGAAATAGGACAGCAGCTCGATCGGCACCAGCAGGAGCAGCAGCACGATCGGCACGCCCTCGGGCACGAACAGCCGCAGGAAATGCGCGCCGTGCTTGGCAAAGCCGATGATCGTCACGCCGATGAACACCACCGCCGCCAGCGCGAAGGTCACGATGATGTGGCTGGTGACGGTAAAGCTGTACGGGATCAGGCCGAGGAAGTTGGCGAACAGGACGAACATGAACAACGTGAAGACGAACGGGAAATACGGCTCGGCGCCGTGTCCGGCGTTGGTCTCGACCATATCGGCGACGAACTCGTAGCTCATCTCCGCGACCGACTGCCATCGTCCCGGGACGAGCGCGCCGCGCTTCGTGCCCAGCACCAGGAGCGCGGTGATCAGCACCACCGCGATCGTCATGAACAGGGCCGAGTTGGTGTACGACACGTCGAGCCCGCCGATATGGATCGGGATCAGCGGTTCGATCTTGAACTGTTCGAGCGGGTGCAGCTCCAGAGCCACGTCAGTCTTTCCTATCCCCTTTGGCTTTCCCGTCCCCTTTGGTGCGCCGGAAGCCGACCGCCGCGCCCTGTCCGGTGATCGCGCGGTAGACGTTCAGCATGCCGGTCGCGACCCCGAGAAAAAACATCACGATCACCGCGAAGGGCTTGGTGCCCAGCGCGCGATCGAATACCCAACCCAACCCGGTCGCGACGATGATCGCGACCACGAACTCGATCCCGATGCGGAAGCCGATCCCGAGAGCCTGCTGCTGCCCGGCATTGTCGCCGTCGCCGCCAGCCGGTTTGTCGCCACCTTGCGCCCGCGCCTTGCCCAGCCGTTCGGCTAACCGCGCCAGCGCCTCGGACGACTGGTCATCGCTCATCGATCCGCGCCCAGCCAACAGCACGCCGGCCCGACTGCTGCCGGCCGAAACGGCGCGCACAGTAGTGAGCGCGCGCCATCGTGTCAAGCGATCGGAGGAGGCGATGCGTTAGTAAATTAGACCCTGGAATCAATGCGTTATCAATCCGATTGGCAGCCATGCCCTACCCTCGCCCCGACCCTTCCCCGCCAGCGGGGGAGGGAGCGCGTTTGTGACTGGCGGCTGCCACCCCCTCCCCGCCGGCGGGGGAGGTCGGGGCGGGGTGATTCTACTGCGCGGCGTAGGCCGGTTCGCGCATCGCGGCGGCGCGGGCGAGATCGACCGAGACGAGCTGGGAGACGCCGCGCTCCGGCATGGTCACGCCGAACAGCCGGTCCATATGCGCCATGGTGATGCGGTGGTGGGTGATCAGCAGGAATTTGGTGCCGGTCGCATCGGCGGTTTCGGCAACCAGCTGGCAGAAGCGGTCGACATTGGCGTCGTCGAGCGGCGCATCGACCTCGTCGAGCACGCAGATCGGCGCGGGATTGGTGAGGAACACCGCGAAGATCAGCGCGATCGCGGTCAGCGCCTGCTCGCCGCCGGACAGCAGCGACAACGCTTGCAGGCGCTTCCCCGGCGGGCTCGCCATGATCTCCAACCCGGCCTCGAGCGGATCGTCGGCGTCGGTCAGCGCGAGATGCGCGCGTCCGCCGCCGAACAGGCGCTCGAACAGCATGGCGAAATGCCCGTTCAGCGTGGCGAAGGCCGCTTCCAACCGCTTGCGGCTTTCCTGGTCGAGCGTCGCGATGCCGCGGCGCAGGCGGGTGATCGCCTCGGTGAGCTCCTCACGCTCGTGCTGCAGCCCGGCGACCCGCGCCTCGACGTCTGCCGCTTCGCGCTCGGCGACGAGGTTGACCGGGCCGATCGCCTCGCGCTCGCGCGTCAGCCGGTCGAGCCGGGCATCGAGCTGCGCCGGGTCGCCGGCGTCTTCTTCGCCGTCGACGAGCGCGCCGAGCGCCTCCGGCGGCATTTCCAGCCGATCGCGGATGTCGTCGCGCAGCCGCGCCAGCGCGGTGGTCGCCGCCTCGCGGCGGACCTCGCAGCGGACGCGTTCCTCGCGCGCGCCGGCCAGCATCTGTTCCGCCTGGCGCGCGGCGTCGCCGGCCGCGCGCAACCGCGTCTCGGCGAGCGCCAGCGCGTCGCCGGCGGCGCGATGCACGGCGGTCGCCTCGGCGATCCGCCCGGCCAGCGCTTCGGTCTCCGCGGCGATCGCCGCGGGGCGCGCGTCGAGCGCCGCGATCTCGACCGCCAGCGCCGACTGCCGCTCACCGAGCGCCTGGCGCTGCGCCAGCGCGCGCTCACGCCGCTGCCGCCAGGACTGGCTTTCGCCGGCGATGGCGGCGATGCGGCGACGCCGCGACTCACCCTCCTGCGCGAGGCGGGCGAGCGCGGCCTGCGCCTCGCTCTC
>DASZOZ010000012.1:0-113621 GCA_035550515.1 Allostellaceae bacterium
CCGCGAGCGCCGAAGATGGCGGTGCCGACGCGGACATGCGTCGCGCCGAAGCGGATCGCGGTCTCGAAATCGGCGCTCATCCCCATGCTGAGCACCTTGAGGTCGTGGCGGCGGGCGATCTCGCGCAGCAGGGCGAAATGCGGCGACGGCTCCTCATCGTGCGGCGGGACGCACATCAAGCCCTCGATCGGCAGGCCGAGCCGGTTGCGGCAGTCGTCGATGAACGCATCGGCGGCCGCGGGCAGCACACCCGCCTTCTGCGGTTCCTCGCCGGTATTGACCTCGATCAGGCAGGGCGGCCGGCGGCCGCTCTGCGCCATCTCCCGCGCCAGCGCCTCGGCGAGGCGCGGCCGGTCGACCGTCTCGATCACATCGAAATGCGCGACCGCGTCCTTGACCTTGTTGGTCTGCAGCGGACCGATCAGGTGCAGCACCAGATCGGGGAATTCGCGACGCAAGGCAGGAAACTTTTCGAGCGCCTCCTGGACGCGGTTCTCGCCGAACACCCGCTGCCCGGCGATCAGCGCGGCGCGCACGTCGCCGGCCGGCTTAGTCTTGCTCACCGCAACCAGCGTCACGGCCCCAGCAGGCCGCCCGGCACCCCGTGCCGCCGCCTCGATCCGCCCGCGGACAGCCGCCAGGTTGGCGGCGATCACCTCTTCCATAACGGCTCCATTCCTGGCAAATACGCGCACTACCGTGCCGTGCCGTACAGGATCGTGTTGATGCCGGCCCCCTATTACCGCGCGCTCGCCATCGCCGCCGCAAGCCTTTCGTTGACGCTTGCGGGGTGCACCGCGACAAAGACGACGCAGCCGGACGCCGTCGTCGCCCAGTTGCCGCAACCGGCGCAGCAGGAAGCCTCGGCCAATCCCGATGGTGGGATGGATACCGAGACGACGATTTGGCAACTGGTCGGCATCGCCAAGAAGCCGGACAAGATCCCCGGGCCGGAGACCGGCCCCGGCGTCAGCCCGGTGCTGTACCAGGCGACGCTCGACACGCTCAATTTCGCCGATTTCGACTCGCTCGATCCGATGGCGGGTCTGGTCGTCACCAAATGGTATTCGCCGAAGGGCAAGCCCAACGAGCGCCTGCGCGTCACCGCCTTTATCAAGGCACGGGCGCTGCGCTCGGATTCGATCGTCGTCACCGTCGAGCGGCAAACCCGCTCGGCCCAGGGCCAGTGGGAGGATTCGACGGTCGCCGCCGACGTCGCGAATAATCTCGAGAACGATATTCTCGAACAGGCGCGGCAAATCCATATCGCGCGTATACGCCTACAACAATAGAGGCAGGCGGGGCAGCCCGCCGCAGGACAGCAAATGTCGCGGTACAATTTCCGAGAGAGCGAGGCGAAGTGGCAGCAGCGCTGGCGTGACGGCGCCACCTTCGCGGCGCGGCACGACCCGGCGCGGCCGAAATACTACGTCCTCGAGATGTTCCCCTACCCGTCCGGCAAGCTGCATGTCGGGCATGTCCGCAATTACACGATGGGGGACCTCGTCGCGCGCTACCGCCGGGCGTGCGGCTACAACGTGCTGCACCCGATGGGCTGGGACGCGTTCGGCCTGCCGGCCGAGAACGCGGCGATCGCCGGCGGCATCCATCCGGCGGTGTGGACCGCCGAGAACATCGCCACCATGCGCGGCCAACTGCAGCGTATGGGCTTTGCCTATGACTGGGCGCGCGAGATCGCGACCTGCCATCCGGCGTATTACCGCCACGAACAGAAGATGTTTCTCGATTTCCTCGCGAAGGATTTGGCCTATCGCAAGGAATCCTGGGTCAATTGGGACCCGGTCGACCATACCGTGCTGGCCAACGAGCAGGTGATCGAGGGCCGCGGCTGGCGCACCGGTGCGCTGGTCGAAAAGCGCCTGCTGTCGCAGTGGTTCCTGCGCATCACCCGCTACAGCGACGACCTGTTGTCGGCGCTGGAAAAGCTCGACCGCTGGCCCGAGCGGGTGCGGCTGATGCAGGAGCACTGGATCGGCCGCTCAGAGGGGGCGCGCGTGCGCTGGCCGCTGAGCGACGGCCGGACGACGATCGAGGTCTTTACCACTCGCCCGGATACGCTGTACGGCGCTTCCTTCATCGCGCTGTCGCCGCACCACCCGTTCAGCGAAAAGCTGGCGGCGGACAACCCGGCGCTGGCCGAATTCATCGCCGAGTGCGACCGCATCGGCACCAGCGAAGAGGCGATCGAGACCGCGGAGAAGCGCGGTTTCCGCACCGGCATCGACGCCGTCCACCCGCTCGACAAAGAGCGGCGGGTACCGGTGTATGTGGCCAATTTCGTGCTGATGGAATACGGCACCGGCGCGATCTTCGGCTGCCCCGGCCACGACCAGCGTGACCTCGATTTTGCGCGCAAATACGGGCTGCCGGTGATCCCGGTGGTGCTGCCGCCCAAAACCGACCCCGCCAGTTTCGCCATCGGCGACACCGCCTATGTCGAGGACGGCACGATTTTCAATTCGAGCTTTCTCAACGGGATGTCCGTAACCGACGCCAAGCGGGCGGTCGGCGAGCGGCTCGAAGCGAGCGGCGCCGGCGAGCGCACCATCGCCTACCGGCTGCGCGACTGGGGCGTGTCGCGGCAGCGTTACTGGGGCTGTCCGATCCCGGTGATCCACTGCGCCGATTGCGGCATCGTGCCGGTGCCGGAGGCGGACCTCCCGGTGCGCCTGCCCGAGGATGTCGATTTCGCCGCGCCGGGCAACCCGCTCGACCGACACCCGACCTGGAAGCATGTCGCCTGCCCCAATTGCCGAAAGCCGGCGGTGCGCGAGACCGATACGTTCGACACCTTCTTTGAATCGTCCTGGTATTTCTTGCGTTTCTGCTCGGCGCGCGCGCCGGTCGCGTTCGAGCGTGCGGCGGCGGATTATTGGATGCCGGTCGACCAGTATATCGGCGGCGTCGAGCATGCGGTGCTGCATTTGCTCTATTCGCGCTTCTTTATGCGGGCGCTCAGTGAATGCGGCTATTTACGGCTCGACGAGCCGTTTGCCGGGCTGTTCACCCAGGGGATGGTCTGTCACCAGACCTACCAGAACGCCGAGGGCGAGTGGCTGTTCCCCGAAGAGGTGCAAACCGACCCGGCAGGTCGCCTGCTCGATGCCGACAGCCGCCCGGTGGTCGCCGGCCGGCTGGAAAAAATGAGCAAATCCAAGAAGAACGTCGTCGGGCTCGACACCATCGTCGATACTTACGGCGCCGATACGGCGCGGCTTTACCTGCTTTCCGACAGCCCGCCCGAGCGCGATCTCGAATGGACCGATACCGGCATCGAAGGCGCCTGGCGCTATGTCAACCGCTTGTGGCGCATGGTTTCCGAGCCGCCGGTGCCGCTGCCGCCGCCCGGCGCGGCGATCCCCGCCTCTCTGCCGCCGGCCCTCGCCGCGCTCCGCCGCACGACTCACAAGACGATCGCCGCGGTGACCGACGACATCGACAAGTTCCGCTTCAACCGCGCGGTCGCCCGTATCCGCGAGCTGAGCAACGCGCTCGAAGACCTCGACCCGAGCGATCCGGCTGCGGCGGGTCCCGTGCTGCGCGAGGGGCTGGAGACCGTGACCCGGCTGCTCGGCCCGATGATGCCGCACCTTGCCGAGGAGATGTGGCATGAGCTGGGCCACGCCGAGATGCTGGCCGATGCCGCCTGGCCCGTCGCCGATGCGGCGCTGGCGCGCGACGAGCAGGTGACGATCGCCGTCCAGGTCAACGGCAGGCTGCGCGCGACACTCGACCTGCCGCGCGACGCCGCGGCGAGCGAGGTCGAAGAAGCGGCGCTGGCGCTGCCGCAGGTGACCCGCCTGCTCGAAGGCAAGGTCCCGCGCAAGGTTGTCGTCGTCCCCAACCGTATCGTCAGCGTGGTCGCCTGATGGCGGCCGGCCGCTGCCGTCTCCTCGCCGCCGCCACGGTGTTGGCGTTGGCGCCGTGGATCGCGGGCTGCGGCTGGGAGCCGGTCTACGCCAACCGCGAAGACCGGCCCGCCACGGCGGCGCTGCAAGCGATCAGCGTCAACCCGATCCCCGAACGTACGGGTCAGCAGCTCGAAATGGGGCTGCGCAACGCCTTCAACCCGACCGGCGCTCCGGTCAAACAGCGCTATCGGCTCACCGTATCGCTGGAAACGTCGCTCTACAGCACCGGCATTCAGTCGCAAGGGTTGGGGACACGCGGTGAAGTCCATATCACCGCGCGATATTCGCTGACCGACCTCGCGACCAACAAGACCGTGCAGACCGGGTTTGTCCATTCGAGCGACGCGTTCGACATCCAGGCCAACGGCTACAGCACCGTCGTCGCGCAAGACGATGCGGCGCGGCGCGACATCGAGGAAATTCGCCGCGAGATCGTCGCGCGCTTGACCCTCTTCATGGAGGGCAAGGAACCGGTCGCGTCGTGAAGCTGCCGGCCGGCCGGGTCGAGGCGTTTCTCCGCCGCCCCGACCCCGGGGTTCGCGCCGTGCTGTTTTACGGCCCCGATGCCGGGCTGGTCCGTGAGCGCGCCGACGCGCTCGGCCGGCTGGTATCGCCCGACCTGCGCGATCCGTTCCGCGTCGCCGACCTGACCGGCGCCGTCCTCGCGCAGGACCCGGCCCGGCTATACGATGAGGCCGCGCAGATCAGCCTGATGGGCGGGCAGCGCCTGGTCCGCGTGCGCGAGATCGCCGATGCGCAAAGCGCCGTCTTTGCGCGTTTTCTCGCCGACCCGCCGGGCGAAGGGCTGGTCGTCGCCGAGGCTGGCGACCTGCCGGCGCGCGCCGCGTTGCGCCGGACGTTCGAGGATGCTGCGGCCGGCGTTGCGATCGGCTGCTATCCCGACACGGCGCGCGACCTCGCCGGGGTGATCCGCGACAGCCTGGCGGCGCATCGCGTCGAGGCGAGCCTCGATGCGGTTGATTTTCTTGTCGAACATCTCGGTGGCGACCGGCTGCTGACCCGTGCCGAGCTCGAAAAGCTGGCGCTTTACGCCGGTGACGGCAGCCGCGTCGAGTTGGACGACGCCCGCCTGGCGATCGCCGACAGCGCCGCGCTGTCGCTGGACGACGCGGTGCTGGCCGCCGCCGAAGGCGATGCGGCCGCGCTCGACCGCGCTTTGGCGCGCGTCTTCCAGGAAGGCGAGTCCGCGGTCACCGTGATCCGCGCGGCGCTGCGCCACGGCCAGCGGCTTCACATGCTCGCCGCCAGGCTCGCCGCCGGCGAGTCGCTCGACAATGTGCTGCGCGGCGCCCGGCCGCCGATCTTCTTCAAACTGCAGGACAGTTTCCGGCGCCAATTGCTGTTATGGCGCGAGCCGGCGCTGCGCCGCCAGATCGACGCGTTGGCCGCCGCCGAGGCGCGCATCAAGACGACCGGCATGCCGCCGGAGACCATCTGCCGCGCCGCCATGTTCGCGATGGCCCAGGCGGCCGAAAGTCAGCCGGCGCGCAACAAGCTCAGCAACCGGTCGAGCTGATCGAGGCTGGCGTAATGCAGCGTCAGCGCGCCGCCGCGCGCCTTGCCGGCGATCGTCACCCGCAGGCCCAGTGTCCGCGTCAAGTCGCCTTCCAGCGCCGCGATGTCGGCATCGCGCGCCTGGCGCCCGCCCTGGCGCCGCAGCGCGGCACGGCGTTTGACCAGTTGCTCGGTCACCCGCACATTGAGCCCGCGGCGGATGATCTCCGCGGCCAGCGTCGCCGGGTCCTCCGCCATCAACAGCGCGCGCGCATGCCCGGCGGTGAGCGCCCCCTCCTCCAGCCGCCGCCGCACGACCTCCGGGAGCCCCAGCAAGCGCAGCATGTTGGCGACATGGCTGCGGCTCTTGCCGAGCGCCTCGGCGACATCGGCCTGCGTGCGGCCGAATTCATCCATCAGCCGGCGATAGGCATGCGCTTCTTCGAGAACGGTCAAATCTTCGCGCTGCAAGTTCTCGATCAGAGCGATCTCCAGCGCCTCCGCGTCGTCGAGCGCGCGGACCAGCACCGGCACCTGGTGCAGGCCGGCGCGCTGCGCCGCGCGCCAGCGGCGCTCGCCGGCAACCAGCTCGAACGCGCCCGGCTCGCTGTCGACCGGCCGCACCAGAAGCGGCTGCAGCACCCCCTTCTCGCGCACCGACTGCGCGAGCGCCGCCAACTCCTCCTCGGCGAAGTGGCGGCGCGGCTGGAATGCGCCCGGCCGGATCAGCTCGATGGCCACCTCGCGCACCGCGCCGGTTTCCGCCGCCGGGCCGGCCGCCGTCTCGCCGAACAGCGCCGCAAGCCCGCGGCCCAGCGGTTGCCGTTTCGCGCTGGTATTCATGCGCCGAGCATCTCCGCCGCAAGACTGACATAAGCCTGCGCCCCGGCGCAGCGCTGGTCGTAGACCAGCACCGGCAAGCCGTGCGAGGGTGCCTCCGACACGCGGATATTGCGGGGAATCATCGTCTTGTACACCTTGTCGGCAAAATGGCCGCGCACATCGGCGGCAACCAGCTCGCAGAGATTGTTGCGCCGGTCGTACATCGTCAACACCACGCCTTGCAGCGCCAGGCGCGGGTTGAGGCCGCGCCGGACGCGGTCGATCGTCCCCATCAGCTGCGCGAGGCCCGCCAGGGCATAGAATTCGCACTGCAGCGGCACCAGCACGCCATTAGCGGCGGTCAGCGCGTTGATCGTCAGCAGGTTGAGCGACGGCGGACAGTCGATCAGCACATCGTCATAGCCGCCGATGCGGCCGTGCAGCGCCCGCGCCAGCAGGAATTCGCGGCGCGCCTCGCCGCCCAGCTCGATCTCCGCCGCCGCCAGATTGGCCGACGCCGGCAGCACCGACAGGCCCGCGACCGCGCTTTCCTGTACCGCCTCATCCAGCGCGAGGCCGCCGAGCAGCAGCTCATAACTCGTTGCCGGCTGGTTTTCGTCCAACCCCAGCCCGGTGGTGGCATTGGCTTGCGGGTCCAGGTCGATCACCAGCACCCGCCGGCCGCGCTGCGCGAAGGCGGCGGCGAGGTTGACGGCGGTGGTGGTCTTGCCAACCCCGCCTTTCTGGTTGGCGACGGCGACG
Source organism: Allostellaceae bacterium (assembly GCA_035550515.1). Classification (GTDB taxonomy): domain Bacteria; phylum Pseudomonadota; class Alphaproteobacteria; order ATCC43930; family CGMCC-115725; genus DATARH01. The sequence goes on from DASZOZ010000012.1 coordinate 7,032, forward strand.
ATCCGCGCGGGTCCGCCCGGCGCCGCCGTCGCGGGCTCAGGTTCGACGAGGCTCACGGGCCACCTGTTGCAAGAGGACGATGCTGCCGGCCGGATCGGCGCGGCTCGGGTGTAGCGAGGCGCGCATTGTCCAGGCTTTGCGCGCGGCGGTCAATTCTTCCGCGGCGCGCGCTCCCTTGAGCAACAGACAAGTCGTGTGCGGCCCGATAAACCGCCCGGCCAGCGGCAGAAGCCGGTCGAGCGGGGCGCAGCCGCGCGCGGTCACGACGTCCGCCGGATGCGGCGGCACCGCCTCGATACGGCAGCCGCGGACCGTCACCGCGGCGCCGGCGATTCGCGCCGCCTCGCGCAAAAAAGCGGCTTTGCGGCTGTCGGCCTCGATCAGCTCGACTCCGACAGCGCCGAGGATCGCCAAGACCAGCCCCGGAAACCCCGCACCGCTGCCCAAATCGATCACGCTGGTCGCGCCTTTGGGGATAAACGGCTGCAGCTGCGCCGAATCGAGAAAATGCCGGCGCCAAAGATCGGCGAGCGTCGAGTGGGCGATCAGGTTGATGCGGCTCGACCAGGTCACCAGCAGCTCCGCATAGGCTTCGAGCCGGGCCATTGTTTCACGTGAAACACCGGTCGCCGCCGCGAAGCCCGCGGGCCCCAGCGACGCCGCACCGCTCACGCCGCTTCCGGCCGCCGCTTGACGTGGCGCAGCAGCGCCACCAGTGCCGCCGGCGTCACGCCGGAGATGCGCGCGGCGGCACCCAGCGTTGCCGGCCGCGCCGCCGCCAGCTTGCCGCGGATTTCCGTTGAGAGCCCGCCGATCGCCGCATAATCCAGCGCCTCGGGCAGCGTCAGCGCCTCGTCGCGGCGGAAGGCGGCGATGTCGCGCTCCTGCCGGTCGAGATAGCCCGTGTAACGGGCGTCGATCTCCAACTGCTCGGCAATGGCCGGCGGCAGCGCCGCCAGCTCCGGCCAAAGACGGGCCAACCGCGCTACGTCGATATCCGGGTGCGCCAGCAACTCCGCCGCCGAGCGCGGCACACCGTCGGCATTGACGGTCAGCCCGTGCCGCTTCAGCGCCGACGGGCTGGCCGACAGCTCGCGCGTTAGGAGCCGCGCCTCGTCCAACGCCCGCCGTTTCGCGGCAAAGGAAGCCGCACGCTCGCGGCCGACCGCGCCGACCCGTTCGCCGATCGGCGTCAGGCGCTGATCGGCATTGTCGGCACGCAGGCTCAACCGGTATTCGGCGCGCGAGGTAAACATGCGATAGGGCTCGCTGGTCCCGCGCGTCACCAGATCGTCGATCAGCACGCCGATATAGGCGTCCGCCCGGTCGAACAGCAGCGGCGCCGCGCCCGAGGCCGACCGTGCCGCATTGATGCCGGCGACGATGCCTTGCGCCGCGGCCTCCTCGTAGCCGGTCGTGCCGTTGATCTGGCCGGCGAGATAGAGGCCCGGCACGCGGCGGGTTTCGAGGCTCGGCAGCAGTTCGCGCGGATCGACGTAATCATATTCGATCGCATAGCCGGGGCGGCGCATCACCGCGCGTTCGAGACCGGGGATCGTTGCGATAAACGCCGCCTGGACCTCGCGCGGCAGCGAGGTCGACACCCCGTTGGGATAGATCGTATCGTCGTCAAGCCCTTCGGGTTCCAGGAAAATCTGGTGCCGGTCGCGCGCGCTGAAACGCACCACCTTGTCCTCGATCGAGGGACAGTAGCGCGGACCGACACCGGTGATCGCGCCGCCGTAAAGCGGCGAGCGGTCGAGATTGTCGCGGATCACCGCGTGCGTCGCCGGCGTCGTCTCGGTGATATGGCAGGCAATTTGCGGCGTGGTGATCCGCGCGGTGAGAAACGAGAACGGCAGCGGCGGGTCGTCGCCCTGCTGCACCTCCAGCCCGGCCCAATCGATCGTCTTGCCGTCGAGCCGCGGCGGCGTTCCGGTCTTCAGCCGGCCAAGCACAAACCCGGCGCCCCGCAGCCTCCGCGACAGCCCGTGCGACGGCGCCTCGCCGACGCGGCCCGCCGGTATCTTTTCCGCGCCGATATGGATCAGGCCGCCGAGAAACGTGCCGGTGGTGATCACCACGCGCCCGGCGGCGATGCCGCGCCCGTCTTCCAGCATCAGCCCGGTCAGCCGGCCCTGCGCATCGAAAAGCAGATCCTCGGCCGCGCCTTCGACGATATCGAGACCCGGCTGCTCGGCGAGCAGTTCGGCCATGGCGCGGCGGTAAAGCCTGCGGTCGGCCTGGGCGCGCGGGCCGCGCACCGCCGGCCCCTTGCTGCGGTTCAGCAGGCGGAACTGGATGCCGGCGCGGTCGATCGCCCGGCCCATGACGCCGTCCAGCGCGTCGATCTCGCGCACCAGATGGCCCTTGGCGAGCCCGCCGATCGCCGGATTGCACGACATTTCGCCGATCGTGTCGCGGCGGTGGGTGACCAGCGCGGTGCGCGCGCCGACCCGTGCCGCGGCGGCGGCCGCCTCGCATCCGGCATGTCCGCCGCCGACCACGATGACATCGTATTTCGCCCAGACCTCACCCATGGCGGCGGACTGTAGGGAGAGGGCCGCAGCGTGTCGAGGTTTCACGTGAAACATCACTTGCCGATGCAGAAATCGGCGAAGATCACATCGAGCAGGTCTTCGACATCGACCGCGCCGGTGATGCGCCCGAGGCTGCGCCAGGCGAGCCGCAAATCCTCGGCCCGCAGCTCGGGGAACGATGCCGTCACCGAGCGCAGCAGCGCTTGGGATGCAGTCTCCAGCGCCTCGCGGTGGTGGGCGCGGGTGAGGAGTGGCGCAGCCAGGTCGTAATCGGCTTTGAGGCGGCGGGTGAGCGCGTCGACAAGGGCGGGAACGCCGGCGCCGGTCAGCGCCGAGACGGGGAGGGCGCCCGGCGGCAACGCGGCGCGATCGCCGCTGAGATCGATCTTGTTGGCGACAAGCAGCGTATCCGCGGCGGGCCAAGCCGCCGCGCCGGCGGCATCCGCCGGCCGACCGGCGTCGAACACGAACAGCCGCAGCTCGGCCGTCCCGGCGCGGGCGAGCGCGCGGCGCAAGCCTTCCTGCTCGATCGCGTCGGCGCTGTCGCGCAGCCCGGCCGTGTCGGCGAGCACGACGGGAAAGCCGGCGAGGTCGATCGCCACCTCGATCACGTCGCGCGTGGTGCCGGCGACCGGTGAAGTAATAGCCGCCTCGCGGCGGACCAAGCAGTTGAGCAAGCTCGACTTCCCGGCGTTGGGTGGGCCGACGATGGCGATCGCGATACCGTCGCGCAGCCGTTCGCCGCGATGCTGGTCGGCAAGATGCGCCGCGATCTCCGCCGCCAGCGCGGTGGTCTCATCGGCGACTTGGCGCTCGAGTTCGGGCGGCAAATCTTCGTCGGGAAAATCGATCGCCGCTTCGAGATGCGCCAGCAGCCGCAGCAGCCGCGCCGACCAGCCGCGATAGACCTCGCCGAGCGTGCCCGCTAACTGGCGCAGCGCCTGGCGGCGCTGAGCCTCGGTCTCGGCGGCGGTCAGGTCGGCGATCGCCTCGGCCTGCAGCAGGTCGAGCTTGCCGTTGAAGAAGGCGCGGCGGGTAAATTCCCCCGGCTCCGCGAGGCGCAATCCCTGCCGCGCCAGCGCCGCCATTAGCGCCGCGAGCACCGCGCGGCTGCCGTGAACCTGGAACTCGGCCACATCCTCGCCGGTCGCGCTGCGCGGCGCCGGAAACCACAGCACCAGCGCGTCATCGATATCGGTGCCGGTTTCGGGGTCGCGCAGCCGCGCATGACGCGCGCGGCGGGGGGACGGCAGGGTCCCGCCCAGCGCGCGCAGCGCGGGACCGGCCTGCGGCCCGCTGACGCGGACGACGGCGATCGCGGCGCGCCCCGGCGCGGTCGCCGGGGCAAAGACCGTATCGCCGACCGGGACCAGCGTCGCCTGCGGGTTCAGTGTTTCGGCGGTAGCTGGTCCGGCTGCAGCATCAGCCGCTCGACGCGGCCGCCGTTCTTCAGATGCGTCTCGAGGATCTCGTCGATATCGGCCTGCGACTGGAACGTGTACCAAATGCCCTCGGGGTAGATCACCATGTTCGGGCCGTACTCGCAGCGGTCGAGACAGCCGGCGGCGTTGAAGCGCACGTTAGTGATGCCCATCTGGCGGGCCTTCTCGCGCGCATAGCCGCGCAGCTTGTCGAAACCGCCGGCCGCCTCGGCGCGCGCCATGCAGCAGCCGCGCGGGTGGCCTTCCGGCCGCACGTTGTTGCACATGAAAATGTGCCGGTCATAGAAAAGCCGCGGATCGTCTGCCATTCATCGTTCTCCGGACTGCAAGGAGGCATTCTGGGCGGCGGCGTGGCTGACGCAACCCGCCAAACTGCGTTTAAGATACGAAGTGAACCCTAGCGCGTCGAGCCTCACTCGGGCAACGCTGCTGCGCGCCGGCCCCACGGAGGAGTTGCCATGGACCGCAACCGACTCGGCGACGAAACCAGCCCCTATCTGCTGCAGCACAAGGACAATCCGGTGCATTGGCAGCCTTGGGGTGAGGCGGCGCTCGCCGCCGCGAAGGCCGCCAACAAGCCGATCCTCCTGTCGGTCGGCTATGCCGCCTGTCACTGGTGCCATGTGATGGCGCATGAGAGCTTCGAGAACCCGGCCATCGCCGGACTGATGAATGATCTCTATATCAATATCAAGGTCGATCGCGAGGAACGGCCCGACCTCGATACGATTTATCAGCACGCGCTGGCCCTGCTCGGCGAGCAGGGCGGCTGGCCGCTCACGATGTTTCTGTCGCCCGACGGGGAGCCGTTCTGGGGCGGCACGTATTTTCCGCCGGAGCCGCGCTGGGGCCGGCCGGGTTTCGCCCAGGTCTTGCAGGGTGTTGCGCAGACCTATCGCGACGAGCCCGACAAGGTCGGCAAGAACGTCGCGATCCTGCGCGACGCTCTCGCCAAGCTCGGCCAGCCGGCGGCGGGCGAGGGGATCGATCCGGCGCTGTACGACCGCATCGCCGAGCGGCTGCTGCGCGAGGTCGACCCGCTCAACGGCGGGATCGGCACCGCGCCGAAATTTCCGCAATGCGGCATTTTCGAGCTGTTGTGGCGCGCCTGGCGGCGCACGCGGCAGGCACCCTATCGCGAGGCGGTGCTGCGCACGCTGACGACGATCTGCCAGGGCGGCATCTACGACCATCTCGGCGGCGGTTTTGCGCGCTACTCGGTCGATGCGCGCTGGCTGGCGCCGCATTTCGAGAAGATGCTTTACGACAACGCCGAGCTGATCGACCTGCTGACCCTGGTCTGGCAGGAAACACGCGACCCGCTTTATGCCCGCCGGGTCGCCGAGACCATCGGCTGGCTGGAACGCGAAATGCTGACCGGCGGCGGGTTCGCCTCCAGCCTCGACGCCGACAGCGAGCACAAAGAAGGCAAATTCTACGTCTGGTCGGCGGCGGAGATCGACGCGGTGCTCGGCCAGGACGCGGCGCAGTTCAAGGCGTTTTACGACGTGACGCCCGGCGGCAACTGGGAGGGGCACAACATTCTCAACCGGCTGCACCACCCCGAGCCGGCCGACGACGCGACCGAAGCGCTGTTGGCGCGCTGTCGGGAAAAGCTGTTTGCGGCACGGGCGCCGCGGGTCCGGCCGGGGCTCGACGACAAGGTGCTGGCCGATTGGAACGGGCTGATGATCGCCGCGCTGGCGCAGGCGGGGCTGATCTTCGAGCGTCCCGATTGGCTGGCGTTGGCCGAGCGCGCCTTTGCCTTTATCGAGCGCGACATGACGGCAGCGGAGCGGCGGCTGTGCCATAGCTGGCGGGCCGGGGAGGCGCGTCATCCCTCGACCGTCGACGATTACGCCAATCTCTGCCGCGCCGCGCTGGCGCTGCACGAGGCGACGCAGGACGCGCGCTATCTGGCGAGCGCCCAGGGATGGATCGCGGTGCTCGACCGGCATTACCGGGACCCGCAGGCAGGCGGCTATTTCTTCGCGGCGGACGACACGCCCGGTCTGATCGCCCGCGTCAAGACGGCGGCCGACGCCGCCGTGCCCGCAGGCAATGGGACACTGGTCGGCGTACTGACCCGGCTGGCGGTCTTGACTGGCGACGCAAGCTATCGTGATCGCGCCGAGGCGATCATTGGTGCCTTCGCCGGTGAGCTCGGGCGCAATTTCTTCCCGCTCGCGACGCTCATCAACAATACCGAGCTGGCACAACGGCCGGTGCAGATCGTGCTGGTCGGTCCGGCCGGCGAGGCGGCGCTCGCCGAATTGCGCCGTGGGGTCTACGCGGTTTCATTGCCGCGCCGCGTCGTCCAGATCATCGCGCCGGACGAAAAGCTTCCCGCCGATCATCCCGCGCATGGCAAGACGATGGTCGAGGGGAAGCCGACGGCGTATGTCTGCGAGGGACCGGTCTGTTCGTTGCCGATCGTAACATCGCGGCAATTGGTCGACGCGCTGGTCGATCTCCGCTAAGTTCTACCGATGTTCATGGCGGAGTTCTGCTTATGCAATCGCTATCGATATCTAGTCCGGTCGGGAACCTGGTTCTGGACGAAGATGACGGGGCCATCGTTGCGATTCGCTGGGCCGATGAGCACGGCGGCAACGGCACTGCGTTGCTGGCAGAGGCCGCGCGTCAGCTCGAGGCCTATTTCGCCGGCGAGCTGACGGCGTTCGACCTGCCGCTGCGGCCGGCGGGGACGGCGTTCGAGCGCCGCGTCTGGGCGGCTATGCTGGATATCCCTTACGGCGAGACGCGGTGTTACGGCGATCTCGCGGCAGTGACCGATTCGGTGCCGCGGGCGGTCGGCCGTGCCTGCGGCCGTAACCCGATCCCGATCGTGATCCCCTGCCACCGGGTCCTGGGCAAGGGGTGGATGGGCGGCTATAGCGGCGCGGGCGGGCTCAAGACTAAGCAGGTGCTGCTCACCCTCGAAGGCGCCTTAACGCCGGAGCCGCTGCTCGTATAACCAAAGCCGTCAGCGGAACGCGCTTCGCTTTTCCGCCCTGCGCCACTAAAACCGCTCCCATTCGATAAGGGAGGGACGGTCATGGTGCAGGCGATTCGTTTCGAGAGAACCGGCGGGCCCGAGGTCCTGGTCTGGCAGCAGATCAATGTCGACCGGCCGGGCCCCGGCCAGGTGCGGCTCAAGCACAAGGCGGTCGGGCTCAACTACATCGACACCTACCAGCGCAGCGGCTTGTACCAGGTGCCGCTGCCGAGCGGGCTCGGCGGCGAGGCCTGCGGGGTGGTCGAGGAGGTCGGACAGGGCGTCGCCGATCTGAAGCCCGGCGATCGCGTCGCCTATGCCGGCGGGCCGCTCGGTGCGTACAGCGAGGAACGCGTTTTCCCCGCCGACCGCCTGGTGCCGGTACCGGACGGCATCAGCGACCAGGAAGCCGCGGCGATGATGCTCAAGGGCATGACCGCCTGGTACCTGATCCGCCGCACCCATGTAGTAAAGCCGGGCGAGACGATCCTGATCCATGCCGCGGCCGGCGGCGTCGGGCTGATCGCCTGCCAGTGGGCCAAGCATCTCGGCGCGACGGTGATCGGCACCGTCGGCAGCGAAGACAAGGCCGAGCTCGTCAAGAAACACGGCTGCGACCACCCGATCCTCTACCGCAGCGAGGATTTTGTCGCGCGGGTCAACGCGATCACCGGCGGCAAGAAACTTCCCGTGGTTTACGATTCGGTCGGCAAGGACACGTTCTTCAAATCGCTCGATTGCCTGGCGCCGCTCGGGCTGATGGCGCTGTTCGGGCAGTCGTCGGGGGCGGTGCCGCCGGTCGATCTCGGCATCCTCGCCGCCAAGGGTTCGCTGTTCGTCACCCGGCCGACGCTCGGCAACTACACCGCGACGCGGCAGGACCTGCTGACCGCGGCCAATGACCTGTTCTCGGTGGTGAAGAGCGGCGCGGTCAAGATCACGGTCAACCAGTCCTACCCGCTGCGCGACGCCGCGCAGGCGCACCGCGACCTTGAAGCCCGCAAAACCACGGGGCAGACGGTCTTCACGGTCTGATTTGCGGGTTATTCCCATGAACACGGGCTTCAGCCCGCGCGGGCGCGGTCCGTGTCCATGGGTTCCGGGTCCGCCCCGGTATGACGGACTTCGCTACCGCCGGCGGTCGTCATCGGCATCGGCGGTCTCGCGCGAGATCAGCTTGTTGAAATTGCTGGTCTCCCCGTCGGCGGTCCGTTCCTGGTAGAGAAACACCAGGTCGGACTCGTCGAATTTCGCGAAGAACTCGTCCCAGCCGATTTCTTCGAGCTTGTCGTCGTGCGCATGCGGTGCATCGGGAAACGCGATGCGCAGCATCCCGACATCATCGCCGCGCCGCTCGGTGCCGCGCACCGCCGCCGGCCGGCCGCCGCGCTGCTCCACCCATTCCCGGATCGTGTCGTGATCGGTCGTCGTGTTCGATGCGCTGCTGCTCATGGATCCTCCGGTCGCTCCGATGGGTCTCTCTCCCGAGCAAACGGCGGGTTTCCAAAGCAGTTGCGGCGCCGCTGAGGGCGCCGCAGGCTAGGTGTTCATCGCGTCGAAGAACTCGGCGTTGGTCTTCGATTCCTTGAGCTTGTTGATCAGGAATTCGAGCCCGTCGACGGTGCCCATCGGCATCAGCACGCGGCGCAGCACCCACATCTTCGACAGCGTGCCGCGTTCGACCAGCAGCTCTTCCTTGCGGGTGCCGGATTTGGTGATGTCGAGCGCCGGGAAGGTCCGCTTGTCGGCAACCTTGCGGTCGAGCACGATTTCCGAATTGCCGGTGCCCTTGAACTCCTCGAAGATTACCTCGTCCATGCGCGAGCCGGTGTCGATCAGCGCGGTCGAGATGATGGTCAGCGAGCCGCCTTCCTCGATGTTGCGCGCCGCGCCGAAGAAGCGTTTCGGGCGCTGCAGCGCGTTGGCGTCGACGCCGCCGGTCAGCACCTTGCCCGAGGACGGCACGACGGTGTTGTAGGCGCGCGCCAGACGGGTGATGGAATCGAGCAGGATCACCACGTCGCGCTTGTGTTCGACGAGGCGCTTGGCCTTTTCGATCACCATCTCGGCGACCTGGACGTGACGCACGGCCGGTTCGTCAAAGGTCGAGCTGACGACCTCGCCCTTTACCGTGCGGGCCATGTCGGTCACTTCCTCGGGCCGCTCGTCGATCAGCAGGACGATCAGATAGACCTCGGGGTGGTTGACCGCGATCGCATGCGCGATGTTCTGCATCAGCACGGTCTTGCCGGCGCGCGGCGGCGATACGATCAGCGCCCGCTGCCCCTTGCCGAGCGGGGTGATCAGGTCGATCACCCGAGTCGTCAGGTCCTTGCGGGTCGGATCGTCGAGTTCGAGCTGGATTTTCTCTTCCGGATAGAGCGGCGTCAAATTGTCGAAGTTGATCCGGTGGCGCAGCCGGTCCGGCTCCTCGAAATTGATCCGCTCGACCTTGATCATCGCGAAATAGCGTTCGCCGTCGCGCGGCGAGCGGATCTGGCCCTCGACGGTATCGCCGGTGCGCAGGCCAAAGCGGCGGACCTGGTTGGGGCTGACATAGATGTCGTCGGGTCCCGCGAGATAGTTGGCTTCCGGCGAACGCAGGAAACCAAAGCCGTCGGAGAGGACTTCGAGCACGCCGTCGCCGGAGATCGGCACATCGTTTTCGGCGAGCTGCTTCAGGATGGCGAACATCAGCTCCTGCTTGCGCAGGGAGGAGGCGTTCTCGATCTGCAGTTCTTCGGCAAAGGCAAGGAGTTCAGCGGGAGTTTTCCGCTTGAGTTCGTCGAGGTTCATGGGGCTTTCGTCGTGGTAGGGCCCGTATCGATGGCGGGGCGATGAGGACAGGGTTTACCGTCTGCCGGTGCCCGGCGCGGAGAACCCGGCGGGCGGGAGGTTGCGGTACAGTAGTGGGAGAGTATGAAGAAAAGCCGATGTTCGGCTCAGTTCATCCCTTACCCAATGCAGATATGCAAGTCAAACACCTTTGCAAGGGCAAAGTCCCGCGATTGCTATGGTTTTTTCTTCAAAACGGCTTGACCACGACAAGCACCACGATGGCGATGAGAGCGAGCGTCGGCAGCTCGTTCACCAGGCGGAAAAAGCGCGCGGTATGCGGCAGCCGTCCGGCGGCGAACGCCCGCCGCCACCGCGCCAGGCATAGGTGGAACACGAAAAGGCCCAATACCAGCAGCAGCTTGAGCCAGATCCACCCGTGCCGCCAGTCGACCACCCCGGGTGTCGCGGCCAACAGCGCGCCGAACAGCAGCACCATGACGACCGCCGGCAGCATGATCCCGCGCAGCAAGCGGCGCTCCATGACCGCGAAGGTCTGCGCCTTGTCCGAGTCCGGCGCCGCATCGGCGTGATAGACGAACAGCCGCGGCAGATAGAGCAGCCCTGCCATCCAGGCGACGACCGCGACGATATGGAAGGCCTTGAGCCACGGATAGGCCGAGAGCAGGAGATCGCTCATGCGGCGGCGCGCACCAATTCCGCGAGCGCCGCGATAAACTGCGGGTCGGTGCCGACCGTGGGCGCGCGGTAATAGCCCGGTACGCCGCTTGTCTCGGCAAGCCGGCGGTAGTCGCGGTCGAGCTCGACCAGCGTCTCCGAATGCTCGGAGACGAACGAGATCGGCGCGACGACGACCGCCGCCCCTTCGCGGCCACAGCGCCGGATTTCTTCGTCGGTCGCCGGACCGAGCCAGGCCAGCGGGCCGACCCGGCTCTGATAGCACACCAGCCAGTCGAGCGCCGGCCGCGCCAGCGCCGCGATGAGCGCTGCGGCCGTCGCCTCGACCTGCCCAGGATAGGGGTCGCCGGCCCGGACGATCTTCAACGGCAGGCCGTGTGCGCTGAGCAGCAGGCGCAGTTTGTCGTGCTTTCGGCGCGCCGTGTCGAGCAGCGGCGCGATAGCGGCGGCCAGCGCCGCGATGAACCCCGGCACCGTGGGGTAAGGCTCGACGATGCGCGCCGGACACGTCAAACCCCGCCGCACGGCCTCGTATCGCCAGTCCGCCAGCGATGACCCCGTCGTGGTCGTCGAAAATTGCGGATAGAGCGGCAGGCAGACCACCTCGTCCGGCCGCCAAGCCTTGACCGCGGCCGCGACCTCGCGGGCAAATGGGTGCCAGTAGCGCATTGCAATAAAACAACGGTATCCGCCGCCGAGCACCCGCTCCAGCGCCTCGGCCTGGGCGCGGGTATTCACCAATAGCGGCGACCCGCCCCCCAAGTGATCATAGATGTCACGGGCTACTTCCGCCCGCCGCCACGCGATCAGCCGCGCCAGCGGCCAGCGCAGCACGGCCGGCAAGGCGATGATCGCCGGATCGCTGAACAGGTTCACCAGGAACGGCTGCACGGCGCGCGGCGTGTCCGGCCCGCCGAGATTCATCAGCACCACCGCGCGGCGTGCCATCTCAGCCGATCGCCGCCGGATCGCGCAGCAGCCGGCCCAGCTCCATGACGTGCTCGGGCGGCGTCTCGGGCAGGATGCCGTGGCCGAGATTGAAGATGTACGGCCCGGTACCCAAGACCGCCCTCAATTGCGCCACCGCGCGCCGCATCGCGGCCCCGCCCACCGTCAACATCACCGGGTCGAGATTGCCCTGCACGGGCAAGCGCGATTGCAGCTGCTCATGCGCAAGCCCAGCCGGGACCGCGGTGTCGAGACACAGCGCATCGACACCGGTCTCGGCGGCATACCGCTCGTAGAGCAGCCCGGCGCCGCGCGGGAAACCGATGACCGGCACCGCGGGAAATCGCGCCTTTAGCGCCGCGACCAGCTGCTGTGTCGGCGCAATCACCCAGCGCGTGAATTCCTCCGCCGGCAAAACCCCGGCCCAGGAATCGAACAGCTGCACAACCTCCACACCGCCAGCGATCTGCAACGCCAGAAAATCCAATGTCGCCGCCGAGATTCGCCCGATCAGCGCGGCAAAACCGGCGGGATCACGATAGGCCCAGGCCTTGACGCGGTGAAAGTCGCGGCTGCTGCCGCCCTCGACCATATAGGTCGCGACCGTCCAGGGCGCGCCGGCAAAGCCGATAAACGCCGTCCCTTCCGGCAGTGCACTGGCCACGCGACGCGCCGCTTCACCCACCGGCGCCAGCATCGCTGCATCCATCTCGGCGAGCTGGCGGATATCGGTCACCGGCTCCAGCCGCGGACCGTCATTCTCAAAGGACAGGCGCTGGCCGAGGGCGCGCGGCACCAGCAGAATGTCCGAAAACAGGATCGCCGCATCCATGCCGAACCGCCGCACCGGCTGCAGCGTGACCTCCGCGGCGAGGTCGGGCGTCAGGCACAGCGTGATGAAATCGCCGGCTCTTTCACGCACCGCGCGATATTCCGGCAGGTACCGCCCGGCCTGGCGCATCAACCACCACGGCGGCCGGTCGAGCACGTCTCCGGCCAGCGCGCGCAGCAGCGGTTTGTTCGACCGTGTCGGTTTGCCCTCGGCCATGCACGCCTCCCTTCATCTTCATTCATAAAGGACTCTTTAAAGGGAGTGGTAGTTGGGAGGCATGAACAGCGGGGATTAACGTTTATCCCCGGCCGGGCGGCGATGTTGTCCACTTTCCGGTTCCGGTTCCGGCATCGCGCGATTCCGTTGAACACGTGCCGAAAAGGCAGGGTTAGCAAGGCGCTCGATAATGGGGATAATCGGGATAAATTGCTGCCGATGATGGTTATCCCGAATTGCCTGTCGCCGGTCGCGTGTCCCATCCCCTTTGGGACCGATAACGAGGGCAAACCCGGTTTGCGGGGATGGATGGCGCGCACCGCGGCGGTTTTTGGGATAAATTGCCGCTTGTCCTACTGAACGCCTCGATCGATCCACCAGGGGCGGGGGACAAGACGATGTCGAAAGGCCAGGGTCGGTGCTGACGCGATTCCACCTCCATCTGGTATCCGATTCCACGGGCGATACGGTGCACTCGGTGGCCCGCGCCTGCCTCGTGCAGTTCGACGAAGCGCAGGCCATCGAACACGTCTGGAGCATGGTCCGCACCCAGGGCCAGTTGGACCGCGTCATTGCCGGCGTCGAGGCGAACCCCGGCATCGTTCTGTATACCCTCGTCAACGATGCGCTGCGCCAGGCCTTGCAGGAGGGCTGCCGCCGGCTCGGGGTGACGACGATCCCGATCCTCGATCCCGTGCTCGGCGCGATGGCAGCGTTTCTCGGCCGCAAGAGCCGCGGCCTGCCGGGCAAGCAGCATCTGCTCGACAACGAATATTTCGCCCGCATCGACGCGATGACCTTCGCCATCAACCACGATGACGGGCAGTCGAGCTGGGGTATCGACGATGCCGATGTGTGCCTCGTCGGGGTTTCGCGGACATCCAAGACGCCGACGAGCCTTTATCTGGCGAACCGCGGCATCAAGGCGGCCAATGTGCCGTTTGTGCCGGGCGTGAAGCTGCCGCCGGAATTGCTGTCCGCGAGCAAGCCGCTGATCGTCGGTCTGACCAACGATCCCGAGCGCCTCATTCACCTGCGCCGCAACCGCCTGTCGATGCTCGATCACAACGGCGAAACCGACTACACCGATCTGGAGGCGGTGCGGGCCGAGGTGCGCGAAGCGCGCCGGGTCTTCGCCGAATATCACTGGCCGGTGATCGACGTGACCCGGCGCTCGATCGAAGAAACCGCGGCGGCGATCTACAAGCTGTTCGCGCGGCGGCATGGCTTCGACGCCTGAGCGAGTGGTACCTGAGCGGATTGTCCTGGCGTCTGCCAGCACGGCGCGCGCGACGCTGCTCGAAAACGCCGGTGTCGATTTTGCGATCGTACCGGCCGATGTCGACGAGGCCGCGATCAAGCGTCAATACCAGGCCCGCGGCGCCGATGCGGCGGCTTGCGCCATGGCGCTCGCCGAGGCGAAGACAAGGGCAATCGCCGGGCGCTGCCCGGAGGCGCTGGTGATCGGCGCCGACCAGATTCTCGTCGCCGGCGAGACATGGTTCGACAAACCGGGTGATCGAGCGGCGGCGGCCGCGCAGTTGCGCCGATTGCGCGGCCGCGATCACCGGCTGGTGACGGCGGCCTGCGTCTACCGCGGCGAGGCAAAACTCTGGCACGCGATCGCCGTACCGCGTCTGACGATGCGGCACTTTGGCGATGCCTTTCTCGCCGGGTATATTGCCGCCGAGGGGGACGCCGTGCTCGGTTCGGTCGGGGCTTACCGGATCGAGGGCAGAGGGGTGCAACTGTTTGCGCGGATCGAGGGCGATTTTTTCGCCATTCTCGGCCTGCCGCTGCTGGAGCTGCTCGAATTTCTGCGCGAGCGTGGCGCGCTGGGGGAGTGAGGAGAACCATGCCGATCACCGGGGCGGCGCGACTCGCCGGCATCATGGGGTGGCCGATCGCCCATTCGCGCTCGCCGGCGCTGCATGGTTATTGGCTGGCGGAGCACGGCATCGACGGTGCGTATGTGCCGCTGGCGGTGCATCCCGACCGGCTCGAACAGGCGCTGCGCGCGCTGCCGGCGCTGGGGTTCCGGGGCTGCAACATCACGATCCCGCACAAGCAGGCGGCGCTGAAGGTGATGGATCGCGTCGACGCGTTCGCCCAGCGCATCGGCGCGATGAACACGGTGATCGTCGCCGCGGACGGTACCCTCGAAGGGAGCAACACGGACGTCTTCGGCTTTCGCGAAAACCTGCGCGAGCAGGCGCCGGACTGGCGGCCGCATAACGGGCCGGCCGTGGTGCTGGGCGCCGGGGGCAGCGCCCGCGCCGTCGTCGCCGCGCTCGGCGCCATGGGCGTCGGTGAAATCCGCCTGGTGAACCGTTCGCTCGGCCGGGCCGAGACGCTGGCGGCCGATCTCGCCACAGCCGAAATGCGGATCACGGTGCATTCCTGGGAGACGCGCGCGACGGTACTGGAGGGCGCGGGCATCGTTGCGAACACCACCAGCCTCGGCATGGACAAGGAGCCACCGCTGGAGATCGATCTGGCGGCGCTGCCGCCATCGGCGGTCGTCGTCGACATCGTCTATGTGCCGCTCGAAACCGGGCTGCTGGCGTCGGCGCGCCGGCGCGGCAATCCGGCCGTCGACGGGCTGGGCATGCTCCTGCATCAGGGACGGCCGGGCTTTGCCGCATGGTTCGGGACGGCGCCGCAGGTTACCCGTGACTTGCGCCGCGCGATGCTGGCGACGTTTGCGGGAGCGCGCTGACCGGCGATGATCGTCCTCGGCCTGACCGGCTCGATCGGCATGGGCAAGAGCACCGCGGCGGCGGTGCTGCGCCGGCTCGGCGTGCCGCTTTACGACGCCGACGCCGAGATCCACAAGATGCTGGGCCGTGGCGGCGCGGCCGTGGCGGCGGTCGAAGCGGCCTTCCCGGGGGTGAAAACGGAAGACGGGGCCATCGACCGGCGCCGCCTCGGTGCGCGGGTCTTCGGCAAGCCGCAGGAACTGCGCCGGCTGGAGGCGATCCTCCATCCGCGGGTGCGCGCGGTCGAGCAACGGTGGCTGGCGCAGCAGCGGGCGCGCCGCTCGCCGCTCGCGGTGCTCGATATCCCGCTGCTGTTCGAGACTGACCGGATCGACCGGGTCGACGGCGTGATTGTCGTCTCGGCGCCGCTGCGGCTGCAGCGCGAACGGGTGATGCGCCGGCCCGGCATGACAGCCGAGCGTTTCGCGGCAATCCTGGCGACGCAGTATCCCGATCACGAGAAGCGCCGCCGGGCCGATTTCGTCGTCAGCTCGGCGTTGAACCGGGCGGCGGCCGCGCGCCAGATCGCGACGATCGTCAGGCGGGTGCGCCGGGGGGAGTGGCGGCGCAGCCCGCGTTTGCGGCGTCTCAGGGGGAGGACGGCATGCGGGAAATCGTGATCGATACGGAGACCACCGGGCTCGACCCGCAGGACGGGCACCGCATCGTCGAGATCGCGGCGTTGGAACTGATGCACCACATGCCGACCGGGCGGCGGTTTCACTGCTATATCAATCCCGAGCGCGACATGCCGATGGAGGCCTATGCCGTGCATGGGCTGACCGCCGAGTTCCTTGCCGATCATCCCTCGTTCGCCGCGGTGGTGGCCGATTTCCTCGCCTTTGTCGGTGATGACCCGCTGGTCATTCACAATGCCGAATTCGACATCGCCTTCCTCAACGCCGAACTGGTGCGTGCGGGCCTGCCGCCGTTGACGTCGCCCTTTGTCGACACGCTGTCGATGGCGCGAAAGCGGTTTCCCGGGGCGCCGGCGAGCCTCGATGCGCTGTGTCGGCGGTTCGATATCGACCTCGCCGTGCGCGAAAAACACGGTGCCGAGATCGATTGCGGCTTGCTGGCCGACGTCTATATCGAGCTGCTCGGCGGCCGGCAGCCCGGCCTCGATTTCGCCGCGGCTGAAACCGTCGGCGCCGTCCAGATCACCGCGGTCGTCGACCGGCCGGTGCGCCCGCCGCGTCCGCATATGGCGTCGGCCGAGGAGCTTGCCGCGCACCAGGCGTTGCTGGCGACGATCACCAACCCGTTATGGGGGCTAGGCGACTGAGGTCGGGTCGTTCGCCGCGGGCGGGGTCTGCGCGGTGTTGCGCCGCAGTAGCTCGGTAAAATCGATCGGGTTGATCAGCAGCGGCGGAAAGCCGCCGTTCTGCGTCGCCTCGGCGACGATGTTGCGCGCGAAGGGGAACATCAGCCGCGGTGTTTCGACCAGCAGCACCGGCGGCAGCATCTCGCGCGGCACGTTCTGCGCCGTCACGACCGCGCCATAGATCAATTCGAGGATGAACAGGGCGTCGTTGTTGATCTTGGCGCTGGCGTTGACCGTGAGGACGACTTCATAGGTCTCTCCGCCCAGCGGCTGGGCGTTGACGTCGACATTGATGTCGACCGCGGGGGCGGTCTGCTGTTGTTGCAGGCTCTGCGGCGCGCGCGGGTTCTCGAACGACAAATCCTTGATGTATTGGGCATTGACGATAAGCCGTTGCGCCGTGTCGGCACCCGCCTGGGGCGGGACCTGCTGGCCGTTGCCGGTGGTGGTTTGCATCGAGGGTGCCGCTCCGCAGTTGCTGCGGTTCCGCTAACACGGATCGCCGACCGCCGCAACGGCGGCCACCCCGTCCCCGGCGGCGCGCGGGCTCCGCTTGCCGGCGGGCGGCGGAACACTTATGTATTTAACGGATCGAGGCTCTCACAGGCCGGGCCCGCCCGGACCACGGCAGGGTAACATGGGCGACCTCCCGCATTATTTCGACATTATCCTGTTCGCGATGGTGGCGCTGTTTCTGGTGCTGCGGCTGCGCAGCGTGCTGGGACGGCGCACCGGCAACGAACGCCGCCGCGACATGTTCGCGCGCAACCCGGTGCCCGGCAGCGATCAAACCGGCCCCAACAAGGTCGTGACGCTGCCGCCGCGGCGGAATCCGGCGCCGCTTGTCGCCGACGCGGCGCCGCCAAACACGGTGGCCGGCGGCATCGCCCAAATCACCGCCGTCGATCCCGGTTTCGAGGCGGCGCATTTCCTTGACGGCGCGCGCGGCGCCTTCGAGATTATCGTCGGCGCCTTTGCCAAGGGCGACAAGGCGGCGCTGCGGCCGCTGTTGAGCGACGACACCTACCGCTCGTTTGCGGCGGCGATCGACGAGCGCGAAGCAGCCGGTGAAACCCTCGAAACCCGTGTCGAAAAGCTCAAAGATATCGATATCGTGGAAGCCGGCGTCGACGCTCGCCAGGCGCGGGTTACGGTCAAGCTGGTCTCCGACCAGATCAACGTGTTGCGCGCGCATGACGGCAGCGTCGTCGATGGCGATCCGCAAAACCTGATCGAGAAACGGGATTTCTGGACCTTCTCCCGCGACACGCGCTCGTCCGACCCGAACTGGCTGCTGGTCGCGACCGGCAGCGGCTGAGCCGGCTCCATCGATGCCCGCGCGGCGGGCTGTTGTTCTTCTGGTTCTGCTTCTTGTGGCCGGAGCCGCCGTCGCGGCGTATCTCGCCCTGCGCTCGACCCCGCCGCCGAAACTGACGCTCAAACCGGCGCGATTCGATCAGCTTGCCGGTTGGGGCGACGACGATCCTGCCGCCGCGCTGCCGGCGTTGCGCAAATCCTGCGCGGTCGTCACCGCGCGGCCGGATGACGCCCGGTTCGATCCGGCGCTGAAGGCGGGCGATTTCGGCACGGTGGGCGAGTGGCGTGCGTTATGCGCACAGGCCGCCGCGCTGCCAGCTGGCAGCGCGGTGGTGCGGCGGTTTTTCGAGGACAATTTCACTCCGCTGCTGGCCGGCGATAACGGCCGGGTTGACGGGCTTTTCACCGGGTATTACGAGATTGTGCTGGACGGGTCGCGGGTCCGCGGCGGCCCGTTCCAGATACCGATCTACCGCCGCCCGCCCGATCCGAAGGCGTATTCCCATGCCGCGATCGACGGCGGCGCGCTGGCCGGCAAGGGTCTCGAACTGGTCTGGGTCGCCGACCCGATAGACGCCTATTTCCTGCAAATCCAAGGTTCCGGCGAGGTGCGGCTGGCCGAGGGCGGGCGCATGCGTCTCGGGTACGACGGTGGCAACGGTCAGCGCTATGTCGCGATTGGCCGGCTGCTCGTCGAACGCGGCGAGGTCCCGCTCAAGGAGATGACGATGGCGCGGCTGCGCGAATGGCTCGCGGCGCATGGCGAGGCGGGAGCCGCGCTGATGCGGGAGAACCCGTCCTATGTATTCTTCAAGGAAATCGCCGGCGACGGGCCGATCGGCAGCGAAAAGACCGTGCTGACCGCCGGCCGCAGCCTCGCGATCGACCGCCGTTTCTTGCCGATGGGCCTGCCGATCTGGCTCGACGCGCGGCAGCGGTTCGTCGACGGCACGATCCGCCGGCTGGTGGTCGCGCAGGATACCGGCGGCGCGATCAAGGGCCCGGTGCGCGGCGATCTCTATATCGGCGGCGGCGACGCGGCCGGCCGCGAGGCGGGCGCGCTGAACGCCGCGGGCCGGTACTACCTGCTGTTGCCGAACACTGTCGCGGCGCGGGCGTTGGCCGCGGCGCATGATTGATCGCCGCCGCCCGCGTCCGTATGTTCGGGCCGATCGAATAAAAGCGGTATAGCATTCATGGCCGAGCCGGTGCGGGTCGCATTGTTGGTGACGTGTCTTGTCGATCTGTTCCGCCCCAGCATCGGTTTTGCCGCCGTCAAGCTGCTGGAGGACGCCGGCTGCATCGTCGAGGTGCCCCGCGCGCAAACCTGCTGCGGCCAGCCCGCCTATAATTCGGGCGACAAGGCCGACGCGAAGGCCATTGCGCGCCAGGTGATCGCCGCGTTTGCCGGGTATGATCACGTGGTCGCGCCCTCCGGCTCCTGCGCGGGGATGGTGCGGGTGCATTACCCGGAGCTGTTCGCCGATGAGCCGGCGATGCGCGTGCTGGTCGAGGATTTGGCGGCGCGGACCTACGAGCTGATTTCCTTTCTGACCGACGTGCGCGGCATGACCGCCGTGTCCGCGCATTGTGCCGGCACCGTCACCTACCACGATTCCTGCTCGGGTCTGCGCGAGCTGGGGGTCAAGGATCAGCCGCGTCGGCTGCTCGCCGGCGTCGAGGGTCTGTCGCTCGCCGAACTGGCCGGCGCCGAGATCTGCTGCGGTTTCGGCGGGACGTTCGCGGTCAAATATCCCGACATCTCGAACAAGATGGCGAGCGACAAGATCGCCGACATCGCTGCCACCGGCGCCGGCTGCGTGCTGGCGGGCGACCTGGGCTGCCTGCTGCAGATCGCCGGCAAGCTGTCGCGCGCCGGTAGCCGCGTCCAGGCGCGCCATGTCGCCGAGGTGCTGGCGGATATGGCCGACACGGTGCCGCCGATCGGCGCGCCGCGGGACTGAGCGATGGAAACCACCAGCCACAGCTTTGTCGACAATGCCCGCCGCGAGCTGGCCAACCCGACGCTGCGCCGCGCGCTGGGCATGGCCGGCACGGGGTTCCCGGCGCGCCGCGCCGAAGCCATCGCCCGGCTGCCGGAATTCGAGGCGCTGCGCGACGAGGGCAAGGCGATCAAGGACCACACGATCGCCCATCTCGACTACTACCTGGAGCTCTACGAGAAGAATGTGATCGAGGCGGGGGGCGTCGTGCATTGGGCGCGCGACGCCGCCGAGGCGCGGGCGGCGGTGCTCGACATCTGCCGCTCGGCCGGGGCGCGCATCGTCACCAAGGGCAAGTCGATGGTCGCCGAGGAGATCGCGCTCAACGAGCATCTCGAGGCGAACGGCATCACCCCGGTCGAGACCGATCTCGGCGAATACATCATCCAACTGCGCCACGAGCCGCCGAGCCACATCATCGCGCCGGCGATCCACCTGATGAAGGAACAGGTCGAAAGCACCTTTCGGGCGGCGCATACCGATCTCGACCCGGCCCGCGCGCTGGCCGAGGCGCCGCAACTTTGCGCCGAGGCGCGCACGATGCTGCGCCCGCAATTCCTCGCCGCCGATGTCGGCATCACCGGCGCCAATTTCCTCGTCGCCGAGACCGGGTCGAGCATTATCGTCACCAACGAAGGCAACGGCGATCTGACGCAGACCCTGCCGAAGGTGCATATCGTCGTCACCAGCATCGAGAAAGTCGTGCCGACGCTGGAGGATGCCGCGACGCTGCTGCGGCTCCTGGCGCGCTCCGCCACCGGGCAGGAATTCTCGTCCTACACCACGATGTCGACCGGGCCGCGCCGGCCGGGCGATCTCGACGGACCCGAGCAATACCACGTCGTGCTGGTCGACAACGGCCGCTCGGCGCTGATCGGCGGCGAGTTCCGTGACATGCTGCGCTGCCTGCGCTGCGCCGCCTGCCTCAACCACTGCCCGGTCTATACCGCAATCGGCGGGCATGCCTATGGCTGGGTCTATCCCGGGCCGATGGGCGCGGTGCTGACGCCGGCGCTGATCGGCCTCGACGAGGCCGGCCACTTGCCGAACGCATCGAGCTTTTGCGGGCGCTGCGAGAGTGTCTGCCCGGTGAAGATCCCGCTGCCCAAGATGATGCGGCATTGGCGCGAGCGGCAGTTCGCCCAGCAAAAAGCCCCCGCTACCTATCGATATGGATTGGGGTTGTGGGCCTGGGTGGCGCAGCGGCCGCCGCTTTACCACAGGATGGTCGAGCTCAAGGCGCGGGCGCTGGGTTGGCTGGGCGGCAAGCGCGGCCGTTTCCGCAGCCTGCCGCTCGCCGGCGGCTGGACCCGGGTGCGCGACATGCCCGCCCCCGAGGGCCGCAGCTTCCACGCGCTTTGGGCGGAACGGCAACGCCGGCGATGAGCGCGCGCGACGATATCCTCGGCGGCATCCGCCGCAGCCTCGGCCGCGGTCCGCTCGCCGGCGCGGATGCCGCCGCGCTCGCCGAGCATGTCGCCGCGCATCGCCGCAACCTGGTCCCGGCCCGGGCGACGGCGCTCGACACCGCCCGCCGCGTCGATCTCTTTGTCGCGATGGCGCAGGCGGTGCAGACCACGGTGACCCGCGTCGCCTTCGAGCGCGACGTGCCGCGCGAGGTCGCGCGTTATCTGGCGGCGGAAAACCTGCCGGCGGAGATCAAGATGGCACCCGACCCGGCGCTCGACGCCCTGCCCTGGAGCGAGCGGCCGTTGCTGCAGGTGCGGCGCGGCAGGGCCGAGCCGGGCGATGCGGTGTCGCTGACGCCCTGTCTCGCCGCGGTCGCCGAGACCGGTACCTTGATGCTGACCTCGGGCGAGGCGACGCCCACCACGCTCAACTTCCTGCCCGATACGCATATCGTCGTGCTGCGCGCCGGCCAGGTGGTGGCGACCTACGAAGACGGCTGGGACTTGCTGCGGGCGCAGTCGGCGGACAAATTGTGGGGCCTGCCGCGCACGGTCAACTTCATCACCGGTCCGTCGCGCACCGGCGATATCGAGCAGCGCATCGAACTGGGCGCGCACGGACCGCGCCGGCTGCATGTGATCGTCGTCGATGGCGGCGCACCGCGATCCTGACCAGGCGCTGTGGCAGCGTGCCATGCGCGGGGTCAAGCCGCTGCGCGGCCGAGCGGCGCCGCCGCCGGGGACACAACCGCCCGAGCCGCCGCAAAAGCCGGCCGGCCAACCGCAAGTTCCTGCGGCGCCGCCGCTGAGCGCCCGCCATTCCGCCGGATACGATCGCGCCAATGCCGAGCGGCTCAAGCGCGGCCAGCACCCGATCGAGGCGCGGCTCGATCTGCACGGCCTGACCCAGGCGGAAGCGCATCGCTCGCTCGCCGCGTTTCTCGGCGGCTCGCGCGCCGCCGGCAAGCGCTGCGTGCTGGTGATCACTGGGCGCGGCCGGGCGGGCGGCGGCGTGCTGAAGAGCGCGGTGCCGCGCTGGCTCGCCGAGCCGGAATTCCGCCCGCATATTCTGGCCATCGCTGCGGCGCAGCCGCGCGATGGCGGTTCCGGGGCGCTTTACGTTATGCTGCGCCGCACGCGAACCGGCTGATCCTTAGGCCGGCTGAACCCTTGGAAAAGAGGAGCCTGAATGGCGTTGGGCGGTGAGCCGAGGCTCGACATCGACCGGCTGAGCGAGGCGCGGGTGCTGTGCATCGGCGATGTGATGCTCGACCACTATGTCTATGGCGAGGTGGGCCGGTTGTCGCCCGAGGCGCCGGTGCCGGTCTTGTCGGTCGACAGCGAGACGCACAGCCTCGGCGGCGCCGGCAATGTGCTGCGCAATCTCGCGGCGCTGGGGGCCGGCATCTCTTTCGTCTCGGTCGTCGGCAATGACGATGCCGGCCGCGAGGTGCAAAATCTCCTGGCCGCGCTCGACGGCGCCGAAATCCACGTGCTGGTCCAGCCGGAGCGCAAGACCACGGTCAAGACGCGCTTTATCGCGGTCAACCAGCATTTGCTGCGCACCGACCGGGAAAGCGCTATCCCGCTCGGGCCTTACATCCGCGACGACCTGCTGCGCCTCGCCCATGAGCTGGTGACGAGTCATGCCGTCGTGGTGATTTCCGACTACGCCAAGGGCGTGCTGACCGAAGGGGTCGCGTTCGAGATCATCAAAGAGGCGCGCGAAGCCGGGGCGGTCGTCGTCGTCGAGCCGAAAGGCGGCGACCATATCCGCTATCGCGGCGCGGACCTGCTGATGCCGAGCCGGCGCGAGCTGGCCGACGCGACCGGCATGCCGACCGCGAGCGAGCAGGAGATCGCCGCGGCGGGGCAGGCGCTGATCGAACGCTGCGGCTTTGGTGCGCTGCTCGTGCCTCTCGGCCGCGAAGGCATGATGCTGATCGAGCCGGGCGGCGGCGCCGTCGTCGAGACGCTGGCGCAGGGCGAGACTTACGACGCCGGCGGCACCGAAGACACCGCCGTCGCGGCGATGGCGGCGTGTCTCGGGGCCGGCTTCAGCCGTGCGGCGGCGGCGCATATCGCCAGCCTCGCGGCCGGCATCGTCGGCGGCAAGACCGGCACCGCCGTCGCGTCCGTCGGTGAGCTGGCGGCGGCGCTCGCCGCCGAGGCGGCCTCAGAGCCCGATCGTGGCGCCAGGGGCGAGGCCGGCCTGCGGGTCGAGGTGACGGCGCAGGCGCGCCGCCGCGGCCAGCGCGAAACGTAGCGTCACCGCGCGGCGGCGGCCCGGCGCCAGGATCGTGGCGCCGCCGTCGCGGATTAATGACGCGGAAAAGGCATCCGCCACTATGAGGCCACAATCCTCAGGGATGAGCGCCACGGGAAAATGGCTTGGGACAGCAAAGTAGAAACGATCGGCGAAATCGCGATACTGGACCCATTTCCGGTCGGCGCGGAAATCCGCCACCGAGCTTTTGATCTCGATGATCGCGAGATCGCCACCGCGGCCGAGGGCGAGGATGTCGGCGCGACGGCCGTTGGCGAGCGGAAATTCAAGGAGGCTGGCATAGCCGAGTTGTTCGAGCGCGCGGCAGACGCCGCGAGCGAGGAGCGCCGCATTAGGCGCTTCGGCCGGTGCACCGCCCAGCGTTATCCCGGTCATGGTATGCGGTTGGAAAGAGGCATTGCCGTATGAGGGTACGAAATGCGTTGGCGAGAGCGAGCTTTCTGCGCGATGCGTGGAAGCTCGCATGGCCGTATTGGCGATCGGAGGAAAAATGGGGCGCCACGCTGCTTCTTGTCGGCATCGTCGTGCTCAATCTCGGCCAAGTGTATCTCAATGTCCGTTTCAATCTGTGGAACCGCGATTTCTACGACGCGCTGCAGGAGTATGACTGGCCGCGCTTCTGGTGGCAGTTCGCGGTGTTCTGCATGCTCGCCGCGATATGGGTCGCGGTCGGCGTCTATCAGCTTTACCTGCGTCAGATCCTGCATATCCGCTGGCGCCGCTGGCTGACCGAGCGCTCGCTCAAGGGCTGGCTCAGCCATCAGGCGTATTACCGCATCCAGATCGACCAGTCGACGACCGACAACCCCGACCAACGCATCGCCGACGACCTTGACAGTTTCGCGACGCTGACCCTCAGCCTGTCGATGGGGATTTTGAGCTCGGTGGTGACGCTGGGCTCGTTCATTCTGATCCTGTGGAACCTGTCGCCGTCGACGATCCCGTTCTTTGGCGGCCACAGCATCCAGGTGCCCGGCTACCTGGTCTACGCGGCGTTCGTCTACGCTGTCATCGGGACCTGGCTGACGCAGATCATCGGCCGGCCGCTGGTCGGGCTGATGTTCAATCAGCAGCGCTTCGAGGCGGATTTCCGCTTCAGCCTGATCCGCCTGCGCGAGCACGCGGAAAGCGTCGCGTTTTACGGCGGCGAGGGGCATGAATACGATGTTTTCGACCGCCGCTTCGGCCGGGTGGTCGCCAATTGGTGGGACATCATCCGCCGCCGCAAGCGGCTGAGCTGGTTCACCACCGGCTATTCGCAGGTGGCGATCATCTTCCCGTTCCTGGTCGCGGCGCCGTCCTATTTCGCCAAGACGATCCAGCTCGGCGGGCTGATGCAGGTCATTTCGGCTTTTGGCTCGGTGCAGGATTCGCTATCCTTTATCGTCACCAGTTACACGTCGATCGCCGAATACCAGGCGGTGGTCAACCGGCTGGCGAGTTTCCACGGCCGCGTCGCGGCCATCGCCGATGTGCAGCAGCATGAGCGGCCGATCTCGCTGGAGCGCGGCGGCGCCGGCGTCGAGGTCGGCGCGCTTGATCTCGACCTGCCCGACGGCATCGCGTTGCAGCGCGATCTGTCCCTGGTCAGCGGTGCCGGCAACCCAGTGCTGATCACCGGGCCGACCGGCTCGGGCAAGAGCACGCTGTTGCGTGCGATCGCCGGTCTGTGGCCGTTCGGCCGCGGCCGCATCCGGCTCGCCGAGGGCACGGTGCTGTTTCTGCCGCAGCGGCCTTACCTGCCGCTCGGCACGCTCGCCGATGCGCTTAAATACCCGGGCAATGTGCGGCCCGACCGCGAGACCATGGCGAACGCGCTGCGCACGGTCGGGCTCGGCCACTTCGTCGAGCATCTCGACGAGGACAGCAACTGGGCGCAGCGCCTGTCGGGCGGCGAGCAGCAGCGGCTCGGCTTTGCCCGCGTGCTGTTGCTGAAGCCGTCGATCGTGTTTCTCGACGAGGCGACCTCGGCGCTCGATGAGCCCGGCGAGGCCGCGCTCTATCGCCTGTTGCGCGACGCCGAATGGCAGCCGACCATCGTCAGCGTCGGGCATCACCGCACGCTGAACCGATTCCACAGCTCGGTCCTCGATCTCGGCCGGGAGAAGGTCGCCGAAGCGGCCGCGAAATAAGGAACAAGACCGGAATGAATGACGGCGTGAGAGACGAAGGCGACGCGCTGCGCGCGGTGCGCCTCGGCAAGCTGGACGCGCTGCGGGAAATGGGGGTGGACCCGTATCCGGTGGCCTTTGCCCGCAGCGACGAGGCGGCGGCGCTCGACACGCGCTACGCGGACCTGCCCGCCGGCGCCGAAACCGGCGACACGGTGCGCATTGCCGGCCGCATCCGTGCGATGCGCAACAGCGGCATGTTCATCGACCTGCACGATGCCTCCGGCAAGATCCAGGTCTTCAGCCACAAGGATTATCTGTCGCCGGAGGGGCTGGCGACGCTGAAGCTGCTCGATATCGGCGACGTGATCGGGGTCGAGGGACAGGTGCGGCGCACCCCGCGCGGCGAGCTGACCGTTAACGCCGCGGCGCTCACCATGCTCGCCAAGGCGCTGCGCCCGCTGCCGGAAAAATTTCACGGCCTGTCCGACATCGAGCTGCGCTACCGCCAGCGCTATGTCGACCTGATCATGAACCCGCAAAGCCGCGAGACGCTGCGCCGGCGCAGCCGCGTCGTCGCGGAGATGCGGTCATGGCTCACCGCGCGCGGCTATCTCGAAGTCGAGACGCCGATGCTGCACACGATCCAGGGCGGCGCCTCGGCCAAGCCGTTTGTGACCCATCACAACGCGCTCGACATCGAGCTTTATTTACGCATCGCGCCGGAGCTGCACCTGAAGCGGCTGATCGTCGGCGGGCTGGCCGACGGCGTGTTCGAGATTAACCGTTGCTTCCGCAACGAAGGGCTGTCGCCGCGCCACAACCCGGAATTCACCTCGCTCGAAATCTACATCGCCTATGTCGACTACGCGGCGATGATGACGCTGACCGAGGAGCTGATCGCGCATCTCGCCAAGACGGTCACCGGCAGCACCAGGATCGGCTATGGCGGCACCGATATCGACCTCGCGCCGCCCTGGCCGCGGCGGACCATGGGCGACCTGGTCAAGGAGGCGACCGGCATCGATTTTCTCGCTCTCGACGCGGACGGCGCCCGATCCGCGCTGCGCCAGCTGCATGTCGACCCGGATGTGCCGAGCTGGGGGCATGCCCTCGAAGCGGCCTTTGCCGCAAAGGTCGAGGATTCGCTGATCCAGCCGACCCATGTCACCGGCTTCCCGCGCGATATCTCGCCGCTCGCCAAGGCCGACCGGCACGACCCGCGGCTGGTCGAGCGGTTCGAGACCTATATCTACGGCTGGGAAGTCGCCAACGCGTTCTCCGAGCTCAACGACCCGATCGATCAGCGCCGCCGCTTCGAGGGGCAGATGCAGGCGCGCGCCGCCGGCGACGAGGAAGCGCAGCCGCTCGACGAGGATTATGTCGCCGCGCTCGAATACGGGCTGCCGCCCTGCGGCGGCCTCGGTATCGGCATCGACCGGCTGGTGATGCTGCTGACCGACAGCCCGTCGATCCGCGACGTCATCGCCTTTCCGACAATGCGGCCGCGGTAGTCCCGCGTGCTCGAACCCGTACTATCGCGGGCCCAGATACTCGACCTGGCCGAACAGGTACGAGACCTGTTGCGGCGGCACCTGCCGCAGGTATGAAACCTGCGGCGGGTTGCAGTCCCAGGCGCCGTTGTCGTCCTGCTGGACCTGCAAGGCGTACTGGGTGTAGGGCTGCAGCGTCATCGTCTGCGAGTCGCCGCGTTGCGGCAGGCAGTTCTCGACGCTGAAGGTGTACTGGCCGGGCGCGAAGTCGCGGTAAAAGGCCGTCCCCTGGGCGATCGTGGCGATCGGTGCCCCGTTCACATACACCATCGGCGGATGGAACTGCTCACCGGGCAGCAACTGGCGCAGAAACCAGACGCGCGACTGGTTCGGCGGCACCGGCGGCGCCTGGTCGGGCGCCGCGGCGGAGGCGGAGACCGCCGCCGCGCCGAGGATCGCGAGGCAAACAGCAGACTTCACAGCCGTCAGATTCATGTCACCATTCCTGTTCTCGGGTGGGACATGGCGATTGGAGCGGCACGATGATAGTCCTCAAAAACGCGAGGCTGATTGACGGCACCGGCGGCGCTCCGCACGCGGATGCGACGATTATCGTCGATGGCGGTAAAATCGGGGCGGTCACGACCAAAAACGAGAGCGACTACCCCGCCGATGCCGAGATTGTGAACTGCGGCGGGATGACGGTGCTGCCCGGCCTGATCGATTGCCATGACCACATGGCGAACCACCGTTACGACCTGGCGCATCGCTGGGGCATCGACGAGCCGGAAAGCACCCGCCATTTGCGGACCGCCGCGGTGCTGCGCCAGACGCTCGAAGCGGGCTATACGATGATCCGCGAGGCGGGCGGGCTCGACGCCGGGTTCAAACGGGCGATCGAGGAGGGGCTGACGGCCGGACCGCGGCTCATACTATCGATATCGATCATCTCGCCGATCGGCGGGATCGGCGACCGCATGGCGCCGTCGGGCGATTGCTGTTGCCTGCCGGGCGACCCGCTGCTGCCGAGCGGGGTCGCCGAGACGCTCGGCGATGTGCGGCCGGTGGTGCGCAAGATGGTGCGTGCCGGAGCGGACGTCATCAAATGCGCGACCACCGGCGGCGCCAGCTCGCGGCCGGGACACGGACCGCGCGACGGCGCCTTCAACCTCGATGAAATGCAGGCGCTGGTCGATGAGGCGCATGCGCTCGGCCGCCGGGTCATGTGCCACGCGCTTGGCGGGCGGGGGCTTGATATCGCTATCGATGCCGGTGTCGATTCGATCGAGCACGGCTGCTATCTCGACGAGGACCCGCGCCATCTCGAACGCATGGCCGAGCGCGGCATCGTCTTTGTGCCGACGTTGCTGGTCTATGAATACCACCGCAAATCACCGCAGCCGCATGTCCGCGAGCGCGCGCAGGACCTCTACGAGCACCACACCCTGGCGATCCGCAAGGCGCTCGCGGCCGGTGTCAAGGTGGTCGCCGGCACCGATGCCGGCGGTCACGGTCATCCGGCCAATGCGGGCGAACTCGACTGCCTGGTGAAGGCGGGGATGACGCCGATGCAGGCGATCCAGGCCGGAACGCTGTGGGCCGCCGAATGCTGCGGCAGAGAAGCCGAGCTCGGGACGGTCGAGCGCGGCAAGCTCGCCGATCTGGTGGTCGTGCGCGGCGACCCGCTCGCCGATATTTCGCTGTTGCGCGAAGCGAAGAACATCGCCCTCGTGATCAAGGACGGCATGGTCGCCGCCAACCGGATGGCGGTGCGGTAGCCGGTCATCCGCCGACTATTGGTCCGTGGCGAAGATATTGCCCTTGGTGACCGTGCAGGTCTGCGAGATCAGCGGGATCGCGACGAGTTCATCGACGGTGTTGTTCCGTTTCGTCAGCATGACCTTCCCGGTGGCGGGATCGGGGTGCAGGATGACCGCGACCGAGCAGGCGGTGCGGCTCGGGTCGACGGTCAGCTGGCGGACGACAAAGCCCTGGTTCTCGTGACTGATGCCGAGCAGATGGCCCTGCTCGAAGGTCCAGGCCAGCATCCGGTCGGGTCCGATATCCATCGCCCCGCCCGGCGCGACGACGCCGCGCTCCTGCCGGGCATAGCCGCGGGTCGTGACATCGGCGTAATCGAAGATGCGGCCCGATTGGCCGATGTAGAGTTTGCGGTGGAATTGCGCGTTGAACGACCGCGAATTGCGCCATTCGAGGTGGTAGACCGAGTCGAGCTCGATCGAATAGCCCTTGAGGTCGTCGAGGGTCATCGCGCCCGCAGGGGCGATCGAGGCCAATGCCAGCGCGACAGCCGCGAGGACAACGCGGTGCGGCCGCCCGCTATTGGTCGGCGGCAAAGACATTGCCGGTTTTCACAGTGCAGACATATGAAACCACCCCCATGGAGGCGATCTCGCGCCTTGTGCCCTGGTGGGTCTGAACCACGAGATGGTGGGTCGTCGGATCGAGCCGGGTCTGCATGCCAAAGGTGCAATGCGACAGGGTCGGGTCGACCGCGATCGTCAGGATCACGTCGCCCTCGGGAAGCTGGACGATTTTGGTCAGGTTGCCGCCCTGCATGTCCCATGCCTCCATCCGCCCCCGCGGGATCGATCTCGCCTGCTCCGGCGCGACCGTAATCTCGCGGGAACCGGAACCCGCCGGGCCGAAATCATGGCCGGTGTATTCGAATATGGTCCCGGCGCGGCCGATGTAGATGCGGTAAACCCATCGCTGTTCGACGGATTTCCGGCTGTCCTGGAACTGTATGCTGCGGGTGTAGGCAATTTCGAACGAGTGGCCCTTCAACTCGTCCAGTGTCGCCGCATGGCCGGGTGAGGCCGCCCATAACGCGACGACCCCGGCCGCCCATCTTGTTCGCCAACTCAAGGCAGTCGCCCCTATTCGCAATACTGCTTGCCGTTGAAGGTGAAACACTTGCCGGTCGCGCGCGGCGCCGGCGCTGGGGGCGGCGCGGGGGCCGGGGCCGGCGGCGGCTGGTAGGCGCCGCGCGTCGTCTCGTCGCTGCGGCTTGCCGGTTCGACGCGGGGCCGCGGCCTCGGCGGCGGCGGAGGTGGCGGCGAACAGATGCGGTCGGTGCGCTGCTTGACCGCGGCCACCGATTCGAGGCTTGCGCTTTGCGTGTCGAGCGCCTTGCCGGCGTGCTGGTTGAACTCCTGCACCGCCGCCTGGGTGCCGGGGCCCCAGATGCCGTCGACCGCGCCGTTGTAGCAGCCGACACGCTTCAGCTCGCTCTGCAACGAGCGGGCGATTTCCGCGGCGTCCGGTTGCGGCACCGGCGGCGCGGTGACCGCCGCCGCGGGAGGTGCGGCCGGGGGTGGCGGCGGCGCGGTCAAGGCGGCGATGCGGCGGCGGGCGATCGAGGCAAATTCGCTCTCCGGATAGCGTTTGAGAAAATCTGCGAAATCGGCCGGGTCGGTGCTGCCCTTGATCGATTCCCAGAACACCACGTCGCGTTCGACCGCAGGCTGGAGTGGCGGCTGGGGTGGCGGCTGGATCACCGTCACCGGCGCGGTGAAATAGAAATTGCCTTGCAGCGACGATTCCATCCACGGCACCTGCTTGCCGCCGGTGCGCTTGATGACCCCCGCGATGGTCCGCTTGAACACTTCCTCGATCGGCAGGCCGGGATCGTGCAGGTGCTCGACCAGGGTGCCGGTGAACACGCCGTTGCCGCCTTTCGCGCCGTCCTGTGCGGTCTGCCCCGGCCCGGCGGCATAGCCGATAAACGTCCCGCGCGGCCCCTGCATGGTCGCCAGCCCGCGCGCCAGCGAGCGCCCCTTGGGCAGCGGGTTGTCGCGGCAGGCGTCGAGAATGACGATGTTGACGCTGTTATGCGCCTCGTCCATGGCGCGCAGCACCTTGCCCGCATCGACCGCCTCGGCCTCGAGATCGCTCTCGCTCTCCAGATCGGAATCGACCGGGATCAGGTAGTTCTTGCCGTTCGCCTGGATGCCGTGGCCGGCATAGTAGAAGAGGCCCACCGTGTCGGGCGAGGCGGCGATCTGCGCGGCAAAGGCGTCGATGAGCTGGTAGAGCTCGCGGCGCTTGACGTTGGTTTTGACCGTGGCGTCGAAGCCGCTTTTGCTCAGCGCCTCGCCGATGGCGCGCGCATCGGCGGCGGCATTCGCCAGTTGCGGCCGGACGATCTGGTATTCGTCATTGCCGATGACCAGGGCGACGCGTTTCTCGGTGTCGGCCTGCGCGCCGCCGCAAACGGCGATCAGCGCGACCCACAACACCACCGAAACGACCCGTGCCCACATGCCGCCGCAACCCCGTCCCCTGCCGCGATTTAGCCGATCTCGCACCGCGCCAGCAAGTCCATGCTACGGATCGGATCGGTGATCGGTTGCGCCGGCGGCGCCGCCGTCAACTCAGCGGGCGGCCGCGGCGGGCGATGAATTCGGGGAACGCCTCCTCGGCCTTGGCGCCGCGCACGACATGCGTGGTGAAGTGCCGCTCCGCCTCGTACTGTTCTTCGAGGTTCTGGCTCATCTGCTTCAGCATGAGCTGCTTGATGCCCATGATCGCGGCGCGGTTGTTGCCGGCGATGGTGCGCGCCAGCTCCATGGTCTTGGCGCGGAGCTGGTCGCGCGGCACGAGGTGGTTGAGCAGCCCGATGCGGTACGCTTCCTCGGCCTCGACGATGCGGGCGGAAAACAGCAGCTCCTTGGCGATCGGCCAGCCGACCTGGTTGGGCAGCGTCCAGGTGCTGTTGATGCGGCCGTAGGCGGCGGCGAGAAAGCGGAATTTGCTGTCCTCGCAGCCGATGCGCATGTCGAGCGACGAGGCCAGCACCCCCGCGCCGCCATAGGCCAGCCCGTTCATCATGCCGATCGTCGGCTTGGCCGAGGCGGCGATCTCGTACGAGCTGCGCGTGCGCCGGGCATCCTGCTCGGCGTCGCTGAGCCTGCGGTCGTCCTCGCGCTGCTCGTGGATGTCGCCGCCGGCCGAGAACGCACGGCCGGCGCCGGTGATGACGATGCAGCCGATGCCGTCATCGGCATCCATCGCCTTCACCGCGTCGCGCAGCTCCGCCGACAGCTTGCGGTTCATCGCGTTGAGCTTTTCCGGCCGGTTCAGCGTCAGGATGCCGACGCCGTCTTCCTTCTCGACGAGGATGTGTTCGTAGTCGCTCATCTTTACTTGCTCCTTCTCATCGCCGGGACAACGAATAAAGCCACGGGGTCAACCCCGCATCGCCCGCCACACGCGGGAAGCGGTGGCGGGCCCGACGAAAAGCCTGCCGCCGACCGTTGCCAGCGCATCGCGGATGGCGTTGTGGATCGCCGGAAACGCGGCGATCGCGCCGGCTTCGCCGCAGCCCTTGACGCCGAGCGGGTTGGTCGTGCAGCGCGTCGAATGAAACCCGATACTGAATTCCGGCAGATCGTCGGCGCGCGGCAGCGCATAATCCATGAACGAGGCGGCAAGCGCCTGGCCGCTGTCGGGGTCGTAGACCGCGGTTTCGAGCAGCGCCTGGCCGCTGCCCTGGGCGATCGCGCCGTGCGCCTGGCCGGTGGCGACCATGGGGTTGACGATGACGCCGTAATCGTCGACCGCGGTATAGCGGTCGAGCGTGACCTGCCCGGTGTCGCGGTCGATCTCGACCTCGGCGACATGGGTCCCGTTGGGGAAGGTCATCCACTCCCGCGTCCAGAAATGGTAGGTGTCGAGCGGCGCGCCGGCCTCGCGCGCGGTCTTGGCGACATCGAGCAGCGACACGCGGCGGTCGGTGCCGGTGACGACGAAGTCGCCGTCGGCAAAGCGGATGTCGGGCTCGGCGGCTTCCAGCATCTCGGCGGCGATGCGCATGCCCTTGGCGACAATCGCCTCGGCGGCGCGGAAGATCGCGGTGCCGCCCATATAGGTCGCCCGCGAGCTGCCGTGCCCGCCGCCATGCGCGATCAGATCGGTGTCGCCCTGCCGCAGCCTGATCAATTCGTTCGCCACGCCGAGCCGGTCGGCGAGGATTTGCGGGAAGGTCGTCTCGTGTCCTTGGCCGATATGCTGGGTGCCGGTGATCAGCGAGACCGTGCCGTCCGCCTCGAAGCGGATATCGACATTCTCCGACGGGTTACCGCCGGTTCCCTTGATGTGATAGGCGAGGCCGAGGCCGCGCAGCTTTCCCCGCGCCGCGCTGGCTTGCCGGCGGGTCGCAAACCCGTCGGTATCGGCGGCGGCCAGCGCGCGCTCGAAGGTCTCGGGGAAGGCGCCGCTGTCCACCCGGTTGCCGACGGCGTTGACCATCGGCATCGCTTGCGTCGGCACCAGGTTGCTGCGGCGCAGTTCGGCGCGGTCGAAGCCGCATTGCCGGGCGGTTTCGTCGATCAGCCGCTCGATGATGTTGTTGGCCTCGGCATAGCCGGGGCCGCGCAGCACGCCGATCGGCGCGGTATTGGTAAAGACCCCGACGACATGCAGGTCGATCGCCGGGATCGCGTAGACCGTGCCGGGCAGGAACGCGTACTGGAAGGTCTGCACCGCTGCCGAGCTGCCGGCGAGATAGGCGCCGAGATTGGCCGTGCTCTCGACCCGCAGCGCGAGGAATTTGCCGGACTCGTCGAGCGCCAGGGAGGCCGTGGCGCGCTGGTCGCGCCCAGCGTGATCGGCGAGGAACACCTCGCTCCGCGTCGCAATCCATTTGACCGGGCGGCCGGTCCGTTTCGCCGCCCACAGCAGCAGCGGGTGCTCGGGATAGACGAAATTCTTCGCGCCGAACCCGCCGCCGACATCCGGCGCGACAAACCGCACCTGCTCACGCGGCACGCCGAGCGCGCGGGCGGTGGAATCGCGCGTCACGTGCAGGCTCTGCGCCGAGACATGGGCGGTATAGCGGCCGGTCGCGGCGTCATAGGCGCCGATCAGGCCGCGCGGCTCCATCGGGTTGGTGACGACCCGGTGGTTGTCGAGCACCAGGCTGGCGACATGCGCCGCCTCGGCGAAGGCGGCCTCCGCCGCGGCCCGGTCGCCGTGCCGCCAGTCGAGACAGAGATTACCCGGCGCCTTGTCGGTAACGATCGCGGCGCCGATTGCGCGGGCCGCGGCGGCGGTGGTCACCGCCGGCAGCGGCGCATAATCGATCGCGACAAGCTCCGCGGCGTCGAGCGCCTGGTCGCGGGTCTCCGCGACGATCAGCGCCACCGCCTCGCCGACATGGCGCACCTTGTCCGCCGCGAGCAGCGGCTGGGGCTCGAAGGCGAAGGGCTCGCCGGTCACCGTATTGGTCTCGGTGCCCGGCCGCAGCGCCGATAGTCCGTCGGCGGCGGCCTCGGCCGCGGTCAGCATCGCCAGCACCCCGGGCGCGGCGCGCGCGGCACGCGTCTCGATGCGCGCGATCCGCGCGTGGGCGTGCGGCGAGCGCAGCACGACCGCGTGCGCCAGCCCGTCAAATCTCAAATCGTCGAGATAGCGCCCGCGGCCGGTGACGAACCGCAAATCCTCCCGGCGCTTCGGCGCATCGCCGATTTTCGCGCGGCCCATCGGCTTATCGAAACCCCCTTTGCCCGCTCGCCGCAACTTCAGCCCATCGGGCTGCGTACTGCAACGGCGATATCGCCAGCGGCTTCGTCCGCACGGCGGGATTTTGTGCTAAAAGCGGGGCTTGCTGGTCCGCCGGGACGCGGGGATGTCGTTTCATTTTTTATTGCGGCGCGGGCTCATCTATTTTCTGCCGCTGGTCGCGCTGGCGATCGCGCTGACGGCGCGACTTGCCGCCCCGGACCTGCTCGACCGGCTGATGCTGATCTCGTTCGACACCTATCAGCGCATCGCCCCGCGCGCGGCGGGCGACAGCCCGATCACCATCGTCGACATCGACGAGGCCAGCCTCAAGGAATACGGCCAATGGCCCTGGCCGCGCAGCATCGACGCGCAGCTGATCGACAAGCTGCGCGAGGCCGGCGCCGCGGTTATCGCTTTCGACATCGTCTTCGCCGAGCCCGACCGGACTTCGCCAAAGCTGCTGCTGGCCCAGTTGAACAAGCAGGGGACGGTCGACACGGACACGCAGCGGCTGTTGACCAGCCTGCCCGATCCCGACGCGACGCTGGCCACGGCGATGAAGTCCCTGCCGACCGTCGCCGGGTTTATCCTGGTGGATCGCGCGTTCGACGAGCAGCCGCCGCAGCAAAAGGCGGGGTACGCCTTTGCCGGCGATGACCCGCTGCATTTCGTCGAGGGCTACCCGGCGGCAATCCCCGATCTCCAGCCGTTCCAGACGGCGGCCCTCGGCAACGGGTTCCTCAACGAGCATGTCGATTGGGACCAGATCGTCCGCCGCGTACCGCTGATCATGAAGCTCGGGGAGAAGCCGGTCTTTTCCCTGGTCGCCGAGGTCCTCCGCGTCGTCACCGGGGCGCACACCTATATCGCCCGCGCGGCCGGCGCCAACGGCGAGAAAAGCTTTGGCGAGAATACCGGGCTGACCGCGGTGCGGATCGGCCCGCTGACGATCCCGACCGACGCGGCCGGCCGCG
Organism: Allostellaceae bacterium; assembly: GCA_035550515.1. Taxonomy (GTDB): domain Bacteria; phylum Pseudomonadota; class Alphaproteobacteria; order ATCC43930; family CGMCC-115725; genus DATARH01. Next base: position 42,686 of record DASZOZ010000012.1, read on the forward strand.
TCTGGGTCTATTACTCGAAGCCGGAGATCGGCCGGCGGATGATTTCCGCCTCGACCATCCTCAGCGGCGCCTTCGACCCCGCGCTGGTCAAGGATCATATCATTCTGGTCGGCACGTCGGCGGCCGGCGTCATCAACGACCAGCGCGCCACGCCGATCGCCGCCGGCGTCCCGGGCGTCGAGATCCATGCGCAGCTGCTCGAGCAAATCCTGCAAGGCATCTACCTGGCGCGGCCGGATTGGGGGAAGGGCGCGGAAATCCTGTTCGCCCTGGTCGCCGGCACGTTCCTTATCGTCGTGCTGCCGCGGATCGGCGCGCTGGCCACCGCCCTGTTCGGCGTCGCCGCGATCGTCATCGCCCTCGCGGTCTCGTGGTTCGCCTTCAGGGACGCGCATCTGCTGATCGATCCGGTCTACCCGATCACCGTGCTGGTGCTGGTCTATTTCATCTCGTCGATCCTCGGCTACCTGCGCACCGAGGTGCGCCAGCACGAAATTCGCAGCGCCTTCTCGCGCTACATGTCGCCGCATTACGTCGCCGAGCTGGCGCGCAACCCGGAAAAGCTCGTGCTCGGCGGCGAGGCGCGGGTTCTGACCGTCATGTTCTGCGACATTCGCGGCTTCACGGCGATGTCGGAGGGGCTCAACCCGCACGAGCTGACGCATCTGATGAACAGCTTCACCTCGCCGATGACCAACATCATCACCGAGGCGCACGGCACGATCGACAAGTATATCGGCGATTGCATCATGGCGTTCTGGAACGCCCCGCTCGACGACCCCGACCACGCCAAGAACGCGGTGCGCGCGGCCCAGCAGATCCGTCGCAAGCTGGTCGACCTCAACCGCACCCTACAGGCCGAGGCCGAGGCGTCGGGCAAGCCCTATCACGAGCTGCGCGTCGGCATCGGCATCAACACCGGCGAATGCGTCGTCGGCAATTTCGGTTCCGAGCAGCGCTTCAACTACTCGCTGCTCGGCGACCCGGTGAACCTCGCCTCGCGGCTCGAAGGCCTGTGCAAGCTCTATGCGGTCGACCTCGTGATCGGCGAGGAGACCGCCGGGATGCTCAACGACCCGATGCTGCTCGAACTCGACCTGGTCGCGGTCAAGGGCAAGTCGCAGGCGGTCAGGGTCTACACGCTGCCGCCCGAAGGCGACGACGAGGCGGCCTACAAGGCGCGGCACGAGGAGCTGCTTGCCGCGTACCGCCGCCAGGACTGGGGCGTCGCCTTGACGGCGCTGGGCGAGGCGCCGCTCGCCGCGGTGCGCTATCTGGCGCCGCTCTACTCGCTCTACCGCAACCGGATCGCGCATTTCCAGATCGAGGCGCCGCCCGAGGACTGGGACGGCGTCTACACGGCCGAGGAGAAATAGCCGGGGTCAGCGCCCGCGGCGGTCAGCGCCCTGGCTGTCAACGTCCGCGGCCGACACCGCCGGCGCCCGTATTGCCGCCGTAACCGCCGCCCGAGGAGCCGCCGCCACCGCGTTGGCCCCCACCCGAATAGCCGCCGCCTCCGAAGCCGCCGCCGCCATAGCCGCCGCGACCCCCGCCGATACCGATGCCGAAGCCGAAGCCGCCGCCAAAGCTCGGCCCGCCAAAGCCCGGCTCGTAAGGACCGCCGGTCGGCACGTAGCCGGCCGGCGGCTCATAAGGGTTGTAGCCGCCCGGCTGCGGCGGGCTGGTTCCGCCCGGCGGCGGGGCGGGCGGCCGCGGCTGCGCGTTGAACAGCAGCGCGTCCATTTGCGTGGTGATGGCCGGAGCCGCCGTGCTGGTGCTGGGCGGGGTCGGCGGCCGGCCGAACGCGACATAGGTGGTCTGGCCGGCGTTCACGGTCACGGTGACGCCTTGCGCGCTCACCGCCGTCTGGCCCTCCTCGACCGTGACCCAGCTGTCGCGCGCCTCGGAGACGATCGTGGTGAACACCGTGCCGCGCACCCCGATGGTGCAGGCGGGGGTGCTGACCTCGTAGTCGGGTTTCGGCAGCAGGCCGGTCGAGAACCGCGCCACGCCCTTGGCGATCGACACCGCGACCTTGGAGGCTGCCGGGTTCGGATCAAACACGAACCGGTCGAGCGCGACTTGCGACGACGGGCCGATCGACAATTGCGTCTGGTCGGCGAAGATCACCCGCGAGGCGCTGGCATAGGCGGTGGTGATCGTCTCGTTCTGGAACACGTCGATGCCGGCGCGCAGCGTCTGGGTCTGGCGGGTCGAGGCGAGCGTGCCGGTGACGCTGTTGACGACCTGCGCGGCGGAGCCGATTTGCGTGTCGGCCCGTGCCGCGGGAGGGATGCCCAACCCCAGCGCCAGCGCCGCCGCGATCGACACCCCGGCGCCGGTCTTTCCGCCTGTCGAGTGCGCCATCACCGCCTCCCTTGTCGCCGCGCCTGCTTCAGGTACGCACCAGCGCTTCGTCCGGTTGCCCCCTATCGCGACGGCGTCCGCGGATGGGCGAAGGTGCTGTTGTCGAGCACGGTCTGAAACTGCTGCTCGATCTGCGCGGTGAGGCCGCGCGAATCCGCTTCGTTCGAGATCACGTGCGGGGTCATCAGCATGATCAGCTCGGTGCGCGCGGCGCCGTTGTTGTGGCTGCCGAACAGCGAGCCGATGCCCGGAATGTCGTGCAGGATGGGGATGCCCTGCTGCTGCCGGCTGTCGGTCTGCTGAATGAGCCCGCCGAGCAGGATCGTCTCGCCCGATTTGACGCTGACCGTGCTGTTGAGCCGGCGCTGCTGAAAAGTGGGCGAGTCGATCTGCGACGACGAGGTCGGCACCACCGTGCTGACCGACTGGTTGAGGTCCATCGTGACATAGCCGCCGGCGTTGATCCGCGGCGTCACCTCGAGCACGACGCCGGTTTCCTTGTAGGTGACGTTGTTGAGCACGAGCGGGTTGCTGGTCACCGTGCTGGCGGCCGATTGGGTGATGATCGGCACCACGTCGCCGACCTGCAAGCGCGCGGTCTCGTTGCTCAGCACCAGGAGGCGCGGGGTCGAGATCACCTTGGTCTGGGTGATGCTCGACAGCATGTCGAGGATGATCTTCGGCTGGAAATTGCCGGCCACCCAGGACAGGTTGAAACCGGGGACGACCGGTGAGATCGCCGGCACGTTGCTGGTCGTCAGCAGCGTGTTGGTCTTGCCGTGGTTGATGTAATACTCAACGCCATAGTTGAGCGTGTCGTTGAGCACGACCTCGGCGACGGTGACCTCGATCAGCACTTGCAGCGGCGGCACGTCGATGCCCGCCAGGACCTGGCGGATCAGCTCGTAATCCCGGGCATTGGCGGAGATCAGCAGCGCATTGTGGGCTTCGTCGGCCTCGATCCGCACGCCGGTCTCCGGCGGTGGCGGGACGGCGGGAACCGCGGCGGCATCGGGAGCCGGTGCTGGCGCTGGCAGCGGCGGGGCGGGAGGCGCCGGCGCGGCGGTGGGCAATAGCGGCGGCGGCAGCGGTTTTGCCGGTCCCTCGAAGCCGGGCGCGGTCGGCGCCAGCCCGGTGTCGGTTGCCGGCGCCGAGGACGGCTTGAACTTGATGTCGAGGTTGGTCAGCAGGCCCTGCAGCTTCTCGCCGATCTGCGCTGCCTTGGCATATTGCAGATTGTAGACATAGACCCGCCGCTCGGTCAGGTCGTGCGCCCGGTCGAGACGCTGGATCCAGGCCCGCGCCTCGTCGAGATAGCGCGGCGCGCGGGTGATCACCATGATCGCGTTGAGCCGCTTCACCGCCATGATGCGGATGGCGTCGCTGTCGGCCTCCTTGCGGGTCGCGGCGAAGATGTTGCGCAGCTCGTCGGCCAGGGCCGCCGGGTCGGCGTTGCGCAGCGGCACCACGGCGATCGAGGCGCCCGAGAGCTGGTCGATGTCGAACACCTTCACGGTGTCCTCGGCGAGCTGCAATTCGCTTGGCGTGCCCTGGATCAGCACCATCCGCCGCGCATTGTCGCCGGTGATCGGCGTGCCCGCCGGCAGCGTCTTTTCCAGCACGCGCTGCATGTCGGTGGCGCTGACGAAGCGCAGCGGAAAGATCTCGGTGCGCTGGCCGGGCGCGGACGCGGCCAGCGGCGGCGCGGCGTTGGACTTGCCGTCTTTGCGTAGCGGCATGACGCGGATGACGCCGTCCGACTGCACCATCGTCGCGCCGCGGCTGTTGAGCACCGCCTCCAGCGTCGTCAGCACCTCGTCGCGCGAAATCGGCCGGCTGACGTTGAAGGTGACCGGGCCCTGCACCTCGGGGTCGATCACGTAATTGAGCTTCAGCGTCTCGCCGAGCACGGCGTGCACCACATCGCGGATATCGGCGCCGGCGAAATTGAGCGTGACGTCGGCAGGGCTGGCGGCGCCTCCGGCGGCCTTGCTTGCCCCGGCGGCGGGCGAGTCGCTGCCGCGCACCACGATCGGCTGGATCGCGCTGCTGCCGCGGCTCGCCGGCACCGTGGCGACGGCCCGTCCCGGCGACGGCGCCGACGGCAGCAGCGTCGGCGTGGTGCTGGCGGCTGCCAGCGGGCCCACGGCTTCGGAGGCGAGTTGCTGCGTGTTTAACGACGATTGGTCGTTACACGCAGCGACGGCGACGGCCAGCGCGATGACCGGCCAGCGCCATGCTCGCTCCGACAACCGCAGGCGCCGCTCCCTGCCGCACGGCCGGTTCGACCGGCGCACGGCGAAAAAACTGCGCTGCGACGTGGAAATCCCCCGGGGGTTAGGTGGACTTGATGTGCGTCTCGCCGGTAGAATCAACTACCGTCGTGGGGGGAGTCAACGGGCGCTGGGCTAAACCATGAAGCGAGTTGGCAACATCCTCGCGGCATTGTCGTTTGCCGCGGCAAATGGCGCGGCGGCGGCCGAACCGCCGGCGGTCTCGGCCGGTCAGCTGATCGGCAAGACGCTGAGCGCGGTGGCCTTCGTGCCGCACCCGGCCGGCATGCCGGGGGGCGGGGAGCTGTCGCGAATCATGCTCCAGGCTTACCTGGCGCCGGACGGGCGGGCGCTGGTGCGCGCCTGGGACACCAGCCGCGACGCCTATACCGTGCCGGCCGAGCGGCGCTGGAGCCTGACCGGCGATACCTTTTGCCTCGACGTGCCGCTCGCGGGGCCGCGCCCGATCTGCGCCGACATCCATATCTGGGGGCCGCGCATCGCCGGTGTCGGCGCCAGACCCTATGCGATGCTGGACGGCGATTTGCAGCCCGGCAACGTACTGGGGGTGCGCTGATGCGCGCGCTGCTTGCCGCCCTGCTGCTGCTGTTCGCGGCGGCGCCGGCTGTGGCGCAGGGCGAGCCGCCGCTCGGCATCCATATCGGCGTCGCGACCTGCGCCGGCAGCAACTGCCACGGTGCGGCGCAGCGGCCGCGCAACTCCTATGTGCCGGGCAACGAGTATCTGATCTGGTCGCAGCGGGATAAGCACCGCAACGCCTACAACGTCCTGCTCGATGACCGCGCGGTCAAGATGGCGCGCGCGCTGGGTCTGCCCGATGCGGCGCACCAGAAACTCTGTCTCGATTGCCATGCCGACAACGTCGCCAATGACCGGCGCGGGGTGCAGTTCCAGCTGACCGACGGGGTCGGCTGCGAGGCCTGTCACGGCGGCGCGTCGCGCTGGCTCGGCATCCACATCTCCGGCGCGACGCACGCGCAGAACGTCGCCGCCGGCCTCTACCCGACCGAGCAGCCGGTCGCCCGTGCCGAAAAATGCCTGAGCTGCCATTACGGCGACGAGACCCGCTTTGCCGATCACCGGCTTTACGGCGCCGGCCACCCCCGGCTGGCCTTTGAGCTCGACACCTATACCGCGATCGAGCCGGCGCATTTTGTCGTCGATCAGAGCTATATCGAGCGCAAGGGCCGCATCACCGATGTCCAGGTCTGGGCCGTCGGCCAGGCGATCGCGCTGATCAAGCGCATGGACGCGGTGCTCGACCCGAAGCACGCGCCGAAAGGGTTCTGGCCGGAGTTCGCGTTTTTCGACTGCCAGTCCTGCCATCACGAATACGGTCCCTATGCCCGGCCGACCACGACCGGGCTGGGCCCCGGCACGGTGAAGTTCAACGACGCCAACGCGGCGATGCTGAAGGTCGCGGCGGCGCGTGTCGCGCCCGGCGCGGCGAGCGCCCTGAGCGAGCACATGCTGGCGCTGCACAAGGCGACGCAAGACGACTGGGAAGCGGTGCAGCGCGAGGCGCGGGCGGTGCGCGACGCGGCGCAAAGCCTCGTCGGCGCCTTTGCACATCACGACTGGTCCGGCGACGACATGCGGGCGCTCGCCGGCGCGCTGTTCGTCCTGGCCGACGGCGACGCGCAATTCTCGCATGACGAGCAGATCACGATGGCGCTCGAAGCCATCACCACCGGACTCAAGGCGTCGGGGGCGATCGGTGACCAGAAGGCGCAGGCGGTCGACAACGCGATGAAGGCGGTCTACGCCGCCTTTCCCAATGACAAGAGCGTCAACCAGGACGCCTTCCTCAAGGCCCTGAAGGGCCTGCAGCAGGCGTTGCGGCGATGATCCGGCTCGTCCCAACGGTCATCCCGGCGGTCATCCTTGCGGTGATCATCGCCGCGCTCGTCGCGTTCGCCGGTCCGGTCCGGGCGGACGACGCGGTGCATCTCGGCGTACAGAGCTGCGCCGGCAACAACTGCCACGGCGCGGTGCATCCCATCGGCAACTCGCGCGTGCCGCAGAACGAGTATTTCATCTGGTCGCAAAAGGACAAGCACGCCCAGGCTTATGCGGTGCTGGGCAACGACCGGTCAAAGCGCATCGCCCGGAACCTCGGCATCGACGACCCGGGCAAGGCGGCGCTGTGCCTCGACTGCCACGCCGACAACGTCCCGCCGGCGCAGCGCGGGCCGCAATTCCAGCTGTCGGACGGCGTCGGCTGCGAATCCTGCCACGGCGGCGCCGAGAACTGGCTCGGGCCGCATCTCAGCGGCGAGAGCCACGCGGCCAATCTCAAGGCCGGGCTTTACCCGACCGACCAGCCGCCGGCGCGCGCCGAACGGTGCCTGTCATGCCATCTCGGCGACGACAAGAAATTCGTCGCGCACAAGATCATGGGCGCCGGCCACCCGCCGATGCCGTTCGAGCTCGACACCTACACCGCGATCCAGCCGGCGCATTTCGTCGTCAACCAGAGCTATGTCGAGCGCAAGGGCCGGCCGAACGATATCCAGATCTGGGCGTCGGGGCTCGCCGACGACGTCAAGAAGCGGATGGACTTGATCCTCGACCCGGCACACGCGCCCAAGGGCGTCGATTTCGAGCTGTCGTTGTTCGACTGCCAGGCCTGCCACCACTCGATGAAGGAGCTGCAGTGGCGGGCGCGGACCACGACGCGCCTGCCGCCGGGGCGCATCAAGCTCTACGACGCCACCGCGGTGATGCTGCTGATCGTCGCCACCAATATCGCGCCGGATGCCGGCAAGGCGCTCGGCGACCATATGCTGGCGCTGCACGCGGCGAGCGGCGACAGCTGGGACGCGGTGAAGCGCGAAGCCGCCGCGATCCGCGACATCGCCGGCAAGCTCATGCCGGTCATCACCGGGCATGACTTCAGCCGGAAAGACGCGATCGGCTTTGGCCACGCTGTCGTCGCCAGCGCGCTTGACGGCAACGACCTCGATTACAGCGGGGCGCAGCAGCAGGTCATGGCGCTCGGGTCGATCGTCGCGGCGATGAAGCAGCTCGGCTACGCCGACGACAAACAGGCCGCCGCGCTCGACGCGGCGATGAGCGCCCTCTATGCGGCGGTCGCCGACGACCAGAAATACGACCCGGACGGCTACGTCGCAGCTCTGAAGGCGTTCAACGCCAAGCTGCCGATGTAGCCTCACTGCCAGTTGGCGATGTCCTGGTTCTCGCCGGTGCCGCCCGGTGCGTCGTCGGCGCCGAGGCTGTAGAGGTCGTACTCGCCGTGCTCGCCCGGGATCCGGTAGCGATAGGGATGGCCCCAGGGATCGGCCGGCACCGTCTTCTGTTTCAGATACGGCCCTTGCCAGCGGTCGAGACCGGCCGGCTTTTCGACCAGCGCCGACAGCCCCTCGGATTGCCCCGGGTAGCGGCCGAGATCGAGCCGGTAGAGGTCGAGCGCCGATTCGAGGTCGTGGATCTGCACCTTGGCGACATCGCTTTTGGCGCGGCCGAAATAGCGGATGACCGGCGGCGCCACCAACCCGATCAAGAGCCCGAGAATCGCCAGCACGACCAGCAATTCGATCAGGCTGAAGCCGGCTTCGGCGGGGGTCGAACGGCGCTGGGCAGGGACACGCGGCATGGGCGGGGGAGAGCTTGCCCGAGCGGCGCTGCTCCGGCAACTTCCGGCATTGCGGTGACCCGGCCGTCCCCTTATCGTGGCCGCACCGAGCTTCGGCCCGCCGGAGCACCCCAGATGCAATTGCTCGATTTTCTGATGGCGCGCGGCCGCCTCGACGCGGTGCACCGCGATCGCGTGCAGGCGTTGCGCCGCGAGCGCGGCGAGAGCGAAAGCGTCATCATCACGCGGCTCGGGATGATCGACGAACGCGAGATGGCCGAATGCCTCGCGGCGTTCCTCGCGATCCCGCTCGCGCGGCGGGACGATTATCCGGCCGCGCGCCGCGGCCCGGCAAGCCTTGCGCCGGAATTCATCGCCCGCGCCCAGGCGCTGCCGCTGCGGGAAACCGCGGACGGCCTCGTGCTGGCGATGGCCGACCCGACCGATGAATACACGTTGAAGGCGGTGCGGCTCGCCACCGGCGGCCCGGTTCTGCCCTGGGCGGCGGTGCCGAGCGAGCTGAACGCCGCGATCGCCCGGCTCTACGGTAACGGCCATGCCGCGAGCGGCGCTGGTACCGGTGCCGGCGCCGCGCCGGGGCCGGCGCGCGACGACCTTCGCCGCCTCGCCGACCTCGCCAGCGACGAGCCGGCGATCCGCTACGTCAACGGGCTGATCGCCGGGGCCGCCGCGCAGCGCGCCTCCGACATCCACATCGAGGCCAGCGCCGACCGTGTTGTGCAGCGCCTGCGCGTCGACGGCGTGCTGCGTGACATCGCGCCGCCGCCGCCCGGGCTGCACGACAATATCGTCAGCCGGCTCAAGGTCATGGCCGGGCTCAACATCGCCGAGAAGCGGCTGCCGCAGGACGGCCGGTTCCGCATCGTCGTCGAGGGGCGCGAGATCGACCTGCGCATCTCGATCGTGCCGACGCTGCACGGCGAGAGCGTGGTGCTGCGGCTGCTCGACCGGACGCGCGCACCGCTCGACCTCGCCGAGCTGGGCTACAACCCCGAGCTGCGCCGGCGGCTGGAAACCCTGCTCGCGCTGCCGAGCGGCATGCTGCTCGGCACCGGGCCGACCGGCAGCGGCAAGAGCACGACGCTCTATGCGGCGCTGCAGCTGCTCAACAGCCGCGAGCGCAAAATCCTCACGGTCGAGGACCCGGTCGAGTACCAGATCCCCGGCATCAACCAGGTGCCGGTCAACCCCGGCATCGGGCTGAGCTTCGCGAACCTGCTGCGCTCGCTGCTGCGGCAGGACCCCGACATCATGCTGGTCGGCGAGATTCGCGACCTGGAAACCGCCCGCATCGCTGCCCAGGCGAGCCTCACCGGGCATCTGCTGCTGTCGACTCTGCACACCAACGATGCCGTCGGCGCCATCACCCGGCTGATCGATATGGGGCTGGAGGATTACCTGGTCGCGGCCGTCTTGAAGGGGGTCATCGCGCAGCGGCTGGTGCGTTGCCTGTGTCCGGCGTGCCGCGCGCCGCATGACGGCGCCTGGCGTGCGGTCGGCTGCGAGGCGTGCGGCGGCACCGGCTACCGCGGGCGCACCGCCATCGCCGAGCTGCTGGTCTTCGATGAGCGCTTCGCGCGCCTGGTGGTCGCCCGCGCCGGCGCCGACGCGCTGCGCGAAGCGGCGCTGGCCGGCGGCATGATCACATTGCGCGATGACGGCCTCGCCAAGGCGGAGGCGGGCATCACCTCTCGCGACGAGGTGATGCGGGTGACCGGAGCCGCCTAGGTGCCGCTGTTCCAGTACCGCGCGCTGCAGCCGGGCGGCGGCGAAATCGCCGGCGAGCTGGCGGCCGATGACGAGCGCGACGCCGCAAGGCGGCTGCAAGCGGTGGGGAATTATCCGATCGAGATCACCCTGCCGGGGGCGAGGGCGCCTTTCCCTCGTCTGGCGCCGCTGCGCGCTGCCGTCTCGGCGCATGACCGCATCCTGTTCACCCGCCAGCTGGCGACGCTGCTCGGTTCCGGGGTGACGCTCGACCGGGCGCTGTCGCTGGTCGCCGCCGCGCCGCGGGCGAGGCGCCGCGCACAGCTCGCGGCGGCGCTGCTGGCCGCGGTCAATCGCGGCGAGAGCCTGTCGGCCGCGTGCCGCGCGCATCCTGCGCTGCCGGCGCATTACGCGATGATGATCGGCGCGGGCGAGGCGCGGGGCGACATCGCCGGTGCGCTGTCACGCCTCGCCGACGTGCTCGAACGCGGCCGCGAAACCAGCCGGGCGCTGTTCGGCGCGCTGATCTATCCGGCGAGCGTGCTGGTGGTCGCATGCCTGTCGGTGTCGTTTCTGCTGGCGTTTGTCGTGCCGCAATTCGCGACGCTGCTCGAAAGCTTCCGGCGTGAGCCGCCGGTGGCGATGCAGATCCTGCTCTGGCTGTCGGCCGTGTTCCAGCAGGCGGCCCTGCCGCTCGCGCTGGTCGCGGTCATCGCCGCGGCCTACCTGCTCTATCGGCGCCGCGATCCGGCGTTCCGCGCCGGTCTGGACCGCCGGTTTCTTGCGCTGCCCGGCCTCGGCCGCATGCTGGGCAAGAGCGAAGCCGAGCGTCTGGCCTATCTGCTCGGCAACCTGATCGCGGCCGGTGTCGCGGTGCCCGACGCGCTGGCGGCGACCGCCGCGGCGATGACCAATGCCGATTATCGCGCCGGGCTGGCGGCCGGTGAGCGCGCCGTGGCCCGCGGCGACCGGCTGAGCGCCGCGCTGGCGGCCGGCGGCCTGCTGCCCGAGATGGCGCTGGAGCTGGTGCGGGTCGGTGAGGAAACCGGCGACCTCGCGAGCATGCTGACCCGGGCGAGCGACATGCTGCGCCGCGAGATCGAGGCGACCACCAGCGAGCTGATCGGCCTGGTGACACCGGTCAGCCTGGTGCTGCTCGGGCTGCTGATCGGCCTCATCGCCTATGCGCTGCTCGGCACGGTGATGGAAGTCTATGATTTCGCGACGTGACGCCGGTTTCACGCTGGTCGAGCTGCTGATCGTGCTGGCCATCATCGGCATGGCGCTGGCGATCGCCGTGCCGCTGGTGGCCCGGCCGCCGGCCGGCGTCGCGCTCAACGCCGCCGCCGGCGAAATCCGCGCCGCCTTGCGCGGGGCGCGCAGCACCGCTGTCGCGGAAGACCGGCAGGTCGTCTTCCGCGGCGACCCCGGCGGCGGTTACTGGCTCGACCGGCATCATTTCACCCTGCCGCTGATGCGCGGCGGTGAACCGTTGCGGGTTGCCGTCGAGGGCGCGGCGCAGATCGCCTTTTATCCGTCCGGCGCATCCTCGGGCGGTCGCGTCGCGCTGGTGAGCGGCGATGCGTGCCGGCTGATCGTCGTCGACATGCTGACGGGGCGCGCCGATGCGCGGTGATCGCCGCGCCGCCGGGTTTACCCTCGTCGAGGTGCTCGTGGCGCTCGCCATCGTCGGGCTGGCGCTGGGCGCCGTCGCCGCGGCGTTCGGCAACGCGCTGACGGCGCACGAGACCGCTGCCGGCGCGGAGACGGCGCTGGCGCTCGCCGAGGAGCAACTGGCGCTGGCCGCCGCCGCGCCGCGGCCCGGCGGCGCGAGCGGCACTTACGCCCGCTACGCCTGGCGCACCACCGTCACGAAATATGACGACGGCGACAAAGCCGCGGAGCTGACGCGCTCGCTGCCGGTGCTCTACCGTGTCGAGGCCACCGTCGTGTGGCGCGACGGCCGTCGCTCCCGTCAGGTGGCGCTGTCGACGCTGCGGCTCGCACCAGCTACGCCATGAGACAGGGCGCCATGAGACGGGACGCCGGCTTCACGCTCGTCGAGGTGCTCGTCGCGCTGGCGCTGAGCGCGGTGGTCAGCCTCATCCTGCTGCATGGCGTGCGGCTCGCCGCGCACGGTTTCGCGCGGCACACCGCGGCCGCGGAGCGGCTCGACGCCCGGCAGGCGCTCGACGAGCTGCTGCGCCGCACGCTCGGCGCCGCCGTATCGATCCCCCGTGCCGCCGGCGGCGAATTCGCCGGCGGGCCGCAGACGGTCGAATTCCTGTCCGCCGCGGAGGATAACGGCGCCGGGCTCTATCGCGTGTCGCTGAGCCTCGATGCCGCGCGCGGCTTTATCCTGCGCCGCCGTCTCGCCGCACCGGCCGGCGATCCGCGCGAGGCGGCGAGTGTGCTCGCGCCAGCGGTGCGGGATTTCCGCCTGGCCTATTTCGGACCGGACGCCGCGGGCGCGACCCCGACCTGGCACGCCGACTGGCGACAGCTCAACCTCCTGCCGCTGATGGTCCGGGTCGTCCTCGACACCGCCGGCGACCCGCCGCGCCCGCCGCTGGTGGTGCGGCTGGGGAACGCCGGATGAGCGCCGTTCGCGACACCGAGCGCGGCTCGATCGCGATCCTCGCGCTGTGGGGCGTCGCGCTGATCTTCATCTTGATCGCGCCGGTGGCGTTCGCGACCCGCGGCGAGGTGCGGATCGCCCGCAATGCGCTGGCCGAGAGCCGCGCCCGTCTTGCGGCCGAGGCGGGCACGCAGCTCGGCCTGCTGCGCCTGCTGCGCGGCCACGATTCCGGCGCCGTGTTCGACGGGGCGCCCGAACCTACGCGGCAAGGCTCCACCCGCGTGGCGATCGCGATCGCCGACGAGGCCGGCAAGATCGACCTCAATCTCGCGCCGCTCGAATTGCTGACCGGGCTTGTCGCCTCGGCCGGTGTCCCGCGCGCAGCGGCGGGGCTGATCGCCTGCAACATCCTCGACCGGCGCGGCGACAGCGGCGTCGGCTGCCCGGAGCCGGGGTCCGGCCATGCCGGCCGGCGTTTCGCGGTGATCGAGGAATTGGCCGAGGTGCCGGGCATCGACGACCGGCTCTATGACCGCATCGCCGAGGCGGTCACCGTCGCTTCCGGCGCGTCGGCGTTCGACCCGATGGTGGCGTCGCGCCCGGTGCTGATGGCGATCCCCGGCGCTACCGCGGGGCTCGTCGATTCCTTTATCGAAAGCCGGGCGATGTGGCGCGACCTCGCCTCCGCCGGCGCCGAGCTGGTCCCCGCCGCCGCGGCGCCGTTCGTCATGGTCAGCCCGCGCCGCGACTATACGATCGCCGCCACCGCGGTCACCGCCGACGGCGCGCGCTATCGCGCCGAGCTGCAGGTGCGGCTGACGGGCCGGCCGGCGCAGCCCTACCAGGTGATCGCCTGGCGCACCCCGCCCGCCGACCGGGGCGCCGCCCCGCCGGCGCCAAAGACGCGCCGGGCGCCCTGACGGTGCCGCCGGCGGGTGGGGCGCCGGAGCGTTTCGGCACAGGCCGCTCCCGGCTCAGTGCCGGGTGAGCGGCTTGTACTTGATGCGGTGCGGCTGTTCGGCGGCGGCGCCGAGGCGGCGTCTGCGGTCGGCCTCGTAAGCGGCGTAATTGCCCTCGAACCAGACGGTCTGGCTGTCGCCCTCGAAGGCCAGGATATGCGTCGCGACGCGATCGAGAAACCAGCGGTCGTGGGTGATGACGACCGCGCAGCCCGGATAGTCGAGCAGCCCTTCCTCCAGCGCCCGCAGCGTGTCGACATCGAGATCGTTGGTGGGCTCGTCGAGCAGCAGCAGGTTGGCGCCTTCCTTGAGCATTTTCGCGAGATGCACCCGGTTACGCTCGCCGCCGGAGAGCTGCCCGACCTTTTTCTGCTGATCGCTGCCGCGAAAGTTGAACAGCGCGCAATAGGCGCGGCTGGCGAGCTTGCGGCGCCCGAGGTCGATCTCCTCCAATCCGCCCGACACCTCCTGCCATACCGTGTTGTCGGGTTTGAGGTCGTCGCGCGACTGATCGACATAGCCCAGCCGCACCGTCTCGCCGATGCGGAACGTCCCCGCGTCCGGCGTCTCGGCGCCGGTCATCATGCGGAACAGCGTCGTCTTGCCGGCGCCGTTCGGGCCGATCACCCCGACGATGCCGCCCGGCGGCAGCCGGAAATCCAGCGCCTCGACCAGCAGCCGGTCGCCAAACGCCTTTGAGACGCCCGCGGCTTCGACCACGAGATCGCCGAGGCGCGGTCCCGGCGGCAGGACGAGTTGCGCGTTGTCGGGCGCCTTTTCGCGCGCTTGCGCGACCAGCTCCTCATAGGCCTGAAGCCGCGCCTTGCTCTTTGCCTGACGGGCGCGCGGGCTTTGCCGCACCCATTCCAGTTCGCGCTCCAGGGTTCGCTGCCGGGCCTCCTCCTGGCGGCCCTCCTGCGCCAGCCGCGCCTGCTTCTGTTCGAGCCAGCCCGAGTAATTGCCCTCGTAGGGGATGCCGTGACCGCGGTCGAGTTCGAGGATCCAGCCGGCGACCTCGTCGAGGAAATAGCGGTCGTGCGTCACCGTCACGACGGTTCCGGGATAGTCCTTGAGGAAACGCTGCAGCCAGGCGACCGATTCGGCGTCGAGATGGTTGGTGGGCTCGTCGAGCAGCAGCAGGTCGGGTTTCTGTAACAGCAGCCGGCACAGCGCGACACGCCGCCGCTCGCCGCCCGAGAGGTTCGCGACCGGCGTGTCGCCGGGCGGGCAGCGCAGCGCGTCCATCGCAATCTCGATCGTGCGGTCGAGCTCCCAGGCGTCGAGCCGATCGATCTGCTCCTGCAGCTCGCCCTGCTCTGCGATCAGGTCGTTCATCTCCTCGTCGCTGAGGTCTTCGGCGAAGCGGGCGCTGACCGCCTCGAAGCGTTCGACCAGCGCCTTGGTCTCGGCCACCCCTTCGCTGACATTGCCGAACACGTCCTTGTCGGGATCGAGCACCGGTTCCTGCGGCAGATAGCCGACCGTCGCCCCTTCCGCCGCCCAGGCCTCGCCGGAAAACTCCCGGTCCTGCCCCGCCATGATGCGCAGCAGGGTCGACTTGCCGGCGCCGTTCAGTCCCAGCACGCCGATCTTCGCGCCCGGCAGAAACGACAGCCAGATATCGCGCAACACCTCCCGCCCGCCGGGATACGACTTCCCCAAGCCTTTCATCACATAGATGTATTGGTAGGCGGGCATTGGCGGCGGCCTCGGTTTTACGGGGGGAGTAACCGGAGGTAAGCGGCGCGTCGGCAGGCGTCAAGCGGCTTCGCCGCTAGCGGCCGATCACCGTGAAGGGAAACCGGCTGATCAGCTCGCGGCCGGCGGTGAGGGCAATCGTATAGAAGCCCTTGTGCAGCTCGACGTTGAACTTGCACCAGGCGATGCCGGGTTCGGCGCGCTCGGCGGGGCAGGTGGCGAGCACCGTCCGGCCCTGCGTAAGCTGAAAGCGCAACGCGGCGCCGCTCTGGCCGTGATAGCCGACGCGGATCGCCACCGAATTCATCGGCAGCGAGAAGACCGTCGCCGGCGAGATCGGATCGCCGTTTGGTGTGATTCCCCGCGCGATCACCGAGGCCGGCGGCTCCGGTCCGGGTTCCGCCGGGATCGCCGAGGCGGGGGCGGGCGCCGGGGCCGGGGCGCCGTTCGGCGGTGGAATGGTGGGCGGCGGGCTGAAGGCGAGGCGCCAATATTCGAGGGCACAACCGGCGGCGGCCGGCAAAAGCGGATGGCGGTCCTGCGCGTAGGCCGCACCGCTCGGCTCGCTGGAGCTGGAACCGTAAAGGCGGCTGACCGTCAGAAAACCCGCATCGTCATGCGAGGCTTCATCCACGACGCGCAACGTCAGCGCGCTACATTCGCCGTCGGCTTCCTCCTTGAGCGGCGGGTAGCCGAAAAACAACAGCGTCGCCCCGACGAGGAGCGGCGGTACGGTCACAGCCAGCAGGCGTCGCAGCGCGGTCGCAGCCATCAGACTCCAGCTTAAGCGGCGTATGGTTAACAAAACGGCAAAACGCCGAGCATGCTGCGTTGCAGCAAAGTCCTCTTGACGCGGTGTGAGTGAGTACTTACTTAATCGCCGCGATGGCGAACACCCGATTGGATAGCGACGACCGCCGCCGGGCGATCGTCAATGCGGCGGTCCCGCTCTTTGCGCGCAAGGGGTTCGCCGGCACGACGACGCGCGAGCTCGCTGCCGCCGCCGGCGTCTCCGAGGCGCTGCTGTTCCGCCATTTCCCGTCAAAGCAATCGCTGTACCGGGAAATCCTCGCGCTCGGCTGCGAGGGTGACCCGGCCCTGGAGCGCCTGGCGACGCTGCCCGCTTCGACCGAGACGGCGGTCCGCATCGTCCGCTTCATGGTGCGCCGCTTTGTGCTGGGCAGCGAGTGCGAGCGGCGCGACATCGACCTCAAGATGCGCCTGATGCTGCACAGCCTGCTCGAAGACGGCGACTATGCGCGCGAATTGTTCACGGCGATCGCGCCGCGGGTGGTGCCGCTGTTCGCGGCCTCGCTCGAGGCGGCGGCCGCCGCCGGCGACCTCGCGCCGAACGCGGCGAGCGGCGCCAACCGCTTCTGGTTCGCTTATCACGTCGCGGCGATGATGGCCTTCGCATTTTTGCCACAACAGGGCGTCATCCCTTACGACGGTGGGATCGACCGGCTGGTCGACGAGGCGAGCGACTTCATTTTGCGGGGCATCGGCATGAGCGAGGCGGTCATCGCCGCCTCGCGGGATGCGCCGCCTCTGCAAGCGGCGGCGCCGCCGCTGGCAAACGCCGCAAATTAGACCGGGTTTGACTTGGATCGGGTTGTTGCCATGGATGGCGAGCTTTCCCCGGCCGTGCGGCCGGAAGTGGCCCCTGTCGAGCGTGTGTCGCGCAAGCCGCCGAGCCGGGCGCGGCGCACGGTGTGGTTTGTCGGGGTGCTGATCTTGGTGGCGCTCGTGCTGGGTGGCCTTTACGGCTTCAACTGGTACCGCAACAAGATGATCGCCCAGTTCTTCGCGGCCAACAAACCGCCGCCGGCGCAGGTCAGCGCGGTGGTCGCGACCAGCGCCGTGGTGCCGCGTTACGCCAGCGGCGTCGGCTCGCTGGCGGCGGTGCACCAGGTGACGATCACGCCGGAGGTCGGCGGACGCGTCACCGAGATCGATTTCGAATCGGGCGCCGCGGTCAAGGCCGGGGCGAAGATCCTCCAGATCAACGATGCCCCCGACCGCGGCGACCTCGCCAATTACCAGGCGCAGGAGCGCTGGGCCCAGGTGTCGCTGCAGCGCGCCCAGGCGCTCGCCGCGCGCCAATACGGCCCGCAGACCGATGTCGATTCGGCGACCAATCAGCTCGGCCAGGCGCAGGCGATGATCCAGAAGACCCAGGCGATCATCGCGCAAAAGGATATTCGCGCGCCGTTCGGCGGCCGGCTGGGAGTGCGCCAGGTCGAGGTCGGCCAGTACCTCAATCCGGGCGCGCCGATCGTCACGCTGACCGATTTGGCGACGCTCTACGTCAACTTCACGCTGCCCTCGCAGCTCGCGCCGAAAATCGCCGTCGGCCAGAAGGTGGAGGTCACCAACGACGCCTATCCGGGCCGCAAATTCACCGCGACGATCACCACGATCGAGCCGCAGATCGCGGCCAGCACGCGCACGATCAACGTCCAGGCGACGATGCCCAACCCCGACCAGGCGCTGATGCCGGGGATGTTCGTCAACGCCGCGGTGGTGCTGCCGAAAGACGCGCCGGCCGTGGTGGTGCCCGAGACGGCGGTCGATTACACGCTGTACGGCGACAGCGTCTACGTGCTGCGGGCCGACGGCCCGGTCGGCGCTGACGGCAAGCCGGCGCTGATCGCGCACCGCATCGCGGTCAAGACCGGGCAGCGCTGGGACGACAAGGTGGCGGTGCTGTCGGGGATCAAGCCGGGCGACCAGGTCGTCGCCGCCGGCCAGATCAAGGTGCAGGACGGCGCCGCGGTCGCGGTGACCGGCAACCCGCCGCCGCGGCCGCCGGAAAAGCTGACGCCGCAGTGATGATGGCGCCGCGGAGCCGCCCTCTCCCGCAGGCGGGAGAGGGGCTTGAGGCCGGCGCGCTGCTTTGACCCCTCGCCCGCTCGCGGGAGGGGGAGGGACCCGTCGCGACGCGATGGAAGGGTGAGGGTACCATGCGTTTCACCGATGTCTTCATCCGCCGGCCGGTGCTGTCGCTGGTCGTCAGCCTGCTGATCCTGCTGATCGGCGGGCGGGCGATGTACGGGCTGCAGGTGCGGCAATACCCCAAGATGTCGAACACGACGATCACCGTGACGACGACCTATCCGGGCGCGTCGCCCGACCTGATCGACGGGTTCATCACGGTGCCGATCGAGCAGGCCGTCGCGACCACCGAGGGCATCGACTACATGACCTCGAACTCGGTGCTCGGCACCAGCACGATCACCGCCTACATCAAGCTCAATTACGACCCGAGCAAGGCGCTGGCCGACGTCATCGCCAAGGTGCAGCAGGTCAAGTACCTGCTGCCCACCGGCTCGCAGGACCCGATCATCCTGAAGCAGACCGGCCAGACCACCGATATCATGTATATCGGCTTCGGCAGCGCGACCCTGCAATCGGCGGCGATCACCGACTATCTGACGCGCGTCGTGCAGCCCCTGATGGCGACCGTCGACGGCGTCTCGCAGGCCGAAATCCTCGGCGGCCAGACCTTCGCGATGCGGCTGTGGCTCGATCCGGCGCGGATGGCGGCGCGCAGCATCACCGCGGCCGACGTCGCTGCCGCGATCCAGGCGAACAACTACCAGTCCGCGCCGGGCCAGGCGAAGGGCTACTTCACGATCACCAATGTCGACGCCCATACCGGCTTGACCGATGTCGACCAGTTCAAACGCATGGTGGTCAAGTCGCAGGGCGGCGCGCTGGTGCGGATGGAAGACATCGCCAATGTCGAGCTCGCGGCGCAAAGCTGGACCTCGAGCGTCGCGATGAACGGCCAGCACGCGGTCTTTGTCGGCATCCAGTCGACGCCCGACGGCAACCCGCTTTCCATCGTCAAGGGCGTCCGGGCGCTGTTCCCGCAGATCGAGCGGACGCTGCCGCCGGCGGTCAACATGCAGGTCGCCTACGACTCGACAAAGTTCATCCAGGCCTCGATCGACGAAGTGAAGGCGAGCCTCGGCCAGGCCGTCATCATCGTCGTCGTCGTGATCTTCCTGTTCCTCGGCAGTATCCGGTCGGTGGTGATCCCGATCGTGACGATCCCGCTGTCGCTGATCGGCGCCGGCATGGTCATGTCGGCCATGGGGTTCAGTCTCAACCTGCTGACATTGCTGGCGATGGTGCTGGCGATCGGGCTGGTGGTCGACGACGCGATCGTCGTCGTCGAGAATGTCTATCGCCATATCGAGGAGGGCCGGAGCGCGCCTCAGGCCGCGCTGATCGGCGCCCGCGAGATCGCCGGGCCGGTGATCGCGATGACGCTGACCCTGGCGGCGGTCTATGCGCCGATCGGCTTCCTCGGCGGCGTCACCGGCGCGCTGTTTCGCGAATTCGCCTTCACGCTCGCCGGCTCGGTGATCATTTCCGGCGTCATCGCGGTGACCCTGTCGCCGATGATGTGCTCGCTGCTGCTGAAGCACGGCGCGGCGGACAAGGGCTTTGCCCGGCTGCTCGACCGCGCCTTCAACGGTCTGGCGAATTGGTACGGCCGCCGCCTCGAACGATCGCTGGATTACCGCCCGGTGACGGCGCTGTTCGCGGTCGCGGTGTTTGTCGCGCTCGGCTTTATGTACGTGAACACCAAGAAGGAGCTGGCGCCGGAGGAAGACCAGGGCGTGCTGTTCGCGCTGACCAAGGCGCCGCAATACTCCAACCTCGATTACCAGGACGCCTACGGCGAAGAGATCGACAAGGCGCTGACCTCGTTCCCGGAGGCCGATCTGCGCTTTGTCCTCAACGGCCGCAACGGCCCGAGCCAGGGCTTCGCCGGCATGATCCTGAAGCCGTGGGACGAGCGCAAGCGCACCGCACAGCAGATCAAGCCCCTGCTGCAGGCCAAGCTCAACGGCATCGAAGGCATGAGCGCCTTTGCCTTCTCGCTGCCGCCGCTGCCGGCATCGATCGGCGGCCTGCCGGTGCAGATGGTGATCTATTCGACCGGCGATTTCGTCTCGATCTACAACGCGATGAACAAGATTAAGGACGCCGCGCGCAAGAGCGGGTTGTTTATCGTCGTCGACAGCGACCTCGACTTCAACCAGCCGACGATCCGGGTCGACATCGATCGCTCGAAAGCCAACGAACTCGGCGTCACGATGCAGTCGATCGGCGACACGCTGGCGCTGCTGGTCGGCGAGAATTACGTCAACCGGTTCAACCTGGAGGGCCGGTCCTACGAGGTGATCCCGCAAGTCCAGCGCGTCGATCGGCTCAACCAGGACACGCTGACGCATTATTACGTCCGTTCCGCGGCCGGCGACCCGGTGCCGCTGTCGAACCTCGTCAGCGTGTCGACCACCACCGCGCCGAACGCGCTGACCGGCTACAACCAGCTCCACTCGGCGACGTTCCAGGCGGTGCCGATGCCCGGCGTGACGATAGGCCAGGCGATCGATTTCCTCGAACAGCAGGCGAAGTCGCTGCCGCAGGGCTTCAACCACGACTATTTGTCGGATTCCCGGCAATACGTCCGGGAAGGCAACGCGCTGGTGGTCACGTTCGTCTTTGCGCTGATCATCATCTTCCTGGTCCTAGCCGCGCAGTTCGAAAGCCTGCGCGACCCGTTCGTGATCCTGGTCAGCGTCCCGATGTCGATGTTCGGCGCGATGTTCCCGTTGTTCCTCGGCGTGGCGACGATGAACATCTATACCCAGGTCGGGCTGGTGACGCTGATCGGGCTGATCAGCAAGCACGGCATCCTGATGGTCGAGTTCGCCAACCAGCTGCAGTTGAGCGAAGGTCTCGGCCGGCGCGCCGCCATCGAGCGCGCCGCGCGCGTCCGGCTGCGGCCGATCCTGATGACCACGGCGGCGATGGTGGTGGGCCTGGTGCCGCTGGTCACCGCGACCGGCGCCGGCGCGGCGAGCCGCTTTTCCATCGGCATCGTCGTCGTCTGCGGCATGTCGATCGGCACGCTGTTCACGCTGTTCGTGCTGCCGGCGGTCTACAGCGTGCTCGCCAAGGACCATGTCGCCGCGGCGCATTCGGTGCGGGCGCGGGAATTGGCCCAGGTGAGTTAGGCGGAGTCTTTCAGGCCGTCCCGGAAGGACAAGACGACAGGGTCTGCCGCCACAGCCGGGCGGTCAGCAGCAGCGCCACCGTCGCCAGGCCGAGCACAAAGCCCCACCACATGCCGATCGGGCCGAACCCGAACGGAAAGGTCAGGGTCCAGCCGCCGGCGAAGCCGATCGCCCAATAGCCGATCGCCGCGCAGACCATCGGCACCACCGTGTCCTCATAGCCGCGCAGCGCGCCGGCGGCGACGACCTGTACCCCGTCGACCACCTGGAACCAGCCGGCAAACAGCAGGAAGTGCAGCGCCAGGGCGACCAGCGCCCGGTTGGCCGGATCGCCGACCGCGACATAGGCGGCGACGATCGTGTGCGGCAGCGCCCAGATCACGATCGCCGAGGCGGTCATGAACCCGCCTCCCAGCCCGAGCGCGACAAACGCCGCCAGGCGCGCCGCCGCCGCGCGGCCGGCGCCGCGCTCGGCGGCGACGCGCACCGTCGCCGCCTGGCCGATCCCCATCGGCACCATAAAGGTGATGCTGGCGTAGTTGATCGCGATCTGGTGCGCCGCCAGCGGGGCGGCGCCAAACAGCCCGACGACCGCCGCCGCGGTCACGAACACCCCGATCTCCAGCGCCTGCAGCCCGCCGATCGGGCCGCCCAGCCGCAGGATGCGGCGCAGGTCGCGGCCGATGGTCGCCGTCTCGAGATGCACGCGCGGCGCCCGGCCGGCACGCCGCAGCCGCCACACCACCCCCGCCACGCCGGCGAGCATCAGCCATTGCACCGTGGCGGAGGCGATCGCGGCGCCGACAAGGCCGAGCGGCGGCATCCCGAGATGGCCGAAGATCAGCACCCAGTTGAACGCCGCGTTGGTCGGCACGCAAAGCATCAGGACGATCATCACGCCGCGCGTCCGCTTCAGCGCCGCCAGCAGGCTGCGCAGCACGACAAAACCGAGAAAGCCGGGGGCGCCCCAGCACACCGCGCGCAGGAACCGGCCGACCTCATGCGCCAGTTGCGGGTCGTAGCCGATCAGGTCGAGCAGCCTTGGCGCCGCCAGCATGGCGGCGACGATCGGCACGGCGAGCAGCGCGGCGAGGATCAGCCCGCTGGCGGCGATGCGCCCGGCGGCGTCGCGCGCGCCGGCGCCGATCGCAAACGCGGAGAGCGGCGCCACCGCGGTCAACACGCCGAGACAGATCACCACGCCGGTGAAATAAAACCCGCCGCCGAGCGCCACCGCGGCGAGCGGCACCGATCCCAGCGTCCCGACCATCACGGTGTCGATCACCGACATGGCGATCTGCGACAGGTTGGCGGTCGCCAAGGGAACGGCGAGCGCCAGCGTCGCGCGGATTTCGGCTAGAACGGGGCGCATTTCATTACTCGATGCTGCTGCCCCGGCGCTCGCTGGTGGAGCGTCGGCCCAGGGCGATACCAGGTGGCGATTCCAGGTGCAAGAAACGGCGCCGCGCCGCGAGCCTTGCAGAGGGCTCAAGGGAGGCGGGCGATTGTGGCGGCGGCGCCGGTTTGACGCCTCATCGCAAACGCCATAGGCTTTTTCAAGTTAAATCGGGTTCAAGTTAAATCTGGCGAGGGAGGACATGGCCATGGCGTATCGGATCACGCCGCTGACCCCGCATACCGGCGCCGAAGTCGTCGGGCTCGACCTGTCGCAGCCGCTCGATGCCGAGACCAGGGCCGCGCTCAACCGCGCCTGGGCCGACCATCACGTGCTGGTCATCCGTGGGCAGAAATACGAGCCGGACGACTTCAAGCATGCGGCGCAGGTCTTCGGCGAGCTGCAGCCGCACGACAAGAAGGATCACCACATCCCCGGCCACCCGGAGATGTATTACGTCACCAATACGGAATTCCTCGGCACGCGGCGCATGATCCCCGGCGAGACCTTCCACACCGACCACTCGAACCATCCGGCGCCGCCCAAGGCGACGATCCTCTACCCCGTGGAGCTGCCGAGCACAGGCGGCGACACGCAATACGCCAACATGCACCTGGCTTATGACGAGCTGCCCGCGGCGACGAAGAAACAGATCGACGGGCTCAAGGCGGTGCACGTCTATCTCAGCAAATACAGCCCCCGGCCGCTCAAGCCGCTGAACGAGGAGAGCCTCAAGGCGCTGCCGCCGCCGGGCATCCATCCGCTGGTGCGGGTCCACCCCGACAACGGCCGCAAGGCGCTGTTCATGAACCCGGTGCGGATCGAATCGATCGTCGGCATGCCGGACGACGAGGCGCTCGATCTCGTCACCGAGCTGATGGCGCACGCGACGCAGCCGAAATACGAGTACCGCCACCAGTGGCGCTATGGCGACATGGTGATCTGGGACAACCGCAGCGTGCTGCACAAGGCCAACCCGGATTACGACATGAATGAACGGCGCTTTCTGTGGCGGCTGATGCTCAAGGGCGAAGCGCCGATCCCGGTCGCCGCGGCGGCGTGAACGACGGGAACGAATCGGGATTTACCTTTTCGGCTCCCCCGGCATGGCCGTCCCGGCGGAGGCCGGGACCCATCGCGCTACAGGCTCTTGCGGCTGAACGAAGCACGTGGCCTATCCCAGCCGCCGCTTGAACAACTCGGTCACCAGGCCGTAGCAGTGCCAGGCCAGCGCCGGGTCGTAGCGCAGCCCCTCATCGCGCATGAAAGCGTGGGCCGCGTTGAACTCGTGCCAGGTGAAATCGGCGCCGGCGGCCTCCAGCGTCTCGCGGATCAGCGTACGCCCGGCGAGCGGGACATGCGGGTCCTGCCGCCCCCAGACGCACAGCAATTCGCCCTTGATGTCGCCGGCGCGCGCCAGGCTGTCGTCGCCATGGCCGAGCGTACCGGTGTGGATGTCGGTCGCGTAGAAGCAGGCGGCCGCGGCGACGTCGGCATTCATCGCCGTGCGGAAAGCGAGATGGCCGCCGAGGCAAATCCCCATCGCCCCGAGCCTGCCGTTGCAGGACGGATGTGCCTTCAGCTGGTCGAGGGCCGCGCGGGCATCGCTGTCGTAAGCCGCGACGGTCTTCGTAAACTTCAGGTCGTTGCCGCGGTCGGTGCCGGGCGCGTCGTAGAGCAGCACGGTGCCCGGCGCCTCGTACTCGTGATAGATCTCCGGCGCCGAGACGACAAAACCCTGGCCCGCGAGGAACGCGGCCATGCGGCGCACCGGGCCGGTGATCTGATAGATCTCCGAATACAGCACGATCCCGGGATAACGCCCCGGCGCCTGGGGTGCGAACAGGTGCGTGCGCATCGGCCCGGTCGGGGTCGCGATGTCCTCGTATGCGTGCTCCTTGATCACCATGGTCGCCGCCTCCGCCG
The DNA here is from genome assembly GCA_035550515.1 of Allostellaceae bacterium. Lineage (GTDB taxonomy): Bacteria > Pseudomonadota > Alphaproteobacteria > ATCC43930 > CGMCC-115725 > DATARH01. The sequence goes on from DASZOZ010000012.1 coordinate 67,262, forward strand.
GGTGCGGCGATCATAGCGGCAAGTCAGTGCGACATCAGCACCGGCACGGTCATGTGCCGTAGGAGGTCGCGGCTGACGCCGCCGATCAGCGCCTCGCGCAGCTGCGAATGGTGATAGGCGCCGGCGACGATCATGTCGGCGCCGAGATCGGCGGCGCGCGACAGCAGCAGGTCGGAGACCGAGAGGTCGCCGCGCACCGTCTCCTCGGCGCGTGCCGGCACGCCGTGGCGTTCGAGATGCGCCACCACGCGCTGCAGGTCGGCATGGGCCTGCTCGAACTCGCGTTCCTTGGCCACGACGGTCAGCACGGTCGCGGCCTTTGCCGTTTCGAGCAGCGGCAGCGCGTCGTTGAGCGCGCGCGTCGCCTCGCGCGTCCCGTCCCAGGCGATCAGCACATTCTCGCCGATCGTCGCGAAGCCGCCGATATACGGCACGATCAGCAGCGGCCGGCCGCAGGCTGTGGCGATCTCGTCGGGGCGAAACCCGGTGCCGTTATGCGTTTGCGCCGAATATTGCCCGAGGATCGCCAGATCGGCGGATTTGGCCAGGGCCACCACCTCGGCGGTGTCGGGCCCGTCGATCAGCCGCCAGTCGCCGCTGACCCCTTGCAGGCGCAGGGTTTGGCGGAACTGTTCTTCCGCCTGCTCGGCGCTGCTCATGACCGGGTCGGGCATCACCGGGTCGGGTTGGCCGAACACCGGTTTGCCGACCGGCTCCAGGATATAGGCGGCGGTCAGGAACGCCTGATGCTGATGCGCCAGGCGCAGCGCCAGTTTAAGCCGGTTGGCCCCGGCCTCCGTGGCATCCAGGCAAACCAGGATGTCGCTCAGGTCCATGGTGTCCTCCGCAAGGTCCCTGAACCTGAACGCCAAATTGTCGCATGCGTTCCGTTGTCGCGCGGGGAACGCGACCGGAGCGATGGTGTTTACGCGACCCCGTTCTTTTTGAACCAGGCGAGCATCAGCCCCCAGGCGTCCTTCGCCGCGTCGGCGTTGTAGCTCGGCCGGTAATCGGCGAGGAAGCCGTGCTGGGCCTCCGGGTAGACCTTGCTCTCGCAGGCCTTGCCGGCATCGGTGCAGGCTTTCTGCCGCTTGTCGATGAGTTCCGGTGGAATGCTCTTGTCCTGGCCGCCATAGAACGCCAGTACCGGGCAGTGCACGTCCTGCGCGACATCCTCCGGGTTTTGCGGCGTCAGGTCGCTGATCTTGCGCGGCGACCCGTAATAGGCGACCGCCGCCTTGAGCGCCGGCTGATGCGTCGCGTACATCCAGGTCGCGAAACCGCCCCAGCAGAACCCGGTGACGCCGAGCCTCGCGGTGTCGGCCTTGCCGGTCGACTTGGCGTAGACCACGGTCGCGTCGAGGTCGCTCATCACCTGGTCGGTCGGCACCTTGACGACGATCTCGGAGATCAGCTTCGGGATGTCGGTGTATTTCGCGGGGTCGCTCTGACGGGCGTAGAGGGCCGGCGCGATGGCGTAATAGCCGGCCTTTGCCAGGCGGCGGCAGATGTCCTTGATCCATTCATGGACACCGAACACCTCCTGGATCACCAGCACCGTCGCAAACGGCCCGTCTTTATCGGGCATCGCGCGGTAGGCCGGCATCTCGCCGTCCGCCGTCGGCACCTTGACCTCGCCCGCCACCAGACCGTTGGCGTCGGTGGTGATCGCCTCGGCCGAGACCGGCCCGGCCGCGAGCGCGAACCCGCTTGCGAGCGTCGTCACGACAAAGCCGCGGCGCGAGAACCGCGTCTGGGGCACCATGGTCAGAAGTTCGGGCGCGTGCGTGTCCATCGTCTGCCTCCCTTTTGTGGAGGCGACGATAGGTGATGACTTAATCCGCGGAAAAGGCCCTCACCAGGATTTGATATTCGGGTGCGCGGCGCTACGCGCGCTTTTCGGCGGCGCCCGCGATGCGGCGCTTCAGTCGGAGGATTTCCGGCGACAGCTTGCGGTCCGGCGTGCCCTTGAGGAAGGCGTCGAGCCCGCCCTTGAACTCGATCGTGCGGATCGCATTGGTCGACAGGCGCAGCCGCACGGCGCCGACCGCATCGGACAGCAGCGACACGGTCTGCAAATTCGGCAGGAAGCGCCGCTTGGTCTTGCGGTTGGAATGGCTGACATTGTTGCCGACCTGGACACCCTTGCCGGTCACCGGGCATTTGCGGGCCATGCCGCACCTCGCTTCCGCACGCAGACGTTAGCCCGCACCGTCGCGACGCGACCGCGGGAGCGCGGTTTCTATGCCGCCGGCGCCGTGCGGTCAAGGCCGCGCTTGAGGTCGTCATTCCGGGGCGCCTCGAATGAGGCGAACCCGGAACCCATGCACACCGGCGCGTACAGGTTCGTTCAAATGCCGCAGCGCGCAAGGCAACCGCCCGTGTGCATGGGTTCCGGGTTCAGCGCAGCGCGCTGTCCCGGAATGACACGGCTTTTGAAGCTGTGCCAAGATCGCCCGCGACAGCAGGAGGATGACGCGATGACCGCGATGAAGGAGAAATTCGCCAAGGGCGAGCTGGTGCTGTGCATGAACCTGCGGCTGGCGCGCTCGGTCGACATCGCCATGGTCGCCAAGGCCGGCGGCTATGACGCGCTCTATGTCGACATGCAGCACGCGCCCTATTCGATCGAGACCACCTCGACCATCTGCGCCGCCTCGATCGCGATGGGCATCACCCCGCTGGTGCGGGTGCCGGCGCGCGACAACGGCCAGTGGATGGCGCGCGTGCTGGACGGCGGGGCGATGGGCGTCATCGTCCCCGATGTCGGCACCGCCGCCCATGCCGAGGCGGTGGTCAAGGCCTGCCGCTTTCCGCCGCTCGGGGCGCGCTCGGTGATGGGGCTGGGGCCGGCGCTCGGCTACCAGGCGGTGCCGCTGGCCGAGCTGAACCCGCGGCTCAACGCGGAGACCGCGGTCATCGTCATGCTGGAGACGGCCGAGGGCATCGAAAACGCCGAGGCGATCGCCGCGGTCGACGGCATCGACTGCCTGCTGATCGGCTCGGGCGACCTCACCACCGATTACGGCATTCCCGGCCAGGTCGACCACCCGCGGCTGCGCGCCGCCTACGAGCGCGTCGCCGCGGCGTGCAAGACGCACGGCCGCGTCCTTGGCGTCGGCGGCATCCGCCACAACGTCAAGCTGCAAGGCGAGCTGGTGCAACTGGGCGCGCGTTTCGTCATCGCCGGCACCGACACCAACTACGTCCTCGCCGGCGCCAAGGCCGATACCGAAGCGCTGCGCAAGATCCCGCTGGCCTGACCGCCGCCGCACCCGGGTTGGCGAATGAGCGGGCAGCTCAGCGCACGTAGTCGCCGGGGGCGGGGTAGCTCGAGGCCGCCGGGGTCATCCGCCCGCCGGCGGCGCCGTCCGGTGCGTGGCGTGCGCCGCCGGCCGCGGCAATGCCGATATAGAGCGTCAGATTCAGTACCACCAGGCCGACCGCGAGCGCCATCAGGAAGGGGTTGAGGTCGCCGGCCGCCCGGTCGAGCCGGGACAGCAGCGAGCGCCATCCGGTTTTGCGCTCTTGCATCGCTTTGTGTTGTGGGCGCTGCGGTAACGGCATGACCAAGTCGGCAATCGCGATCCTCTGAATGCCGACATCAACGCTAGGCCTTGGCAATCGATCCGGGCGGCCGCCGCCACGGGCAGCCCCGGTGCCGCGGATGGGAGCCCGGCGCAGACGCCGGCCTGCGTCGCGGTGCAGCGCGCCGGTCAGCTTTGCGGCAGTCCCGCGATCGCGGTCTCCGCCAACGATGCGCCGGGTAGCGTCGCCGCCGTGTGCGGCAGGTGCAGGTGCTTCAGCGCGAGCGCGAAATAGCAGCTGGCGTCGACGATGGCCAATGTCAGCGCGATCACCAGGAGGAGCGGCATCATCCGCCCTGCCGCGCGATCGAGGCGCTCCCAGGCGCGCCGCCTGTCGAAGCGGCGCCGGCGCGCGTGTGGACCCCGCCGTCCCAGACCTTCGAACAATCCAGCCTCCCCGGCTTCCGGCCTCTCGCGTGCCGGTTATGCGGCGCCAACCTATCGTGCGGCGGCCGCGCCGTCATGAAACTAGCCGATTAATCTGTGCAATGGCCGGCGCCCGCTCAGCCTCGCGGCCAGCTCTCGGCGGTCAGCTCGGCAAGGCGGAAGCGGTTGATGTAGCTGCGCTCGAAATCGGCGAGCGCCGCGAGCCCGTCGAAATTGAGGATCGTGACGTGCTGGCGCTCGACATGGGCGAGCTCCTCGTCGCGCAACTGGCGGAGCGTCTGGTTGACGTATTGCACGCTGAGCCCCAGCGCGTCGGCGATCACCTCCTGGGTCAGCGGCAGGCGGTAGGAGCGTTCGTCGGCGAGGCCGATCCCTTGCAGCCGGGTCAGCATTTCCAGCAGGAAATGCGCGACGCGTTCGAGCGCGGAACGGCGGCCCACCCCGATCAAGTGTTCGGCATACATCGCCGTCTCGCAGGAGAGGCTCCAGAAGATCACCGCGCTCAGGCGCGGGTGAGTGGCCGCGAGCCCGAGCAGGCGGGTGAACGATACCGGCGATATCGTGCAATCGTTGAGTGCGGCGATCGAATAAAGCGCGCTCTCGAAAAAACAGCCGGGAAAGCCGATGAAATCGCCCGGCAGCACGATGTTCAGCACTTGCCGCCGGCCGTCCTGCAGCACCCGGTAGCGCAGTGCGGCACCGTCGAGCAGCACCGCCAGCCCGTCATAGCGCCGCCCTTCGAGCACCATCTCGCGGCCGCGGGCAATGCGCCGGGGGCTGTTCTGGAATTCCGCCAGCACCGCCGCCTCGGCCGCCGACAACGGCGCCAGCCGCTCCAGCTTGCGGGTCAGCGGCAGCGCCTCGGCGCTCGGCTCAACAGGGTGTGCCATCGGCCGTTCGCACCATACGAAGGTTCTCGCCGAGCCTGGAAACTGCCATTCTCGGCAATTATGCTGCCCAAAAGAGAAGGCGGCTAGAAGATTGGCGGTTGAAGACGGGGGAGGGGCGCCTATTTCTAGAATCATTCTAAATAGAGACGGAGACGATCATGGCCGGCTACAAATCGCAGAACGATCTCAGCGCCAATGCGAAATCGGTGTCGATTAGCGTCCTCAACGCCCGGCTCGCCGATTCGATCGACCTCGCGCTGCTCACCAAACAGGCGCATTGGAACATCAAGGGTCCGCAATTCATCGCGCTGCACGAGATGATCGACGGGTTCCGCACCGAGCTCGACGAGCATGTCGACACCATGGCCGAGCGGGTCGTGCAGCTCGGCGGCACCGCGCTCGGCACCACCCAGACCGTCGCCAAGGCGACGACGCTCGCGCCCTATCCCACCGACATCCACACCTCGAAGGACCATCTCGCCGCGCTGATCGCACGCTACGGCAAGGTCGCCAACGCGGTGCGCGCGGCGATCGACGAGACCGACACCGCCGGCGACGCCGACACCGCCGACCTGTTCACGGCCTACTCGCGCGTGCTCGACAAGGCGCTGTGGTTCCTCGAAGCGCACGTGCAAGAGAAGGAGTAGCTTCCGTCGACCCCTCTCCCGCGATGCGGGAGAGGGGTCGGGTTACGCCAGCGCCTCCTCCGCGGCCGGCACGGTCTTGACCTCGTGCGCTTGCAGCGCCGGCAGCACCTCGCGGGCAAAGCGCTCGATCTGCGCCATGAACAGGTCGTGCGGCAGGGCGCCGCGGTTCATCGCGAGCTGTACGGTGTTGGCGCCGGCGCTTTCGGCGGCGTCGATGATGCGGGCGATCACCTCGTCGGCGGTGCCGAGCGGCATGTGCTCGGCCTGCTCCGCGAGCTGCTCCATGGTCAGGTTGCGGAACTCGGAGCGCAGGTTCTGCGCGGCGCGCAGATTCTCGGGCCGCACATAATCGGTCGAGGCCTGGGACGAATACCCGGTCTGGCGCTGCATCTCGGTTTCGGTGAAGTTGCCGTGGCTGAACAGCGTGCGGTTGAAATAGAGGATGTGCGGCCCGTATTCCCTGAGCGCCTGCGCCTTCGAATCGGCGACATAGGCGGTGATGCCGAGCGACAGGTGGTTTGGCGTGATGCGGTGGCCGGCGGCGTCCAGGCACTTGGCGTAATAGCGGATGATGTCGTCGCGCAGGCCGCGCGCGCGGCCGAGCCCCGGAGTGATCGGGCAGTCGTTCTTGGCGGCGAATTCGATCGATTCCTTGCTGCCGACCACCGGGATCCAGATCGGCGGGCGCGGCTGCTGCACTGGGCGCGGCCACAAGGCGACATCCTTGTACGACCAGAACCGGCCCTCGTAGGAAAACACCTCCTCGGTCCAGGCGCGGGTGATGATGTCGAACGCCTCCTCGAACCGCGCCCGCGACTCGCTGAGCGGTACGTTGTGCACCTGGTACTCGCGCGGGATGCCGCGCGCGAAACCCGAGATCAGCCGGCCTTTCGACAGGCAGTCGATCATCGCCAGCTCCTCGGCGAGGCGCAGCGGCTGGTGCACCGGCAGCAGGTTGCCGTAGATCAGCAGTTTCAGGTTCTTGGTGCGCTGCGCCGCGGACGCGGCCATCAGATTGGGGCTGTTCATCAGCCCGTAGGGCGAGCAGTGGTGCTCGTTGAACCCGACCCCGTCATAGCCCAGCCGGTCGAGCAGCTCCCAGGCGTCGAGATGCTCCTCGTAGGTGCGCGTCGCGGTGTCGGCGTCGAAATAGCGCTTGGCCAACGGGTAGGGCAGCTCCGGCGCGCCGTTCTTCAGATGGTCGAGATTGGCGTCGTAAGCGAGCAGATCGAAGACAAAGACTTTCACGGTACAGCCTCGTTCATCGCGATCAGTTCGGCGCGGCCGGCGGTCGCGCGGCGCAAGGATGCGGTTGCCGCCGCCGCGACGACCGCGAAAACGCACGCTACCAGGAAGATATGCGTCGGGGCCCAGCCGGATTTGAGCAGAAACCCGCCGAGGATCGGCGCGACGATGCCGCCCAGCCGGCCGATCCCCAAGGCCCAGCCGATGCCGCTGGCGCGCATCCGCGCCGGGTAGAGCTTGCCGCAGGCGGCATTGGCGCCGGTCTGGCTGCCGATGATGGTCATCCCCGACAGGAAGATCGTCACCAGCAGGATCGCATAGGGCAGCATGACCACCGCGATCAGCGCGATGAAGATGGCGCCGGCGGCGTAATTGAGCGCGAGCGCACGCTGCGGTCCGTAATGGTCGATCGCCCAGCCGAGATAGATCACTGCGAAGATCGCGCCGAACTCGCGCAGGCTCGAGGCGAACACCGCCTGCGCCGGGGTCATGCCGATCAGGTGCAGCACCTCCGGCATCCAGAACACGAACAGGAACAGGTTGAGCAGGCTGCAGAAGAAAATGATCCACAGCAGGACCGTCTGCAGCGCATAGCCCGCGCTGAACAGCATCCCCACCGGGTTCCCGGTGGCGACATCGACATTTCCGGCGCCCGATCCGGGGGTGATGCCGAGCCGCGCGAGGAGCGCCGCGTGGCGCGCCGACAAATTCGCTTTGCCGGACAGAAAACGCGGCGATTCCGGCAGCAAGACCGCCGAGAGCGGCACCAGGATCAGCGGAAAGACGCCGCCCAGAACAAAGATGACCGGCCACGTATAGCCGAGATGCAACAGCAGGGCGACCAGTTGGCCGCCGACAAAGCCGCCCAGCGGCGCGCCGGTGAAGATCACCATGATCCACAGCGCGCGGCGGCGTTGCGGGGTGTAGTCGCCGGTGAGCGCAACCGTCCCGGCGAAGGCCCCGGCGATGCCGAGCCCGGTAAAGAACCGCCATAACGCGAGCATCCCGATCGAGGCCGCCGATGCGGTCAAGAGCGAAGCGATGCCGAAGACCGTAAGGCTGAGCAGCAGGAGCGGGCGGCGGCCGAGGCGGTCGCCGAACGGGCCGGATACCAGCGCCCCCACCAGGATGCCGACATTCGACAGCGCGAACGCCACGGTGAACGCCGACGGCGGCAGGGCCCAGGCATGGGTCAGGGACGGCACCGACCAGCCGATCGACCCGATGTCGTAGCCGTCGCACATCTGGATCAAGGTGCAGATCGCCACCACGCGGATCTGCAAGGCGCCGACCCGCTGGTTTTCGAGCGCCGTCTCGACCGCCGAGACCGCCATGCCGGCCATCGCGTCCTCCCGCTGTTCAGCTGTCGCATGCCGGCTTCGCGCCAGTCTTGCCGTTCCACCGTGTTGCATTTCCGCGCCCGGTGCGCAAGCCTCGCTCACAGCCTGCTGCGGAGAAGCGCCGATGACTGTTCGCCCGCCTGCCGAAATCGGCATGAGCCTCGACGAGGTCGATACGCCGGCCCTCGTCGTCGATCTCGATGCGTTCGAGCGCAACCTCAACCGGCTGCGCGAGCGGGTCGCCGGCAGCGGGGTCCGGCTGCGGCCGCATGCCAAGACGCATAAATGCGCCGTCATCGCGCTGAAGCAGATCGAGCTGGGCGCGGTCGGAGTGTGTTGTCAGAAGGTCAGCGAGGCCGAGGCGCTGGTCTATGGCGGGGTCAGGGACGTGCTGGTCACCAACGAGATCGTCGGCAAGCCGAAACTGCGCCGGCTGATGGGCCTCGCCGGTATGGCACGGATCGCCACCTGCGCCGACGACCCGGCGCAGGTCGCCGCGCTCGACGCGGCAGCGGGCGAAGCCGGGATCACCCTGCCGGTGCATGTCGAGGTCAACATGGGCGGCAACCGCTGCGGCGTCGAGCCGGGCGAGCCGGCGCTGGCGCTGGCCCGCCAGGTGATGGACGTCAGGCACCTGTCGTTCGCCGGCCTCCAGGCTTATCACGGCTCGGCGCAGCATCTGCGGAGCTGGGAGGAGCGGCAAAAGGCGATCGCCGGCGCGGTCGAGAAGGCCGGGTCGACGCGCGACCTGCTCGCCCGCAACGGCATCGCATGCGCCAACATCACCGGCGCCGGCACCGGCACCTTCGAGTTCGAGGCCGGCAGCGGCGTCTATACCGAGCTGCAATGCGGCTCCTACATCTTTATGGACGCCGATTACGGCAGGAACCTCGACCGCGACGGCCATGCGACCCGCGCCTTCGAGCCGAGCCTCTTCGTCTGGGCTACGGTGATGAGCCGGCCGACCGACGACCGCGCCATCGTCGATGCCGGCCTGAAGGCGCTGAGCGTCGATTCCGGTATGCCGTCGCTCTGGGACGAGCCGGCCGCCGTCTATGAACGCGCCTCCGACGAACACGGCAAGCTCAGCATCACCGGCGCGACCAACCGATTGAAGCTGGGCGACAAGGTCAAGCTGGTGCCGGGTCACTGCGACCCGACGGTCAATCTCTACGACTGGTATGTCGGGGTGCGCGGCAACCGGGTCGAGGCGCTCTGGCCGATCGTCGCCCGCGGCGCGGTGTATTAGGGGCACGGAGGACCGCTCATGTTCATCGCGATGAACCGATTCCAAGTGCGCAAGGGCGAGGAAGCCGCGTTCGAAACGCGCTGGCGCGAGCGCGACAGCCACCTTCACACCGTGGCCGGCTTTGTCGAATTTCACCTGCTCAAAGGCCCCGAGCGCGAAGACCATGTGCTCTACGCGTCGCATACGGTGTGGCGGTCGCGCGACGATTTCGCGGCGTGGACGCGTTCGGAAGCGTTCCGCGCGGCACATCGCGACGCCGGCCAAGGAAGATCGCTGACGCTGTCGCACCCGGAATTCGAGGGGTTCGAGGTGGTCCAGATCGTGACCCCGACCGGGACCGCTGCCGCGACCGCCTGACATGGCCCGCCGCGCCGGCAGCGCCGATCTGCCGCTACATGGCGGCCGGGTGCCGCATTGGCTCGCCGACCGCATGACCCGGCTCGGCACGGTGATCAGCGAGGCGATCATCCTGCATTACGGCCGCGACGAACTGCTGCGTCGGCTGGCGCACCCGTTCTGGTTCCAGTCGTTCGGCGCGGTGATGGGGATGGACTGGCATTCCTCGGGCATCACCACCAGCGTCATCGGTGCGCTGAAGCGCGGCCTCGCGCCGCGGGCCGGCGAGCTGGGCCTGCATGTCTGCGGCGGGCGCGGCGCGCACTCGCGGCGCACGCCCGGCGAGCTGCTGGCGATCGGCGACAGGACCGGGATCGACGGCGCGGCCCTGGCCGAGACCAGCCGGCTCGTCGCCAAGGTCGACAGCGCCGCGGTGCAGGACGGGTTCGACCTCTATCTGCACGGATTCTTCGTCACCGATGACGGCCGCTGGGCGGTCGTGCAGCAAGGGATGAACGGCGACAGCCGGTTGGCGCGCCGCTATCACTGGCTGTCCGAGGGTCTCGCGAGCTTTGTCGACGCGCCGCACGCGGCGATCGACAGCGAGCCGCAAGGCGAGATCGTCAACCTGACCGACCGTCGCGCCGCCGCTTCGCGCCGCGGCCAGCTCGATTTGCTCGCGGCGTGGTCGCCCGAACGCATCGCCGGCGAGCTGGCGAAAATCGCCGCGTCGCCTGCACCGGCCGAGCCGCAGCCGCAGCTGCCGCATCTGGTGATGCCGGCGCATCACGATGTGCGGCCGAGCGACGTCATGGCGCGGCGGCTGCACGGCACGCTCGCCGCCGCCGCGGAACGCGGGCCCAAGGATTTTCCGGAGCTGCTGCTGACGCCCGGCGTCGGCGCGCGCACGGTCCGCTCGCTGGCGATGGTGGCCGAAGTGGTGCACGGCGCGCCTTACCGCTTTGCCGACCCGGCGCGCTTCTCGCTGGCGCATGGCGGCAAGGACCGCCACCCCTACCCGGTGCCGGTCAAGATCTATGACGAGACCATCCGGGTCCTGAAAGCGGCCGTCGCCAATGCCCGGCTCGGGCGCGACGAGGCGCTGGCGGCGCTCAAGCGGCTCGACGACCAGGCGCGGCGGCTCGAGCGCGACGCCGCCGGCCCCGGCGTCACCGCGCTGATCGCCGAGGAGCGCCGCGCCTCGCATCGCTATGGCGGCCGCAGCGTCTTCGGCTGGGAACCGCCGTGCGACGGCGCGGCGCAGACCCAGGCGCCGGCGGATTCAGGTTTGCGCCGCCGCCGTTCCGCGCGATAACCCATCACCATGCAGCTACGGATCCGCTCGATCACCTATCTCGCCGAGGACGTGCTCGGGTTCGAGCTGACCGACCCGAGCGAGCATGACCTGCCGCGCTTTACCGCCGGCGCCCATATCGCGATCCGCGTCGCGCCCGGGCTGCTGCGCGATTACTCGCTGTGCAACGACCCGGCCGAGCGGCGCCGCTATTGCATCGCCGTGCTCAAGGAGACAGAGGGCTACGGCTCCAACGCGCTGCATGCGAAGGCGCGGGTCGGCGACCGGCTCGAAGTGTCATGGCCGCGCAACCTCTTTCCGCTGGTGGACGAGGCCGAGCGGCACTGGCTGATTGCCGGCGGCATCGGCATCACCCCGTTCATGGCGATGATCGCCGAGCTCAAGCGCCGGCGTGCCGATTTCCACCTGCATTACTGCAGCCGCGCGCCGGAACGGACGGCGTTCCGCGAGGAATTGTCGCTGCTGGCGGCGATGGGCCGGGTGACGTTCCACTACGACGGCGGCGACCCGGCAAAGGGGCTCGATGTCGCCGCGCTGCTCAAGGAGCCGCCGCCCGGCACGCATCTCTATTATTGCGGCCCCGCGGGACTGATGGATGCGGTGGCGCGCGCCGCGACGCATTGGCCGCCGCGCACCGTGCATTGCGAATATTTCAAGGGCCCCGCCGCGGCGATCCCCGAGATGGTCGGCGAGGATCTGCCGTTCCGCGTGCGGCTCGCGCGGCAGGGCGGCGAGTACGAGGTCCGCGCCGACGAATCCATCGCCCGCGCGCTGCGCCGCCACGGGGTCAAGGTCGACACCTCTTGCGAGCTCGGCTATTGCGGCACCTGCCTGACGCGATACCTGTCGGGCGAACCCGATTTCCGCGATCAAATCCTCAATCCCGCCGATCGCAAAACTTATGTGCTGACCTGCTGCACGCGGGCCAAAGGCGACGCCGTGCTGGAGCTCGACCTCTAGAAAAGAAGTAACAAAAATCGCCGCCATATTCACCCGACAGTGGATATTACTCGACGTAGATCAATATTCGGGCTCGCCTACTGTGGCGTAAGAGTGACACCGAGCGCGAATTTCTCAGCCGAATAGGAACCGTCCCGTTCTCGCCATGTTGGCCGAGCGAGCCGGACAGCGTGATGCTTGGGGTTGACCATCCGTCACCGGCATGCGCACCGGCGCCCGGGGTTAGCGAGACAGAGGGGACTTTCAATGCGCTACACGGTCAATGCGGCGGCGGCGGTGGCTTTGGCGGCGTCGGTCACTCCCGCCGGTGCTCAACTGCTGCCGCCCGCCGGCAATGCCGTCAATTGGACCGGACCTTATGCCGGCGTCTCCCTCGGCGGCGATTGGGGCAAGTTGCACGGCAACGTCGCGGTCGCCGGCACACCGCCGGGCGCGGTACCCGGCTCGCCCGGGGTCCCCGGCAGCATCTTCGGCCTCCACGACAATACCGACGCCACGATCACCGGCGGCGGCCAGATCGGCTACAATTACCAATTCCCCAACAATATCGTGATCGGCGCCGAAGGCGACATCAGGGGCGGCGGCCCGTCGAGCACCACGACCGTGGGCGCCGTGCCCGGCCTGGCCAACTTTGTCCCCGGCGATCGTTTCAATGCGTCCTCGGACTGGAACGCGTCGATCCGCGGCAAGCTCGGTTACGCCTGGGGTCCGGCGCTGATCTACGCCACCGGTGGCGTCGGCTTCGCGAATGTCAACATGACCGCGACCTACGCAGCCTCCACGGTCGGCGGCGTCGCGGTTCCCGGCAAGAGCGTATCGGATTCCGGGCTGATGATCGGTCCGACCGTCGGCGGCGGCGTCGAGTACGCGGTCAGTCCGAACATCTCGGTCGCCGGCGAGTACCGCTATACCGATTACGACACCGAAACCCTGCATGTCGGCCCGCTGGCGACCGCCTCCGGCGCCGGCGGCGCGCTGGCCACGGCCAACGTGCACGGCCATGTCGGTCTGCAGGACAACACCGTCATGCTCAAGGTCAATTACCGCTTTGCGCCGCCGGCGCCGCCGCCGCCACCACTGCCCGCCGCGGCACCCGCCCCGCCGCCGCCTCCGGCGCCGCGCGTCTTCATCGTCTTCTTCGATTGGGACAAGGACGTCATCACCCCGCAGGGCATGCAGATCGTCCAGCAGGCGGCGGACGCCTACAAGTCCGGTGCGCCGGTGCAGATCCAGGTCACCGGCTACACCGACCGGTCCGGTTCGCCGGGTTACAACCAGCGGCTCTCCGAGCGGCGCGCCCACAACGTCGCCAAGGCGCTCGAAGGACTCGGGGTGCCGCGCAGCCAGATGGCGGTCAGCGGCCGCGGCGAGAACGACAATCGCGTCCCGACCGCCAACGGCGTGCGCGAACCGCAAAACCGCCGCGTCGAGATCACCGCGCCGTAAACACCAACGTAATCGCCTTGGCCGGGCTCGACCCGGCCATCCACGTCTTACCGGCGTCGAGGCAAGAAGACGTGGACCCCCGGGTCAAGCCCGGGGGAGGCGCTGGTAGAAAAGCGCGCCGCTATTCCGCCAGGCTCCGCGACACCATCTCGAAGGTGTTGGTGCTGAGGCCGGGCGTATCGTGGATGCGCTGGAGTTGCGCCTTCATCAGCGCCTGGCGGGCCGGGTCGTAGCGGCGCCAGTTGCCCAGCGCCTGCACCATGCGCGCGGCGACCTGAGGGTTGTCGGGGTCGAGGGTCAGCACCTCGTCGGCGAGGAAAGCGTATCCCGCGCCGGAGGCGGCATGAAAATGCAGCGGGTTCCCCTGCGCGAAGGTGCCGACCAGCGCGCGCAGCCGGTTCGGGTTGCCGCGGGTAAAGGCGGGGTGACCGGTCAGCGCCTTGACCGCGTCGATCGTCCCCGGCAGCGACGAGCGCGCCTGCAGCGCGAACCATTTGTCGACCACCAGCATGTCGCCCTGCCAGCGCGCGTAGAACGCGGCGAGCGCGGCGGTGCGCTCGGCGCAGTCGATGTCGGTCAGCACCGCCAGCGCCGCGAGCACATCGGTCATGTTCTGCTGCGCGTCGAACTGCGCCTTGGCGAGGCGCGCGCCGCCCTGCGGGTTGCCGGCCGCGAGATAGCCGAGACAGGCGTTGCGCAGCGCGCGCCGGCCGACTGCCGCGCGGTCGGTCTTGTACGCGCCGGGGTCGGTCAGCGTGCGATAGGTCTCGCCGAGGGCGGTGGCCAGGGCCGCGGCGATCGCCGCGCGCGCCTCTTCGCGCACGGCATGGATCGCCTCGACATCGACCACCGCCATCTCGTCGGCCAGCGTCGCCTCGCCGGGCAGGCTGAGCGCCTCGGCGGCAAAGGCCGGGTCGCGGGCCGCGTCGGCGAGGGTGTGCCGCATCGCCGCGATCAGGTCGGCATCGAGCGGCGGCAGCGTCCGGCCGGCACGCCACAGCGCCACCCGGTCGAGCAGCACCGCGATCGCCGCGCGCTGCCCGGCATCCCAGCGCGCCACCGGGTCGGTGTCGTGGATCGCCAGGAACTTGAGCCGTTCGAGCGGCACGCCCGACAGTTTTACCGGCGCGGAAAAATCGCGCAGCAAGGACGGGACCGGCGGCGCCGGGACATCGACAAAGCGAAATGTCTGGCGCGCCCGGTCGTTCACCAGCAGCCGGGTGCCGCTCTGCGCGGTGCTCTCGCCGTCGAGCCGGGTCGGCAGCTCGTCGCCGTTGGGGCCGAGCAGCCCCATCGCGATCGGGATCGGCACCGGCTGCTTGTCGGGCTGGCCGGGGGTCGGCGGCGTCTTTTGCGACACTGTCAGCTCATAGCTTTTGCTGTCCGGGTCGTAGCGGTCCTCGACGGTGACCTCGGGCGTGCCAGCCTGGTGGTACCAGCGCGCGAACGGGCCGAGGTCGATCCCGCCCGCTTCCTGCATCGCCGCGACAAAATCGGGGATCGTCGCGGCCGAATTGTCGTGTCGGGCGATATACAGGTCCATGCCGCGCCGGAAGCCGTCGCGCCCCAGCAGCGTATGCATCATGCGGATCAGCTCGGCGCCTTTGTTGTAGACCGTCGCAGTATAGAAATTGTCGATCCGCAGATAGCTTTGCGGCTGCACCGGATGCGCCAGCGGCCCGGCATCCTCGGGGAATTGCGCGGCGCGCAGCGCACGGATGTCGGCGATGCGGCACACCGCCTCGCTGCCCATGTCGGCGGAGAATTGCTGGTCGCGAAAGACCGTCAGCCCTTCCTTCAGCGACAGCTGGAACCAGTCGCGGCAGGTCACCCGGTCGCCGGTCCAGTTGTGGAAATATTCGTGGGCGATGACGCTTTCGATATTCTCGTAATCGGTGTCGGTCGCGGTCTCGGGCTTGGCCAGCACATAGCGGGTGTTGAAAATGTTGAGGCCCTTGTTCTCCATCGCGCCCATGTTGAAATCGCTGACCGCAACGATGTTGAACACATCGAGATCGTATTCCAGCCCATAGGTTTGCTCGTCCCAGCGCATCGCCGCCTTGAGCGAGGCCATCGCGTGGGCGCATTTGTCCTCGTCGCCGCGCCGCACCCAGATCGCCAGCGCCACCTTGCGGCCCGACATCGTGGTGAATTCGTCCTTAAGCGCGACCAGGTCGCCCGCGACCAGCGCGAACAGGTAGGACGGCTTCGGGTGCGGGTCGACCCAGGTGGCGAAATGCCTGCCGTCGGGCAGGTCGCCGCGCAGCTCCGGGTTGCCGTTCGACAACAGGATCGGATAGCGCGTCTTGTCGGCGGTGATGCGCACCCAATAGCGCGCCGACACGTCCGGCCGGTCGAGAAACCAGGTGATGCGGCGAAAGCCTTCGGCCTCGCATTGCGTGCAGAAATTGCCGCCGGAGGTGTACAGCCCGCTGAGCGCGGTGTTGCGCTGCGGCTTGATGGTGGCCGCGGTGTCGAGCGTGAACGCGTCCGGCGGATCGAGGATCGTCAGGTCGCCGTCCGGCTCGAGACGATAGCGGTCCGGCGCCAGAGCAGTGCCGTCGAGCGCGATCGACACCAGCGTCAGTTCCTCGCCGTCGAGGCGCAGCGGCGCTTTTGCCGTCCCTGCCGCGGGGTTGCGCCGCAGCTTGAGGCGCGATTCGACCAGCGTCTCTTCCTCGCCGAGCGAGAAGGACAGCTCGACGGTGTCGATCACAAAATCCGGCGGTCGGTACTGAGCGAGCAGCGTCGGCTTTGGCGGTGCGGTATCGTGCGGCAAATCGGGCATCTGGCCTCGGCTTTTTCAATGGCGCAGCGGTAACGGCTATACGAGGAGACAGGCGGTGGCGTTCCGCCTATACCGGACAACCGGCAACCACGGCGCGCTGCCGCAGCCCGGTGATCACGTTCGACACGTTGAGCTGCGTGGCGACATCGGCCAGCGGGCTCGCCATCACGCCGCTCAGCTCGGCGATGCGCTGTTGCCGGGCGATTTCGCGGCGGATCACGGTGCATTCGTCGAGCAGCCCCTGCTCGGTCAGCGACGGGGCCGGCGCGGGATACACATAACCGGGGTCGGGCGCGCACCCGCCCACGATGACGCCAAGAGTGAGGATCGCCGCGATCGCGGGCTTCATCGCCCATCTCCCCCAAACGGCCCAGCGGAAAGGACTGTCGGATGAAGCTCTACACTTACTATCGCTCGCAGGCGAGCTTCCGTGTGCGGATCGCGATGAACCTCAAGGGGCTCGTGCATGAGGACACGTATCTGCACCTGGAGAAGGGCGACCAGTTCGACCCGGCCTACCAGGCGCTCAACCCGCAAATGGTGGTGCCGATGCTGATCGACGGCGACGCCAGGCTGTTCCAGTCGCTGGCGATCCTCGAATATCTCGACGAGAAATTTCCCGAGCCGCCGCTGCTCCCCAAAGAGATCGCGGCGCGCGCCTGGTGCCGCGGTTTCGCGCTGATCAACATCGCCGACTCGCACCCGCTGCTGGTGCCGCGCATCCGGCACTACCTGGCCGATGATCTGAAACTCCCGCCGGAGGCGGTGGTCGGCTGGATCCGGCACTGGCTCGGCCTCGGCTTGCAGGCCATGGAGACGTTGCTTGCCGAACACCGGGAGGCCGGCCGGTTGTGCCACGGCGACCGGCCGACCCTGGCCGATATCGGACTGGTGACCCAGGTGACGCCGGCCAGGACCTTCAACACCGCGCTCGACGCCTATCCCCGGGTGATGCGCGTCTACGAGACCTGCATGGCGATCCCCGCCTTCGCCGACGCCGCGCCGGCAAAGCAGCCCGACGCGGAGCATTGAAAAAGCGTTCGCCACGGAGATATCCGGCGGCCCGCTGCGTATATGTGAGGGAACGTTGCTGCCCTTGTCAGCCGCACGCTTTGCGTGCGCTGCCGCCCACCGCGCCGCGGGTTGCCGAATCCAATGAAGCGGAAGATCACCTTCCACATCGGCTTCGAAAAGACGGGCAGCTATTCGTTTCAACGCTTTTGTACCGAGCATGCCGCACTCTTAAGGCGCTACTCGGTTGTTTATCCCACCCGGAGCCTGGCGTTCGGCGACCGCAACCATGCCCCGCTGGCGGCAAGTTATTTAGACTACGACGATTTCAGCATTCGCTCGTCGGGAAGACCGCGGGCCGAGGTGCTGCGCGCGCTGCGGGCCGAGATCGAGCAGTCGGAGGGCGGCGACATCCTGATAAGCGCGGAGCATTTTTCCTCCCGTTTCAGGGAAGATGAAATCCGCCGGTTGGCGGCCGATTTTGCTGATTTCGATTGCCGTATCGCCGTCGTAGTGCGCGAGCATCGGGCGCGGCTGTTTTCCGCCTACAGCCAATCCGTGCGCAGCGGCCGCGCCATGACGCTGGCGGCCTATTGCGACGAGGTGCTGCACCCCAGCAATTGGTACATGCGCTACGCGACCACGATCGGCGCGTGGGAAGCCGTGTTCGGCCGGCAGAATGTCACGGTGCTTTGCTATGTGCCCGGCCGCGACATTGTTCCGGTGTTATGCAAGGCACTCATTGCCTCCGATCCCGCGCTCCTCGCCCTCGATTCGCGGCGCGAAAACCGCTCGATCGGTCCGTCGGCAACCGAATGGCTGCGCCGGGCGAACAGCGTATTCGGCCGGGTGATGAAAAGCTCGCTTCCCGCCGTCCAAACCGCGCTGGGCGTGCCGCGCCGCGGCTTTGTGGGGTTGGCGAGGAAACTCGACCCGGGTGCGAAAGGCTGGGAACTGAGCGAGCAGGACCAGCAGCGATTGAGCCAGCTCGCCGCGGCCGACAACGATTGGCTGCAATCGCATTACGGTGTTCGGCTGCTCTCCGTCGAACGGAGCGCTTCACCCCACTGAGGGTACGGGCCGCCCGGCCTAATGCCGCGCCGGGACGAAGTCTTGTTGCTGGACCTTGTCGGTCACGTAAAACGGCCGGCCGTCGCGGCCGAGGTAGAGCTGCTGCATTTCCTTGAGCGTGAAAGGACGCGAGCCGATGCGGCCGAAGATCGCGATCTGGTGGCCGGTCTCGTCGACGCCGCGGTCGCGTTCGAGACCGCGCGACAAGGCCAGCGCTGGCGAGGCGGTCGGATACCAGGCGATCAGCTCGGGTTTCGGCTCCGGCGCGAACCCGTAGAAATTCGGCTGCGTCACCGGCGAGGTGAGCTGGATGACTTTGAGACCGTTAGCCCCATCGGCGACATAGGCGTAGAGCGAGGCGTTGGTCGACGCCACGACGACGTCCCGCGCGTCGTTGAGCCGCCCGTCGGCATTGTACATCTTGTAGAGCCGCGGCGCGGTCGGGGTCTCGACATCGATGATCGCGATCCCGTCGCGCCCGTCCGCGATATAGGCGTAGGTGCGCGACACGAAGACGTGGTGCGGGTCGGCGAGCGGCACGTGGGCGGCCGGCACGACCGCCGGCCGGTCCGGGTTGGTGATGTCGACGACATCGAGCCCAGCGCCGTCGGCGACAAACAGATAGCGGAACTGCACCACCGCCGAGCGCGCGTCGCGGATCGGGATCACCGCCACCACGCGCGGGTGCAGCGGGTCGTTCATGTCGAGCTCGACGATCCCGGCATCGGCCAGCACGTAGAACCGGGTGCCGGCGATCGCGATGTTGCGCGCGCCGGTGAGGATGCCGTTGTCGTTCCAAGTCAGCGCGCGGGAGAAGAAATTGTTGCGCGGCTCCTGGTCCTGCAGTGTGTTGACGTTGACCACGATCAGCCCTTCGACCGCGTCGGTGACGTAGGCGTAATTGTAGATCGGGTGCATCACCTCTTCTTCGTTGGCGCCGCGCATCAGCGAGGCATAGTTCTCGCTGAAGTTCAGCGGCTGGTTGAGCCCGGCATTGCGCGGCGGGTTGATCGGCTGGTTGGTCGGCAGCACGACGCAGGTCGCGTCGGCCGAGGCGATATGCGTGTCCTGGCCGAGCGGCGAGAACGGCGCGGTGATGATGCGCTCTGAAAAGCCCTTGTTGGCGACGCTGGCGACGTCGTAGACGCGCATGCCCTTGGCGCCCTCGGCGACGTAGAGATACTCGCCGCGCAGCTGGATGCAGTTGGCCTCGCCCGAATGGTGCCCGTGCGCCTCTTCCAGCTTGCGGCCGTTGGCGAGGTGTTTCGCGTAATAGTCGGGATAGGCGTATTTGTGCAGGTAGCTGCCGATCACCGCCTGCGGCTCGTCCCATTCGGTGACGCGCACCGCCTCGATATTGCTCTCCTCGCCGACCCAGGCGTGGTAGCCGACGAAATTGACGAAATTGGTCCCGAGCAGCAGCAGCTGGGCCATGATCGCGTTGTTGTCGTTCGCCGCCGAGATGTGGCAATCGGTGCAGGTCTTGGTCTCGGTGCGCCGCTCGGTATGCGGGTAGTGCGGCGAGAAGGCCTGGCTGGAGAAGCCGGCCGACGAGACCGGCGGCTGCTGCACATAGATGTGCTCGCGGTTGATGTTGGTCGACGACAGCACCAGCGCCGAGCGCGAGGCGATCGGCGCGATGATGTTGTTCTTGACCGAGCTGTGGCGGCCGAGCTGGAACATGTCCTCGCGCGCGACCTCGGGGTTGTAGGTCGCGAAGTTGCGCGTCGTCCCGCCCTCGAAATGATGGCGTTCGGTGTGCTGGTTGGCCTCGATCGGCAGATGACAGCCGGCGCAGCTCGTCGTCCACGACAGGTGGCAGGTGTAGCAGGCCATCTCGTCGCTGGAATGCGCGAGCTGGCTCTGGGGCACGCCCGGCCCCCATTTCATCGAGGTGCCCTTCGACATCAGCTTCGCGCGCGCGGCCCGCTGATTGTATTTCGGGTTGCCCGGCGTCACCGTGTCCTTGACCAGCGTCATCTCCCATTCGAGGCCGGGATAGACCGCGGAGCGCTGGAACAGCTTGCCGTCGCGCCACTCGAACCGGGCGCGGCCGTCGGCGGTGCGCAAGGTCGTCAGGTCGGTGCCGCCCGGCGGCGCGGCCGGGCCGTGGGTACGCATGTCGGGATATCGGGTTGCGGTGCCGTGACAGTCGGCGCAGGTGATCTCGATCGCCGCCTGCACCTCGCCGTAGATATGGCCGGTGCCGTGATTGTCGTTCTCGAAATGGCAATCGACGCATTGCATGCCGAAATCGACGTGGATCGAGTCGAGGTGCACCGCTTTTTTGAATTTCTGCGGGTCGTTCGGCGAGATGATGTTGTTCGCGTCGTCGAGCAGATGGCCCTTGCGGTCGCGCTTGAAGATCGCGCGGAAATTCCAGCCGTGGCCGTGGTAATCGGCGAACTGCGTGTCCTTGAGCTGCGGGTTGAGCTCGTTGACGTCGGCGGAAAAGTCGGGGTCGGCCCAATTGCCGTGGACGACCGCGCCCTCGGGGTTGCGTTCGAGGGCCGCGCGCATCTCGGTGTCGGTCGGATAGCGCTGTTTCTTGGGCCACATCTGCGGCGCGCCGGTCTCGTAATCCCACATCGTGTAGCCGAGCATGCTGTTCAGAAACAGGTTCGGCTGATGCATGTGGCAGATCATGCATTGGCTGGTGGGGATCGCCTTCGTCATCTTGTGGACGATCGGGTGCCCGGTCTCGTCCTTGCGGATCGTCGGGTCGAGGCCGAACCCGCGGCCGCGGTTGCCGAACCCGGCATAGGGTCCACCCTCCTGCGGGTCGCGGTCGTTGGCATAGACGACATGGCAGCCGGCGCAGCCCGAATTGCGATAGTCGCCGGGGTTGTCATTGGTCCCGAGGAACCACATCGTCGGGTCGTTGAGCCGCGTCTTGGTGATGTTGAGGATCGGGATCGAGACCCTCAGCCCGGTCCCCGGCCCGCGGTTCGATTGCCGCAGGTCAGGCCGGCCCGACTCGTCGAGCAGGTCGATCTCGCCGGTCGAGTTGGGGTTGCCGATCTCGGGGAACTGGGTGTTGTTGATCCGCCCGCCGCGCTCGAAGACGCGGAACACATCGGCCGGCGGGATCGTCTCCCATGACGGCAGCGGCACGAGGCGCGGTTCGATGCCGTGCCGCCGCGCCAGCTCGGGGCTCGGCACTTGCGGATCGACGATCGAAGCGCTGGTGCCGTCACGGGTATAGGCTTCGCCGACGATCGAATGCTTGAACGGCAGGACGCCGTTGTTGTAGGCGCCCGCCGCCCAGAACATCGCGGTGGTCGACATCAGGCTGCGCTCGTTGGCCGCGATCTCCTTCAGGTGGCAGGCGCCGCAGGCCTCGCGAGCGACACGGTAGTCGCTCGGGTTCATGAAGCGGATGAACGCGGGCGATTCCTTGTTGAGCAGCGTGTAGGTCCGCGCCGGCTTGGCGCTCGACGGCCAGTTCCATTCCTCGGGGAAGCGCGGATGGACATGCGCCGCATCGAGCACGCGGCGGTACTCCGGCGTGCCTCGCGGCGTGCCGGGCGGCAGGAACGCGGCGGCGTTGCCGCCGTGGCAATCGGCGCAGCCGAGATTGACGCCGGGGCTCGAATGCATGGTCAGCGAGTCGGTCGTCGTGTGGCAGCTCATGCAGCCGGCGCTCTTGAGCTGCGCCTCGGCGGGGCTCTGCTTTTGCGGCGCCGGGGGTGCGGCCGCGTCCTCGGCGCGCGCCCCGCCGGCGGCCAGGCCGCACAGCAAGAGGAGAAGGATCAGGGCGCGGCGCATCGCTCAGTACGTGAAGATCACGTTGGCCATGACGGAATAGAGCAGGCCGCCGGTGTCGAACAACGCCGCGCCGCCGTTGGTGTTGAACAGCGCCTTGGTGCCGTCGCCCGGCACCAGGATGGCGCCCGACAGGCGGAACACGACGTTGTTGGTGAACAGCGGCCGATAGGTCAGCGCGGTCGACAGATCCCAGCCGATCGAGTTGGGAATGAACGGCTGATGCCGCAGGAATTCGAGCGAGCTGGTGTCGGCGAACCGCAGGTAGTTGAAATTGGTGGCGACGCGCAGCTCGGGCAGCACGTCGAAATCGCCGCCGATGCCGGCGAGAAACAGGCCGGGGTTGTCGAAATTCGATTGCCCCTCGCCCTTTGACGCGCGCAGATCGGCGAGCACCCCGTTGGGGGTGTTGAGCGCGACCCCGCCGCCGCCGATCAGCGGGATGTTCTGGCGGATCCAGAAGCTGGTGTCGGCGCCGGCGAATTGCGGGTTCTCGAACGGCGAATCGAAGCCGCCGAGATGGCCGCTCTGCGGGCTGCCCGCGCCGCTCTGGTAGAGTCCCGACAGGCGGATGCGGATCCAGTCGAAATCGATCGACGGCTCGGCCGCGGCAAAGAAGCCGTTGACCGTGGCGCCGGTGTTCTGCGGCTCGCCGAACTGGTTGTGCGAGGTGTTGCCGAATTCCCAGTAGCCGGAGACGGTCAGGTTGAGCCGGCCGAAATGCCCGTCGCCGTTATAGCCGAGGTAATTGACCCGGTAGTTGTAGCCGCGGTCGTCGCCGATCTGCGCCGGCCGCACCAGGAAACCGTTCTTGTCGTAGTGGAACTCGTCGCCTTCCTGGTTCCAGTTGAACAGGTCGATGACCTGCGACGTGAAACCCCGCACCGGGAAATCCTGGTGATAGAGGTTGGCGACAAAGATGCCGTCGCGCCGGATCTTGCGGCCGAGGTCGTTGAGCCCGCTGTTGGTGTCCTTCTCCAGGCGCTGGAAATAGGCGAGGTTGTACTGCCAGCGGTTGGCGTCGCGGTCGCCGAAGAAGCGCAGGCCGGGCTGGTTGTCCTGGAACAGGAAGCCGCGGAAGTCGGCGTTGAACGGCTGGATGCCGACGCGCACCGAGTCGAAGTCGTAATATTCCGAGACGTTGCGGATGTGGTAGTCGATAAACCCTTCCTGCAGCCCGACAAACTGGTCGCTGCGGGTCTGGCCCTTGGCCGGGTTGATGTTGAGCACGCCGACTTCGCCCGCGGTCGTGTAGTTGTAGTTGAACGCCGGGGTCAGGCGGAATTCGATGTCGGGCGGTTTGAACGCCGTGTTGCCCTTGATCAGCGACAGGCTGAGGATGTCGGTCTGGGTGATCAGGGTGCGGCCGTAGCGGCCGAACGTGTTGTTTTCGGCCGGCCGCGCGGTGTATTGCGCGCCGACCCCGGTCGGCACCCGCGCCGGCTCGTAGAGCGTGTCGCTGATCGCCGCGACATTGAGGAACCAGTCGTCGCCGAAGATCGGCTTGTCGGCCTTCAGCGTGTTGGTGTTGTACGGGTCGAGCGGGTTCTCGTTGCGGCCGAGCGCGTCGAGGATGCGCCAGCGGTCCTGCACCGGCATGTTGCCGCCTTGCTCGAACGGCTGTGGCGGCGGCAGGGCTTCCGGGTTGACCACCGGCTCGACCGCCGGGGCCGGCGGTGCGCGTCCCGGCGCGCGGCGATTGTCGGCGGCGGGATATTCGGCGCCGATCATCCTGTCGATCCCGGCGCGGTAGGCCGACCAGTAATCCGCTTCCGCGCGGGCGTGGGTGGCCATCGCCTGCAGCGTGTCGTCGCTCAGCGGCCGGTTCAGCGTGCGTTCGAGCTCGGCGCGCAGCGCGGGCTTGGACAGCGCCTTCTCGAAGGCCGCGGCGTCGCTGGTGGTCGCCTTGTAGAGCTCGTCGGCCATGCGGCGGTCGTGGCGCAATTCGTCGAGCGGCGGGATGGCCGCGGCGGCCGTGCCGGCGGTCAGCAGGGCGCCGGCGAGCGCGCTCCAGCAGGGACGCCGGCGGCGCCGCGAGCGGGTTATGCGAGCGATGGCCGACACCGCCCCGCGCTCAGCAAGGGTTCTGCACGGTGGAGTTCAGGAAGGGAGCAGCCGGGCAGTTCACATAGCGCAGGCGAACGCCGCCGACATTGAGAATGTCGGAGCGGATCGCCAGGGGGGCGTTGGTGACCAACTGGTTGGCGTTCTGTGTGCCGAGGAACGAGATCAGGCTGTCCTGCTGGATGCCGTCGCCGGAGACGCCGATGGCGCCGACCAGCGTGTTGCCGCGGTAGAGCGGCGCGCCGCCGGAGAAAATCTGCGCGCCGTCGGCGAGCTGGGTCTTGCCGCCCGACATCGCCGCCAGGCCTTGGCCGTTGCCGGTGCCGCAACCCGCCGCCGGGACGGGGACGCCGGTCAGCGCGTTGACGAAGTCCGGCTTTACCAGATCGAGCTGGAACCCGGTGGAGAACACGCTCCACAGGCTGAACGGCAGGCTCAGGGAACCCGGCGGGTTGCCGTCAATGCCGTCCGGGTAGAACGGCCGCGCGATATCGCCGATCGAGACTTCCGACCAGGCGAGGCCGTCCGAGAACACGGTCGGCGACACCAGCGACTGCGAGCGGGTGATGTAATCCGCGAACGTACCGGGCACGGTGCTCGCCGGAATGGTGATCGCGTTGACCTTGGCGGCGGCGTCGGTGCGCGAGAAAAACACCGCGGTACGCGCCTTCTGCCGCGACACGTCGGCGCCGAACACCGGCGCGTCCGGCGTCCTCGCCTGCGCCAGGACATTGCCGTCTATATCGACGATCGTCGCCGTCACCTGCGGAAAGGTGTTGGTCGGAATGCGGATCGCGGCGCGCGCCGAATAGGCGACGTTGAGCGTGCTCGTCATCATCGCCTGCGCCTCGGCGGCGGTGATCGCCTGGCCGGCCGGCGCGAGCCCATCGGTCGGCGCGTAGAGCACGTGTCCGCTGCCGTCGGTGAAGACGAACGAGGTCTGCGACGTCCCGGGGTAGAGCATGGGACCGAGCGCGCCGTCCGGCGCCACGCCCGAGGCGCCGTCGGTGCTGCCGTAGGTGGTGCCGTCGATCGCGGTGTGTCCCGCGGCCGGGCCGGCGAAGAAGCCGGTCACGGCGACCGGGGTGAAGCTGCCCGTCGCCGCTACCGGCGCGGCGAAATTGGCCGGCGTGGCGTCGGCGTATTGCAGGGTCAGCCCGTTGATTGCGATGTTGTCCGCGGTGATCGCCGAGGGCGGGGTGTAGCCCGTCGATCCGGCCAGCGCGATGACCTCGTCATCGTCGATCGGCACGGCGAAGGTGTTGAGATTGTCGGAGTAGACGTCTTTGGTCATCACCCCGATGCCGCCGGCCAGGACGCCGTTTTTGTAGAGCGGATAACCGCCGGAATCGGCGGAGAAGCCGAGCGGCGAGCGATGCGGCCCGGCGCTTGTCGCACCCGGCGCCGTGGCCGCCGGCGTGTTGAAATCCGAGCAGGGCAACTGGCTGAACTGCACGCCGAACAGCGGGCCGCCGGGTGCGTCCTGCACGCCGGGCGGAAAGTGCTCCTGGATGATGTAGTTGGCGGTGCGGGTGCTGAACGCGTTGCCGTTCGACGACAGGTAGGCGCCGGTATCGGCCTTGGCGATTGCCGCGAGCGTCGTCGGCACCTGCACGTTTTCGAGACCGGTGTTGTTGCCGCGTCCGGAGGTGATCGTCGCCATGCCGGGCGCCCCCGGCATCTGCGTCACGGTCAGCACGTTGCCGACCCGGTCGACGATGGCGATCGTCGCCGGCTTGCCGCGCGCGGTCGCCTCGTGCACCGCCTGCAGCACGATGGTGTTGACGTCGCTCTCGGTGAGGTTCGGGGTGGTGCCGGCGACCGGCGCCGCCGGGTTGGTCGGCGCCGTGGTCGACACCCCAGACGACGAGACGCCGGTGCCGCCTCCGCCGCCGCAGCCGCCCGGCGCCATGCACCATACCGACAGCATCGCCATCGCCGCACGGAAGGCCGGGTGGCCGAAGACGGACCGGCGCGGCGCGTGCGGCCCGCGCGATGCCTCGGAATGACGCGGGAAAACGAACATTCTCAAACGCATTTCCGGTCACGCTCTCCGAACGGGGGAATGTCTTGGCGCCGTCCCACGACCGCCCTCGTCCCGCGGACGCTGCGGTCTCATGGCGTCGCCCCTGCCGTCATGCGCATGGCGCCGAACTCGCTGCGGTGGAAGATGTGACAGGTGATGCAGGTCGACTGCGCCTGCAGCGACGCCTTTTCCCCGCCATGGCACTTGACGCAATTGTCGACGCCGGGGATCAGCACCTCGCCGCTGGTCTGCGCGGTGCGGCTGGCGTGGCAGTCCTCGCAATCCATGCCGCGGTGCGAGGCGTGGTCGAACCGCGCGTTGGGCAGGAACCGGGTGCGTAGCATCACCGGCGCCACGACATGCGGCGGGTCGGCTTTGGGCGGAAGCGCGCCGGCCAGGATCTTGTCGGTGTTCCAGGCGCCGTCGGCGGCGGTGCTGTTGTGGCAGTAGGCGCAGCCGCGCCGCTCGTCGAAGACGATGCGCAAGGCTTCGAGGCTCTTCGCGGTGACCCAGCCTTGGGTGTCGCCCGGCGGCGGGGCGGCGGCGGGCGGGGCCGGCATCCCGGCGCCGCGGCGGTCCGCCGGCGCCGCCGCCGGGATCGGCGCGGCCGCGGCGCCGCCGCGCAGCGCCAGCCCGGCATAGTAATTCCACACTGCGGCGATGACCCCGACATCGTCGCCGTGCGGCACTTTGGCGTCCGGCCAGGGCAGCGCCACCTTGTCGAAGCTCAGCTCATGGCAGCTTTCGCATTGCTTCTTGTAGGTGATCGGCAGGTAGCTCTGGCCGCTCGGCTCGGCGACGTGGCAGTCGGCGCAGGCCATCTCCTTGTAGCCCAGCGCCGGAAAGCCGCCTTTCACCAGATGCGCGGCATGCGAGAACTTGATGCCGGGGTGGTCCATCGGCGGCGGGCTGGTCCCCAGCTCGGCCCGCATTGTCGCGCCCTTCGCGGCGTCGGCCACGAGCGTCGCGCGGAATTGCGGGTGGCCTTGCGGCCAGCCGCCGATGTCGCGGACTTCGGCGGCGGGCGCCCGGTCCGCGAGATTGCGGTGGCAGCCGAGGCAGAGATGCGCCTCGCGGATGACGCTGCCCTCGATGCCGCGATGTTCGCTGTGGCAGTCGACGCAGCGCAGCGACGCGAGCTCCTCGCCGACCGCGCCGAGCTTGACGTGATGCATCACATGGTTGCCGACCTTCGCGTGGCAGCTCAGGCAGGCATTGTCCGGGATCGCGGCAAACGCGCCCTGATGACAGGTCTTGCAGTCGGCGGCGAAAAAGCGATGGGCGTTGGAGAAGGTGCCGGCGTTCCACGACAGGCCGACGAGCTGGGGAAATTTGGGGTTGGTCGCCTGCTTGCTCCACGGCTGCATGTAGCCGCCGCTGTAAAAGATGATCGGCACCGCCAGGCAGATCACGGCGATGACGACAAACCCGGTCCAGGCATAGATGCGCTTGCTGGCGCCGGTGCGTTCGAGGCCGATCCGCGCCCCGGCGCTGAGGCGTTCGAGCGCCGCGCCCATGGGCTGCACCAGCTCGATCTGGATCGCGCCGTCGCAGCCTTCCGGCGGCGGCAGTATTTCGATGCGATACGGGCCGAGCAGGATTTCGTCGCCGGGGTTGAGCCGGGCGTAGTCGACGCTGTCGCCGTTGATGATCAGCGGCGACGAGCCGAGCTTCTCGATCGCGATCCCGCCCTCGCGCGGCACCAGCGCCGCGATGTGCAGCCCGACGCGGATATCGGCCAGCGGCACCGCGTTGTCGGTGCCGCGCCCGAGCCCGATGCGCGGCCCGCTCGCGTGCTGCGACCGGCGCATCACGGCGGCTCCGCGCCGGGTGAGAACGGTGACCTCAACCTCCATACGCTCCGTCGCGATCGATGTGCTGCGGGGTCAGCGTTACAGGAAGAAAACCGAGATGATGTGCGCCGTGAGGGCGGCGAGCAGGGCAAAGGTGAGCGGGACGTGCAAATAGAGCCAAACCTCCATCAGCGCCTTGTAGCGGATGTCAGCGCGGATACGCTGGAGGACGGCGCCCTTTTCTTCGAGCTTGAGGCGGGTCTGGCGCCAGGCATCCGCGTTGGCCGGCGCGACCTCGCGGGCATGCGCCTCCATATGGGCGATCGCCATGGCGGTGGTGCAGCCGGGGTAGCGGCCGCTGAGCTGGCGCCAGGCCGAACCGCCGACCGCGGTGTCGGTGATCGCGCGCTCGACGACCGCGACCGTCGCGTCGTCGAGCGGCATCGCCACCCCGCGCAGCTCGTCGTCGATGCCGGCGATGCGGCCGAGCATCTGCACCGTCGTCATGCTCTCGCGGTTCTCGGTCATCTGCCGCGGGTAGCGGACATAGGCATAGACGCCGTAGATGCCGCTGGCGATGACGATGCACATCAGCGCATAGGCCAGCGTGTGCACGTTCCAGCCGAAATGGAAGCCGGTGTGCAGCGTCGCGACAAAGAACAGCGCGATGCCGAGATAGACGTGCGCCGACAGGCGCGCCGCCAGCCGGCCGGCATTTTCGGTATAGCTGCGCTTGCGGTAGCCGAACCAGGTCAGCCACAGGATCAGCAGCGCGCCGACGGTCCCCAGCGTATAGCCGGTCCAGCCGCCGCCGTAAGGCCGGCCGTAGGGCCGCACCAGCAGGTACATGACGATCGCCAGCGCGACCAGGATCACCGCCCATTTCAGAAAGCGGAAGCGGTCGAACGCGAGAAACGATTCATGGCGCGTCGGCCGCAGATCGGCCGCGCCGGGGGCGGAGACAGGTTCGCTGACGCTCACCGGCGGGCGCTCCCGAGGGCGCTCATTGGCCGCGCCGCATCACGTCGATGAAGCCGGCCGGGTCGACGCGGATCGCCGCGCCGGTCGGGCAGGCGCGGACGCAGGCCGGCCCGCCGTCGATGCCCTTGCACATGTCGCACTTGACCGCGTGCTTGCCGCCGGTGCGATGGGCGAGACCCTCGGGCGACTTGTCCTCGCCGGGCCCCGGACCACGGCCGAAGAACAGCCAGCTCAGCAGCCCCGGCTTTTTCTGCGGCACCGCCGCCATCTGGATGACGCCGTAGGGGCAGTTGCGCTCGCAATTGCCGCAGCCGATGCACTGGTCGGTGATGAAGACCTCGCCGTTCGGCGCGCGGTGGATCGCGTCGGGCGGGCAGTCGGTCATGCAATGCGGGTCTTCGCAATGCCGGCACGAGGTCGGCACGTGGAGCATCGCAAAGGTCGGCCCGGCCTCGCGGTTGAGCCGGCTGACGCCGTGATGCGTCTCGGCGCAGGCCTTTTCGCAATTGTCGCAGCGCACGCAGAGCGACTCGTCGATCAGCAGCACATCGGTCGCTTCGCCGATGCCCTGGCGCACCAGGAAGCCGATGAGGTCGCCCGCTTCCGCGTTGCGGCTCAGCAGATTGCGCTCGATCATCCGCT
This sequence comes from Allostellaceae bacterium, assembly GCA_035550515.1. Lineage (GTDB taxonomy): Bacteria > Pseudomonadota > Alphaproteobacteria > ATCC43930 > CGMCC-115725 > DATARH01. The sequence goes on from DASZOZ010000012.1 coordinate 96,805, forward strand.
GTTCGAGCTTTTCCTCGACCTTGCGGCGCAGCTCGGGGTCGCGGTCGAGCAGCGCGCGGAACGCGGCGCTGTCCATGCGGATCGCTTCGGTCGCGCTGGCCGCGGTCACCGTCGCGGCGCGGTGGCGGTGGGTGACCAGCGCCATCTCGCCGATATAGTTGCCGGCCGGCAGATAGGCCAGCACCACGTCCTTGCCGCCGACCCGCATCGACACGGTCACCGAGCCCTTGCGGATCAGGTAGACCGAATCGTCGTCGGCATCCTCTTCGATCAGCTTTTCGTTGGGCTTGAACTCGAACACCGTCGAGCTGTCGACGACGTCGGCCAGCACATGATCTTCGACGTTCGGCATCAGGAACGTCTTGATCTCGCGCACCACCGCGGCCTTGTCGATGCCGGCCTTGATCGTCGGCTCGGAGCGGACCAGCTTGACCATGGTGTTGCGGTCGACTTCGAGCAGCAGCGAATCCGCCGTCGCGACCACGGTGCTGGTGCGCCGCCGGCCGGAGATCAGCGCCATCTCGCCGAAAAACTCGCTGCGGCGCAGCCGGACCATCTCGTTCGGGTCGTCGGGGTTGACCCGGATGCCGACCTCGCCGTCGAGGATGTTGTAGAGCGAATTGGCGAACTCGCCGCGCTCGAAGACAATCTCGCCGGCCGCGGGGTGGTGGATCTCCGAGTGGATCAGGAATTCGCGGACCTGCAGCGCCGTCAGATTGGCGAACAGCGGCAACCGCTCGCGCACCGCCGCCACCAGCTCGGAGACGCTCATCGCCACCTTGGCGGCGTCGAGCTTCGCCTGGATCAGCGGCTCGTCGGCCGGCGGGATGTTGTTGCCCTGGATGTACTCGACGACCTCGTAGCCCTGGTTGAGGCAGTGCTTGATCAGCGGATATCCGGCCAGCGCGCCGACGATGTAGAGCCCCGGAACCTGCGACTCGTACGTCTCGGAGACGGGCGGATAAGCGGTCGGGCTGTCGTTGGGGAACACCACCCCGCAGCTTTCGACAAAGCGCCGCGGCGGCAGCGCGCCGATGCGCGCGATGACGCGGTCGACCTTGAGCCGCACCCCGGCACCGTCGGCGGTGTCGCAGACCAGAAAGCCCGCCTCGATTGCCTTCGGCTCGCAATTGGCGAGGTGGTGGATATCGCCGCTTTTGATCGCCGCCTCGATCAGCGCGATGTTGCCCGCCTTGGCACGCGGAAAGTCGGCGACGCGGTTGATGATTGAGACGTTGTTGTTGATGGCGAGCGCCAGGGCGTTTTCCAGCCCGGCGTCGCCGGTGCCGATGACGGCGATCTCCTCGCCCGTGTACTCGTCGGGGTCGTCGAGCTGGTACTGGACAAAGGGCAGGTCGTTGCCGGGGATGCGCAGCCGGTTGAGGTTGCCCTGCACGCCGATCGCCAGCACGACGAATTCGGCGCTGACGGTCTCGCCGGTCGACAGGGTCAGCGCGAAGTCGCCCTTCTGTCCCTTGATGGCGGTGACCTCGACGCCCAGCCGGATGTTGAGCTTTGCCTCCTCGACGCTCCTGGTCCAGCCGTCGATGATCTCCTCGCGCGACTCCTCCCTGAAGTCGAGGTCGCTGCGCAGCGGCAGCACTTCGGGCGTCGCCATGACGTGCTTGCGCTTCTGGTACTTGAAGATCGTGTCGTTGAGATGCTGCGCGCGCTCGAACAGCACATGCGGCACGCCGAGCTTCACGGCATGCACGGCGGCGCTCAGACCGGCGGGGCCCGAGCCGACAATGGCGATCTTGAAATCCGCGGCCAACCTCTGCCCCGTTGCGCCGATGTCACGGGGCGCTTCCGGCCAAACCTGCCGGCCAGCATCCCCTTCCCCATCCCAGGTGGAGAATCTAGCAAGCGGCGAGTCCGAACGGTAGGGCTAATCGAGGTTACCCACCATGTTCAGCACTCGGCTTGCGGCCGCCCGGCGAAGCGCGCAGGCTGACCGGCGAGAAGGTGCAATCGATCCGGGGAGCACGCCGCAATGCCCGACACATCCGGGAAACTGGCGCTCTATGCGAGCGTCGCCAACGAGTTGACGCATTACGACGTCGATGTCGCCGAGGCCACGCTGACCCGCCGCGCCTCGGTGCGCGTCCCCGCCAATGTGCAATATGTCTGGCCGCACGCGACCAAGCCGTTGCTTTATGTCGCGACCAGCGACAGCGCCTCGGGCATGGGGCCGGCCGGGACGAATCACCATGTCAGCGCGCTGCGCATCGATCCGGCGTCGGGCGCGCTGTCGCTGCACGGCGCGCCGATCCCGCTGCCGACGCGGCCGATCCACATGGCGACCGACATCCCGAGCGAGCACGTGCTGGTGGCGTTCAACAACCCCAGCGCGATCCACATCTACCGCGTCAACGCCGACGGCACGCCGGGCGCCGAGGTCGCGCAGCCCAACCCGATCGACCCGGGCATCTTCGCCCATCAGGTGCGGGCGACGCCCGACAACAAGCAGGTGATCCTCGTCACCCGCGGCCACGACCCGGCCGGGCCGAAGCCCGAGGAGCCCGGCGCGCTGATGCTGTGGGACTTCAAGGACGGCGTCTTGTCGAACCAGCAGAAGGTGGCGCCCGACAGCGGGCTCGGCGCCGGCTATCTGTTCGGACCCCGGCACCTCGACTTCCACCCGACCCGGCCATGGGTCTACGTCTCGCTGGAGCGCGAGAACCGGCTCGACATGTTCACGCTGGAAAACGGCCGGCTCTCGCCGCGGGCAGCGTTCCGCAAGAACAACCTGTCGCAACTGGGCGTGCCCGGCGCGCGGCAGGCGGTCGGCACCGTGCATGTCCATCCCAGCGGCCGGTTTGTCTATGTCGCCAACCGCGCCTCGACCACGGTCGACGAGGGCGGACGCAAGGTCTTCGCCGGCGGCGAGAATACGCTCGCCGCCTATGAGATCGACCCGGCGACCGGCGAGCCGCGGCCGATCCAGCATGTCGACACGCGCGGCATCCACTGCCGGACCTTCCACATCGACCCGAGCGGCAGGCTGCTGGTCGCGGCGCATATCCAGGGCATCACGCTGCGCGACGGCAGCGAGGTGCCGTGCTGTCTGTCGCTGTTTCGCATCGGCGATGACGGCCGGCTCGACTACGTGCGCAAATACGACGTCGATGTCAGCGGCGGGCGGACGATGTGGTGGATGGGCATGGTGAGCCTGCCGTGACCCTGCAACGCTGCGCGAGCGGGGAATTTGCGGCATGATGGCGGCGACGCGAGTCCTGGCGATGATCCGGTGCTGCAACAGAAATCCGCTCCGCAGTTCGACGAGGCGTTTCGCACGCGGCTCCATGAGCTCGTGGCGTGGCGGCGCGATGTGCGCCGCTTTCGCCGCGAGCCGCTGCCCGACGGTGCGATCGAGCGGCTGATCGCGACGGCGTGCCGGGCGCCGTCCGTCGGGCTGAGCCAGCCGTGGCGCTTTGTGCTGGTCGATGCGCCCGAGCGGCGTGCGGCGATCGTGCGCCATTTCACCGCATGCAATGCCGCCGCGCTCGGATCGCAGACCGCGGAGCGGGCGGCGCTGTACGCCCGGCTGAAGCTCGCCGGGCTCGACGCGGCGCCGTGCCAGCTCGCGGTCTTCGCCGACCCCGACACCGCGCAGGGTCACCGGCTCGGCCGGCTCACCATGCCCGAGATGATCGACTACTCCGCGGTCGCGGCGATCCACACGCTGTGGCTGGCGGCGCGCGCCGAGGGTATCGGCATGGGCTGGGTGTCGATCCTCGACCCCGCGGCGGTGCGCGACATCCTCGATGTGCCGCGCGCCTGGCGGCTGATCGGCTATTTCTGCCTGGGCCGCCCGGAAACGGTGGACGATGCCCCCGAGCTGGAGCGCGAAGGCTGGGAGGCACGGCGGCCCGCGAGCGACTTCATGGTGAGACGATGAGCGACCAGGAGAGCAAAGACGGCCGGATCCGGGTGGGCATCGGCGGCTGGGTATTCCCGCCGTGGCGCGGCACGTTCTATCCGCAGGAGGTACGGCAGGCCGACGAGCTGGCCTATGCCAGCCGGCACGTGACGGCGATCGAGATCAACGGCACCTTCTACCGGCTGCAGACCCCCGCCAGCTACAAGAAGTGGCATGACGCGGTGCCCGACGATTTTGTCTTTTCGCTCAAGGGCTCGCGCTTCATCACCCACCGCAACGACCTGTCGACCGCGGCGCCGTTCATGGAGCGGTTTTTTCACAGCGGCCTGGCGGAGCTGGGGCCGAAGCTCGGCCCGATCCTCTGGCAATTCGCCCCCGGCCTGGCGTTCGACGAAGGGAATCTCACCGCGTTTCTCGACGCGCTGCCCAAGACCCTCGGCAACCGCAAGCTGCGGCACGTGCTGGAGGTGCGCAGCAGCAGCTTCAAGGAGCCGGCGTTTGCCAGGCTGATGGAACGGCATGCAGCGGCGATCGCCTGGGTCGAGGACGCGAAAGTGCCGCTGATCGAGACCGTGACGACCGATTTCGTCTACGCCCGGCTGCGCCAATGCAGAGAGGACGAGCCCACGGGCTATGCGCCCGACGCCCTCGACCGGATCGCCGCGCGGTTCCGCGCGCATGCCGAAGCCGGCCGCGACTGCTTCGTCTATTTCATCAACGGCGCCAAAACCCGCGCGCCACATGCCGCGATGGCGCTGATCGAACGGCTGCGCGCCCGATAGACCGGAGGGTCAACCCCGCCGGCGCCAGGCGCTGATTTGGTCGAGCGAGGCATGGACGTGCACCACGACCGGCTGGTGCCGGATGGCGAGCGCCTCGGCGATGGTGTCCTCGACCTCGCTTTCCGTGCCGATCGTGTAGCCCTTGGCGCCGAAGGCGGTGGCCCAGAGCGCGAAATCCGGGTTGGTGAGCTGGGTTGCCGCCTGGTACGGGCGGCCGGGATAGCGGATGTCGTGGTGCTGGGTGATGGTGCCGTAGCAGCCGTTGTCGGAGATGATGAAGACCGGGTTGACGCCGTATTGGCGGGCGGTCGCCAGCTCGTTGCCGGTCATCAGCGCGCCGCCGTCGCCGGCGAAGCCGACGACCTGCGTCCCCGGCCGGCGCAGCGCGGCGGCGACCGCCATCGGCATCCCGGCGCCCATCGCGCCGACCACCGAGTTCAGATACATCTGCCCCGGCTTGATCTGCAGGTAGCGCTGTACAAAGGACGAGAAATTGCCGGCGTCGGTGGTCACCGTCGCGTCCGGCGCCAAATGCCGGCCGACCGCGGCGATCACCGCCGAGAAATTGACGCCGTCCGCCGTCGGCTGCCATTCCGGCTTGACGATCTTGTGGTGCAGCGCGTGCAGCCGCTCGACCCAGCCACGGCGTTTTTCGGCCCCGGCCGGCGCGCCTTTCGCCAGCAGCGCCCGCACCACCGCCGCCGGCTCGCAGGCCATGCCGAGATCCGGCCGGAAGGTTTTTCCGACCTCCTCCGGGCCGGGCCAGACATGCACCAGCGGCATTTGCGGGTCGGGCGCCTGCGGGAACGCAAAGCCCTGCGACGTGCTGACCGTCAGCCGCTCGCCGAGCGCGACGAGCAGGTCGGTCTGGTTCCACGCCTCCATCACCTCGCGCGGCGGGCGGCCGCTGGCGTAACCGCCGTAATGCGGATGCGCCGGGTCGAAGAGATGCGGCCGCCGATGCGTCGGCATCACCGGCAGCATCCAGCTTTCGGCGAGCCGGGCGACATCGGCGACATCGGCCGGATGCACCGCCGCCCCGACCCAGACGATCGGCCGCTCGGCGGCGGCCAGCATGGCGGCGAGCCGGTCGAGGTCCTCGGCGCGCGGGCCGCCGAGCGCCGCGGGGCGGACCTTGGCGGCGGGCGCCTCGGTTTCCGCGTCGAACACATCCTCGGGGACGATGACCGCGACCGGGCCGGGCGTGCCGCTTTCGGCGATGTGAAAGGCGCGGGCCATCGCCTCGGATGCCTGGTTGGGGTCGTTGACCTCGATGACGAGCTTGGTCACGTCGCTGAGCAGCCGGCTGTAATTCTGCTCCTGCAGCGCCATGCGGCCGGCCTCCCAGCGCTCGACCTGGCCGATCAGCACCACCAGCGGCGTCGCGTCGTGCCAGGCGGTGTGCAGGCCGATCATCGCGTTCGACAGGCCGGGGCCGCGCGACACCACCAGCACGCCGGCCCGCCCGCCGCGCATCCGTCCGTCGGCCGCTGCCATGAACGCCGCGCCGCCCTCGTGGCGGCAGACGATGAGGCGCATGCGGTTGTTGTCGGCCATCGCGTTGGTGAAGCCGAGATAACTCTCGCCCGGCACGCAATGGACAAGGTCGATATCGTGCGCTTCCAGGCTGTCGACGATGGCGCGGCCGACGGTATGAGGCATGGCAAGGCTCTCCGGAGGATCGGGTTGCGCCTGTTATAGCCGAGGTTGCGGGGCAATGGGCCAGCCTCCTAGGATACCGCCGGCGAACCGAGGGAGACGGGACGATGGCGCAGCTGACCACCGATGACGGCGTCAAGCTCTATTACGAGGAAACCGGCAGCGGCACGCCGATCGTCCTGGTCCATGAATTCGCCGGCGACAGCCGCAGCTACGAACCGCAGGTGCGGTATTTCTCGCGGCGCTACCGCTGCATCAATTTCAACGCGCGCGGCTTTCCGCCGTCCGACGTACCGGAGAATTTCGAGCGCTACTCGCAGGCGCGGGCGCGCGATGACATCCGTGACGTGATGGACGCGCTGAAGGTCGGGAAGGCGCATGTCCTCGGCATCTCGATGGGCGGGTTCGCGACGCTGCATTTCGGCTTCGCCTATCCCGAGCGGGCACTGTCGCTGGTGGTCGCCGGCTGCGGCTATGGCGCGGCGCCCGGTGCGCGCCGGCAATTCCACGACGAGACCGCGCGCACCGCGGCGCAGATCGCCGAGAAGGGCATGGCCGAGGTCGCGAAGAGCTACGGCGCCGGCCCGACCCGCGTGCAACTGCGCAACAAGGACCCGCGCGGCTATGCCGAGTTCATGCAGCAGCTTTCCGAGCATTCGACGCTTGGCTCGGCCAACACGATGCGCGGGGTGCAGGCGCGGCGCCCGTCGCTGTGGGACCTGGTCGACGAGATGAAAAAGCTCGACGTGCCGACCCTGGTTGCGACCGGCGACGAGGACGACCCGTGCCTCGAACCGGGCCTGTTGATGAAACGCCACATCCGGAGCGCGGCGCTGGTGGTGCTGCCCAATACCGGGCACGCGCTCAACCTCGAGGAACCCGACCTGTTCAACCGGCTGTGCGACGATTTCTTCCACCAGGTGGAAAGCGGCCGCTGGCCGCGCCGCGACCCGAAGGCGGTGCCCGGCGCCATCCTCGGGATGTGACGTTCAAAATCACGATTTTGAACGTCGTCCCGGCGCTGGCCGGGATCCACGCTTCGGCCGTTCTTGCCGCTGAAAAGTGGGTCCCGGCCTGCGCCGGGACGACACTTCCGGCGTCTACTCCACCGGCACGAAGATGCAGTTGCGGATCTTGCCCTCGACCGCTTTCGACAAGTGCCCCTTGCCGTGCGTGTCTTCGACGAGGATCACTTCGCCGGCCTTGATGACGCGCGCCTCGCCGTCGCTCGCGGTGATCTGCACGCCGGCGTCGAGATTGATGATGTACTGGCGGCGCGGCGCCGGGTGCCAGTCGAGGTCGTAGGTCGGCTGGACCTCGCGGAAGATGATGCCGGTGGCCGGCAGCCGCTTCGACAATTTGCCCGCCGGGCCTTCCTCGACCCAGTCGATCTCGATGTCGCGGAAATGCGTCTCGCCCTTGTCGTCGACGTAGAGATTATGGACCCGCATCGGGCGCCCTCCTCGCTGATGGTTCGCCGCACTCTAGCGGCGAACCATCAGCGCGCGCCAGGGCGTAGCGGCGGTTAGTTGTACGGGCCGGACACGGCATAGGAGGCGCCGCCGGGCGGTGCGCCGTAATAGGCCGGCGCGCCGTAATAGCCGGCCGGCGGGGCGTAGGCCGGCGGCGGGTAATAAGCCGGCGGCGGCGGGTAGTAGGGAGTGGTTGCCGCCGCTGCCGCCGCGAAGGGCGCAGTGGCGAGCGCCGCGGCGCCGGCGACGACCGCGCCTGCCGCCGCGAACGGCCACAGGAAGAACGGGCCGCCATGATGCCAATGATGCGCCGACGCGGTCGACAGCGGCGCGGCGATGAGGCCCGCCGCGAGCACGCTCGCGGCGGCGGTGCGCAATCCGGACACGGCTGGTACTCCCCTTGGGTTGGGCTGAAGCGCCCGTCGACAACGGGGAGATCATGGCGCCAATTCCCGCACTACGCAACGCATCAGTATCGTTTATCGCGGAATGCAGGTGCTTGCGCCGGCCGCTCCCGCATGCTGAGCTTTGCGCCACGCGATCACAAGCCGGCGCGCGATGGTGTCGGTGGGGAGAAACGAGCATGGAATTCGGCACGTTCATGGAATTTCCGCCCCTGGCCGGCAACGGCGAGGCGGCGGCGTTCGACCAGGCGCTGGGCGAGGTCGCGGCGGCGGACGAATGGGGGCTCGATGCGGTGTGGCTGGCCGAGTTGCACGGTGCACCGGAGCGCTCGGTGTTGTCGGCGCCGATGATGGTGGCGAGCGCCATCGCCGCCGCGACGCAGCGCGTGCGGATCGGCATCGCGGTGCAGGTGCTGCCGCTGTCGCACCCGCTGCGCCTTGCCGAGGAGGCGGCGACGGTTGACCAGGTGAGCCGCGGCCGCCTGATCTACGGCATCGGCCGCAGCGGCGTGGTGCGCACCTACGAGGAATACGGCATCTCCTACGACGAGAGCCGCGAGCGCTTCGCCGAGGCGCTGGAGGTCATGCGGCTCGCCTGGACGCAGGCGAAATTCTCCTACCAGGGCAAGTACCACAGCTTTACCGACGTCGCGCTGTCGCCGAAGCCGTATCAGAAACCCCATCCCGAGCTGCGCATGGCGGGGGCGACGCCGGAGACGTTTCCGGCGATCGGCAGGCTCGGCTTTCCGGTGTTCGTCGCGGTGCGGCAGGGGCCGTTCAAGCAGCTCGTGCCGTATATCGAGGCCTACCGCGCCGCCTATAAAGAGGCCGGACATCCCGGCGAAGGCCAGGTCTATCTCCGTGTGCCGGCCTATATCGCCGAGACCGAGGCGCGCGCCCGCGCCGAGCTCGAAGCGAGCCTGATGAGCTTTTTCCGCTACCAGGCGGAGCTGGGCCGCGATTCGGCGCGCCGCGCTGGCGGCGAGGTGGCGCTGCAGCGCCTCAAGCGCGTCGAGCGGCTGGAAGCGCTGACCTTTGACGAGGCGCTGGCCACGCAAGTGATCTGCGGCACCCCCGACAGCTTCACCGCAAGGCTCAAGGAGGTGCAGGAGGAGCTCGGGCTCGACGGCATCCTCGCCGAGCTGAATTGCGGCGGGCAGATCCCGCATGACGGGGTGCTGCGCGCGCTCCGCCTGATGTGCCAAGAGGTCAAGCCGCGGTTTCACTGAGCGCTCCGGGCACCGGGCGTGGCCCCCGTCCCTCGCCCCGCCCCTCTCCCCGTTCCGGCGCGGAGAGGGAGGGTAAGGGGCAGCCGCTTGCTGTGGGTCATGCCGGTGCTGTTGCTGGCCTGCGCAACCGCCGGCTGGGGGCAGCGCCTGCTGCTCGGTACCTGGCAGGCAAAACTCGATCGGTCGCTCGCGACCTTGACCATCATTACGGCCGACGGCGAGGGCTGGGTGCACGGCATCCTGCACTACGAGCCGCCGCAGGACGGTTTCGCCGGTTCGCCTTTCACCGCGCATATCGACAACGGGGCCTTCTCGATCCGGCTGGACAACGGCACGCGCTATGACGATCTGCATTGGTGCCGCGACGTGCTGTGCGGCGTCTTTCATACGCAAGACGACACCACAACCCCGATCGCCTTCGCGCGCCCGCCGAACTGATTGCAGTGATATCAGCCGGGCCTTATCTTTGACGCATGGGACAGATTCTCGTGCGCAACCTCGATGACGCGGTCATCGCCGCGCTGAAGCGGCGCGCTGCGGCGGCCGGCACTTCGACCGAAGAGCAAGCTAGGCGCGCCTTGACCCAAGCCGTTGGGCTCGACCGCGTCGCCGCGCTCAAGCGGATCGATGAAATACGCCGCAGTATCGGTCGTCTCGAAGGGTTCTCCTCGCTCGATCAACTGCGCGAAGACCGGGCGCGTGACGAACGGTGATGATGGTTGTTGACGCGAGCGTCGCCATCAAATGGGTGCTTGACGAGGAGGGCTCGCCGATTGCCAGGCGACTGCTCGATGACGAATTGCTGATAGCGCCGGATTTCCTCATCGTCGAATGCGCGAACATCTTATGGGCGGCGGTGCGCCGGAACCGCCTGACGGCAGAGCGCAGCACGGCGGCGTTGGTTGGAATGCGAGACTTGCCCGTTCAGCTCTATGCAACGGGGATTATGCGGTTCCTGCACAGGTGCTGGCGCTTGACCTGAAACATCCGGTCTATGATTGCCTGTACCTCGCATTGGCTCTCGCGCAGCGCGCCTTGCTGATCACCGCGGATCATCGCTTTGCCGGGAGTGTCGCGGCTCACGGTCTTCATGCCCATGCCGTAAGGCGTCTGGATCCTATCTGAGCCAATCGGGCATTGCCGGCGCCCTTATCGCTGTCTACGCTTTGTCCGGGCGATCGTGAGGTTCGTCATGGCCGATGGTGGAGCGGGATTGACGGCGCGGCGCTGGCCGGCGGGCGGCGCGGCGCGCGTGCCCAACTGGGTCTATACCGATCCGGACGTCTTTGCCCGCGAGCAGGAACGCATCTTCCAGGGGCCGAACTGGCTCTATGTCTGCCTCGAGGCGGAAATTCCCCGGCCGGGCGACTTCACCCGCAGCCGGCTGGGCACGCGCGAGGTCGTCGCGGTGCGCGGCAGCGACGGACAGGTCCACGTGCTGGTCAACAGCTGCGCCCATCGCAGCATGCAGTTCTGCAGCGCCAACCGCGGGTCGGTGAAGGAATTCACCTGCCCCTATCACCAATGGACCTACGACCTCGAAGGCAAGCTGATCGGCGTGCCGTTCCGCCGCGGCCTGCGCGGCAACGGCGGCATGCCGGCCGATTTCCGCATCGAGGAACACGGCCTCACACCGCTCGCGGTGGCCGCGCGGCACGGCGTCGTCTTCGCCAGCTTCGCGCAGCCCAACGAGACGCTGGAGGCGTATCTCGGGCCGCTGATGCTGTCCTATTTCGACCGGGTGTTCGACGGCCGCGAGTTGAAGGTGCTTGGCTACCAGCGGCAGCGTCTGCCGAGCAACTGGAAGCTGATGTTCGAGAACATCAAGGACCCCTACCACGCCAGCCTGCTGCACGTCTTCCTGGTGACCTTCGGCCTGTTCCGGATGGATCAGCAATCGGCCGTCGAGATGGACGAGACCGGCCGGCACGGCGTCCTGGTCAACCGCCGCGGCGAGCAGAAGGCGAACGAGGCGACCGCGCAGATGCGCGCCTTCCGCCAGGACCTGACGCTCGCCGACCCGCGGCTGATCGATCCGGTGCGCGAGTTCCCCGGCGACGCCACCGTCGTGATGCAGACGCTGTGGCCGAACCTGATCGTGCAGCAGCAGTCGAACGGGCTGGCGATGCGCCAGATCGTGCCGCTCGACGCAGAGAGTTTCGACCTGGTGTGGACGCATTTCGGCTACGCCGACGAGCCGCCGGCGATGACCGAGCGCCGCATTCGCCAGGCCAATCTTTTCGGCCCGGGCGGGTTTGTGTCCGCCGATGACGGGGAGGCGATGATCCTGTCGCAGGCGGGGATCGCCGGGAACAGCGACGGCGAATGCCTGGTCGAGATGGGCGGCCGCGATGTCGCCAACACGCCGCACACGGTCACGGAGACGGCGATCCGCGGCTTTTACCAGCACTATCGCGCGGTGATGGGGCTTTGATCGCAGCCGCGCCGGCGGTCGCCGCGCCGCCCGAATTACGGGCGCGGCTCGCCGATCTCTACGCCGCCTATGACGACGCGCTGGCCGAAGGCGATTACGAGCGCTGGCCGGAATTCTTCACCGCGGCCTGCCTCTACAAGATCATCCCGCGGGAAAGCCATGAGCTCGGCCACCCGATCGGGCTGATGCACGCGGAAAGCCGCGGCATGCTGGCCGACCGCGTCGCGGCGATCCGCAAGACAACGCTGTACGCGCCGCGCATCGTCCGGCGCCTGGTGAGCGGCATCGTTCTGCAGGCGATCGAACCCCACGGCATGCGGCTCTCCGCCAGCTTTGCGACATTCCAGACCCTGCTCAACGAGCCGTCGCAGGTTTTTCTGTGCGGCCGGCTTTACGACCGCATCGTCGACGACGGCGGCATTTTCCGCTTTGCCGAACGGATTTGCGTGACCGATTCGACGCTGGTGCCGACCTCGCTGATCTTTCCGATTTGACGCCATTCAAGACCGACTCGGGCGATGCTACATAAGACGCAGCATCGGAGGTGAGACCGCATGGACCAGATCGACGCCAAGACCCGCACCGAACTCGAAGCCGCCGCGTTCCGCACGCTTGTCGAGCACCTGCGCGAGCGGACCGACGTGCAGAACATCGACCTGATGAACCTCGCCGGGTTCTGCCGCAACTGCCTGTCGAAATGGTATCGCGCCGCGGCCGAAGAACGCGGCGTCGCGCTCAGCGACCCGGAGGCGCGCGAGATCGTCTACGGCATGCCTTATGACGAATGGCGCAAGAAGTACCAGAAAGAGGCGACGCCCGAGCAGAAGGCCGCCTTCGCCGCGCAGCAGCACCAGCACTGACGCTTGCGGGTCGGGCGGCCGGGTCTGGCCCGGCCATCGAGATCCCCGGGCCGTACCCGGGGATCACGCCGAGACATTACCGAGCCTGGAGGGGGTATGGCTGACGTTGGGGGTATCGCGGGCGATCGGCTGAAGAGCTTTATCGAGCGCATCGAGCGGCTGGAGGAGGAAAAGCAGACGCTCGCAAACGACATCAAGGAGGTCTATGCCGAGGCCAAGGGGACCGGCTTCGACACCAAGATCATGCGCCAGTTGATCCGGCTGCGGCGCATGGACAAGGACGACCTCGACGAGCAGGAGACGCTGCTCGACATCTACCGCCGCGCGCTCGGCATGCTGCCGGCGGAAAGCGAGGCGGCGGAATAGCTATTCCGCCGCCTCGGCCGCGCCGGGCAGTGCGGCTATCCCCAGATCGCCCGCCATCTTGTCGAGCGCCGCCCGCAGCGAAGACGGGATCGGAATGCCGTTGCGGCTGCGCTCGGCGATGCGCGCGGCACGGTCCTCGCCGGGCAGGCGGATGCGGTCGAAGCCGGGCAGCAGCGCCGAGCCGTGGAGCTGGCGGATCACACTGTCGACCTGACGTTTGAAGGCGGCCGGCTCGCCAAAGCGCTTGATGTCGACGACGCAGATCGCCTGGCCGGTATTGGTCGGCGTCACGTCGTCCTTGTTGAAATCGACGACATCCTCGCCGTTCGCCGCACCGTTCAGGGTGCCGGCCAGGAGGCCGAACATCAGCGACATCGCCGCGCCCTTGTAGCCGCCGATCGGCAGCAGGAACCCGTCATCGGCGCGGTTGGGGTCGGTGAGCGCCCGGCCCTGCCGGTCGATCATCCAGCCTTCGGGCATCGTCTTGCCCTGCTGTGCGGCGACCTTGACCTTGCCGTAGGCGGCGACGGTCGTCGCCATATCGAGCACCAGCGGCGGCTCCTCCAGCGCCGGCACCGCGATCGCCAGCGGGTTGGTCGACAGCAGCATGTCGATCCCGCCCCAGGGCGGCAGGTGGTTGGCGTTGCCGACCGCGAAATAGAGGCCGATCATGTCGTGCGGCACCGGCATCGCGGCATAGACCGCGGCCGCGCCGGCATGGTTGCCGTGGCGCGTGCCGACCCAGCCGACGCCCTGCTCGCGGGCGATCTCGATCGCGGTCTCGACCGCCCGCGCCACCACCAGGCTGCCGAGCCCGTTATCGCCGTCGACCAGCGCCGTCCCCGGCGCGGTGCGGTGCACGACGATGTTCGGCCGGGTGTTGAGCCCGCCCTTGCGGATACGGCGAATGTATTGCGGCAGACGGAACACGCCGTGCCCGTCGGCGCCGGAGATATCCGACTGGGCCATCAGCTCCGCCGCCTTGCGTGCCCCCGCCGCGGCAATCCCGGCGGCACGATAGGCCGAAGCGATGAAATCGATCAGCGCGGCGTGGGTGACGCGTTGCGCGATGGGGGTCGTGTCGTCGGGCATCGGGTTCTCCGCAGTCGCGAGCCGGCGGCGCGAAGCAATCCCGTTCCGCCTTGGCCCTCTATGGATGGAGATTGCTTTGTCGCTCCGCTCCTTGCAACGACACCGCCCTAACCAAACGCCGCCTTCACCCGCGCCCAGTCTTCGAGGGCGGCTTCCTGGCCGGGGACGATGGGGATTACGATCTGGTTCCAGCCGGCGGCGCGCAGCGCCTCGATGCGCTGGGTCAGCTCCTGCTCGGTGGCGGTGAAGGTGGTGCGGCGGATCAGCTCGGCGGTGATGAATTGCCGCTCCTCGGGCTTCACAAAGACGAAATGGCCGCGATGGTTCGTCAGATACCGGGCGTCTTCCGGCTGAAAATGCCGAGCGAGGTCGAGATAGCCCTCGACCTCGTCGCGGATGCCGTCGAAAGCGACGTTCATCGTGTTCTGCCAGCCCTGCTGCTCGGCGTCGGCGGCGCGATGCAGCAGCGTCGCGGCGCGCGGGCCGGATTGCCGCACCGCGCGCGCCGAATCCGCCGGCTCGCCCGGCCGCAGCACGCAGCCGCAGACCCAGGCGGTGGCGTAGAGGTCGGCGGACGCGTTGCCGCAATCCGCCCAGCCGCGCTGCATGCCGGCGAGCTGGTCGAGCGCGCCCGGCACGTCCTGGATAAAGCATTTCCACCGTGCGCCCAGCTTGGCGGTCAGCTGTTGTGCGCGCGGGCCGTAGGCCGACACGTGCAAGGGAAGCGGGGCGGCGGTGTCGAACAGCCCGGCATCGGGGTTGAGAAAGCGGATCTTGCGCGGCTTGCCTTCGATCTCGGTCTCGACGGTCTCGCCGCGCAGCAGGGCGTAGACGACGCGGATGTATTCTTCCATGTCGGCGAGCTTCATGGCGCCGAGCCCCATGGCCCGGCGTGCCGAAAACCCCGTGCCGACGCCAAAATCGATGCGCCCGGGCGCGAGGCCGTTGAGCGTCGCGAAGGCATTGGCGGTCACCGCCGCGAGCCGGTTCGACGGCACCAGCACCCCGGTGCCGAGACGGATTTTCGACGTCTTCATTGCCGCCGCACCCATGGCGACAAAGCAATCGGCGGTGATCATCTGCGTGTCGTAGAACCAGGCATGGGTGAAGCCGAGTTGTTCCGCCCGCAGCGCGGTCTTCCACGAATCGCTCGACGTGGCGATGCCGATGCCGAAATCCATTGCCGTTCTCCCGAGCCCGAAGCGCGGAAATTACCACACAGACACGGAGGGCGCGGAGGCTCGCATCGCGCGCGATGGCGGGTAAAGCCGTTTTCTGCCAAGGTCGGCGCGCTCATGCCCGCCGCCCTCTCCCGCGCCGGCCCAGCGTTCGAGCGCGGCCTCGACCTCTGCGCCTTTCTGTTTCTGCCGATCCTGGTCCTGGCGTCGCGCGGCGCGGCGCCGCTGTTCGCCGTCGCCGGATTGTGCGCGCTCGGTCTTGCCGCTCCCCGCGGCGGCGCGGCGTGGCGGCGGGTGCGCGGGCTGGCGCCGCTGTTTGCGGCGCTGGCGGCTTGGGCGCTGCTGTCGGCGCTGTGGGCGATCGACCCGTCGCACAGCCTCGCTCTCGGGCTGCGGCTCGTGGCGCTGTTCGCCGGCGGTCTGGCGCTGATCGCCGCGGCGCCGGAAATCGCCGCACCCGGCCGGCTGATGCATTGGCTCGCGGCGGGTTTTGCGCTGGCGTTGCTGCTGGGGGCGTTGCAGGCGGTGACGCACGGCGAGCTGACCGCGGCCTTTCACAATCGCCGGTTTATCGGCGCTGCGCTTAACCAGGCCGAGGACGGGTTCGCCTTCCTGCTGCTGCCGCTGTGCGCCGCGCTGCTGTTGCGCGGGCAACGCCGCCTCGCCGCGGTCCTGGCGCTGGCGACGCTGGCGATGATCGTCATCCTGGTCGGCGAGACCGCGCGCACCGCCTTCCTGCTCGGCGCGGTCGCCGCGCTGCTGCTGTGGCGCCGGCGCCGGCTGCTGACGCGCGCGGCGGCGCTGGCCACGGTGCTGTTGATCCTCGCCGCGCCGCTGGTCTTCCCGCATCTGGACCGCATCGGCCCGGTGCGCGAGGCGGCGCCGCAGTTCAAGAACTCGCTGTGGCACCGGATGGAGATCTGGGCCTTTGTCGGCGACCGCATCGGCGACAAGCCGCTGTTCGGCTGGGGCCTCGACTCGTCGCGCGCGATCCCCGGCGGCGACCAGCCGATCACCAACGGCTATCCGGGCCAGACGAAACTGCCACTGCACCCGCACAACGCGGCGCTGCAGGTCCGGCTGGAATTGGGCGTGCCGGGCGCGGTGCTGTTCGCCCTGCTGATGGCGCGCGTCTGGCTGGCGCTGGGCCGGGCGTCCTGGCCGCCGCTTTACGCGGCGGCGGCGGGAGGCAGCCTCACCGCCGCGCTGGTCGTCGCACTCGGCAGCTACGGGGTGTGGCAGGAATGGCTGATCGCCAGCGAATTCCTGACCCTTTTCCTGATTCTGGTGCTGGAGCGGGCCGTTGCCCAGCCGCGCCCTAGGGTCTGTACTCAAATAGGGAAACGTGGTTCACATTTCGCCGGGGATTTTGGGGGGATTGGATCATGTCGGACAATTTCTGGCTGAACGAGACGCAATGGGCAACGATCGCGCCGTTGCTGCCGATGGTCCACACCG
>DASZOZ010000013.1:0-72167 GCA_035550515.1 Allostellaceae bacterium
TGGTAGGCCATTACCCCACCAACTAGCTAATCCGACGCGGGCCCATCCTTCTGCGATAAATCTTTCCCGGTTTCCCGGCGTATGCGGTATTAGCCGAAGTTTCCCTCGGTTATCCCCCACAAAAGGGTAGGTTCCCACGCGTTACTCACCCGTGCGCCACTCAGGCCGAAGCCTGCGTTCGACTTGCATGTATGAGGCATGCCGCCAGCGTTCGTTCTGAGCCAGGATCAAACTCTCATGTTCATCCTGACTACGGCGTCCCGGTCCCGAGGGACCAGGCGTTCGCAATCACTCAAAGGACACTGACTACTCTACTCATCGAGACCGCGGACAAGCCGCGGCCTCTTCTGCGCAGGCATCCAGCGTCCTCAGACGCCGCCGCCCACGCATCCCTTCCTCTATTCCCACAATGTCAATTAGCGGCCTTGTCGTCCGGCGGTTGCCGTCGCAAGGGACGCGGTATGTAAGCCCTCACGCCGGCAGCGTCAACCGCCTTTTCGGCTTCTTTTGCAAATATGTGGCAGCGAACCCCTAAGATATTGGAAAGTCGCGATTATCGTGCTCGCAATGATGGCCTTCAGACCGTCTCGGCACCGTAGTACAGCATCACCGTGTGCTTCGCCTCGGCGAAAAACAGCCAGCGCTCGACGACGAGGCCGAGCCCGGCGCTGAGCACCGCCACCAGCGCAAAGACGATCGACGGCAGCAGCAGCGCGACCAGGGTGGCGAGCAACGGCACGACAAACGCCGCCACCCGGGCGATGACGCGCAGCCGGACGCGGTGCTTGCGGGCAATGCGGAACCCCATCTCCTTGAGGAGGTAGTTTTCCTCCGTGTTGGGCGGTTCGAGCAGGCGAACCGTCCCGCGCCGGCCGAGCCCGGTCGCGCCCGCCACGCTGCTCGGGGCGGCGCTGATGTCGATAAAGCGCCAATAGCGTTCCTTAAGCCACCAGGCCAGCGCAATCGCCGCCAGGGTCAACAGCGGAATGCCGACGGGGCGCGCCCAGAACCGGACGATCAGATCGAGCAGCAGCAGTCCCGCCATGAGCCCCAGCAGCAGGTAGTTCGGCACCACCCAGCGATTATGCCATTGATGGATCGGCTTCAGCGTCGCGTAGATCATGCCGGTCGAGAAGATCGTCGCGCCGGCCAGCGCTGCCGCCAGGATGCCGCAGAGGCCGAACACGCCGCCGGTACGGCCGAAAAAGAACCAGCCGATCCCGAAGATCAGCGCCGGCACAAAGGTCAGCACCGCAAACACGCCCTCGCGCGACAGCCACGAGCTGCGCCACTGCGAGAACGCCCGCCACGCCCGCTCCGGCCGGCCCAGATGGAGCGTCGAGGAGGCGAGCCCGGCCACCGCGAGGACGGTCGCCAAGCCGAGCGAAACCAGGGCGAAACCGGCGCTCTGCGGCACCAATCCGAGCGGCGCGGCGACCCCGACCAGAAGCAGCAAGCCAAACCCGGCGCCCGAGGCCGTACTGAAGAAGATGATCGAGAGTGCCGGGTTCATCGAGCGTCTCCGCCTTTCTTGTTCTCATTCGTCAGGGTCGGCGTCACGGCCGGCTTGCCCTGGCCGTCCCAAGCCTGGGGATGCCGACAGAGGCGGCGGTTTGGTCGAGGCAAAATTATCGCGACAGGAGCCGGTCGACCCAGCGCAGCAGGCGATTGTCGCCGTCGGATGCAGGCGCCGGCGGCGGTGCGGCCGCCGGCGCCGCCACGCTGCGCGAGCGGCGCGGCGGCAGGTACTTGTTGACCGGGCGATAGCCGAGCTCCGGCAGCAGATCCTTGCCGGCGCGTTCGGCGACCATCTCCGAGACTGCCGAACCCGGGTCGCCGAGATCGCCGAAATGCCGCGCACTGGTCGGGCAGACCATCACGCAGGCGGGGCGGCGGTCGGCTTCGGGCAGGTTATCGTTGTAGATGCGGTCGATGCAGAGGGTGCATTTCTTCATCACCCCGGCATCCTCGTCGAACTCGCGCGCGCCGTACGGGCAGGCCCAGGAGCACAGCTTGCAGCCGATGCAGATATCGGCGTTGACCAGCACGATGCCGTCCTCGGCGCGCTTGTACGAGGCGCCGGTGGGACAGACGGTGACGCAGGCCGGCTCCTCGCAATGCAGGCAGGAGCGCGGGAAATGCACGGTGCGCGCCCCCTCGCCCTCGCCTTCCTCGAAGGCGTGCACGCGGTTGAACCAGACACCCCACGGGTCGTTGCCGTAAGCGTTGAAGTCCGGCAGCGGCGCCGAATGGCCGCCGCTGTTCCACTCCTTGCAGGCGGTCGCGCAGGCATGGCAGCCGACGCAGACATCGAGGTCGATGACGAGCCCGAGCTTCTTCGCGCCCGGCAGCGGGGTTGGCAGGTCGGTCATCGGAACTGCCTGCCGTAAAACTGCGTCTCCGGCGCCCGCGGCAGCGACGCCGGATGACGCAGCGCCGGGAAATGCGGCGCACTCTCGCCGGCTTCGGCCTCCGGCGCCTTCTCGACCCGCACCCGCAGATCGTACCAGGCCGCCTGGCCGGTGACCGGGTCGGCATTGCTTTCCGGTGCGTCGGGCAGCGTCTCGCCGATCAGGTGGTTGAGCAGAAAGCCGCGGGCGAATTCCGGCGAGTCGGGGCCGAGGTTCCAGGCCCCGGTGCGTTTGCCAACGGCGTTCCAGGTCCACACCGTCTTCGGGTTCACCCCGTCCATCAGCTTCAGCTGCGCCCGGATGCGCCCGGCATGGCTGGTGACCCACACCCAATCGTCGTCCTGCAAGCCCAGGCTGGCGCCCGTCACCCGGTTCATGAACAAGCGGTTGGCCCCCAGGATCTGCCGCAGCCAGGCGTTCTGCGAGCCCCAGGAGTGGTACATCGGCATCGGCCGCTGGGTGACCGCGTTGAGAGGGAAGGCGCGGTCGTCGACCCGCGCCCCCTCGAACGGCGGATACCAGACCGGCAGCGGGTCGAAATGCGTCGCCACGCGGTCGCGCAGCCGCTCCGGCGGCTGCACGGTCCCATGGCCTTGCGCCGCGAGCCGGAATTTCTGCAGTGGCTCGACATAGAGCTGCAGCACCACCGGGTCGGCATTGCCGATCAGCCCCATCGCCACCGCGTTGTCGAGATAGGCGCGGTTGGCGTGCTTGTAATAATGCTGCTCCTCCGGTAGGTCGTATTTCCAGAAGCAGCCGTTGTCGATATAGCGCTGCAGCTGATCGGGGTTGGGCGGCCCCTTGCCGTGCAGCTCGCCCTCGGCGCCGCGCCAGCCGGCCAGCGGACCGATTCCCGGCGCCCGCTCGTGATAGATCAGGTAGTCCTTGTAGCCGGCGGGATAGCGCGGCCCGCCGTCGGGATCGACAAAGGCCGGCAGGCCGAGCCGCGCGCCGAGCTCGATCAGCACGTCCTGGAACGGTCGCACGTCGCGGTCCGGCTTGAGGATCGGCTGGCGGATCGAATCCGCCGGGCCATCGGCCTTGCCGATCGGCCGGTCGAGGATCGAGATGCAGTCCCAGCGCTCGAGATAGGTGGTATCCGGCAGGATCAGGTCGGCATAGGCGACCATCTCGGCGTAAAACGCGTCGGAATAGATGATGCGCGGGATCTTGTATTCGCCGGTCGCGGGGTCCTTGTCGGTCAGCATGCGCATGGTCTCGGCGGTGTTCATCGCCGAGTTCCACGCCATGTTCGCCATGTACATGAACAGCGTGTCGATCGGGTACGGGTCGCCCGCCCAGGCGTTCTTGATGACCATGTGCATCATGCCGTGCGCGGCGATCGGCGCCTCCCAGGAGAACGCCTTGTCGATGCGCTGCGGGTTGCCGGCGGCATCGACGATGAGGTCCTCCGGCCCCATCGGGTAACCGAGCGGGGCGCCGCCGAGCGGCTTCCCCGCCCCGAACTGGCCCGGCTTGCCGGCGGGCTTCGGCCCCGGCGGGCAAGGCTTGGGGTGCGGCGACTTGTAGCGCCAGCCGCCCGGCACATCGATGGTGCCGAGCAGCAATTGCAGCAGATGCAGCGCGCGGCAGGTCTGGAAGCCGTTGGAATGCGCCGAGATGCCGCGCATCGCATGCATCCCGACCGGCCGGCCGCGCATTGTCTCGTGCCGCCGCCCGGCCCAATCGGTCCACGCCACCGGCAACTCGATGGCCTCGTCGAAGGCGACGCGGGCAAGCTCCGCGGCCAGCTCCCTGATCCGCGCCGCCGGCACGCCGCAGGTCGCGGCGACCGCGTCCGGCGCGTATTGCGGGTCGAGATAGCGTTCGGCGATGAGCTGGAAGACCGGCACCGCCCGGCGGCCGTCGGCCAGCCGCGCATCGCCGACCATGCGCATCTCGACGCCTTGCGCCAAGGCGTTGGCGACGCCGCCGTTGCGATGGAGCACCAAAGGCGCGCCGGTTTCGTCGCGGGCGAACAGGCCGTCATCGGCCGCGCCGGGCGCCTGGATCACCAGCCAGCCGGCGTTGGTGTAGCGCGCCAGGTAGTCGAGATCGATCTTGTCGGCCTTGAGCAGCTCGTGGATCAGCGACAGCGCAAAAAGCCCGTCCGTGCCCGGACGGACGCCGATCCATTCGTCGGCGATCGCCGAGTAGCCGGTGCGCACCGGGTTGATCGAGACCGACTTCGCGCCGCGGCGCTTCATCGCCGACAGGTGCGTCTTGATCGGGTTCGAATCGTGGTCCTCGGCGACCCCGAACATCAGCACCAGCTTGGTGCGCTCCCAGTCCGGCTCGCCGAACTCCCAGAAACTGCCGCCGATCGTGTACATGCCGGCGGCGGCCATGTTGACCGAGCAGAACCCGCCATGCGCGGCGAAATTCGGCGTGCCGAATTGCGTCGCCCAGAACCCGGTCAGCGATTGCGACTGGTCGCGGCCGGTGAAGAACGCCAGCTTTTTCGGATCGTCCGCGCGGATTTTCCCCAGCCAGTCGACCGCGGTGGCGATGGCCTCGTCCCACTCAATCTCGCGGAACTCGCCGCTGCCCCGCTCGCCCACCCGCATCAGCGGCTTGCGCAGCTTTGCCGGCGACTGCTGGTGCATGATCCCGGCCGCGCCCTTGCCGCAGATCACGCCGCGGTTCACCGGATGCGCGGGATTGCCCTCGATGTAGCGGACACTGCCGTCCTTCAGGTGCACTTTGATGCCGCAGCGCCCGGCACACATGTAGCAGGTGGTGTACTTGACCTCGTCCGATACCGGCGGCGACGGATCGATGACTTCGCGCGGCCGCCAATAATCCCGCCAGCGGTCGACCCATCCCGCGCCGTTTACCCGGGCGTCACTCATTGCGTTGTTCCCTTTTCCGGGTCTTCGACCCCCGACAGCTTGTCGATGGCCAGCCCTTTTTCGCGATAAACCACCCCTTTTTCACGGTAGAAGCGGGCGGCGCCGGGGTGCAGCGGCAGCGAGACGCCCTTCAGCGCGTCGGCGAGCGCGATCTGCTTGCCGATCGGGTCGATCCCGGCAAAAAGCTTCGCGGCGCCGTCGCTCCACACCGCGCGGGTGATGTCGTGCACCAGGTCGGCATCGATGTCGGCATCGACCACCCAGAGCGCGTAGAACCCGATCGATGTCGTGTCGGCATCGACGTTGCGGTAGGTCCCCGCCGGGATCGTCGCCGGCGTGTAGAGGCTGAACGCCTTTTCCAGTTTTTCGGCCACATCGCCGACCACCGGCACCAGCCGGACGGGCAACGAGGCCGCCAATTCCTGGATCGCCGGAACGGGATAGCCGCCGGCCAGGACGATCGCATCCACCTGGCCGGTTTTCATCTCGGCCGCGGCCTGCGACGGGCGCAGGCTTTTGCGCGTGACGTCGGCGTCGCCGAAGCCGGCCGCCGCGAGCAGCAGCCTGGCGTTGACCGAGGTGCCGGAGCCCGGTTCGCCGACCGCCACGGTCTTGCCGGCGAGATCGGCGACCGAGCGGATCGGACCGTCGGCCCGGACCACGACGTGGAGCGCCTCTGGAAACAGGCTGCCGATGACCCGCAAGCGGGGCATTGGCCCTTCCTCGGCAAAGGCGCCGACGCCGTTATAGGCCATCGCCGCCAGGTCCGCCTGGGCAAAGCCCGATTCGAGCTGTTTGTTGCTGATCAGCCGAAGGTTCTCGATCGATCCCTGGGTCGCCTGCGCCACCGCGACCAATCCCGGCACCCCGCAGCCCCCGCCCGACGCACAGGCGGAACCCTGCACCGGGCTGGAAATCGCGGCGGCGACGACACCGCCGATCTCGAAGAAACTGCCGCCCGTCGCCGCCGCGCCGATGCGGAAAAAGCGCGTCTCGGTCTGTGCCAGGGCGGCCGCCGGCGGCGCAACAAAAAGCAAACTGGCGCAGGCCAGGCTGCGCCAGTAATGGTTGAGTACCCAACGCCTCGTCTCACCCGGTGAGGCCGCCATGCAAAATGACAGCATGGCCGTCAGGCGATTTCAATCCGCCGTCCGCGACGTAATTTCACCTCAATTTACACTTCCCGATTGCGTTTAGAGCGCCGCCGCCTCGCGACATCGGGTGACGCAAAGCGAGGGATACGGCAAGCTGGGGCTATCCCTTTGCCGGACGCGCCATGCCCCAATTCGAGCCCCCGATCGATCTCCGTTCCGATACCGTGACGCGGCCATCCGCGGCGATGCGCCGCGCCATGGCCGAGGCCCCGGTCGGCGACGACCAGTACGGCGAGGACCCGTCGGTCAACCTGCTGCAGGAGCGGATTGCGGCGCTGACCGGCAAGGAAGCCGCCCTCTTTGTGCCGAGCGGCACGATGGCCAACCAGATCGCCTTGAAGGTGCTGACCCGCCCGGGCGACGACGTCATCGTCGCCGAGCACGCGCATATGATGTGGCACGAGGCCGGCGCGGCCGCGGCCAATTCCGGCGTCCAGTTCACCGCGATCGGCCGCGGCGGCCGTTTCACCGCGGACGAGTTCCGCGCCGCGATCAAACCGCGCGGCCACATCGTGCTGCCGCCGACCGGTCTCGTGGCAGTCGAGAACACCCACAACATGGGCAGCGGCATCGTCTTCCCGCAGCGCGACGCCGTCGCCGTCTGCCGGGCGGCCGGCGAAGCGGGCATCGCCTGCTATCTCGACGGCGCCCGGCTATTCAACGCGGCGGTCGCCAGCGGCGCGACCCTTGCCGAGCTGGCCCGGCCGTTCGATCTCGCCTCGGTGGCGCTGTCGAAGGGGCTCGGCTGTCCGGTCGGCAGCGTGCTCGCCGGCAATCGGGCGACGATCGCCCAGGCGGTGACGGCGCGGCGGCGGTTCGGCGGCGCGATGCGGCAATCCGGCATCCTCGCCGCCGCCGGGTTGTATGCGCTCGACCACAACGTGGCGCGGCTCGCCGAGGACCATGCGCATGCCCGGCTGATCGCCGAGCGCATCGCCCAACTGCCGGGCATCAGGCTCGACCTCGCGACGGTGCAGAGCAACATCGTGATCTGGGAGATGGCCCCCGAGGCGCCCGACGCCGCGACAATCGTCGCCCGGACCAAGGCCGCCGGCGTACTGATTTCGGCGCTCGGCGCCCGGACCGTGCGCGCCGTGACGCATATGGACGTGTCGGACGAACAATGCCGGCGCGCCGCCGATATCCTCGCCGCGATCGTGCGGTCCTAGGGCTGCCGCTTTCGCAGCAGGTATTTCTGCTCCCCGCTCAGCACCAATTCGTTCTTCTGGTTGTGCACCGTCACCGCGACCGCGACCACGCCGGTGGTGCGCTGCGGCGTCAGCGACGCGATGGTCAGCGACGGGTAGAGCGTGTCGCCGGGATAGACCGGCTTCAGGAATTTTGACGATTGCTCGATAAAGGCGATCAGCGAATCGCCGATCACATGAGCAAAGGTCCCGGCGCCGGCGGCGGTGAAGCACAATACCTGGAAGCCGTGCGCCAGCAGGCCGGGATGACCGCGCTCGCGGCAATATTCGATGTCGTAATGGATCGGGTGGTTGTCGCCCGAGACCGTCTGAAACGCCGCGAAATTGGCGTCGGTGACGGTGCGGCTGGGGATGTAGAAGCGGTCGCCGACCTTGAGGTCCTCGAAGAACTTGGTTTCGGGAAAGCGATGACGGCGGCGGTCGAAATCGTTCATGGCAGAAACAAGGCTCCCTCGGCGACAAGCCGCGCCTGGGCCGCCGCGTCCAAACCCAGCGCGGCGAGGATCGCGGCGCCGTCCGCACCGGTCGCGGGCGCCGGCGGCAGGGCCGCATCGACGGCGGCGGGGATGCCCGGCGTCCGCGGCACCGTGAACGCCGGCATGTCGTGCGGCGCCACCGCCACCGCGCCGCCGGTCGCCACGATATGCGGCTCGGCGAGCCACTCGTCGAAACCGTTGATCCGGTCCGCAAGGATGTCCGCGGCGCGCAGCTTCGCCAGGCAGCTCTCGGTCGTCTCGGCGGCGAACAGCGCCCGCATCTCGGCAAAGATCGGCTCGGCGTTCACGGCGCGCGCCGCGAAGGTCGCAAAACGCGGGTCCGCGGCGAGGTCGGGCCGGCCGAGCGCACCGACCAGCCGGGCAAACTGCTCCTCGCGGATCAGCGCGACCATCACCCAGCCGCCGTCCTTGGTGCGGTAGGCGCCGGTCGGGTTGTTGAGCACCCGCGGCGCGCCGTTTTCGAGCACGTGCTCGGCGAGCTTGTAGCCGAGGATCGCCGCACCGCATTCGGCGAGGCTGACCGCGATGCGCTGCCCCTTGCCGCGCCGCTCGCGGCGATACAGCGCCGGGCCGATCGCCTGGGCCGCGTAAAGCCCGGTTAGCGTGTCGATAATCGTCGTGCCGATGCGGTGCGGCGCGCCGTCGCCGCCGCGATTGATCGCCGCCATGCCGGAATAGGCCTGCGCCACCGAATCGGTGCAGGGCAGCGCGACATTGGGCCCCTCCTGCCCGAACCCGCTGATCGAGACATAGACCACGCGCGGGTTGAGCGCGGCCAGCGCCTCATAGCCGAGACCAAGCCGCGCCATCACCCCCGGCCGGTTGTTCTCGATCACGACATCGGCGCGCCTGGCGAGGTCGAGCGCGATGCCGCGCGCCCCCGCCGCCTTCAAATCGAGCGCGAGGCTGCGCTTGCCGCGGTTGTAGTGCGCCGACATCGCGGTGTGGTCGCCATAGCGCGTGCCGAGCCCGCGCGACCAGTCGCCGCCGAGCGGCTCGATCTTGACCACCTCGGCGCCCTGCATCGCCAGCAGCATGCCGCAATACGGCGCCGCGATACCCTGCCCCAGGTCGAGCACGCGCAAGCCGGTATAGGCGCCTTCGGTCATGAGCAAGTCCTTTGATCAGTCCAAGTCGCGTAACAAAGGCGGTAAATTTCGAGCGCCATGGACAATCGCGACGATTTCAGGCGGGCTCCGCTCGGCGTTGTAAATGATCAAATAGGGAAAGCCGGACAGCACCAGGAAGCGATATGCCGGGCGAAGAAGATGGGATCGTACGACGCCGATATGGGGGTGGTCGCCGATATGCCGAGCCGCCTGCGCAACCGCGTCCCGCAACGCTTGCGCAGCTCGGGGATTGTCATTTGCGATCAAACGCACCGCCGCGACCAGTTCCCGTCTGGCACGCGGCGCTAAAAGGGCCGCGGTCACTCAACTGATTTTCCGGCATTGTCGATGATCGCATCGACCTCGCACAGGATTTCTTCCAGCGTGAACGCGCCGTCACGGTCGGCCTCGGCCTGAGCGTCTTCGATCGATTGAGCGAACCGACGTCGCTGCTCTTCGTATTCCTGCAAGAGCCGAAGCGCGGAACGGACCACCTCGCTGACATTGCTATAGCGGCCTTCGTTGACGCAGTCGCGGGCGAATTTTTCCAGCGCCGGCGGCAAAGACACATTTGTCGTCATTGACGACCCTCAATGTCAAAGTTTGACATCTATAACCGATCCCACCAGGGATGTCGACCGCCCCAGCCAAACCGCCATGCTCTGCGCCGCCGCCTGCGCGGCGCGGGCGGCGATCTCGGCGTCGGACAGCGTCGACAGCGGATGGTCGATCACCACCGGTGCGAGGTCGGGCATGCCGAGCGCGGCACGCTGCATGTCGGCCTCGTGGACGAACTCGGTGGTCACCACCACCGCGACCGGCCGGCCCAGCGTCTCGAGAGCGATGCCGTCATGCGTACAGCACGACGTGCACGACCCTCAATCGCCGATCGCGGTCAGGACGATGTCGTTGTCGGCGGCGATCCGGGCGACGAGCGCCGGGTCGGCGACCTTCGAGAAGCTTTCCTTCTTGTAGTAATTGACCGCGGCAATGCCGTGCTCCGCCTCCAGCAGCGCGGCGGTCTTGCGCAGCAGCCGGTTGGCGTTCCACTTGGTGTTGTCGAGGATGCCGAGGCGCAGGCCCTTCAAGCCCGCGACCCGCGGCGCTGGCGCCACGCGCGCGGCATCGACCCGCCCGCGCGGATCGAAGACGGTCAGTTCGTCCATGCGACACTCCCCATTGTCACGGTGCTCCTCGCAATGGCGGTATTAAAGGTAGCACGTGCCGTCGACGCAGACCGGACCCGAGGGGCCGCCGCCTTCGATGCCGCGCAGCACAGGCGACGACATGTGGCCCCAGCCCGGGATGAAGGCCGAGAACCGCCCGGCGGTGCCGCCGATGACAAACAGGTGGATGTGGTCGGGGCTGGGCACGATCGGGATGCGCGACTCGAGCTCGCGCTTGTACCAGCGCGGCAGGTTGCGGTTGTAGATCTTGCCGTAGCGGTGGTTGAAGGCGAGATCGCCAAAGCGGTTGCCGGAATTGAGGTGCAGGTAGTTGCGGATGTCGTGCCGGGTCCAGCCCTTGGCGGCGATGGTGCGGGCGTGCTCCGGGCCGATCACCACGGCGCAATGGCCGCTCGACACCGCGTTGTTGTTGGCGATCGTCGACATCGCCGAGCAGATCGTGTCGAGAATGCCCTCGGGGTCGTCGGCGACATGGTTGGTGCAGCTGTGCGGCGGCTCGGCGGCGATGACGAAGACCGTCGAGTCCTCGGGGGCGAAGCCCTTCTCGACATGGTAGGGGGCGAACGGGCTGTCGGCCTCGTTCTCGGCGACGCAATAAGTGTATTTGCCGGGATGGCCGAGGGTCGATTTATCGAGGTCGCCCGGCGTGCCGCCGCCGACATTGAGCAGGATCAAACGGATCGCCCGGCCGATCGTCGCATTGGCGCGGTTGCCCGAGCCGAACGCGTTGACCCCGCCATTCATGCCGATTTCCTTGGCGAGCGGCCCGTTGACCACGAGCAGCGGCCCGGCCATGTGGGTCGTCGCCTGGACGCCGTTGAGGTTGAAGGCGGGGGCGGCCAGCGCCAGCAGCGCCGCACGCACCACCGGCGCGTATGCCGGCTGGCACCCGGCCATCACCATGTTGACCGCGAGCACCTCGCGGGTCAGCCCGCCATAGCGCGGCGGCACCCGGCATTCGAGAAGCTCCGGCTCGCCGCCGAGCGCGGCGATGCAGGAAGCGACCTTCTCCCCGGTCGGCGGCACCACCGGCAGCCCGTCGGTCCAGCCTTGCGCAAAATACCATTCGACGAGGTCGGTGCCGGCGGGGACGCGCGAGATGGCGGCGGTGGTGTCGGGCATCGTGAGCGGCCTTATTTTCGCATCGAGCGGTAATCGTCTTCCAATCCCTTGCCGTCGAGAATTTGGCCGATGCATTTCTCGATCCGGGCTTCCCGTGTCTTGGACTGCTTGGGCTGGGCAAAATGCATGAGATAGGCGCGGCGCCGTCCCGCCGTCAGCGCCGCGAAAGCGGCCTTCAACGCCGGGTTTTCGTCCAATTTGCGTTGAAATTCTTCGGGCATCGGCGCGGTCGGGTTCTTCTTGATCTTCAGGCCGGCCTGTTCGATCGCGATCGCCTCGCGGATATAAGCTCTCACGACGGGTGCGCGTTCGGCGATCTCGGAAAGGCTGGTGAACCGCATTTGGCGCACCGCCTGCGAATGTTCTCCCGGAGCGACCAGCACGCCCTCGGGATCCTTCAGCAAGGCGCCCTTGAAGAAGGCGAGCACGCAGTATTCCTTGAACCCGCTGATGATCAGGACGATGCGGCTGTCGAACGTGTAACAAGGCTGCCGCCACTTGAAGTCTTCGGTCAGGCCGCAGCCGAGGACGATTTCCCGCAATTTCCGCAGCTCATTCGGCCAGATTCTGGCGTTTTCGAGATAGATGTCGACGTTTGGGTTCACTGTGTCACCGCCGCGAGTAATGGCTGCCCATGCTGGTGGCGTAGCCGGGTTCCACGCGGACATCGACGAGGGCGACGCCGCCGGCTTCGACGGTGTCGATCGCCTGGCGCAAGGTGCGCACCAACTCGGCGGGGTCGCGTACCGGGCCAAAACCGGTGGCGCCCTGGCCGCGCGCCAAAGTGGCGAGGTCGGGCTCGGGGTCGGCGATGCGCTGGCCGATCCAGCGGTTGGCGACCGGCCGCTCGCGCTGGCGGGCCATGCGGTCCTGGTGCAGCTCGTCGTTGAAGAACGAGTTGTTGTTGGCGACGATGATCAGCACCGGGATGCGGTAATGCACCGCGGTCCACAGCGCGGTGATGCCCATCAGCGTGTCGCCGTCGCCCAGCACCGCGACCGGCAGCCGCCCGCTGCCGCCTTCCCTCAGCGCCAGCGCGGCGCCGACCGCCATCCCCGGACCGCCGCCGATCCCACCGCCGCCGTCGCCGCCGAGCATGTCGAGCGGGTGCGCCGTCTCCCAGGCATGGCCGCCCCAGGCGAGCGGCGTGCGGATGAGGCAGGCGGTGCGGCCGGCGAGCGCCTCGCGCAGCGCCTGCGCGAGCGAGACCGGGGTGATGGCGTCCTTCGGCGGCTCCGGCGCCGTTTCCGCGGGCTCGGGCGTGGCGTGGTGCCCGCGAGCACGCGGGGTCAACAGCGGCAGCAGCGCGGCGACCGCGACGTCGGGCGCCACCGCCAGATGGATGTCGGCCGGCGGCAGGCCCTGGTAGTCCATGCTCCAGCCGTTGTGCAGCTGGTGATCGAGCGAGGCGAGGACGACTTTGGCCTTGACCGGCGCGTCGCCATGGGCGGTCTTGAGGGCGCCGCCGAGATCGACCCAGTCAAGGCTGAGGATCACGTCGGCCTCGCGCAATACGGCGAGGGCCTCGGGGCTCGGCTGGTTGCCGGCCGGGGGGCCTTGCAGCCGGTGCGCGGTCGGGAAGCCGGAGCCGGTCTTCGGGTCGGTCAGCACCGTGGCGTCGAGCGCCTCGGCGAGCCGCACGCGGCGCGCCCAGGCCTCCTCGCTGCGGCCAAAGCGGCCGACCATGACGACCGGCCGCTCGGCCTTGTCGAGCAGCGCGGCGGCCTCGGCGAGCGCGGCGGGGTCGGGGGCGGCGGGCGCCGGGGCCTTGAAGCGGTCGGCCCGCGGCAGCGCCGGCAGGTCGCCGATCCGCGTCTCCTGCAGCGCCGCGTCGAAGCAGACATAGACCGGGCCTTGCGGCGCGGTGGTCGCCGTCTTGTAGGCGCGCAGCACCGATTCCGGCACCGCGCCGACCGAATTGGGCTGGTCGTCCCATTTGGTATAGTTGCGGATCAGCGCGCCCTGGTCGGCGGCGGTGTGGATCCAGTCGATCCACGGCCGGCGCTTGTCGGCGGCGACCGGGCCGGTCGCGCCGAGCAGGATCACCGGCACGCGGTCGCACCAGGCGTTGAAGACCGCCATCGTCGCGTGCATCAGCCCGACATTGCTGTGCACGATCGCGCCCATCGGCTTGCCGGCGACCTTGGCATAGCCGTGCGCGATCGCCACCGCATGCTCCTCGTGCAGACAGAGCAGCATCTGCGGCTCGGTGTTGCCGAGCAGGTTGACGAGGCTGTCGTGCAGGCCGCGATAGGAGGCGCCGGGGTTGAGCGCGACATAGGGCAGGCCCACCTCGCGCAGCATCAGCGCCATTACGTCGCTGCCCCAGTAATCGCCGGTCTCGTTGGCGAGCGCCGGCCGTTCGACGGCGGCGGTACCCTGTCCTTTGGTTTCTCGGCCTGTGTCGCTCATGGCGCTTGCCCCGTTCGGATGCGGAGGAGCCTCGATTAGCCGAGGCTCACGGGGAAAGCCAGGGATTTGGCGATCGGCGTCGGGGCCGGAACGCTGCGGTTGATTTTGCCACCAAAACATCGTCGAAGACTCTGTACGATGCGCCCGGCGACAGATCCCGGGCGGCAAGGCGGGCAGATCGGGGGAGACGGATGGACGATGCGATCGGCGCGGCGTCAAGCGAGCAGCGGCCCGGGCCGCGCGGCGGTCTCCACGTCGCGCATTTCCGCCAGATCCTGCTGTGGCCGGTCTATCTGATCGCGCCGGCCGCCCAGCCGGATGTGCCCGATTTCGCGCAGCGGCTGCTCGATCTGGCGCCGGCCGGGATGTGGCGCGAGGTATCGGACGAGTTCACCACCGATCCGGGCGACTTCCAGGAGCGCCATTACAACGAGTTTGTCGCCTTCCTGCCGGCGGTGCAGCGGTTTCTCTACGGGCACGGTGCCGACGGCGGCAATGGCGATGCCGCCGGCACCCCGATCCGCGTCCTGCGGCGGACGGATATCGCGCGGACCCGCGTGCAACTGCGGCGCGGCGACGCCCCGGTGATGTTCGAGGTCGCTCATGCCGATCTGTATTTCTTCTTCGATATCGATGTCGCGGTGCTGGCGTTGGAAATCTACGCCGACCATGTGCCGCTGAGCCTCGCGCAGGACCTGATGTTTCAGTTCGGCCGCGCCTACCCGTCGTATTGGGAGGGCGACGGGCAGGCCGGGCACTGCCCGGCGCAAGTCGAATGGCTCGACGCGGGCGACACGGTATTGGCGGTGTCCGATTACGAGGATCGCCGCAAATACCTCAACTTCACCGCAAGGCACCGCGCGGTCTGCGTCTCGGCCCACTGGGACTATCTGCTCCAACCGCTGGTGCTGGCCAATAGCGGCCGGGAAGGCCCCTTCGCCTACCGCCAGCTCGAGTATCATCGGATGCCGCTGATGGCCTATCTTGCGCTCGACGATCCGCAGCAGCTGAGCGGCGCCGATATCGCCGGGTTGGCGATGGCCGGCGGCGCGCCGGGTCACGAGCGCCATCACGGCGCAGAAGACCGCTACCCGCATTTTGACGCGCAGTACGATTCCGGGCGGTTCCGCGAAATTCGCGACAGCCGCAATTCCGGCACGCGATATCTGTCGTCGGCCCGCGCCCTGGTGATCGTCGGCGACGCGCGCAACGAGATTTTCACCGACCTCGACCACGGCGCGCTGTCGCGTTTCCGCCATCAGGATTTTCTGCTGTACCTGATCGCGCATTTTCACCGCGCGGCGCTGCTGATGTTCTCCGACCGGCTGGCCGAAGCGGTCGGCCGTCTCGACATGCGCAATGTCGCTGCGGTGCAGGCGTTTCGCCGCGTGACGCGCGAGGCGCTGGAAACCTTCCTGCGCTTCACCCATCGCTACTGGTTCTCGCAGGTCAGCGACCAGGCGGAAACCGCCAATCTGTTCGAACTGTGTCGGCAGAATCTGGCGGTCGACCGGCTCTACGCCGATATCCGCCAGGAGGTGCAGGACATGAGCCAGTATCTCGAAAACGAGGCGATGCGCCGGCAGAACGAGACCATCGTGCGGCTGACGGTGGTGACGATTTTCGGCTTGATCGGCACCGTCGTCACCGGGTTCCTGGGGATGAACCTGTTCGCCTACAGCGACGAAACGCGGTTGACCAAGCTCTGGCTGTTCACCGCCGTCACGGTGCCGACCGTGGTCATCATGTTCCTGATGATCCGCAAATCGCGGCAGCTCTCGGAGTTCCTCGACGCGGTATCGGCCGAAGAATGGAGCTTGTTCGGCAAGCTGAAGCGGCTGGGGCGCCGCGCCCGGCGCTGATACGGCTCGACTTCGTCGAGCGCCTCAGAGGCTGGCTAAAATTACTTCCGTCATTCCGGGGCGGCCCGCAGGGCCCGAACCCGGAACCCATGAACACTGGCTTACCCAAGGTGTCGGCGGCGTCGGAACACGCTTTCCAGGTCCGTGGGCATGGATTCCGGGTTCATCGCTGCGCGATGCCCCGGAATGACGTGGAAAACACCCACATTCCGGGCCAGGCTCTCAGGATGGTCGGGCGGACCGGTCCTACGCGGCCGGGTCGGCCGGCGGAATGCCGGGCCGAGGGCGCCGGCGGAACGCGACCCGGAACAGAAACCCGGCGAGGCCGAGGATCGCCGCGGCGATCAGCAGCATCACCAGGCCGAGACCGAGCAGGCTGCTGTCGGTCGACAGGCCGGCGCCGAAGAACAGGAAACACCCGCCCGGCAGCAGCAGCAGGATGGCGAAGACCAGCGCCGCGACCTGGCCGCCGCTCACGCCCCGGCCCTCGCGGCGAGGCCGGGGCGGTGCAGCATGTTGTACGTGTCGAACGGGATGATGCGGCCGTCATCGGTGACGAAGTGGATGCAGGAGCGCTTCACCCCGGCGAGGCAGAAGTTGAAGCGGTCGAGAAAGCTCACCACCGTCACCCGGAAGACGCGGTCGTAGCCGATCGCCGCCGGCGCCTCGACCAGCGGCAGGCAGCACAGCACCTCGTGCAGCACATCGGCCGATTGCTGGCCGGCGCAGGACAGCGACAGCAGCTCGACGAGCAGCCGTCGCATTTCCGGCCTGCCCTCGAAGGTGACCGAGTTGGGCGCCGCCTGGACCAGCGCCTCCTGCGGGAAGAGATGGGTCAGCGGCTGAATGCGGCCGTCGGCGCGCATCCCGTAGCCGATCGAGATCGCCTCGGGGTTGCACGGCAGCGGGATCATGTCGTCCTCGCCGAAGACCCGCCACTGGTCGATGATCGCGCGGCGGATTTCGGACAGCACGATGCGGTCGCGCGCCGGGTCGAAGCCATCGTTGCGGCCGGCATCCTGCACCGGCTGGAACGTCACGCCGCGGACACAGGGACGGCTCTGCGCGTAGCGCAGCACATCGCCGATCTCCGCGTCGTTGACGCCCTTGCGCACGACGCAGACCAGCGTCGTCGAGATCCCCGCCGCATCGAGCGCGTCGAGCGCCCGCTCGCGGACGCGGCGCAGGTCGGCGCCGCGGATCGTGCGCAGCGCATGTTCCGACAGCGCGTCGAATTGCAGGTAGACCTCGAAGGCGCGCTTCATCCCGGCGAGCGCGGCGACGAAGTCCGGGTCGCCGGCGATGCGGATGCCGTTGGTGTTCAGCATCACATGGCGGATCGGCCGCGAGCGCGCGGCGCGGATGATGTCGAGAATTTGCGGGTGGAGCGTGGGCTCGCCGCCGGAAATCTGCAACAGGTCCGGCTGGCCCTCGCTCTCGACCAGCAGGTCGAGCATGGCCTCGACCTCGGCGAGGCTGCGGCGGCCGGCCTGCGCCGGCGACGAATTCGCAAAGCAGGTCGGGCAGGTCAGGTTACAGTGCTCGTTGACCTCGACCAGCGCCAGACAGGAATGCTGTTCGTGGTCGGGGCAGAGACCGCAATCGTACGGACAGCCGCGTTCCGTGCGGGTGTGGAATTTGAGCGGCACGTCACCGGGCTTGAGAAAGTCGCGGCACCGCTTCCAATAGCTTGCCTCCGATGAGACGAGGGTCTTCTGCACGCCGTGTTCCGGGCAGCGCTTGAGGTAATAGACCGCCTGCCCTTCTTCGATGATCTTGGCCGGGACGAGCGCCATGCAGGACTCGCACATCGAGGTGGTCTGGCCGAGAAACACATAGGGACGCGGTTTGCGCACCGGCGGCGCGGCGGCCGCCGGCAAAGGTTCAAGGACCGACAGCGACATGGGGGCGCAGCTCCCGTCGGGCGAACATGACCGCATAGGCGATCAACGCCAGCGACAACAGGTGAAATACGTTGAACGGGCCAAGAACGGTTCCGTAGGGCTTGAGGAATTCCCATGCGAAGCGCTGCGCCGCATAGACCCCGACAAACAGATAGAAGCCGGTCCGCCGCACCGCCGCGTCCCCCTGCCCCAGGCGGAACAGGAAAACCGTGAGAAAAACCGCCATCGCCGCCGATTCATAGAGCTGCACCGGGTGACGCGGCACGCCGTCGCCGAAATCGACCGCCCAGGGCAGCGCGGTCGGCGTGCCGTAGGTCATGTCGTCGAGCCCGGCAAGGAAACAGCCGATGCGGCCGACGGCGATCGCCGCCGCCAGCGGCGCGACAAAGCGCAGCCCGGTCGAGCCGCGTATGCCGGCGACGTGCTTGAGCGCCTCGATGCCGACAATGCCGCCGGCGATGGCGCCCTCGATGCTGCGCCCGACACCGGCAATGCCGGTCAGCCACAGGTTGAGCGAGCCGAAGAGATAGGCGCCGGCCGTCGCGCCGGCCGCGCCGGCGCCGACATACAGCGAGTGTACCCGCCACGGCTCGGCCGGCACGCCGTCGGCCGCCGCCGGGCACAGCCGGTAGGCGGCAAGCGCCGCGATCAGCGCCAGCAGGTCGAAGACGCTGTGGACGAGCAAAGCCCGGTGACTTTCCACCGCCGGGGCATGCGCCGCAATGATTTTCACCGCGGGAAAGCCGGCAGCGACCTTCTCACCCCGTGCTGCCCCCTTCCCGTCTCCCTTCCCCGCCAGCGGAGGAAGGCTGGGGTGGGGGTGCGCCCCCGGCCGCGCGGAAAGCGGCGAGCGCGCCTATCCGACCTTCACCTGGCGCCCGGTGTCCGACGCCTGTTTGATCGCATCGACAAGGTGGTGCAGCTCGACGGCGGTGGCGAAATCGGGTTGTTGCCCGCCGCCGTCGCGGATCGCGCGGGCGAACAGCGCATACATCTGGCCGACATTGAGCGCCTCGCCTGCCGGCGTGCCCGGGGTGGCGAAGGCAAACCGTTCCGGCACCGCGATCGGTTCGAGATCGTTGCCGTTCTGCGCCCCCGACAGCCGGACCTCGTTCAGCTGGGGCGAATCCTCTCCCGCGAGGACCAAGGTGCCGTCGCGGCCGTAAACCTCCATCCGGTACCCGCTGCCGGCATAGGGGATCGCGGCGATATGAGCCGAGGCGACAGCGCCGTTCACGAGCCGACCGACGGTCAGGATGTTGTCGGGCGAGGTGACGTCGAGCCAGGTATCGGTGCCGGTGTCGAGCCATTGCTTGGCCTGCGTCGCGACCACGGCCGACAGGTCGGCGAAGTCGCCGACGACAAACCGCATCGCATCGATCGTGTGGCCGTTGGCGATGGTCAGCGTGTTCGCGCCGAGCGAGGCGTCGCGCTGCCAGGTGCGGTGCGACGGGCGGGTCAGCACGCCCTCGCGCATCAGCTTGACATGCACGGCCATGAGCTCGCCGACATAGCCCGCCGCGACCAGCTCCTTCATGTGCAGCAGCGCCGGGTTGGCCCGCGCCTGCAGCCCGACGGCGGTGACCAGCCCCCTGGCCTTGGCGAGGGCGGCCAGTTCCACGGCCTCCGCCGTCGTGCGGCCGAGCGGCCATTCGCAATAGACGTGCTTGCCGGCTTCGAGCGCCGCCTTTGTCGGCTGGTAATGCGACGGCACGCGGACCACGACGGCGACTGCGTCGATCTCCGGCGAGGCGACCATCTTGCGCCAATCGTCAAAGGCCAAGCGGGCGCCGTAGGCGACGCGGGCGGCTTCGGCGCTGTCCGCACGCGTGGTGCAGACCGCCGCCAGCTCGATATCGCCGCTCGCCCGCAGCGCCGGCAGATGCGACCGCGACGACCACGTGCCGCGCACGCTCGCGCCGATCAGGCCAAGCCGAACCTTTTGCGCCATGTCTCCTCCCAGAGCCGTCATCCGGCTGTCGATCGCGCCGCCGCGGGCGGTGCCCGCCTAAAGATGCTACAAAGCGGCCGCGGTCAATCACGGAGGCGGCGATGCGCGCGGTTTGGTACGACCGGCAGGGGGCGGCGGACGAGGTGCTGGTGTGCGGCGAGCTGCCGACGCCGGAAGCCGGCCACGGCGAGGTGCGCGTCAAGCTCGAAGCGTCGGGCGTCAACCCGTCCGACACCTACCGGCGGCGCGGGCCGCCGGCGATGGAGTATCCGCGCGTCGTCACCAACAGCGACGGCGCGGGGACGGTCGATCAAGTCGGCCCCGGCGTGCCGCGGCGCTGGCTCGGCAAGCGCGTCTGGCTCTACAACGGCCAGCGCAACGGGCGCTGGATGGGCACCGCGGCGGAATACATCGCGTTGTCGGTCGACCTGGTGACCGCGCTTGCCGATCATGTCTCTTTCGCCGAAGGCGCGACGCTCGGCGTGCCGGCGATGACCGCGCATCGCAGCGTCTTTGTCGCCGGACCGGTGCAGGGAAAGACGGTGCTGGTGACCGGCGGCGCCGGCGCCGTCGGGCATTACGCCGTGCAGCTCGCCGCCTGGGCCGGGGCCCGGGTCATCGCCACGGTGTCCTCCGCGGACAAGGCGGCCCGCGCCCGCGCCGGCGGCGCGCACCACGTGATCAACTACCGCACCGAGGATGTCGCCGCGCGGGTTCTCGACCTGACCGACGGCATTGGCGTCGACCACATCGCCGAGGTCGATTTCGGCGGCAATCTCGCGACAACCCTGCGCTGTCTCAAGGTCAACGGCAGCCTCATGATCTACGCCAGCAACGGCGACCGCGAGCCGAAGCTGCCGGTGCGCGACCTGATGCAGAAAAACCTCACGGTCCACGCGATGTCGCTGGCGGGCGTGCCGCATGCCGACCGCAAGCGGGCGCAGACGGACATCGCCGCATGGACCGCAACGCCGGGGCGCCTGCTCTCGGTCGCGGCGCGCTTTCCGCTGTACCGGACCGCGGCGGCACACGAGACGGTCGAGGCCGGCGGCAAGATCGGCACCGTCATCGTCGAGCCGCAGCTTTAGGGGGAGCGATGCCCGCGCGCGAGCCGACCGGCGCGGCGAAGTTCGCGTAGACAATCGGGATTTATCGGAGAGCCGACATGGACATGCACGACATCCCCTTCGGGACGACCGACTGGAGCGAGGTGCCGGAGACGCTTCACCCCGGCGAAACCGGCACCGCCCGCTGGCGCACGCGCGAGTTCGGCGGCATCCGCGTGCGGATCGTCGAGTATTCTCCCGGTTATGTGGCCGATCATTGGTGCTCCAAAGGCCACATCCTCTACGTGCTGGACGGCGTCCTGCACACCGAGCTGCAGGACGGCCGCAGGGTGACGCTGCGCCCCGGGACCAGCTACCAGGTCGCCGACAATGACGGCGCGCACCGCTCGGTGACGGAAACCGGCGCGCGGCTTTTCATCGTCGATTAGCTCGGTCGGGGTCTAGAACGGCCGGCGATCCAGCGGTGCGTGCGGCTGCTCCAGCCCGTCGACCGGGATGTTGCGGCCGTTGATCCAGTGGGCGCGCGGCGACGCGGCGAAGACGACGACATCCGCCACTTCCTCGGCGGTGCCGAGCCGGCCCATCGGAAAGCCGTGACGCACGTAGTCGGCGTAGTATTCGGGGTTGGCGAGGCGATAGCGATCCCAGCCGTTGCCGTCGACCAGGATCGAGCCCGGCGAGACCGTGTTGACCCGGATGCCGTAGGGCACGAACTCCAAGGCCCAGCGCTCGGTGTCGAAGATCAGCGCCGCCTTGGCCGCGCCGTACTGTCCGGACATCGCCAATTGCGCCGACCAGCCCGAGATCGAGGCGATATTGACGACCGCCGCGCCGGGGCGCCCCTGCATGTGCGGCAGCGCCAGGCGCATCATCCGCACCGTCTGGACCAGATTACGGTCCAGCGCACCGCGCCAGTCGTCGTCGGTGCTGTCGGCGATGCGCGCGCCGCCGCCCCCGCCGCCGACATTGTTGACGAGGATATCGATCCCGCCGTAAGCGGCGACCGCGGCGTCGACCAGCGCCGCCGCGTCTTCCGGCTGGTTGACGTCGGCGGCATGCGCGGCGACTTCGGCGCCGCTGGCCCACAGCTCGCCCGCCGCGGCGGCCAGCTGCTCGGGCGACCGTGCCGACAGCATCAGCCGGCAACCCTCCGCGGCAAACGCCCGGGCGGCCGCGAGGCCGATGCCGCGACTCGAGCCCGTCACCAGCGCGACCTTGCCCGCGAGTCCGAGATCCATGCGCCGCCGCTCCCGCTTATGGATCGCCGCCGGCTTTGCGGGCGGCGATCCAGCCTGTCACCTGGTCGTAGTAGTTCGCGAGATAGTACTCGGCGATGTCGTCGGCGGTGGTCGCCCACACCCCGTCATGCCCGAGGATGTACGACAGCGCCGCGTCGAGGTGCTTCGCGGCGTTCGGCCGGCCGATATTGTGCGGATGCAGCGACAGGCACATGACCCTGCCGCTCTCGGCGCCTTCGCGGTAGAGCACGTCGAACTGGTCCCTGATCATCTGCTCGAAATAATCGGCCTCGCGGTTCCAGGCGAGCATGCCGGCGTCGTTGGTCTGGCCGGTATAGGGCACATAGATGAACTTCCGGCCGCCGCGCACATTGATCGGCCACGGCTGGTCGTCGATGATCCACGAGGTGTGGTAGAGGCAGCCCGCCTCGGCCATCAGATCGTCGGTGCGGGCGGTATAGCCGGCGCCGCCGCCCAGCCGGCCCTTGAGGCGCCTGCCCGTCATCTCTTGCAGATGCGCGACGAAATCGTGCCAGTAGGCGCGCTCCTGGTCCTCGGTGAGGTCGTAGATCGGCCGGCTGTTGTACAGGCCGTGCGCCATGTAGTCCCAATCGGCGGCGACCATGGCGTCCCTGATCTCGGGAAAATGGTCGAGAAGTTCGAGGTTCAGGCAGCAGCAGGCCCGCAGCTCGTGCTTGTTGAGCACGTCGAGCATGCGCCAGAAGCCGACGCGGTTGCCGTAATCCATCCGCGAATAATGCGGAATGTCGGGCCGCGTCGGCCGGTTCTCCGGCAGGTATTCGAAGAACTCCATGTTCGGCGCGACCCAGAATGCGACACGCGCGTTGCCGGGCCACCGGATGACCGGCCGGTCGTTGACCGGCGCGTAGTCGAACCGGCCGGGCGGCAGCGGAGCGGATGCTGCTGCCGTATCACCCCCACCCTGCCCTCCCCCATCCAGGGGGAAGGTTTTCGAAGAGCTCCCTCCCCCATCCAGGGGGAGGGTTTTCGAAGAGCTCCCTCCCCCTGGATGGGGGAGGGTTGGGGTGGGGGTGGCGCGCGCAAACCAGTCGACGATCTCGCCGCCGGTGGCCCGCCATACGCCCTGATGCGCGCAGATATGCCCGAGCACCGCGTCGAGATGCCGGATGCGCCACGGCTGGCCCATGATCCACGGGTGCAGGTGCAGCACCATCAGCCGGCCGGTGGTCGCGCCGTCGGCGTAGAGGCCGTCGAACCACTCGCGCCACAGCAGGCTGGTTTCGTTGATCGTGCGCCGGCCGTGCAGGTGGATGTAGTTGTCGTCGAGATAGGCGTGGACGCCGAGCGAATAGAGTTCGCCGCTCGCCGGCGTCATCTTGTAGGGCTGCTCGTCGTTGCCCCAGTCGCAGACATAGCGAATGCCCTCCGCGGCCAGCAGGTCGGGCGTGCGCGGCGTCTCTTGGAAGTCGGGGCCGGACCAGCCGAGGGGCCGGGTGCCGGTGGCGCTCTCGACCGCGGCGATCGAAGCGCGGATGTAGTCGCGTTCCTCGTCTTCCGACATGCCGGTATGAATGAGGCGGCGCCGCGACAGGCCGTGCGCGATGAACTCGGCGCCGCGCTTGCGACCTTCTTCGACCAGCGACGGATAATGGCCGGCGATCACCGCGTCGAGCGCGAGGATCGGGGTGATGCCGTATTTGTCGAGCACGGCGAGGATGCGGAAGACGCCGACCCGGTTGCCGTATTCGTGGTTGCCGTAGCCGCCGATATCGGGAAATTGCGGCTGGTTGCCGGTCCACAGCCCCTCCGGACCGCCCATCGGGCTAACCGCCACCGGCGTGCCCGCCGGCACTTCCCAATCCCAATGTTCGAGGTTGACGATCACCGCCAGCGCCACGCGGGCGTTGTCCGGCCAGCGCAACGGCGGACGCGTGACGATCGCCGACCAGGGATAAAAGCCTTGATCCATGCCGTGGGTGCGCGTTGCGGGCATCGCTCGCTCCTAGGTCGGGGCGCCGGCGGCGAGGGCGATGCACTCGATCTCGACGGCGTTGCCGTTGCTGAGCTGCAGCGCGCAGACGGTGCGGGCCGGCGGGTCGACCGGGAAGAATTCCTGCCAGACGCGGTCCATCGCGGCGTAATCGTCGCCGTCGGCGAGCACGATCATGAGCTTGACGATGCGGTCGAGGCTCGACCCGGCGGATTCGAGCATATGGGCCATGTTTCGCAAGGTCTGGCGGATCTGCTCGGCGACCGGCCCGAGATTGCGCCCGCCGGTGGCGGGGTCGACCGGCCCCATCCCCGACAGAAAGATCATGTCGCCGGTACGAATGCCCGGCGAGTGCGGCAGGTTGGCGTTGCGCGACACGTTGAGCCGCGGGTTGGCCGGCTCGATGACGCTGCGGGAGAAGGCTTCGGTCATTCGGTCACGCCAGCGCGATGCAGTCGATCGCGACCTTGCGGCCGCCGATCAGCCCGGCCCCGCAGACCGTCCGGGCCGGAGGGTCCGCGGGAAAGAACGCACGATATACGTCGTTCATGTTGCCGTATTCCAGCATCGAGTAGATCAGCACGTTGACCTTGACGATCTTGGCCAGCGACGACCCCGCCATGTCCAGCAGCTCGGCCATGTCCGTCAGGACCTGCCGCGTTTCGGCCGCGACCGTGCCGCGCTCGGCCGCGGTGAGGCCGGACAGGAAGACGAAATCGCCGGCGCGAACCGCCGCCGATTGATGCGGCTGGCGGGGTCCGATCACCTGTCGCGGCGAGCCGGCTCCGCGTTCGGGCCGGTCATGCGCGGCGGCTGTCACGTCGAGCATCACCTTGAACCCGGCCTCGATCTGCACGCTCATCACCGTGCGCGCCGGCGGGCTGGCGACATAGGGACGGTACGCCCGGTTCAACACGTCGTACTCGATCCGGTCATAGATCATCGCGTGCACCTGGACGAGGCGGTCCAGCGACGACCCCGCGGCCTCCAGCAGCGTCTTGAGGTTTTCGAAGATGCGGCGGGTTTCGCTGGTCACCGTGCCGTGCCGGCGCTCGCCGGTCGCGGGATCGACCGCCACCATCCCCGAGCAGAAGACCAGGCCGCCGGCGCGGATCGCCGGGCTTTGGTGATGGCCGTATTCCCGGCGCAGGTCGAGGCCGGCAACCGGCGCCGCGACGATCTCGCGCATCGGCTCAGCGCTGGAGGCCCTGCGCCCCGGCCGGCACGTCGTAAAAGGCGAGCGTCATCGAGACGCTGGTGTAATGCCCCATCAGGCAGATCACGTCGGTGATGCCGACATGGCCGAGCGCCTCGACTGCGCGGTCGTAGAGGCCCTTCGAGACCCAGCGCGCGTTGCTCAGGCAGACCGCCATCTCGTAGACGACCTGCTCCCGCTTGTCGTCGAACGCGGTCGGCAGTCCCGACAGCATCGCCTCGACCTTGGT
The DNA here is from genome assembly GCA_035550515.1 of Allostellaceae bacterium. GTDB lineage: Bacteria > Pseudomonadota > Alphaproteobacteria > ATCC43930 > CGMCC-115725 > DATARH01. The sequence goes on from DASZOZ010000013.1 coordinate 25,392, forward strand.
GGGCGGCAGGCCGACTTCCTTGCCGCGCCGCTCATGGGCCGCGGTCGGGTAGGCCGAACGCCATTTGCTGTTGATGACGATCACCGCGATCTCGCGCTCGCGCTCGGTCAGCGAGTATTTCCCGGCCTGGAAATGGCCACCGAAGGGCGCGGCGACCTTGGCCAGCTTCGGGTTGTGCACCCAGATCTTGTTGGGGCCGCCGAGCGGGCCGCGCGTCTCGACGGCGAAGCGATAGGATTCCTGCTGCTCAGCCGTCATCTCGTCATAGGGAATTTCGGCGTAGCGGCCGAATGTCGGCGTCTCGGGCATGCCAATCTCCTTGCGGAAGGATGCGGAGCGTATGGCAGCGCGGCCGCGGCGAAAAGCGGCATCTGAACTGGTAGGCCGGGCAGGACTCGAACCTGCGACAGCGCCGTTATGAGCGGCGAGTTCTAACCAACTGAACTACCGGCCCACCCGCAGACACCATAGCAGAACCACCGTCCCCCTTCCCATCCCCGGCGGGACGGCCGCGAGACGGGTGAGGGTCAGGTGTCGAGGAAGCTGCGCAGCTTGCGCGACCGGCTCGGGTGCTTGAGCTTTCTGAGCGCCTTGGCCTCGATCTGGCGGATGCGCTCGCGGGTCACCGAGAATTGCTGGCCGACTTCTTCGAGCGTGTGGTCGGTGTTCATGCCGATGCCGAACCGCATGCGCAGCACGCGCTCCTCGCGCGCGGTCAGCGAGGCCAGGACGCGGGTCGTGGTCTCGCGCAGATTCGCCTGGATCGCCGCATCGACCGGCAAAACCGCGTTCTTGTCCTCGATGAAATCGCCGAGATGCGAATCTTCCTCGTCGCCGATCGGGGTTTCGAGACTGATCGGCTCCTTGGCGATCTTCAGCACCTTGCGCACCTTCTCCAAGGGCATCGCCAGCTTGTCGGCAAGCTCCTCGGGGGTCGGCTCGCGGCCGATCTCGTGCAGCATCTGGCGCGAGGTGCGCACCAGCTTGTTGATCGTCTCGATCATGTGAACCGGGATGCGGATGGTGCGCGCCTGGTCGGCGATCGAGCGGGTGATCGCCTGGCGGATCCACCACGTCGCATAGGTGGAGAATTTATAGCCGCGGCGGTACTCGAACTTATCGACCGCCTTCATCAGGCCGATGTTGCCTTCCTGGATCAGGTCGAGGAATTGCAGCCCGCGGTTGGTGTATTTCTTGGCGATCGAGATCACCAGGCGGAGGTTGGCCTCGACCATCTCCTTCTTGGCGCGGCTGGCCTCGCGCTCGCCGCGCTGCACGGTCTGCACGACGCGGCGGAATTCGCTGATCGGCAGCTTCGATTCGATCGCGACCTTGGCGATGGCGCCGCGGTGCTTTGCGATGTCGTCGCGGTAGCGCTCGACAAAGCGGTCCCAGCCGCGGCCGGACTGCTGCGCGGCGCGCTCCAGCCAATCCATCGACAGCTCGTCGTTGAGGTAGAACTGCAGGAATTCGGGGCGCTTGACGCCCGACGTCTCGGCCAGGCGCAGCAGCCGGCCCTCCTCGCCGACAAGCCGGCGGTTGAGGTCGTAGAGCTGCTCGACCAGGTGCTCGATGCGCGTGTTGTTGAAGCGGATCCGGCGCAGCAGCTCGACCGCCTCGTCCTTCAGCTTGTCGTAGCGGCGGTCGGTGGCGCGCGCCAGCGCCGCGCCCTTGATCACCGCCGCGACGCGCTGGTCCTGCAGCTTGTTGAGCTTTTTGTGGATTTCGGCGACCTCGTCGAACAGCGCGGTGACGCTGGGACGCAGCTGCGCCTCCATCGTCGCCAGGGAGACCGAGCTTTCCTCGCCCTCGCCGTCCTCGCCTTCGGCCTCGCCGCCTTCGGCCGCGACTTCCTCTTCCTCCTCGCCCTCGGCTTCCTCGTCCTCCTCGGCGCCGTCGGCGGCGATCGGCGGCATGATCGCGACCGCCGGGTCGGCCGGGTCGAGGGCGGTGTTGCTGTAGGTGGCGTCGAGATCGATGATGTCGCGCAGCAGCATCTTGCCTTCGTTGAGCGCGTCGCGCCACAGCATCAGCGCGCGGATCGTCAGCGGGCTCTCGCAGATGCCGCCGATCATCATCTCGCGCCCGGCCTCGATGCGCTTGGCGATGGCGATCTCGCCCTCGCGCGACAGCAGCTCGACCGAGCCCATCTCGCGCAGATACATGCGCACCGGATCGTCGGTGCGGCCGATATCGTCGTCGTCGAGATTGCCGCGCGCCTCGGCCTCGCCGTCCTCGCCGTCGGTGCCGGCCGGCTCCTCGGCGTCCTCGTTTTCGACGACATTGATGCCGAGCTCGGAGAGCATCGTCATCGTATCCTCGATCTGCTCCGAGGACACCTGATCGGTCGGCAGCGCAGCGTTCAATTCGTCATAGGTCAGGTAGCCGCGCTCCTTGCCGCGCGCCACCATCTTCTTGATCGCGACTGCGATCTGGTCGAGAAGGGGCGCCTCGGCCGCTTCTTCGCGAGTCTCGGCCGTTTCCGCCACGCTTGCCACCTTGCTTGCCATTCCGCCGTCCCTAGGCCATGGGTTGGTCCCGGCCGAGGCCGGAACATAAACCGTCGATCCTTGCAAGGGGCTTATCGGGGCGAGCCGCTTTCCGCCCGGCCGGGCGGAAACTCGTCCTCCGAAAACCCCTCCTGCGCCTCCCCTTCCGTTGCCGCCCGGTAGCGCTCCCACGCCTCCGGGACGGTCAGATCCTCGGCCGGCCCGTCCGTCGGCTTGCCGTAGCCGGCGCCGCGGAGCATGCCGATCACATGATCGCAGTAACGCACCACCGCATCGACCTCGGCCACGCGTGCCAGCGAACTTGCGTGCTCGGCCAATACCGCGAGCACCGCGTCCACGGTCGCCGCGAACCCGCCCTGCCCTAATTGTAGCCGAAGCCCCGTGGCGTCAAGCCCTACGGCCTCGACCTCGGCGCCAAAAATCGCCTGCCGCAGCGCCCGCAATTCCGGCTCCGGAAAGTCGAGCACACTGATTTCCTCGACCCGCCGGGCGATCAGGAAGGTGTGCGTCAGCAGCATCGCCATGAGGATTTCGCGCTGCCGCCGACCCGGCGCGGGTGGCGGGGGTGGCGCATGAGCGCGCAAGGCGACGGCTTGTGCGGCCGGAACTCGGCCGAAACGCCCGGCATTCGGCGGAAATTTCGGCCGGCCGAGCGCAAACAGCTTGTCGCGCAGAAAGCGCCGGTATTCGGCCTGGACGATGCGGTCGGCGATGGCGGCGGCATGCCCCATCAGCCGGCGCTCGAGATCGGCGCGGCGCTCGGGCGTGTCGATCGGCCTGGCGTCGAGTTCGGACTGCCACAGCATCTCGGCGAGCGGTCTGGCCGCGTCCAGCAGCCGCTGGAACGCGCCGGGGCCGGCGGCGCGGATCAGCGAATCCGGGTCGTCGCCGGCCGGCAGCGTCACAAAGCGCAGCGATTGGCCCGGCTTCAGCAAGGGCAGCGCGCGATGCAGCGCGCGCAGGGCGGCGCGCTGACCCGCGGCGTCGCCGTCGAGGCACAGCACCGGCTCGGGGGCGAGCCGCCACAATTCGCCGAGATGCGCCTCGGTCAGCGCGGTGCCGAGCGGCGCCACCGCCGTGCCGAAATCCGCGCGGTGCAGCGCGATGACGTCCATATAGCCTTCGGTGACGATCGCGCCGGGACCGCCGGCGGCGAGGTCTCGCGCCGCGTTGGCCCGCACAAACGACAGGCCGTACAGCACGCGCCCCTTTTCGAACAGCGGGTGCTCCGGCGAGTTGAGGTATTTCGGCTGCCCCTCCTTGGTCCCGCCTGCGCCGAGCGTACGGCCGCCAAAGGCGATGACCCGGCCCGCCCGGTCGGCGATCGGGAAGATCACCCGCTCGCGGAAATAATCGTAGGGCTCGCCGCCGTAATCCGAAGCGTGCAGCAGCCCCGCTTCCATCAGCAGCGGCACGGGGAATTCCGGAGTCAGCGCGCGGCGCAGCGCATTGCGGTCCTCGCCGGCCCAGCCGAGCCGGAAACGGCGCATCGTCGCCTCGTCGTGCCCGCGCCGTTCGAGGTATCCGCGGCCGTGCAAGCCGGCCGGCGACCAGAGCTGCCGTTCGTAGAATTGCGCGGCAGCGGCCAGCGCTTCGAGCAGCGTCTTCTGGCGCTGCGCCTTTTCGCGCTCCAGCGGCGTCTGCTGCGGCACCTGGACGCCGGCGGTTTCGGCCAGCCGCTCGACGGCCTCGATAAAATCGAGGTTCTCCGAGCGCATGACGTAGCCGATCGCATCGCCATGCGCGCCGCAGCCGAAGCAGTGGAAAAAGCCCTTGTCCTCGACGACGTAGAACGACGGCGTCTTTTCGTTGTGGAACGGGCACAGCCCGCCGTATTCGCGGCCCTTCCGCGTCAGCCGCACCCGTTTGCCGACGAGGTCGGCAAGCGACACGCGCGACCTGAGCTCATCGAGAAAACCGGGGGGAAACGCCATGCTTATCGCCCCTCGCCCGCTTGCGGGAGAGGGAGGGACCCGGCGCAGAGTGCCGGGAGGGTGAGGGTCGTCTTGCGCCGGCCTCCCTCACCCGTCTCGCGCCTCGTGGCGCGATCCACCCTCTCCCGCACGCGGGAGAGGGGCTTTATGTACCCCGGCAGGTTCAACCCAATAGCCGTTTCACCACGGCGCCGGCCTTGGCCATGTCGAGGACGCCGGCGTGGCGTTCGCGCAAGAGCCCCATGACCTTGCCCATGTCCTTGATGCCGGCGGCGCCCGCTTCGGCGATCGCCGCCTCGGCGGCGGTCTCGATGCCGGCCTCGTCGAGCTGCCGGGGCAGAAAGCTTTCGATGACCGCGATCTCCTCGGCCTCCTGCCGCGCCAGCTCGGGGCGGTTGCCCCGGTTGTAGAGCTCGATCGATTCGCGCCGCTGCTTGACCATGCCCTGCAGCATGCGCTGGATGTCGCCATCGCCGATTCCCGTGCTGTTGCCCGCGGGGCGGGCCTCGATGTCCTTCTGCTTCAAGGCCGCGAGGATCAGCCGCACCGTCGACAAGGTACGGGTATCCTTGGCGCGCAGCGCAGTTTTCATGCGTTCGGTAAGGTCTTCGCGCAGCATTCAGGGGCTCCCGCCGCGGGCGGCGACCGCAGCCTACCGCGTTTCACCGGCGCTGAAAAAGGGCGCTGTCGCCGGTTCGGTAACCTATTGATCTGGCGATATGTTCATCACCGGGCGGGTTGACAAGCGCGGCAGCGGCCCTATGTTTCGCAAAACTGGGTTCCGCAAAATTGGGCGCCGCGCCTCGCCAAGCGGCCGCAAAATCCGGCAGGACTGTTTTTGATGACCGACCCCAACGCGGCCAGCCATACGCCGCGGCCACCCGACTGCAACGCGGCCCTGGTGCTGGCGGACGGGACGGTGTTTTGGGGCCGCGGCATCGGCGCGCCGGGACAGGCGGTCGGGGAAGTGTGCTTCAACACCGCGATCACCGGCTACCAGGAAATCCTGACCGACCCGTCCTATGCCGGGCAGATCATCACCTTTACCTTTCCGCATATCGGCAATGTCGGCACCAACCCGGAAGACGTCGAGACCACCACGCCGCCGGCCCGCGGGCTGGTGATCCGCGAACCGATCACCGCGCCGGCGAATTACCGGGCGACCGAAGGCCTCGATGCTTGGCTCACGTCGCGCGGCATGACCGGGATTTCGGGTGTCGACACGCGGCGGCTGACGCGGCTGATCCGCGATCGCGGCGCGCCCAACGGGGTCATCGCCTATCGGCCCGACGGCAATCTCGACATCGCCGCCATGCAGGCGGAGGCCGCCGCCTGGCCGGGCCTCGAAGGCATGGATCTGGCGATCGAGGTAAGCTGCCGCCAGAGCTACGACTGGGACGAAACCGCCTGGGCGCGCGAAACCGGCTACGGCCGCCAGGCCGCGCCGCGGTTTCACGTCGTCGCCGTCGATTACGGCGCCAAGCGCAACATCCTGCGAATGCTGGCCGAGCATGGCTGCCGGGTGACCGTGGTGCCGGCCACCGCGACGGCCGAAGACATCATGCGCCACCAGCCCGACGGCGTGTTCCTGTCGAACGGGCCGGGCGACCCGGCGGCGACCGGCGAGTATGCGGTGCCGGTGCTGCGCCGGCTGCTCGATCGCGACGTGCCGCTGTTCGGCATCTGCCTCGGCCATCAGATGCTGGCGCTGGCCGTCGGCGGGCGGACCTACAAGCTCGACCGCGGGCATCGCGGCGCCAACCAACCGGTCAAGGACCTGGCCACCGGCAAGGTCGAGATCACCAGCCAGAACCACGGCTTCGCGGTCGACCCCGACAGCCTGCCGCAGGGGGTGACGGCGACGCATCTCTCCCTGTTCGACAACACCAACGAGGGGCTGGCGATCGCAGGCAAACCGGTGTTCTCGGTGCAGCACCACCCCGAGGCCAGCCCCGGCCCGCAGGACGCGCACTATCTGTTCGGGCGGTTTGTCGCGATGATGGAAAAGGCGAAGTGAGGGGCGGCTGCTCGCTTCGGTCACACCTCAGGATGAGGACGGTTTGTCGATGGCATCAAGTAAAGCCCCTCGTCCCGAGGGGGCTGCACCAGCGCTAAATGCCCAAACGCACTGACATCGCATCGATCCTCATCATCGGCGCCGGCCCGATCGTCATCGGCCAGGCGTGCGAGTTCGACTATTCCGGCGCGCAGGCCTGCAAAGCCCTGAAGCAGGAAGGCTACCGGATTATCCTGGTCAACTCGAACCCGGCGACGATCATGACCGACCCGGGGCTGGCCGACGCGACCTATATCGAGCCGATCACTCCGGCCGTCGTCGAGAAGATCATCGCCCGCGAGCGGCCCGATGCGCTGCTGCCGACGATGGGCGGGCAGACCGCGCTCAACACCGCGCTGGCGCTGTCGCAATCGGGGGTGCTGGCGGCCTACGGCGTCGAGCTGATCGGCGCGCGCGAGGCGGCGATCGAAAAGGCCGAGGACCGCCAGCTGTTCCGCCAGGCGATGGACAAGATCGGCTTGGTCTCGCCGAAAAGCCGGCTCGCCAAATCGCTGGACGAGGCGGTAGCGGCGCTCGAGGCGACCGGGCTGCCGGCGATCATCCGGCCGTCGTTCACGCTGGGCGGCACCGGCGGCGGCATCGCCTACAACACCGAGGAATTCGAGGAGATCGTCCGCGGCGGGCTGCGCGCCTCGCCGGCGCACGAGGTGCTGATCGAGGAATCGGTGCTCGGCTGGAAGGAGTACGAGCTCGAAGTCGTGCGCGACCGCAACGACAACTGCATCATCATCTGCTCGATCGAGAACATCGACCCGATGGGAGTCCATACCGGCGACTCGGTGACGGTCGCCCCGGCGCTGACCCTGACCGACAAGGAATATCAGATCATGCGCAACGCCGCGATCGCGGTGCTGCGCGAGATCGGCGTCGATACCGGCGGATCGAACGTGCAGTTCGCGGTCAACCCGGCCGACGGGCGGCTGGTCATCATCGAGATGAACCCGCGGGTCTCGCGCTCCTCGGCGCTGGCGTCGAAGGCGACGGGGTTCCCGATCGCCAAGGTCGCCGCCAAGCTCGCGGTCGGCTACACGCTCGACGAGCTGCAGAACGAGATCACCGGCGTCACCCCGGCCTCGTTCGAGCCGACGATCGACTATGTCGTCACCAAGATCCCGCGTTTCACGTTCGAGAAATTCCCCGGCGCGGCGCCGCTGCTGACCACCTCGATGAAGTCGGTGGGCGAGGCGATGGCGATCGGCCGCAGCTTTGCCGAATCGGTGCAGAAGGCGCTGCGCTCGCTGGAGACCGGGCTCGACGGGTTTGACGAAGTCGCCGTCGAGGGCGTCGAAAGCGGCGGCAAGGAGGCGGTGAAGGCAGCGCTTGCCCGCCCGGCGCCGGACCGGCTGCTGCTGATCGCGCAGGCCTATCGCCACGGGCTGACGACGGCGGAAATTCACGCCGCCTGCCATTTCGAGCGGTGGTTCCTGGAGCGTATCGAGGAGATCGTCGCAACCGAGGAGCGGGTGCGGCGTGACGGGCTGCCGGGCGATGCGACGGCGTTTCTGCGGCTCAAGCAGATGGGCTTCTCCGACAAGCGGCTCGGCAAGCTGGTCGGGCTCGATGAGGCCGTGGTGGCGAAGCAGCGCCGCAAGCTGCGGCTGACGCCGGTCTACAAGCGCGTCGACACCTGCGCTGCCGAATTCGCCTCGCGGACGCCCTATCTCTACTCGGCTTATGAGGGCGACGGGCTCAACCTGCCGGAATGCGAGGCCGATCCGAGCGAGCGCCGCAAGGTGGTGATCCTAGGCGGCGGGCCGAACCGCATCGGCCAGGGGATCGAGTTCGATTATTGCTGCGTCCATGCCGCCTACGCGCTGCGCGAAGCGGCCCCGGGGGACGACCCGGCGAACGGCATCGAGACGATCATGATCAACTGCAACCCCGAGACCGTGTCGACCGACTACGACACGTCGGACCGGCTCTATTTCGAGCCGCTGACCGCCGAGGACGTGGTCGAGATCGTCCGTGTCGAGCAGCGCCGCGGGACGCTGCTCGGCGTCATCGTGCAGTTCGGCGGGCAGACGCCGCTCAACCTGGCGAAGGCGCTGGAGGCGGCCGACATCCCGATCCTCGGCACCTCGCCCGACGCGATCGACCTCGCCGAGGACCGCAAGCGCTTCCAGCAGCTGCTGCGCAGCCTGGGGCTGCGCCAGCCGGCGAACGACACCGCCTATTCGGCCGCGGAAGCCGAGGCGATCGCCCAGCGCATCGGCTATCCGGTGGTGATCCGGCCGTCCTATGTGCTCGGCGGGCGGGCGATGGAGATCGTCCACGACACCGCCGGGCTGCAGCGCTACATCCGCAACGCGGTGCGCGTGTCCGGCACCAGCCCGGTGCTGATCGACCGCTATCTGCAGGACGCGATCGAGGTCGATGCCGATGCGGTCGCCGATGGCGAGCGCGTCTATGTCGCCGGGATCATGGAGCATATCGAGGAAGCCGGCATTCATTCCGGCGACTCGGCCTGCTCGCTGCCGCCCTACAGCCTCTCACCGGAAACGGTCGGCGAGATCGAGCGGCAGACCGTGGCGCTGGCCCGCGCGCTCAACGTCGTCGGGCTGATGAACGTCCAGTTCGCGGTCAAGGACGGCGATGTCTACGTGCTCGAAGTCAACCCGCGCGCCTCGCGCACGGTGCCGTTTGTCGCCAAGGCGACGGGCGTGCCGATCGCCAAGATCGCGGCGCGGGTGATGACCGGCGAGCGGCTGTCGGACGTCGTCGCCCGCGACCGGCCGGCCGCCAACACGCATGTAGCGGTCAAGGAGGCGGTGTTCCCGTTTGCCCGCTTCCCTGGCGTCGACCTGATCCTCGGCCCGGAAATGAAATCGACCGGCGAGGTCATGGGGCTCGACAGCGATTTCGGGCGCGCCTTCGCCAAATCGCAGCTCGGCGCCGGGATCGACCTGCCGCAGCACGGCGCGGTGTTCGTGTCGGTGCGCGACGGCGACAAGGCGGCGCTGGTCGAGCCTTGCCGGCAGCTGGCCGAATGGGGGTTCGAGCTGATCGCAACGCGCGGCACCGCGGCAACGCTGGTCGGATCGGGGATCGCGGTCACGGTCGTCAACAAAGTGCAGGAGGGGCGGCCCGACATTGTCGACGAGATGCGCAGCGGCCGGGTTCAGCTCGTGTTCAACACCACCGAGGGCGCCCAGGCGATCGCCGACAGCTTCAGCTTGCGTCGGACGGCTTTAACCCACAACATTCCCTACTACACGACCGTCGCCGGCGCGCGCGCCGCGGTGCAGGCGATCGGGGCGCTGCGCCGGGGCAGTCTTGAAGTTGCTCCGCTGCAATCCTACTTCTAACCGCTGTTTTCCGACATCTGGGGTTTAAGCTGGTCCGATGAACAGGCTCCCGATGACTTCCGACGGCTACAACCGGCTGCTTGAGGAGATCAAGCGGCTGAAAACGGCCGAGCGGCCGGCAATCATCCGCGCGATCGCCGAGGCGCGTACGCATGGCGACCTGTCGGAAAATGCCGAGTATCACGCCGCGCGCGAACGCCAGAGCTTTATCGAAGGCCGCCTCATGGAACTGGAGGACAAGGTCGCGCGCGCGGAAGTCATCGACACCTCGAAACTTTCGGGCTCGGTCGTCAAGTTCGGCGCGACCGTTACCCTCGCCGACGAGGAAACCGACGAGGAGCAGACCTTTGTCATCGTCGGCGAGGACGAGGCCGACGTTAAGGGCGGCAAGCTTTCGGTCGCCTCGCCGCTGGCGCGCGCGCTGATCGGCAAGGGCAAGGGCGACAGCGTCGAGGTCTCGACCCCGCGCGGCAACAAATCCTATGAGGTCGTTACCGTCGCCTTCGGCTGACTGGCGCCGTCAGGCAGCGTCCTCGGCTTCCATCTCGCTCTCCTCGCCCAGCGGCACGCCGGGCTCGGCCTTCGAGACGCGCAGCGTCATCGCCGATTTGACGTGGGCGACGTTGGGGGCCGAGGTCAGCTTGGTCGACAGAAAGCGCTGATAGCTGTCCCAGTCGGTCGCCACGATCTTCAGCAGAAAATCGGTCTCGCCGGCGAGCATGTGCGCCTCGCGCACCTCCGGCCAGGAGCGGACCCGGTCCTCGAACGCCATCAGATCGCTTTCCGCCTGGCTGGCGAGCCCGACCTGGGCAAACACCGTCACCGGATAGCCGAGCGCCTCGGGGGCGAGCGCCGCATGATAGCCGCGGATCAGCCCCGCCTCTTCGAGCGCGCGTACCCGCCGCAGGCAAGGCGGCGCGGTGATGCCGGCCCGGCGGGCAAGCTCGACATTGGTCATGCGCCCGTCTTCCTGCAGGCATTGCAGGATGCGACGGTCGATACGGTCGAGTTTGATTCGCCGCATCGCCACTCCCTTAAATTCGCGGCGATCATAGGAAGCCGCTCTCGCCCGCGCAATTTTGTTGCGCCTGCAAGAGCCGTCCTTGCCCGGCCGCCGGAGTTTCCGTAAACCCAGCCCGATGGTCGCCTTGCCCTTCAGCCAGGAGCTTTCGCCCGTGCCCGTCGGCGCGGCCGCGGCGCCGTCGGTCTGGGTGCTGCACGACGGCAAGGCCGGCATGGCGAGCCAGGCCCTCGGTCTCGCCGAGGCGGCCGGCTTTGCGTTTGTCGAACGGCCCCTCACGGTGCGCGCGCCCTGGGCCTGGCTGCCGCCGCAGCTTTGGGTCGCGGCGCTCGCCGCGGTGAACGATCGCGGGCTGCCGTTGCGCCCGCCCTGGCCCGATGTGGTGATCGGCTGCGGCCGCAACACCGTGGCGCCGGCACTGGCGATCCGTGCGGCCGCCGGCGGCCGAACCGTGCTAGCGCAGGTCCAGGACCCGCGCATCGGTCGCGACAGGTTCGACCTGATGGTGGTGCCGGAACACGACCGGCTGCGCGGCCCGCGCGTCGTCACCTCGAAAGGTGCGCTCAACCGGGTGACGCCGGACAAGCTCGCCGCGGCCCGGCGGCGGTTCCCGGCGTTGGAAACCCTGCCCCGGCCGATTATCGGCGTGCTGATCGGCGGCGCGAACCGCAGCTACCGGCTGCCGCTCGCCCGGCTCGCGACGATCGCCGACGGCATTGCCGCTTGCCTGCGCGAGACCGGCGGGGCGGCGGTCGTGACGCCATCGCGGCGCACCGGCGCGGCCGGGACCGCGCTGTTGCGCGAGCGGCTCGCCGGACTGCCGGCGGCGATCTGGGACATGACCGGCGAGAACCCGTATTTCGCCTATCTCGCGGTCGCCGACGCGTTCCTGGTCACGGCGGATTCGGTCTCGATGGTCAGCGAGGCGGCGGCGACCGGAAAGCCGGTGCACATTATCGAACTCGACGGTGGGGACGCCAAATTCGCCCGCTTCCATGCGGCGATGCGCCAAGCCGGGATCACCCGCCCGTTCACCGGGCGGATCGAGAGCTGGCGGTATCCGACGCTCGACGACACGGCGCGCGCCGGCGCCGCGTTGCGCGCGCTGGTGCAGGAGCGGCTGGCGGTGCTGCGCGCGTCATGAAGGGCGTCGCCGTCTATGCCGCGGCGCTGGTCGCCAGCCTGGCGCTGTTCTGGCTGGTGCCGGGCGCCGACCTGTTTGTGAGCAGCCTGTTTTACGACCCGCAGCACGGTTTCTGGCTGGCGCCATGGCTGCCGATACGCATCGTCAACGGCTCGGCCCGCTGGCTCACCTGGGCGATCCTACTGGTGGCGCTCGGCAGCGCGATCTGGCTGCGGCTACGCCGCCGGCCGCTCTGGCGGCTCGACCGCAATGCGCTGGTCTTTCTTGTCGCGGCCCTCGCCGTCGGACCGGGCATCGTCGTCAACTCGGTGCTGAAAGACCACTGGGGACGCGCCCGGCCCTATCAGGTGACGGCGTTCGGCGGCACGCACGATTTCACGCCGGCGCCGCTCCCCGCCGACCAGTGCGCCAAGAACTGTTCCTTTGTCTCGGGTCATGCGGCGGTCGGGTTCTCGCTGATCGGCTTCGCCTTCCTGCTGCCGGCGGGACGGCGGCGCGCCCAGGCGATCGGCGCGGCGCTGGCGCTGGGCGGGCTGATCGGGCTCGGCCGGATTGCCGCGGGCCATCATTTCCCGTCGGACGTGATCGATGCCGGGCTCGTCGTGGTGGGGATGAGCTGGCTCCTGCATCGCTGGCTCGTGGTGCATGACGGGGCGACGCCGATCCTCGCCTGTGTCGCGCGGCTGCGGCAGACGCCCGAGGGCCGTCGCATCCTGTGGGCCGAAGGGCTGCTCCTGTTCGAGGCGGCGTCGATGATCTGGTTCGACCGGGCAGTCGCGGATTTCTTTCACCAGCACGTCCGGTCGCTGCAGCCGTTTTTCCTTGTCGTGCAGCGATTCGGTCTCGGCTGGCCGTGGCTGGCCGCCAGTGCGCTGGCCTTTGCCGTGCTGCGCTGGGGCGGCTCGTGGGAGCGGCTGCGCCCGTACGACGGCCGGATGCGCGCCGTCGCCTATCGGCCCGGCTTTATCTTTGTCGCCGTGGCGGCGGCTGGGCTGGTCGCCGACGTGCTGAAAATCACCGTCGGCCGCACCCGGCCGAAACTGTTGTTCGCCGACGGCAGTTACGATTTCACCTGGTTCGGCCTGCACGCTGACCATTGGTCTTTTCCCTCGGGCCACGCGACGACGGCGGCGGCGCTGGCGACCGCGCTGTGGTGCCTGTGGCCGCGGCCGGTCTGGCTGTATGTCGCCGCGGCCGGGCTGATCGCGGTGAGCCGGGTGGTGACCGGCCAGCATTATCTGAGCGACGTCGTGGCCGGCGCGGCGATCGGCGTGGTGGTGGTGCGCGTCACCGCGGCCTGGATGTTGCGGCCGCGGTCCGCCGACCCGGCGGCGGCGGTCGTCGAAGGCGCTGCAAGCTCCTCGCCGGCCTTGTAGGATAGGCCGATGGCCTTGCGCATCGACACGTTCGACAATGTCCGCGGCGGCAACGCGTTGTACAAGGCGCTGGCCCATCCGCTGGCCGCGGCGCCCGGCCGGGCGCTGGTCGAGCGGCTCAAGCGCTACGGCAAGGTCGCGCTCGTCGACCCGCGCGGCGCGGCGGAAGGCTTCGCCGAGCTGTTCGACCTCACCGGTGTCGAGATCGCCGGCGTCTATGTCCAGGACGTCGCCCGCATCGGCAAGGAAACGCTCGGCTGCTGCTGCCGGGGCGTGCCCGAGCTGGCGGCCTGCGGCGCGCCGGCGGTGCTGGTCGCGAGTTTCGACGCCGACCGGCTGATCGCCCAGGCCGCGCCGTTCCTCCCCGGCAATTGCGACCTCTTCAGCCTCGACGAGTTGCGCATCCCGGCGGAGCGGCTGACCAAGCCGCGCCGCTATCTCGACCCGCTGAATTTCGCCACCAATTTCGCCTTGTTCCGCGATACCGGGACGATCCACACACGGCTGGTGACGGCGAATTACTGGTCGCGCTACGGCGCGACCGGCATCACCGTCTGGCTCACGCTGTTCGACGGCGCCGGCGAGGTCATCGCCGAATGGCCGGAGCCCGTCGTCGCCGCCGATGGCTCGATCGTCGTCGACAGCCGCGAGGTGCGCCGCCGCTTCGGCCTCGGCGATTTTGCCGGACAGCTGTTTCTGCACGTCGCCGGCGCCGCCGGGCACGACGTGGTCAAATACGCGCTCGACATCTACGGCGAGGACGACCGGGCGCTGTCGTGCACACATGACGCCAATGCCTGGCCGGCCGACCGCTATGCCGGGCTGCCGGCGCCGGCGGCGGGCGAGCGGGTCGTGCTGTGGCTGCAGAACTCGCATGCCGCGCCGATCCCGTCCGGAGCGATCGGGCTGTCGGTGATGGGCGGCCAGCACATCGCGACGCTGGACGAACCGATCGCCGGGTTTGCGACCCGCGCCGTCGATGTCGCCGAACTGCTGCCCGACCTCGCCTGGCCGGCGCAGATCGAGCTGCACGCCGGCAAGCACATGGTCCGCCCGCGCTACGAGGTGATCGCCGCGACGCGGCGGCGCATGGCGCATGTCAATGTCGAGCGCGGCGACCTCAAGCCCAACCCGGAGCTGCCGGGGCTCGCCGCGAGTCTGGGCAAGGGCTATCTGCTGCCGGCGCCGATCCTGCCGCGCGACGCATGGCAGAGCCTGCTCCTGCCGACACCGATGGCCGTCACCCAGGCGGAGCTGCCGGTCGCGGCGACCGTTTACGACCCGGAAGGACGGGAGGTCGCGCGCCGCCGCCTCGGCCGGCTGCCGCGCGCGCATCGCCAAGCGCTCGACCTCGACCCGCTGACGGCGGCGCTCGGCGACGGCTATGGCCATGTCGAGCTCGCCTACGACTTTGCCGAGGGCGGCGAGGCCGACGGCTGGCTGCACGCGCTGTTCCGCTATCGCCATCGGCAGAGCGGACACGCCGCCGAAACGAGCTTTGGCGCGCATGTCTTCAACACGATCCTCACCTATCGCGACGAGCCGCAATCCTATTCGGGACCGCCGCCCGGCTTGTCGACGCGGCTGTTTCTGCGGCTGGGGGACGGGACGCACGACACGCTGTGCCATCTGATCTATCCGGCGTCGCTGCCGTGGCGGGCCAAGAGCGCGACCGACATCATCCTGCATGACGGCGGCGGCGGCGAAATCGCCCACCAACCGCTGGCAATTCCGTGTTCGGGGTCGCGCTTCTGGCACTATCACGCGCTGTTCGATGCGAACACCCGCGCGGCCGCGGGTCCGCGGGCCTATATCGTGATCCGCGACACGACGTGCCGGCTGTTCGGCTATCACGGGCTGATCGGACGCGACGGCGGGTTCAGCCTCGATCACATGTTTGGTTATTGAGCGGGCGTTTCCGGGCGCTTAAGCCTCCCGCTTTGCGCAAAAATGGTATAGTACGCTGTCCAATCGATTGGAAATCGTGATGCCTGAGCATCATCACAGCAAGGTCTTGATTATCGGCGCCGGTCCCGCCGGGTTTACCGCCGCGATCTATGCGGCGCGGGCGAATCTGCAACCGACGCTGCTCGGCGGCCTGCAGCCGGGCGGCCAGCTGACGATCACCACCGATGTCGAGAACTATCCGGGCTTTGCCGACGTCATCCAGGGTCCGTGGCTCATGGAGCAGATGCAGGCCCAGGCCGAGCATGTCGGCACCAGGATCCTGCTCGACCTCGCGGTGAAGGCGGATTTGTCGCGGCGGCCGTTTGTCGTGACCGGCGATTCGGGGGATACGTTCACCGCCGATGCGCTGATCCTGGCGACCGGCGCGCAGGCGCGCTGGCTCTGCCTGCCGAGCGAGGAGGCCTATCGCGGGTTCGGCGTCTCGGCTTGCGCGACCTGCGACGGCTTCTTTTTCCGCGACAAGGAGGTCGTCGTCGTCGGCGGCGGCAACACCGCGGTCGAGGAAGCGATCTACCTGACCAACCACGCCAGCCGGGTGACGCTGATCCATCGCCGCGACACGCTGCGCGCCGAGAAGATCCTGCAGGACCGGCTGTTCCGCAACCCGAAGATCGCCGTCATCTGGGACCACGTCGTCGACGAGATCCTCGGCGTCCCGGAGCCGCCCGAGGTGACCGGCGTGCGGCTGCGCAACGTCAAGACCGGCGCGCTCAGCGAGCGGGCCTGCGAGGGCGTGTTCATCGCGATCGGCCACACCCCGGTCACCGAACTGGTCGCCGGCCAGTTGCGGCTCGACGCCGAGGGCTATGTGATCACCCGGCCCGATTCGACGGCGACCGACATTCCCGGCGTGTTTGCCGCGGGGGACGTCAAGGACAAGGTGTTTCGCCAGGCGGTCACCGCCGCCGGCATGGGCTGCATGGCGGCGCTGGAAGCCGAGAAGTTTCTCGCGGCGCAGGAGGATGCCGCGCCGGCGCGCGCGGCCGAATAAACTAGGGGGACGGTCCCCATGGCGATGGATTGGGACAAACTTCGCGTCTTTCACGCGGTGGCCGAGGCCGGCAGCTTTACCCATGCCGGGGAATCGCTGAACCTCAGCCAGTCGGCGGTGAGCCGCCAGATCAGCGCGCTCGAGGAAAGCCTCAGCGTGCCGCTGTTCCACCGCCATGCACGCGGCCTGATCCTCACCGAGCAGGGCGAGCTGCTGTTCAAGACCGCCCGCGAGGTTTTCGCCAAGCTGGCGATGGCCGAGGGGCTGATCTCCGAATCCAAGGACCGGCCGAAAGGGCCGCTCAAGATCACCACCACCGTGGCGTTCGGCTCGATCTGGCTGACGCCGCGGATCCGCGAATTCCTCGACCTTTATCCGGAAATCCAGGTCAGCCTGGTGGTCGACGATTCCGAGCTCGACCTGTCGATGCGCGAAGCCGATGTCGCGATCCGCATGTCGCCGCCGCGCCAGCCCGACCTGATCCAGCGCCACCTGGTCAGCGTCCAGGTGCATATCTACGCGACCAGCGAATACCTGCAGCGATACGGCACGCCGCAGCGGCCGGAAGACCTGGAGGAGCACCGCATCATCATCTACGGCGAGGACGCGCGCCCGCCGGTGCCGGGGGTCAACTGGCTGATCGAGGTCGGCGCCAAGTCCGGGCAGGACCGCCGGCCGATCCTCACCGTCAACAACACCTACGGCATGCTGCGGGCGATCACCAGCGGGCTGGGCATTGCCGCGCTGCCCGATTTCGTCGCCAACGAGCACAACAATCTGGTGCGGGTGCTGCCGGAAGTGTCGGGGCCGCCCAACGAAGCCTATTTCGTCTACCCGGAAGAGCTGCGCACCTCGAAGCGCATCAGCGTGTTCCGCGATTTCCTGCTGCGCAAGGTCGCCGAAGGCCGCCTGGGCGGCTGAGGCTCACGCCATCTCAGCGCGCGCTGAACCCCGCGACGGGCGAAATCCGGCGGCGCATTCGGGTAGGCTGACGTTCATCAAGTCTTATAGAACTTTTTGTTACCACCCAAACCCGGATATTCGCGCGGCATTCGAACTGCTGGGCAGTTTGAACCTGAAGCTTAACTGCCAGCCAAAGGCACAATCGAACCGCACGTAGGCGCGGCCGCGCTTGCGACGTATGAACCTGAAGCTTAACTGCCAGCCAAAGGCACTCAAACGATATCGGGAACTACCGATCCCGTCCTCATCTTGAGTGCACGCTATCCACCGACGACTCTACCAATGTCGTCAGCTAAGGACTGCTATCCCCTGTTCGTCCCGGCGAGGCCCTCCGGGCGCGTCCAGAGGCGATTCACGTCAGATTCACGCTACCTGCGCTCTGTTCCGTCCGACGCGAAAGAAGCGCTGTAGTCGCCTGAAACCGGCGGCTCGGGCGCGACGCAGGAAAAATGGGGACCAAGTCCATGACGGCACATCGCGCACTGCCAACCCCAGCCCTCGGACAAACCAGCGACCTCACGGCGTTGCCGGGAACGAGCTCTGGCTGTCGCAACCTGTTCGGAGACGTGCCGGCTGAGGAACGCTATCGCGGCTTTGGCTTCGACGAGGCCGAGCGGCTCAAGAACCGCCAGATGTTCCGCTGGCTGGCCGCCCGGTTCGCCGAGCCTTACGCCTGGCCAGATGGCAACCCCGACAACCGCCGCATTTCAGCGGGCTATATCTATTTTGCCCAGTTCGTGATCCACGATGTCGTCTTAAGCTTGGCCGACCTACCGGATTTGGAGACCGGCACCATTTGGCCGCGGAACTATCGATCGAGCCGGCTCATGCTCGATGCGATCTACGGCACTGGCCCGCTGGCCGACCCGGTGCTTTACAGTTCCTGCCCGGCGCTTCCGCCGGCTAAAAGCTTTTTGCGCATCGGCGGCAGGGATTGCGCCGGGCCACTGCGCGACCTGCCGCGCTCGCCATGCCCCTTTACCAGCAAGCCCGCCTATTCCGATGTCCTGATCGCCGACGCGCGCAATGACGACCATGTCATCATTGCGCAGCTCACCGTCGTCTTTCACCTGCTGCACAACATCGTCTACAGCGCGCTCGTCGGCAAAAACCCTTCCGAACCCGATTTGCGAGTATTCGCGCTGGCGCAAAGGGTTGTCACCCGCGTCTACCGGCAAATCCTCATCGGCGATCTGCTAAAGAAGCTGCTGCACCCGGCAGTGTACGACGCGTTCTGGAGCGGCGCGACGACGCGGCTGGCGAGAGGAGCGACGCGCGGATGCCGCTCGAGTTTTCCCACGCGGCAGCCCGCTTCGGCCACTTCATGGCGCGTGACCGTTACCAGATTAACGACGATCCCAACCTCCAGCCAGACGATCAGGGCATTAAGAGCATGCTGCGCCAGACTTCGGCCATTCGGCCGGAGGCCATGCCCCTGGCGCCGAAGTGGCTGATCGACTGGGGAACCCTGTTCGACAAAGCCGCCCCCGCCACGCTGCGCGCGCGGCGGTTTGGGCCGGCGATGGCACCCGCGCTGGTCTATCCCGACCCTTTCCCGAACGCTGACAATCCCGCGAAGCCGCCGGACGACATTGGCGGGCTTGTCTATCGCGACCTGCTGCGTGGCGGCGAGGCGGACCTTCGATCGGTTCGTTCGATTGTCGAAAAGCTGCCGGCCGCCGTTGCCGCGCTGTCGCCGCTCGTCAAGGAGGGCGCGGTCGATCCCGCGCCGGTCGTCGCATGGCTCAAAGCCGGAGGTGCCGGCGACCCATCCGCGGCCGAGATCGACTACATGAACTGCATCGCGGGCGATGTTCCGCTTTTACTGTTCATGCTAATCGAGGCCGCCGCGACAAGCCTGCCAGACGCCGATATCCGCAACGGCGAGTGCCTTGGCCCGGTCGGCTCCTGGATTTTGGGCGATTTCTTTTTTGACGAGTATTCGCGCGCGCGTTCGATCGTCGAAGAGACGCCGCGTCCCTTGACGCGCTGAACCAGGTATTCGAGGGCGGCCCTCCCACCTCGATGCCCATGCTTATTGAAGCGGTCTCCAACCGCAAAGGTTGGAGCGGTGCGACGCCCAAATTCTGGTGAAACCAACGCGGAGAGGAGCACATCATGCCGCCTATGTGGAAGCGCGTGGACATTATTGATCATGCTTTGCTGGGCCGCCGAATGGTCGACTGGACACTAAATCGTCGGCCGCGGCCGACGACGATGGACGCGCTCGTCGCGGACGTAGCGGGGGCGCTCGCCGTGCGCGATCGCACCAAGACCACGACGTTCGGCGGCTTCATCGATACGCCGATCGAGACGCTGCTGTTCCGATTGCCGCCGGCTTCGATGATCCAACAGGCCGAGACTACGTATACGGGACCCGGCCTTCGACATCGTCAACTATCCCCTGCCGCAATATTACGGCGTTGACCTCAACAAGTTGAAGCAGACAGGGATGACGGCGGCCGAGCTGTTCTATTCTCGGGTCGGCGACTACACCACGCAGGAATGCGAGTAGCCTATACCGGCAGTCAGCCGGCCAGAGCGATGGCGGGAACGTGTGCGTCGGGAATCCCCTGGCGCAGGCGTTCCCAATCATCGGACGATTTGATCGAAAAACCTTGCAGCAGCCATCGCTTGATGGCGTCTCGCGGCGCCGTGCTGGCCTAATTGGCTGAGAGCCGCGGCCTTCCACGCGGAAAATTGTAGATCGCGTCTTCGGCCCGCCCGACCGCGTCAACACAGCCCTGATAATCTCCACAAAGAAAATTGATGACCGCGCGATATCCCCAGTGTCGCGGTTCGAGGCAGAGGCCAAGCTGTTGCGCGAGGTCCGCGCACCGCGCCGCCTGGTCTTTATGCCCGCAGAACGCCAGCCCCAGCGACGACGAGATCATCGTCCACGGATCGTTCTCGTTCAGCTCGTACGCCATTTCAAAGCTGAGTTCCGCTTGATCGAAGTGGCCGTTCAGGGCGTACGACCAGGCGGCGCACAGATGCGTTCGCGAATAGGTCGCGTCGATTTGGACGGCGACCCGCGCGAGGTCAAGCGCCTCCCGCTTGCGGTCATCGGTTCGCAACTCGCCGGGAAAGATGTGCGAGCGCGAGTTGGTGAAGTTCACCACGCTGCAATAGGCCGGGGCAAAATTCGGCGCTTCGGCGATGATCGACTTGAAGATGTCGGCCGCCCGTAGCCGATTCTTGCCCCGCCAACGCTGGGTAAGCGCCTCCCCCTGCAACCAGCGGTCGTAGAGCAGCAACGACACGTCGGGTTGACCCAGCGCACGGTCCAAACGCTCCGCCGACAGGTGCACGTTGAGGGCGATCGCCAGCCGCCGAACCGGTAACTTCTGCATCGAAAACCAAGAGGCAAGCTCGGTTTCCAGGTTCTCGCTCCAGACATACTCTCCCGTCATCGCGTCGCTCAGGGTCAGCACGAGCTGAAGCGTCCCCTGGGCTTGGTAGGCAGTCGCGGTAATGGCGTAGATGGACTGCTCCGCCGCCACCGGCAGCGTCGGCATGCGCGCTCCATCGATCAGCGACCATTCGCGAAAGCGGACGAGGCTGGAGATGAGCTGGTGACGAAACCCGCTGACAAGGTAACGCCGCTCGGGATCAACTCCGGCCGCTTCAAACGGGCCGACCATGATCCGCAAGCGCCTCTCGCCTCGCGCCACGGGCTCGCCGAGCTCGCGGGCAGGCGCGGTGTCCGCAACCGGATGCTGCGGTGCCGCCTGGTGTATTGGCGCCGCAGGAGTTGCCGCCGCGATGCCGCCCATCTTGACCGTGGCGACAAGCCGCTGCGTTTCCTCAGACGGCTCAACGTCGTACTCGCTGTCCAGCAGGTTCCACAAAGTATTGTAGCGGCGCAGCGCCCCCGATATGTCGCCTTCACGCGCTCGCCCGTATCAGTGGGCGGCACGCCCCTTCATGCGTCGGGTCGAGATTGAGCAAAGCCAGCGCCACTGCTTTGCCGAGCCGGTTCTCATGCCTTCCCGCTTCCATCTCCGGGTCGAGCTCGGCGAGCCGCGTCTCCAGCTCAAAGACCAGGCGCTCGTGCAGGCTTTCCCGTTGCACCAGCAACCGCGTCCTGAATGCAGGATCGAGATCGTCGAGATTGGCGAGCAGGGTCTCCGAAATGTTCTTGGTCTCAAGCAGCAGAGGATCGAGCTCACCGGCCTTGATGCGACTCAGCAGCGTCCAGACATCGACGTTGATCTCGCTTGACACGATGCTGGTGTCTTCCCGGTCGACGACGACCCCGGCGATGCGCTCCTCGCTCAGCACCTGGCGCAGCCCGCGCAGCGCCTGGCGCAACGATGCCCGCGCTTGCGGCTCGGGCGATTCACTCCAGAGTAAACCGGCGACCTGCTCTCGTGTCGCGCGCCGGTTCGGGTTCAGCGCCACATAGCCAAGGATTGCCTGGCTCTTGCGGTTGCGCGGCACCACGGTTCGGCGGCGCGACGACAACACCGCGCCGCCACCAAACAACGCCAGGGTCCAGCCATCGGCACTATCGTTGAGTTGCGGCGGCACTGATGCGCGGTCATTGTCGGATGCCGTGGCCGTATCCCCCAAACGTGCTTCGCGCGGCGCGCGGGGTTAAGGTGGCTCGCCCCTAGAACATGACATGCCCGTCGGCGTCGCCGCGCCCGGTCCGAGTTTCCTCAACTACGCCGCTAGAGCATTTTCAGAATGAGTCGGCATAGCCGGCGGCTTTGAAGTAGTTGGCGCATTCGTCTGCAGTGAAGCGGTCGAGCAGTTCGCCGATGCGGTTCCACAGTCCTTCGCGGGTTCGTTCTGGGGCCTGGCGGAGCAACGTCTTAAGCTTGGCGAAGGCCATCTCGATCGGGTTCATGTCGGGGGAATAAGGCGGCAGCAGAAAGAGCTGCGCGCCGCTGGCCTCGATGGCGGCGCGCACGGCGGCGATCTTGTGGGCCGGCAGGTTGTCCAGCGCGACGATGTCGTCGGGCTTGAGGGTCGGGACCAGCACCTGTTTGACGTAGGCGAGGAAGGCCTGGCCGGTCATCGGTCCGTCGAGCACCATCGGCGCACCGAGCCCATCGCGCCGCAGAGCGGCGACGAAGGTGGTGGTCTTCCAGTGGCCGAATGGTGCCTTGGCGCAGAGCCGGCGGCCGCGCGGGGCGCGGCCGTAAAGCCGGATCATCTTGGTGCTGGCGCCGGTCTCGTCGATGAAGACGAGCTTGTCGGGATCGACAACGGGCCGCGCCGCCTGCCAGATGCGCCGCCGCGCCGCGACATCCGGGCGGTCTTGCTCGCTCGCGCGGAGCGTCTTTTTTTAAACGACAGCCCGAGACGCGCCACCGCCGACCACATCGCCCCGTTCGACAGCCGCCCCCCGTGCTCGGCCAACAACCACGCCTGCAAGGCCGCCAGCGTCAGGTCCGAGTGCGCCTCGATATGCGCCGCCAGCGCGGCTTCTTGCGCCGGCAAAAGCTTGCGTGGCCGGTGGCCGCGTCGCGGGCTCGCGCTCACCTCGCCGGTGCGTCGCCGCCGGATCAGCGCCTTGTAGAGGTACGACACGCTGACCCGGAACAGCTCGGCTGCAGTTCGCGCCGCCATTCCCCCATCAATCGCCGCCAGCACTCGCGCCCGTAAGTCCTCCGAATAGCTCTGTCCTTGCCGCCAAACCATCCCTGTCCCCCAACAGCTTGTGGTCCAGCCATAGAAGCACTCTCCATCTCGCGCAGGAATCCCCGCTGCGCGATTCCATTCAATACGGCAATGCTCTAGCTGACTGTCGAGCCAGGTCGCGCCCGGCGTCGTGATCTGCGCCTCCAGCGCCAGATCCGACCGGGTGGCAAGCGAGAGACGTTGACGCCCCCGCGCATCCTCCCACGACCGCAGCTCGACGATCGCACCCGACTTGGCGGCGCCGGTCATCTCCAGATCCTCGAACCGCAGATGATGGGTGCGGCCGTCGGCGCCGTCGACGATGGCATAGGCGTCGCCCCGCAGCTCGTCATGCAAGCCGCGCTCGACCAGCTTGCCCAAGACCGGGTCCGCCACGTCCTCCTCGCCGTGGATTGCAAAGCGAGCCACGTCCGGCGTGCGGCCTCCGGCCGCCATCGCGCGGCCGACCAGCAGCCGGCGTAGCTCGGGATCGGGACCGCTCGCGTTCGGGCGCAGATCGACGATGCCGCCGCCTTCGTCGGCGATCTCGCGCAATGCCCGGTCCAGCCGGGTCCAGCGTTCGGCCTCCACCTCCTGCCGCAGCGATGCGCCGATTTCGCGCTCGCTGCGCGGACCGAGTTCCAGGGTGACGCGCTCCTCGGCCCGGCGGCGCAGACCGCGGCTGATATAGTCGCGGCTGATGAGCAGATCGCCCCCGTCCTCGGCGCGGCCCCGCACCAGGATGTGGATGTGCGGATTATCGGCGTTCCAATGGTCGACGGCGATCCAGTCAAGGCGCGTGCCGAGGTCGTGTTCCGCGTCGGCCATCAACTTGCGGGTGAAGGCCCGCAAATCCGCCATCTCGCCGGCGTCTTCGGGCGAGACAATGAAGCGGAAATGGTGTCGGTCCTCTTCACAGCGCTCGGCAAACGCCTTGTCGTCGGCCGTCTCGGAGTCGGCGTCGAACATGCGTGCCCGCGCGCCGTCGCGGGTGACACCTTCCCGTTCGAGGTAGCCGATATGACGAACCAGCGGCGCGGAACGGAACTTCGCCCCGGCATGGCGCACCACCCGAGCCTTGATGACGACGCGGCGGCCGGGCGATCGGAGCGACCGAGACAGCGATGCTACCCGGCCTCGACCGAAGCGGGACCCGCCGCCGGTGGAACGGCGTGCGCCGAAGCCGCGTCCGGTATGCCCGGCCTTCCTCGCCGCCCGCATGACCTAGCCAACAAAACTCTTGGCCTCACCGCATCCGGCTTTGGCGGATGTGGCCCGGCCGGATGGGGAAATCATCGTCGCGAGCGCTCATTGCCACATGCTTCGACGCTGGTAGAGGGCCAACGGCGTCCCGATATCTGAATCGATTGCGATTTCCGCGGCGAGCGCCGGCTTGCCAAGCCGAGACGCGGCGCAAAAACCTCTGCACAACCCACCACATGCACCCCGGCCGACGGCGGTGCTTTTATCTGGCCGTCGCCTGGTTGGTTGGCATGTCTCCCTCCGCCCCACCGCCGGATATGCGATGCACCACGACAAACCGCGAAGAAACGCAACGCGGCTCATCGCGGGCGATCCGGGGCATGGGTCGGCACGAACAGGCCGTCCGAATGCGGCTCCAAGCCCGTGACATCGGCGACTGCTGCGTTGGTCGATGGCAAGTCCGGCGATCGCTTGGTCACGACGGAGACAGATTTTCCATCGCCCGGCGCACGGCCGACGAACAGCGGCGCGTGTCCGGGCGAGCGGATCGGGCGCCGTCGCGATGCGCTCCGACCGCACGCCGGCGATCAAGGAGGCGAGCCAGGCGAGGTAGAGCCCCGTCCCTTCGGGCAGCGGCCGGCCGGTCGCGAGATGATCCTCGTATCGGCCGGGACCGGCGTTGTAGGCGGCCAGGAAACCTGCCGATCCGTAGCGGTCGTACATCTCGCGGAGATACGCCGCGCCCGCCATGATGTTGTCCCGCGGCTGGAATGGATCGGCGCCCAGACCGTAAGACTGGCGCGCAGCCGGGCGTAAGTGTCGGGCATGATCTGCATGAGACTGACGGCGCCTTTGGGCGACACCGCCCGCGCATCGCCAGCGCTTTCGGAAGCGCCCCCACAGCGCCGGCACACCGAAGCGCCGCGCCGCCTCATCGATGAACACTGCGAACGGGTCGGACTCGACGGCCGCCACCGACGACGACACGGTCTGCGCAACGGTCGGCGAAGTAGCGGCAACACCCAGGACGGCGACGATCGCCATCGAATGCACCGCCTTCCAGACACTCGGCCAGCGTGCCAGCGTGCTCGCGACCGTCCAGGGCAAGGCGCTGAAGCGCCGGCCTGACGGCCGCCCTGGACCGCCACTGCGCGCCGGCCGCACGAATCTCGGTCGGGACGAAGGAATGGTGCAGCGTCCGGTCGAACAGAGGAATGACGGTTTGATCACAACTGAGCGGCATGGTTACGGCTCCTGGGGAAGCCAGAGCGGCGTCGCCCGACCGATGACAGTGCTTCGGGGAAGCGGCCCGAAGTAGCGGCCGTCGAGGCTGTCCGGGCGCGCGGGATTCATGAGCAAGACCTCGCCCGGTTCGAGCCGGTGGCCGCCTTGCCAGACGGGGAGCGGCCGGCCCTGTCGATCGCGGTCCTATGCCACGGCGAGCGTTTTGCCGTCGACGCTGACGGTATCGCCACGCCGGCAGATGGTTTGTCCGGCGAGCGCGGCGATGGGCTTTACAAGTGGCACGCCTTCGGGCAGCGAGTGGCGGGCATCGAGCCAGGCCGCGAGCGGTTCGGGCACTCGGTCAATGACGATGTCGCCAACATGCAGTGCGCCATCCCGATGTACGGCATAGAGGCCGATCGGCACACTTGCGCTGGCGTTCCACACCAGCACCGGCGGCGACGGAATGATCGCGGGCAGCACCATCAGCCCCGCCGCCGCGATGGTGACCGATGCCCAGATCACGCGGCGGCTCATCGCGTCACTCGTTGGCGCATCAGCCACGCCATATGCTGTGTGGTCGAGTAAGGGCGCGGCTCGTCGCCGACTGTCAGGCGGTTGTGGACGTGCCGCCAATAGTCCGTCGAGGCATCGGCCGCATCGATGCCGAGCGCTTCCACCGCATCGATGGCCTGCAACACGCGCTGGACTTTCGGCCAACCATCGAGGCGCAGCAGGATGTCGCCGCCAGGGCGGACGAAGGGGAGCGTCTGGTATTGCTCGCCGGTCGAGACCGACTGTCGATATTGGGAAATGGCCGGACCAGGTCGGGAGTTTCCGGATTGGTTGATAATTTCCAGATTCAGGCGTCCGCCGATGTTCCTTAAATCGCGAACTGGTGCCTTAAACCCCGACCTGAAGGAAGCGCTGTAAGAGGCCGGCGACAAGCACGTGTTTCGCCCGTAGAGGCTATCGCCTCCGCCGGCCGCGATCCCCGAAGGGGGTCATCCGTCCGCAGGATCGCGCATCCGGGCCGGAATGTCCCGCTGGGCGTGAAGCACCCGCCAGATGTCGATATGGTCGTCGCGTTCGACATGGAAGACGAGATAGGGATACCGCCGCGGAGGCCGAGTCCGCAGGCCCGGCAGGCCCAATTCATAAGCGTATCGCGGGGAGCTGGTCGCGGGCTGGCCGGCGATGGCGTGGTAGGCATGTTCCACCGCAGAAACGAAGCCGAGCGCGACCTTCTGGCCGGCCTCCCCGCGCGTAATAATCGACAGCTTCTTCTACGTCCCGGCGGGCCTGTTCACACGGAACGACTGGCCTTCACCGTAGTGGGCTGTATCGGCCTCGCCTCGGTGGCGTTCTTTTTGCGCATCTCGCCCGACGCCGGCGCCGAGGTCAGCGGCCGCGGCAAGCTTGCCCGGTCCTAGGTGTTTGCCGGCCACTACCACCAGACCCAGCCTAGAACCTCCCGCGCATCGCCGCAAAGGCGAGCCGCCAGCTCTGTAGCGGATCGCTTTCGGCGGCGATGGCGAACGGGTCGAAACCGGCCTGTTCCAGCGTCCGAAAGAGGCGATCGGCAATCCTGGCGCCCAGCAGAGCGGGAAGTGCGGCGCCGGGGATGTCGCGCCGCCGCGACCGCGCCGCGGCGAGATGGCCCCGGCCGGTTTCGGCGACGGCCTTTACCGCGACCCCGTCGGCGATGAGAATGCGGCCGCGCTGCGCATAAAACGGCAACGCGCGCAGCATCCCGGCGAGCCCGTAGGCGATACCGACATGCCGCGCCGCCTCGCGCGCCGCCGGCGTGTCCACCCGCAGGATGTCCAGGGCCAGATCCACCACCGTCGCGGCGGTGCCCTCGGCGTAGGTTTCGAGCGCCGCCAGATCGGGGTGCGGCGCATCGTCCAGATCGCGTTCGCGGGCATCGATGACCCGATCGAGCGCAGCCCGGTGCAGCCCGCGGCCGCGGATGGTCGCGGTGATTGCCTCGACCACCGGATGCGCCCGCACGGCCCCCCCGCTGCAGGCAGCGTCGATCGCCTCGCGCCACCATTGCAGGCGGATCCGGCCCAGCATCGGCTCGCGCACGATCTCACGGATGCGTGCCACCTCGTAATTAAAGGCGTAGAGTGCGAACAGCGCTTCGCGCGCCTCGGGCGGCGCAAACAAAGCCGTCTGAAAACGGTCCCGGTCGTGTCGACGCACCAAGGCGGCCATGGGCGACAAACCGTCGCGCTGATCGCCCGCGTCGATCCGGCTATCACCACTATGGATCATCGTATCCCATAAAATCGCGCAGCCACTCCCACACAGAACGAAAACGAGAGGACATCATGGCGTTCGATTTGCCCCCCCTGCCTTATGCGAAGAACGCGCTCGAGCCGCATACCTCGGCGCAGACCCTCGATTTTCATCACGGCAAGCATCACCAGGCCTATGTCACCAACCTCAACAACCTGGTCAAGGACACGCCGCTTGCCAGTCAGTCGCTCGAACAGCTGATCAAGGGCAGCTACAAGGACGAGTCGAAGATCGGCATCTTCAACAACGCCGCCCAGGTGTGGAACCACACGTTCTTCTGGAACTGCATGAAGCCGGGCGGCGGCGGCGCGCCGACCGGGAATGTCGCGGCGGCGATCGACCGCGACCTCGGCGGCCTTGCCAAGTTCAAGGACGATTTCAAGGCGGCCGCGGTCGGCCAGTTCGGCAGTGGTTGGGCGTGGCTGGTGGCCGACGGCGGCAAGCTCAAGATCACCCGCACGCCGAACGCGGTGAACCCGCTCGCCGAGGGCCAGACGGCGCTGCTCACCTGTGATGTCTGGGAGCACGCCTATTACCTCGACTTCCAGAACCGGCGGCCCGATTTCGTCCAGGCGTTTCTCGACCACCTGGTCAACTGGGACTTCGTCGCCCAGAACCTGGCGAAGGCTTAGCCACCGCGCGCCTCCCCCGGGCTTGCCCCGGGGGTCCGGGTCGAGTCCCGCCAGGCCGAGACGCGGTGCCGGAACGGGCTTGCGGCGGCGGTGTTGTTCGGGCGGGGAGCCGTGCCCGCGTGCGGCTCCCGTCCCCACAACGCACCGGACGGGACCAGGCTATGGCTTTCGAATTGCCGCCGCTACCCTACCCCCAGGACGCGCTCGAACCGTATATGTCGGCCCGGACGCTGGAGTTCCACCACGGCAAGCACCACAAGGCCTATGTCGACACGCTGAACCGGCTGGTCGAAGGCAAGCCCGAAGCCGAGATGAGCCTCGAAGAGATCATCACCGCGACCTATCACGATGATTCCAAGGCGACGATTTTCAACAACGCGGCGCAGGTGTGGAACCACACCTTCTTCTGGAATTGCCTGAAAAAGGACGGCGGCGCCGAGCCGGCCGCCGATACTAAGAAGGCGATCGACCACGATCTCGGCGGGTATGACAAATTCGCCGCGGCGTTCAAGGAGGCGGGCGCGACGCAGTTCGGCAGCGGTTGGGCTTGGCTCGTGTTCGACGCCGGCAAGCTGAAGGTCATCAAGACGCCGAACGCCGTCAACCCGGTCGCCGGCGGCCAGACGGCGCTGCTGACCTGCGATGTCTGGGAGCACGCCTATTACCTCGACTTCCAGAACCGCCGCCCGGATTTTGTGCAGACCTTCCTCGACCATCTGGTCAATTGGGACTTCGTCGCGCAGAACCTGGCAAAGGCGATGGAAAAGGCGGGGTAGCCGGCTACAGGCGCTTGCCGGTGTCGAGCAGCACGGCGGTGTATTCGCGGTAGGTCATGCCGAGTTCTTCGGCGCGCTTGAGGCGGAGCAGCGCGATCTCGCGCGGCGGTGTTTTCCAGGCTGTGGCGTGTGCCTTTCTCCAGCAGAAACCACGCCAGGAGGCTTCCGGATCGAGCGGCGGCCCGCAATTATGGCCGATCCCGAACAAGGGAGCGATGCTGCTGCCGTCGGGCATCAGAAATCTCCGCGCTGCCGCAAGGAGCTTAGCAAGCTTTGTGCCGGAAGCGCTTAAATCGGCGGCAGCAGCGCGGCCGCCACCAGCCGGTCCTCGGCGAGCAGCACGTTGTAGGTGCGGCAGGCGGCGCCGGTGTCCATCGCCTCGATGCCGATGGCGCGCGCCTTGAGCGCCGCGCGGAGCGACGGCGTGACCGGGGCGCCGCGCCGCCCCAGGCCCAGCAGGATCAGCTCGATGCCGCCGGCCTCGACCAGCGGCGCCAAACCTTCGAGGGTCGGGACGGCGCTCTCCCACAGGATCGTATGGTCGGGAAACACCAGCACCGGCCCGGCATAGACCACCCCGCCGACGCGGAACCCGCCGGCGCCGTAGCGCTCGATCGACTGCCGCCCGACCGGCGCGGCGGGCGTCAGCTCCACCGCGCTATCCTTTGGCGCTGCGCGGCCGCCGCTCGGGCCGGGCGGGTTCGTTCTCGTCCGCCTCGCGCGAAGCGGCCCGACGATTGGGCTGGATGTAGTAGATGATCGGCGCGGCGATAAAGAGCGAGGAATAGGTGCCGATCACGATGCCCCACAGCATCGCGATGCTGAACCCTTTCAGCACCTCGCCGCCAAACAGCAGCAGCGACAGCACTGCCAGCGCCACGGTGCTGACGGTCAGGATCGTGCGCGACAGCGTCTCGTTGAGCGCGAGGTTGATCAGGTCGCGGAACGGCATCGTGCGATACTTGCGCATCGCCTCGCGCACCCGGTCGTAGATCACCACCGTATCGTTGATCGAATAGCCGGCGATGGTGAGGATCGCCGCCAGCGTCGTCAGGTTGAACTCGAGGCGGAAAATCGCGAACAGGCCGATCGTCGTGACGACATCGTGGATCGTCGAGATCGTCGCGCCGACGCCGAATTGCCATTCGAAGCGAAACCAGATGTAGACGAGGATCGCGCCCAGCGCGAGCACGGTGGCGAGCATGCCGGCACGGATCAGTTCCGAGCCGACGCTGGGGCCGACCACCTCTTGCCGGCGGTATTCGACGCCCTGGCCGAGCGCCTGCTTGACCGCGGTGATCGCGGTTTCCTGCGCCTTGTCGCCGCCGGATTGCTGCGGCAGGCGGATCAACACTTCATCGGCGCCGCCAAAGTTCTGCAGCGAGGCCTCGCCGAGATGCAGCGCGTCGATCTTCGCGCGCATTGTCGCGAGGTCGGCCGGTCCCTGCGTCTTCGCCTCGATCAGCAGGCCGCCCTTGAAATCGATGCCGAGATTGAGGCCGACCGCGACGGTCAACCCGATCGAAACGAGCCCCAACAGGATCGACACGGCGAAGCCGATCAGGTGCCAGCGCATGAAATCGATCTGCGGCACCCGGCGGATGACGATGAGCGGCTTCAGCACGGCGGCACACCTTTGGCGGCGGCCCTCACCCGCTTACGGGAGAGGGGGTCAGAGAAAGCGCTCACAGCGGGATCTCCTTCGGCTTCCACCGCCGCAGCCAGCTGACGATCTGCAGCCGCGTCACCAGGATCGCCGAGAACAGCGAGGTCAGCACGCCGACGCTGAGCGTCACGGCAAAGCCTTTCACCGGCCCCGAACCCAGCCAATAGAGCAGGATGCCGGCGACCAGCGTCGTCACGTGGCTGTCGAGGATCGTGCCGAAGGCGCGGGTGAAGCCGGCCTCCAGCGACGACAGCATGGTCCGGCCGCTGCGCATTTCCTCGCGGATGCGCTCGTAGATCAGCACATTGGCGTCGACCGCCATGCCCATGGTCAGGGCGATGCCGGCGATCCCCGGCAGCGTCAGCGTCGCGCCGAGCAGCGACAGCGCACCGAGCATCAGGCACAGGTTGAAGATCAAGGCGATGTCGGCGAACAGACCGAACAGCCCGTAAAACAGGAACATGAAGATCACGACCAGCACGACGCCGACGACGCTGGCGACGGCGCCGGCATGGATCGAGTCGGCGCCGAGGTCGGGGCCGACGGTGCGCTCCTCTAGGATCGTGATCGGCGCCGGCAGCGCGCCGGCGCGCAGCAGCAACGCCAGGTCGCTCGCCGACTGCACGGTAAAGCTGCCGGAGATGATACCGCTGCCGCCGAGGATCGGCTCGCGGATCACCGGCGCGCTGATCACCTTGTTGTCGAGCACGATCGCAAAGGGCTTGCCGACATTCTCCTTGGTCGCATCGCCGAACCGCTTGGCGCCGGCGCTGTCAAAGCGGAAGCTGACCACCGGCTCGTTGTTCTGGAAGGTCGCCTGGGCGTCGACCAGCGTGTCGCCGCTGACCATGACCCGCTTGCGGACGAGGTAGAACGGCGGCTGGCCGGCGCGGGCGGCGCGTTCCTCGCTCGGCAGGATGGTGTCGCCGGGCGGCATGCGGCCCTTGCGCGCGTCGTCGACCGTAACCGACTGGTCGACCAGTTGGAAGGCCAGCTTCGCGGTCTTGCCGAGCAGCGCCTTGACGTGCTCGGGATTGTCGATGCCGGGCAATTCGACGAGGATGCGGTCCTGCCCCTGGCGCTGGATCGTCGGCTCCTTGGTGCCGGTCTCGTCGATGCGGCGGCGGATGATCTCGATCGACTGGTCGACCGCCTGTTGCCGCCGCTGATCGGTGGCCTGGGTGGTGAAGGCCATCTTCCCGGCGCCGCTCGGGGTGATCTCGACGCCGAGCGCCGGATCGATCTTGGCGAGCGCGGTATGGGCGTCGTCGATGCGGTCCAGGTCGCGGATGGTGAAGACGATCGCACCGTTCTGCACGTTGAGGTCGGTATAGCCGATCCTGGCGCTGCGCAGGGCGTCGCGGACATTGTCGACGATCGAGTTGAGCTGCTCGTTTTGCGCCGCCGCGACATCGACCTGCAGCAGCAGATAGGAGCCGCCGCGCAGGTCGAGCCCGAGGGCGACCTGCTTGTGCGGAACCACGCTCGGCAGCGCGGCAAGCTGCGCCGGCGTGAACAGGTTCGGCAGGCTGAACAGCACCCCGAGCGCGCACACGCCGACGATCAGCAGCACCTTCCATTGCGCGAAATAGAGCATGCCTTACGCGTCCGAACCGGCGGTCACGCCTTTTCGTCTTCCTTGACTTCCGGCCCCTTGGCCGGCTCCGCTTCCTTGGCGTCCCTGGCGGTGTCCCTGGCACGCCGGCGGCCCGCGCCGCGCGGCGCTGCGCTCTCGTTCGCCGCCTCGCGCGCCGCGGCCGGATCGGGCTTGGTCAGCACGGTGCTGATCGTGCTGCGCAGCACCCGCACCCGCACGTTGGAGGCGATGTCGACCTCGATCTCGTCGCTGCCCGGCGTCACACGGTTCACCGTGCCGAGGATGCCGCCACCGGTTACGACGCGATCGCCGCGACGCAGTGCGTCAAGCATCGAGCGCTGCTGCTTCTGCTTCTGCTGCTGCGGGCGAATCAGCAGGAAGTAGAACACGACAAAGATCAGCACCAGCGGCAGAAACTGGATCAGCGCGCTCTGATCGAACATGCCGCCCGCCCCCTGGGCATAGGCCGTGGAAATGAGCATGGGTATCGACCTCAAAATGCGGCGGCGAAGCGGTGCCGAATTGGTACGCGATGCCCGGTAAAAGGGCAAGGAATGGCGCTCGGCGCTCCTTGGCGTGACGGGCCGCCCAGTGGGACTGCCGCGGGGATTGCCGCGCGGCCGTCATCCCGAGCGGCGCCCGACGCCGTCCCGAAGGACGCATCTTCGCTTCCCGCTTTGAAGCCAACGCATCCGCTGTGATAGCGTCCCGCGCCTTTCACGACCAAGAACACAAGATGTCCCAGACCGATCTCGTCCCGTTGCTGGTTCGCGTCGCCGACGCGCTCGAACGCCTGGCGCCGCCGGCGCCGCCCAAGAACGATCTCCACGCCGCCGACGCGTTTATCTGGCACGCCGACGGCGACTGGCTCGAACCGGTCGAAGCGGTCAACCGGGTCGAGATCGGGCTGTTGCGCGGGATCGACCGGGTGCGCGACATCCTGGTCGAGAACACCGAGCGCTTTGCCGCGGGGCTGCCGGCCAACAACGTGCTGCTGTGGGGCGCGCGCGGCACCGGCAAGAGCGCGCTGGTCAAGGCGGCGCACGCGGCGATCAACAAGACGACGCCCGGCGCGCTGGCGCTGATCGAAATTCATCGCGAGGACATCCCGAGCCTGCCGCGCCTGTTGTCGCTGGTACGCGGCAGCGACCGGCGCTGCCTGCTGTTTTGCGACGATCTGTCGTTCGAGAAGCAGGATACCAGCTACAAATCGCTCAAGGCGGTGCTCGAAGGCGGCATCGAGGGGCGGCCGTCGAATGTCGTGCTCTACGCCACCTCGAACCGGCGCCATCTGATGCCGCGCGACATGATCGAGAACGAGCGCTCGACCGCGATCAACCCGGGCGAGGCGGTCGAGGAGAGCGTGTCGCTGTCCGACCGGTTCGGGC
Organism: Allostellaceae bacterium; assembly: GCA_035550515.1. Lineage (GTDB taxonomy): Bacteria > Pseudomonadota > Alphaproteobacteria > ATCC43930 > CGMCC-115725 > DATARH01. Next base: position 59,102 of record DASZOZ010000013.1, read on the forward strand.
TGTGGCTCGGCTTCCACAATGTCGATCAGGACACCTACCTGGCGATCGTGCGCGGCTACGCAGCGCATTACGGGCTGGCCATCGCCGACGACCGGCTCAAGGCCGAAGCCAACGAGTGGTCGATCACCCGCGGCTCGCGCTCCGGCCGCGTCGCCTGGCAATTCATCCAGGATCTGGCGGGACGGTTGGGCAAGACGCTGGGGTGACGGGTTTACCCGGGCTTGTTTCCGGCCGGCCCGGCGGCGCTGGGTGACGGGGCGAGGAATTCCTTCGGGTCGACCGGGCGCTTGCCGCGGCGCAGCTCGAAATGGAGCTGAGGCTCGGCGACGCCGCCGCTCTCGCCGACCTTGGCGATGACCTGGCCGGCGGCGATCGCATCGCCGGGTTTCGCCGTGACATCGTCGAGATGGGCGTAAGCGGAAATCCAGCCGTTCGAATGCTTTATCAGTACGATGTTGCCGTAACCCTTTACCTCGTTGCCGGCATAAACCACCGTGCCGCTGTCGATCGCGCGGACCGGCGTGCCGCGCGGCGCCGCGATGTTGATGCCGTCATTATGTCCACCGCCGGGGGTATTGCCGTAATTCGCCAGGACGCGGCCGCGCACCGGCCACGGAAAGCGGCCCGAGGCGGTCGGCTGGGCCGCGGCGGTTTCCGGCGCGCTGGGCGGCGGCGGGTGCGCCGCCTCGGGCGGTGGTGGGGTCAGCGCGGCGGGCGGCGGTGCGGCCGCGGCCTGTTTTGGCGGCGGCGGACCGTCGAGCGGAATGACATCGGGCGACGCCTTCGCGGGCGATGATCCCGATGGCGTAAGAGGCGGCGTAAGAGGCGGCGTCAGCGATTGCGGCACCGCCGCCGGCGGTGGGCTCGGCGTCTCGGCATGCGGGGCCGATGGCGGCGTCAGCGGCGCGGCGGCGATCGGCGGAGGCGCAACCGGACGTGCCGATGCCTGGTGCAGGGGTGCGCCCGGCGGGATCGACCGAAACGCCGGGATCGTCAGATGCTGGCCGGCCTTTAGCTGATAGGGCGGGTGCAGGCCGTTGGCGGCGATGATCGCCGATTTCGGCACGTGATAGGTATAGGCGTAGCCGTCGAGCGTCTGGCCGCGTCTGACGATCACCTGCAGCGCCGGCGGCGGCGCGGGCATCGGCGCGACGATCGGCGCCATGTCGCCTTTCTGGAACACCGGCGCGGGTCCGCTCTGGTCGGCGCAGGCACCGACGAGCCCGGCCAGAATGGCGACGAGCCCGGTGCGGCCGACGCCGCACCGACGTAATTTCCCGATGTCCATGTTCCCCCCTTGCGCGTCCCCCGACACGCAAAGCAGACAGTCCTGCTACTTTACTCCGAATTCGTCGTGCACCAAATCGTCCTGCGGCGCGGCGGCGGCATCGCCGGCTGCGCCGCCGGGTCGCGGCAATCCCGCCACCAGCGGAACAAACCGCACCCAAGCCAGATCCTCGGTCGCGAACCCCGATTCGCGGCGGACGACGCGGATCAGCCGCTGGTCGCGGTACTCGGCGCCGACGGGCAGCACCAGGATGCCGCCCGGCGCGAGCTGATCGAGCAAGACCTGCGGCACCTCGGCCGCCGCGGCGGTGACGATGATGCGGTCGAACGGCGCTTGTTCCGGCCAGCCTTTGCCGCCGTCGCCAAAGCGGGTGACGATATTGTGCAGACCCAGCGCGGCAAACCGGCGCTCGGCGTCGCGCACCAGCTCGCGGTGGCGCTCGACGCTGAAGACGCGCCGCGCCAGCCGCGACAGGATGGCGGCCTGATAGCCCGAGCCGGTGCCGATCTCCAGCACCTTCTCGCGCCCGCTCAGCTCCAGCTTCTCGGTCATCAGCGCGACGACGTAAGGCTGGCTGATGGTCTGCGCGCTGCCGATCGGCAGCGCGACATTTTCATAAGCCTGGTCCTGGAAGGAGTCGGGCACGAACAATTCGCGCGGTGTCCGCTCGATCGCGCCGAGGACCCGCGGATCGCCGATCCCGGCGCGCCGCAGCTCCATGAGGAGCCGCAGCTTGCGCGGGAGATGGGCGGATTCGCCGCTCATTGCCTCATCTTTGTTCAAACAGCGGCCGCAGCCGGTCCGCGACCGCGACATGCGTCAGGTTGAGATGCACCGGGGTGATCGACACCCTGCCTTCGTCCATGGCGCACAGGTCGCTGTCGGGGGTGGCGCCGCCCTCGGGTTTCGCCGGGCCGATCCAGTAGAACGGGCGGCCGCGCGGGTCGATCCCTTCCATCAGATTGTCGCCGAGCACGCGTTTTCCCTGATGGGTGACCGCAAACCCGCGAACCTGCTCCGCCGGCACCGGCGGAAAGTTCACATTGAAAAAAGTGTCCCTGGGCCACCGCTCGGTCGCCTCGACGATGCGCCGGATCGTCTCGGCGCAATAGGCCTCGGACGACGACCAGGATATGGCGTTGCGGTCGACGTAGTCCTGCGACAGGGCGATTGCCGGCACGCCGAACAGCGTCGCCTCCATGGCTGCGGCGACGGTGCCGGAATAGGTCATGTCCTCGGCGATATTGCCGCCGCCGTTGATGCCGGACAGCACCAGCGTCGGCAGCTTGTCGCGCAGCAGCCGCTTCAGCGCCAGCAGCACGCAGTCGGTCGGCGTGCCGTCGACGTGGTAGCGCCGCTTCTCGATCTCGACCAGCCTGATCGGCCGGCGCGTCGTCAGCGAATGCGAGGCGCCGCTCTGCTCCATCTCGGGCGCCACGACCCAGACGTCGTCGGACAATTGCCGGGCGATTTTTTCCAGCAGCTTGATCCCCGGCGCGTCGATGCCGTCATCGTTCGAGATGAGGATGCGCGCCAATCGCGGATTTTTCTCAGCCATCGGGTCCGATCACCTCCTGCCCAGCCATATAAGGCTGTAACGCCGGCGGAATCGTGACCGTGCCATCGTGCCGCTGGTAGTTTTCGAGGATCGCGATCATCGTGCGGCCGACCGCGAGGCCGGAGCCGTTGAGCGTATGCACCGGCCGGGTGCCCTTTTCGCCTGCCGGCCGGTAGCGCGCATTCATGCGCCGCGCCTGAAACGCGCCGCAATTCGAACAGCTGGAGATTTCGCGATAGGCGTTCTGGCCGGGCAGCCAGACCTCGATGTCGTAGGTCTTCTGCGCCGCGAACCCCATATCTCCCGACGACAGCAGCATCACCCGGTAGGCGAGGCCGAGCCGCTTCAGCACCTCCTCGGCGCAGGCGGTCATGCGCTCATGCTCGGCCCGCGATTCCTCGGGCTTGGCGATCGAGACCAGCTCGACCTTGGGGAATTGGTGGACGCGGATCATGCCGCGGGTGTCGCGCCCCGCCGCGCCGGCCTCGGAGCGGAAGCAGGGCGTCCACGCCGTGAAGCGCAGCGGCAATTCCTTGTCGTCGAGGATCTCGCCGGCGACGAGGTTGGTGAGCGGCATCTCCGCCGTCGGGATCAGCCACATCCCGCCCGACGCCTCGGTGGTCTGGAACATGTCCTCGGCGGCTTTCGGCAGGTTGCCGGTGCCGTAAGCGGTCTCGGTGCGCACCAGAAGGGGCGGCGCCACCTCGAGATAGCCGAATTCCCGCGTGTGCAGGTCGAGCATGAACTGGGCGATGGCGCGTTCGAGCCGCGCCAACGCACCCTTCAGCACGACAAAGCGCGAGCCCGACAGCCTCGCGGCGCGGGCGAAATCCATCATGCCGAGCTTTTCGCCGATCGCCTCATGCGGCAGCGCGGGGAAATTGAATTGCGGCGGCTGACCGACCGTGCGCTGCAGGACGTTCGCGGTCTCGTCCGGCCCTTCGGGCACATCGTCGGCCGGCAGGTTGGGCAGCGCCGCGAGCAGCTCGTCGATTTTCTTGCGCGCTTCCGCTGATTTGCGCGCGAAATCGGCCTCGGCAGCCTTGTTTTCGGCGCTTTGCCGCAGCAGTTCGGCCGCGTCGCCGCCGGCTTTCTTCGCGGCGCCGATCTCGCGCGCCAGCCGGTTGCCCAGCGCCTGCGCCTCCTGCGCCCTGGTCTCGGCGGTGCGCCAGCCGCGGTCGAGGTCCAGCACCTCGTCCGACCGGGCCGGCAGGCCACGCTTGCGGAGACCGGCATCGAACGCCGCGGGATTATCGCGAATGGCGCGCAGATCGTGCATCTAGGTATTCGCTGGCTGTTGGATACTACTTATAGCCCATCATGTCGTCCCGGCGAAAGCCGCGACCCACCGTTCGGCTCTTTAACACGCGAGCCTACTCCCCGGCGGCGGGGGTGCCGCCGCCCGACAGTTCGGCTTCCTCCTCGGCCTCGCGCTTGGCGCGCTGTTTTTCGACCCAGCGGCACGAGAAGATCGACAGCACGTAAAGCAGGACCAGGGGCACCGCGAGCGAGGTCTGGCTGACCACGTCGGGCGGGGTCAGCACCGCCGCGACGCCGAACATGCCGACCACCGCGTAGCGCCATTTCGAGATCAATCCTTGCGAGGTGATGATCCCGGCGCGCGCCATCAGGGTCAGCAGCACCGGCAGCTGAAACGCGGCCCCGAACGCCAGCAGCAGCGTCATCACCAGGGAAAGGTATTCGTTGACCTTGGCCTCGATCTCGATCGGCAGCGAGCCCGGCGTGCCCGGCGTCTCGAAGCTGACGAAGAACTTGAACGCGTAGGGAATGACCACGAAATAGGCGAGCGATGCGCCCATCAGGAACAGCACCGGGGTGGCGCACATATAGGGCAGGAAGGCACGCCGCTCGTTCTTGTAGAGGCCGGGCGCAACGAACTTCCAGATCTGCGTCGCCACCACCGGGAACGCGAGACAGATAGCCGCCCAGAACGAGACCTTGATGTAGGTGAAAAAGATCTCGGTGAGGCCCGTCGCGATCATCTTGCGCCCGGCTTCGCCCCCGAACACCTCGGCGAGCGGATGCGACAGGAAGCGGTAAATCGCCTCCTTGAACTGATAGCACACGAGGAACGCGACGATGATCGCCGCGGCGGACCACATCAGCCGGTTGCGCAGCTCGATCAGGTGATCGAGCAGCGGCATCCTACCCGCCTCGAGCTCGGCCTCGCGCTCGGCCTCGCGATCGTCTTCGGTCGCCATGATCAGACGCTTTCTTCCGTCACCCCCGCGCCGGCGGGGGTCAGGGGGCAACCGCTGCGGCGCTCGCTCCGGGTTCCCGCTTTCGCGGGAACGACGACATCGACATCACCCACCGCTACGGCTTTGACGGCTCGGCGGCGCGGGCCGGTTCCGGTTCGGGCTGCGCGGCCGGCATCGCGAGCGGCAACTCGGGTTCTTCCTCGGCCGCGGGGTCGGCGGCGGCAGACGGCGGCACCGGGTCCGCCGGCGCCGGCGTGGTATCGAGGTAGTCCGGCACCGCGTGCTGTTGCGGTCCGGCGGCGGGATCGCTGACCGGGTCGACGATCTTCTGGAATTCGTTTTCGATGTTGAACTCGGTCGCCTTTTTGAGCTGCTGCTGGACCTCGTGCAGCTCGACCTCGCGCATCATCTGCTCGACGCTCGAATGGAACTCGCGCGACAGCGTGCGGGCCTTACGCACCCAATAGCCAGCGACACGCAGCGCCGCGGGCAGATCCTTCGGACCGATCACGATCAACGCGACCACGCCGATCACCATGAATTCGGACCAGCCGATATCAAAGAACATCGCGGTGTACCTGGCGCTCGCGACCAATGAAACAAGGGGCGGCGGCGCCGCAAGCGGGCCGGATAATGTCAGAAAGGCGGGGGAGCGGCAATCGCGCGCCGCGTCGCATTGCCGCCCGGCGCGGTCTCCTCAATAGAGATACGAGCCGCCGTTGACGTGCAGTGTCTGGCCGGTCACGAAACTCGCTTGGTCGGACGCGAGATAGAGCGCGGCGCGGGCGATGTCTTCCGGCTGGGCGATGCGGCCGAGCGGGTTGGTGGCGCCCATGCCGGCGATCTCCTCCTCGCTGCTGCCGTAACGCGGTTGCGCGGTGTCGGTGAGGCCGGGAGCGATCGCGTTGACTCGGATGCGGTGCGGCGCCAGTTCCAGCGCCATCTGCCGGGTCATCGAGACGATGCCCCCCTTGCTCGCCACGTAATGGACGCCGCGCGGCGAGCCGCGGAAGGCGGCGCCCGAGGTGATGTTGACGATGGCGCCGCCCTTCCCCGCCTTGACCATCGCCAGCGCCGCGGCCTGCGCGCAGAACACGGCGCCCTTGAGGTTGACGTCGTGCACGAAATCCCAATCGGCCTCGGTCATCTCGAGGAAATCGACGCGGGGAAAGACCCCGGCGTTGTTGACCAGGACGTCGATGGCGCCGAACTCGGCGACGACCGCGGCGACCATCTCGCGGACATCGTCGAGCCTGGCCATGTCGGCCTGGATCGTGACGGCGCGCCGGTTGTGCCCGACGACGGCCGCCGCCACCGCGCGCGCCGCGGCCTCGTCGTCGAGCCAGTTTACCGCAATATCGGCACCGGCGGCGGCGCACTCGATCGCGATCGCCCGGCCGATGCCTTGCTGCGCGCCGGTGACCAGCGCGACCTTGCCGGCAAGCTGCATCTCTCCGCCTCCCCCACCGCCAGCGCGGGATCATGCCCGCTTTGGCGGCGGCAGGCGAGAGGGACGCGGCGCTATTGCTCGTGTTTGCCGGTCGGCTGGACAATGCCCTGCATCGCCCCGGCGGTCACCTTCTTATCACCGCTTTCCAGCACGATGTCGCCCACCGAGACGATCCCGACAAGCCGCTTCTCACGGTTCAGCACCGGGAGACGATGGACCTGCCATTCACCCATCTTCCGCGCCACATTCTCGATGTCGTCTTCCGCCATCGCGTAGTTGACATCCGGTGTCATCACGTCGCGGACGGCGCATTGCTCGGGCGACTTGCCCTGGGCAACGGCGCGGACCGCGATGTCGCGATCGGTCACCATGCCGACCAGCCGCTCGCCGTCGCACACCGGCAGGACGCCGGCACCGGTATCGGCCATCAGCTGCGCCGCGGTGCGCACGGTATCGTCGGGCGCCGTGACTTCGACGTCGACCGTCATGATGTCACTGACTTTCATCGTCCACTCCTTGCCATCGTCGGGTTCCGTGTTCGCTCCTGGTTCCAACAAATCGCCGTCGCGAAATGTTCCGCCTTGATGCGATAAGCAATATCGGTGGAAACATTACTGCAGAATATAATCGACTAAGATCGAATATAACCTGAAGGAACATTGCGAACTGAGGCGGCGTCAGCGCGTTTATTTGAAGTTCCCTCAGGAGGTTAACGATGAACACCATGATACAGGGCGCGGCGCTCGCGCTCGGCGTGTTGGCCAGCAGCACCGCCTTCGGGCAAACGGCGGCGACGCCGCGCGCCCCGGCTCATCCGGCGCCGGCGATGTCGACTTCCGCGGCGACGTCCACCGGCCGGCTGAACGACGCCGATCAGAAATTCGTCAGCGATGCCGCAATCGGCGGGATGTTCGAGGTCGAGTCCGGCAAGCTCGCCGAGAAATCGACAAACGCGAAGGTCCGGGAGTTCGGCGCGCGGATGGTGCGCGACCACTCCACCGCCGACAACAAGCTGAAGCAGATCGTCGCCCAGCAGGGCGGCACGGTGCCGAACAGCCTCGATCAGGAGCACCAGCAGAAGCTCGACCAGCTAGCCTCGCTGAAGGGGCAGGATTTCGACCGGCAATACGCCCAGATGATGGTCCAGGACCACGATACCGACGCGCAGGATTTCGGCAAGGCCGCCCAGAACCTGACCGATCCGCAACTCAAGCAGTTTGCGGCGCAGACGCTGAAGGTCATCGAGAGCCACGACAAGCTGGCGCATCAGATGGCAAACCAGATGGCGGTAAAATAAGCGCACGCGTCGGGACGGGATGGTCGCGGCAGGCGCTGCCGGGCCATCCCTCCTTTTCGGAGATCGGAAGATGCCGGTCATCGTTCCGTCTCAGGCAATTGCCGCCGCTACGCCGGCCGGGCAAATCCATTCCATTGAACGCAAAATAAATTTGCATTGAAAACGGAAAGTCCAAGGCTAGGATATCCACCGTTATCAGTATCCACGACAACTGTTCGCAGTTCAAAGGTACTGAAATGAGATTGTTGAACGCGTTTCGTCGCTTGCTCCACAACGCCGATAAACTTCCCAACATCGACCAGGGCATCGGCAACCTCGCGACCGACCAGAATCTTCGCCTGGACAAGCTTATCGAGCTTCAGCGTGCCCAGCTTGTGCTGCTTCGCGACCTGGTCGAAGCGGTCGAGCATCTGACGCGGCAACAGCACAGCGCCGAAGCCGTGCGTCGATAGCGCCGATCGATGGGCATCGGCAGTCCTCTCATCAGCCTTCTCGACCGCCTGCGCTTTGACGGTCTCGTCCCGCGTCGCGGCGCGGTGATGGAGATCGGCGCGCAACAGTTAACCAACAGCTTTCTCCAAGCGACCGACAAGCTGGAGCGGCTGGGCTATCTGTTTGGCGTCCTGACCCCGCCGCCGCTTCCCGCACCGCGATCGACCCACATGCTGGCGAGCGGGCTCGAACACCTGGCGGAGGACGCACCGCCGGCGCGTGTGTTCTGGACCTGGCTGGGCTTCGACTACGCGTCGATCGACATCGACGGCAGTCCGGGAAGCATCCCGCTGGACCTGAATTACGACGCCGCCCCGGCCGGGCATCGCGCACGCTATGATCTCGTGACGAATTTCGGCACGACCGAGCATGTCGCCAATCAATTGAATGCGTTTGCGGTCATCCACGACCTAACCCGGCACGGCGGCGTGATTATCCATGAACTGCCGGTCCACGGCAGCTTCAATCACGGCCTGATCAATTATAATTTCAAGTTCTTTTGGCTGCTCGCCCGCAGCAATCACTATAGATTCATCGATTCCGTGCTATCGATGGACGGAGACTACTATAATCTACCGACCAACATTGCCGACTTCCTGTCTGAGTTCGGCAGCGATCCCGGCACGCTGCGCTCGGCGGATGCCGGGCTGCGTCTCGTGATGCGCAAGGAATACGACATTCCCTTCATCCCCCCCATCGATGTCGAGACGGGCGTGAAGACCGAGCACCAGATGCTGAAGGATCGATACTGGACGGTCTTCGATCCCGAGCGTCAGCCGTTGCCGTAAAGCCTTTAGGCGCTCAGGCTCAGGCGGACAGGCCGGTCTCGATCGCGTCCGCCACGACCTTGCGGGCTACCTCCCGCAGCAATCGGCGATCCGCCGCCGGCGTCGCCGCCGCCGGGTAGCCGGCGACCATCTGGTCATGGCCATAGGTCGGGATCGCGGCGCCGTTATGCAGGGTCGGGTGGTCGAACGCCTCGCCCTGCGCGACGGCGCCGATGCCGCGGCGGATCATGTTGCGCATCATGATGATGCCGCGATCGGTCGAGGCCAGATGCTCCAGCCCGTGGCGCGCCATGCCGTGGTGGATGCTGACCTGGGCGTCATAATCGCCGGGAACGCGCTGACGCTCCGCGTATGACCGGCTGGCGTCCTGGCCAAACCCGGTGCCGCGCCGCATATCCCTCCCCTCCGGCGCGCGGTAATAGCCGATCTGCATCGTGTGCATGTCGTCGAGCGGCACCGCCCAGGTCGTCGCTTGCGCCCGATTGATCGTGTTGCGCAGCGCCATCGGGTCGGCATTGGGCGGGAACTGGTGAATATTGGGCAGGATGAAATCGGCGACGCGCACCCACACCTTGTCGCCGTTGCGGCGCGTGTCGAGATAGACCATGCCGACCGGCGTCTCCATCCAGTCCCATTCGGGCTGTTCCTTGAAGTCGGCGGTGAACCCCTCGCTACCCGGCAGCGTGTGCAGAAACTGCAGATGCGCCGGGTCCATGCTGTTTTCCTTGACCTGCAGCCAGTTGCACTCCCACAGCGTCGGCGCGCGGGCGACCATGCGGTAGCCCGGCAGGTCGTACGTATCGAAGATCGGGAACGGCGGCTGCTTGCCGGGCGGCCCCATATAGGCAAAGACCAGCCCGTTATGCTCGTGGACCGGATACGAGCCGTGAAACAGGCGATCTTTCAGCGTGCTGTCGGCGGGCTCGCCGGGTGTTTCGAGGATGGTGCCGTCGCACCCGAACAGCCAGCCGTGATAGCAGCAGCGGATGCCCTTCTCGCCGACCAGCCCGAATTCGAGCGAGGTGCCGCGATGCGGGCAATGCAGTTCGAGAAGGCCGATGTCGCCTGAGCCGTCGCGGAACGCGACGAGGTCCTCGCCGAGGATGCGCAGCCTTTTGGGCAGGTCGCCCAGTTCGCTCGAAAGGACAACCGGCTGCCAGAAACGGCGGAGATACTCGCCGCAGGGCGTGCCGGGACCGACCCGGGTCAGCTCATCGTCCGCCGGCGGCATCCCGCGATGGTCATAGGCGCTGTAAGGCTTGTTGAGGAACGGCAGTCGCTCGACCATGGGTCCCTCCTCCGGGTCGTATCGGGCTAGTCAACGCGCTCGCGGCCAGTGTTGCAATGGCGAAGCGCAACCCTTACTTGGCGAGAGCCGCCGCGGGCGGATCGATCTGGTCGAAGGTGCATTGCCGAGGCGCCTTGTCGGGGCGCCAGCGCAGCAGCTTTGTACCGTGGCGAAAGCGGGCGCCGGTCACCTGATCGTAGCGCACCTCGACGACCAGCTCGGGCCGCAGCGGTTCCCATTCGCCGCTGCGCTCGGTGCTCCACCGGCTGGGGCCGCCCGGCGCCTTGCCGGTAAAACCGGGCGGCTCCCGCCGCTGTTCCAGCAGACGCGTGAGGGCCGGCCGCTCCTCGTTGCCGATGGTCGCGGTAAAGCCGACATGGTCGAGCAGGCCCCGGTCATCGTAGAGGCCGAGCAGCAGCGAACCCACTTCCCGGCTGCCGGCGGCATAGCGAAACCCGCCGACCACGCAATCGGCGGTGCGCCGGCGCTTGACCTTGACCATTGCCCGCTCGCCGGGCTGGTAGCGGCCGTCCAGGCGCTTGGCGACAACGCCGTCGGTCGCGCCGCTCCGCTCGTCGAGCCAGGTTTCGGCGCGGCGGCGGTCACGCGTCGCCGGCGACAGCACGAGGCGCTGCAGGACGGCCATGCGGGCGGTGAAGGCTTCGACCCGGCGACGCCGCTCGGTCAGCGGCCGGTCCAGCAGCACCGCGCCGTCCGGTGCGACCAGCATGTCGAACAACACGAGCCGCGCCGGTGTTTCGGCGGCGAGCTTGCGGATGCGGCTTTCCGCCGGGTGCAGGCGGAGCTGCAAGGCGTCGAAATCGAGGCGCCCGCCGATCTCGATGACCAGCTCGCCGCCGAGGACGAAACGATCGGCCGCGAGAGCGGCGATCAGCGCAACGACTTCCGGGAAAAACCGGCCGAGCGGCTTGCCCGATTTGGCGCGCAATTCGACCGCGTGCCCGGTCTTGAACACCAGGCAGCGAAAGCCGTCCCATTTCGGCTCGTACTGCCACCCGCCGTCGGCATCGGGCAGGCGGTCCGCCAGACGGGCTTCCATCGGCGGCGTGTCGAGCGGCAGCGCGAACCCCGCTGGTGTGCCCGCCCGGCGGGCCGTTGTGCTTATCGCCACGCCGCTTCGCCTCTTTCTGCGGTTGCGCCGCGCAGCGCGCCCGCGCGCGGTTTGGCCGCGTCTCCAAACCCGCATTGCGCAAGGAGGTTCCCATTGCACCGCCGATACGCATGCTCATATGTCCCCGCGCGCCGGGATGAACCTTCGATTGGCCCGGTCATTGACTGGGCATGGCCGTGAACCTCGACACCCGCCCGCGCTCGCGCCCCGGCGCTGCCGCGCCGACCGGCGCGACGCTCGCCCCGACACGGCCGCAGCCACAGCCTCAACCGGCGGGCGGGCTGCCCTGGCCGCGCCGCCTGTGGGCGATGCTGACGATCGGGCTGGCGATCACGATGTCGGTGCTCGACAGCTCGATCGCCAATGTCGCGCTGCCCACCATCGCCGGCGACATGGCCGCCAGCCCGGCGACGGCGATCTGGATCGTCAACGCCTATCAGCTGGCGATCGTCATGACGCTGCTGCCCCTCGCCTCGCTCGGCGACATCTACGAATACCGCCGGGTGTATCGCGTCGGGCTGGCGATGTTCACCGCCGCGTCGCTCGCCTGCGCGCTGTCGCATAACATCATCGAGCTGACCGCCGCGCGGGTGTTCCAGGGGCTCGGCGCGGCGGGGATCATGAGCGTCAACATGGCCCTGGTGCGGTTCATCTATCCGCGCGCGCAGCTCGGCCGGGCGATCGGCATCAACGCCGTGACGGTGTCGGTCTCGGCCGCCCTGGGGCCGACGCTGGCCTCGCTGATCCTGTCGGTCGCACCGTGGCAATGGCTGTTCGCGATCAACGTGCCGATCGGGATCGTCGCGCTGCTGGCGATGACGTCGTTGCCGGAGACCCCGCGCGGCAAGCATCGTTTCGATATCATCGGCGCGCTGCTCAGCGCCGCGACCTTTGCGCTGATCATCGCGACGATCGACGGCGTCGGGCATCATGAGAACCTCGTTCTGGTCGCGCTCGAAGGCGTGGCGGCGCTGATCGTCGGCGTCGTTATGGTGTGGCGCGAGTCGCACCGCGCCTGGCCGCTGCTGCCGGTCGACCTGTTGCGCGGACGGCTGTTCTCGCTGTCGATCGCGACCTCGATCTGCTCGTTTGTCGCGCAGATGATGGCGTATGTCGCGCTGCCGTTTTATCTGCAGACCCAGCTCGGGCGCTCGGCGGTGGAGACCGGGCTGCTGATGACGCCGTGGCCGCTGATGACGGCGGTGATGGCGCCACTCGCCGGCCGCCTCGCCGACCGCTATCCGGCGGGCATTCTCGGCGGCATCGGGCTGGCCGCGTTCGGTGCGGGGATCGCGCTGCTGGCGCTGCTGCCGGCGCATCCCGGCGCGGTCGACATCGCCTGGCGCATGGCGGTGTGCGGCGCCGGGTTCGGCCTGTTCCAGTCGCCCAACAACCGCGCCATCATCAACGCCGCGCCGCCCGAACGCAGCGGCGGCGCGAGCGGCATGATCGGGACGGCGCGGCTGCTGGGTCAGACGGTCGGCGCGGCACTGGTTGCGCTGATCTTCGGCTTCGCCGCCGGGGCGCCGCTCGCCATGGCGATCGGGGCCG